>NZ_JAVAJH010000030.1:0-698 GCF_030718165.1 Pseudomonas sp. LPH60
AAAGTTACCGCTGTAGATGCATTACCGGAAACGGTCGTTTTTGCCGTTACGTTTGCAGTGCCGGCAGTCATTCCTTGGATAGTCACACTCGCAACACCGCTGCTGTTCGTGACTGCCGAAGGCCCGGACAGGCTGTTCAGATCAGTTCCGAAGTAGACAGTGATACCAGCTCCTAACGGGTTCTCATTTTTGTCGACGACTGTGGCTGTCAAGGTACTAGGAGTGCCATCAGCTGGCACCGTTGTCGGGCTAGCTACGAGACTCTTAACTTTTGCAGATGCAACATCAGCATAGAACCCTACAGTGACATCAGCACTGTTGAGCGGTACGGATGCCCTGACAGTCCCTGAACCGCTACCTACATACGTTGCACGTAGGTTCACAGATGCTTGTCCATTAGCGTCTGTGTTGAAAGACGCACCACTCAAGCTGCCTTCTGAGGTTGTAAAACTAACTGCAAACCCTGCTTCTATAGAGTTTCCTTTCGCGTCTTTTACAGTCGCAACGATTGTGCTGGGGGTGGTGCTATCGGTCGGAATTGATGGACTGCTAGCAGTTAGGCTAACGATACGCGCAGTGGACCTGTCGGCGACCAAGGCTACAACCGCAGTTTTCGACCCGGCCACAGCCGAAGCCGTGACGGTTGCGGTACCGGCAACGGTGCCGGTCAGGTTGACCGTGGCCTTGCCGCTGGCATC
>NZ_JAVAJH010000031.1:0-575 GCF_030718165.1 Pseudomonas sp. LPH60
CCTGCAATGGTGACAGTTTTCAGTTCTGCAGGAGTTGGCCAAGTCACCAAAGCACCACGCTTTGCGTGGTGACAGATCCCGGCGCCGGCGGCGCCGATTGCGTCACCAAGACAGACACCGACTTTGGCGACAAATTCCTCCGATCGATCCCACCCCAAAGTCACCAGCGCGCAGCCGGTGGCTGCCATAAGAAACCCACTTCGTGGGTTAGTTCGCAGCGCGTAGCGCTGCCCTATTCGGTGTTCATGCCCGCTATTGCCTTCGAGTCGATTGCTTCGCGGAGTCCCTATCGCCTGCCCTAAACGGTAGCCCGGCCCGGTCAACGTGCAAGGGTTCGCTTCGCCGGAATCCTCACCCGTTCGGTGCTCGGTCGCTGCGCTCCCTGTGCTCCGCTGCGGCTTCCGGTTCCGCCCTTGCCCGTCGCCCTTATGGGCCGAGCTTCCGACGGGCATACGGCGATAGGCACTCAGCGAAGCAATGTTTCAACTAAAGGGGAAAACCGTCATGAATCACCACCAAGAAAATCAAAAGCCGGCGAAAGCATCTAGCAAAGCAATGTTGAAGGGCAAAAAGCC
>NZ_JAVAJH010000004.1:0-797781 GCF_030718165.1 Pseudomonas sp. LPH60
GAGATATAATTCGCCGTCAACACCTATTTTCGATTTTATTCAGATTTAAGCGTAATACGTGCAAATGCCTTCTTGCCGGCCTGACACACGTAGGTCGAACCCACCGCACATATAAAGGAACGATCAACAACCTCCCCCCCTACCCGCACACCACCCGAACCTAGAAGATCCCGTGCCACTGCCGCGTTCTTCACAAGCCCAGCCTTATTAAGGACAGCTGCAATCGGCATATCCTCAGCAGCGACCAACTCAACTTCCGGCAGATCCTCCGGCAGCTCGCCATCCTTCATACGGTTGCCCGCGCCACGATGGGCATTTGCGGCCGCCTCGTCACCATGGAAGCGCGCAACGATCTCCTCTGCCAGCTTGATCTTGATATCACGCGGGTTGGCGCCCGCTTCAACATCAGCCTTGAATGCATTGATCTCATCCATCGAGCGAAAGCTAAGCAGCTCGAAGTAACGCCACATCAGCGCATCAGGAATAGAGACCAGCTTGCCATACATAACCCCTGGAGCTTCCTGAATGCCTACATAGTTACCCAAGGACTTGGACATCTTCTTAACGCCATCCAACCCCTCAAGCAGAGGCATAGTCAAAATGCACTGAGCCTCTTGACCATAACCACGCTGCAGCTCACGACCCATCAACAGATTGAACTTCTGATCGGTACCACCCAACTCGACATCAGCGCGCAGAGCGACCGAGTCATAGCCCTGCACCAGCGGATACAAGAACTCGTGAATGGCAATCGGCTGATTGGTCGAATAGCGCTTGTCGAAGTCATCCCGCTCAAGCATGCGCGCAACGGTGTACTGGGAAGTCAGACGAATGAAGTCCGCCGGCCCCATCTTGTCCATCCAAGTAGAGTTGAATGCGACTTCAGTCTTAGCAGGATCAAGAATCTTGAAAACCTGACTCTTGTAGGTCTCTGCATTATCAAGAACCTGCTCGCGAGTCAGCGGCGGACGAGTAGCGCTTTTGCCACTCGGATCACCGATCATCCCGGTGAAGTCGCCAATCAGGAAGATCACCTGGTGACCAAGATCCTGGAACTGACGCAGCTTATTAATAAGCACGGTGTGGCCGAGATGCAGATCCGGAGCCGTCGGATCGAAGCCAGCTTTAATACGCAGCGGCTCGCCGCGCTTGAGCTTCTCGATCAACTCGGACTCGACCAACAACTCTTCCGCACCACGTTTGATCAGCGCTAGCTGCTCTTCAACCGACTTCATAACAGACCCGCAAGGCTCAGATTCAAAAGGGAACCAACCATACAAGATCACGGACTAATTACAAGTTTTGCCCGGCGTACGGGGGCATTCACGCAGCAGAGCGTCCGCGAGCTTGCGTCACAGATGATTTGGTTATATTTTATACAGTTATTTCATCTTCATCATGTCATTCATCTTTTCCATTTCATCTTTTCAAAGTCAAATTACCTATGACCACCGAACCGTCTAAAGCGCCACCGCTTTATCCGAAGAGCCACCTGCTCGCCGCAAGTGGCATCGCAGCCCTTCTAAGCTTGGCACTACTGGTATTCCCTTCCAGTGATGTAGAAGCCAAAAAAACGACACTAAGCCTTGACCTGGAAAGTCCGGTCGAGCAGCTGACACAAGATCAAGACGCCGCCTCCGTCGAACAAGCCACAAGCGAAAGCGTCGCCTCTCCTTTCGCACAGATCGACAACGCCGCCGAAGCACCCCCGGAGACTGCTGAAGCTGCACCAACAACCGCTGTCACGGAAGAGCAAAAAGCCCCAGGCCATAGAGAAGTGATAGTGGCCAAGGGCGATACCTTGTCCACACTCTTCGAGAAGGTTGGCCTGCCAGCTACATCTGTTCACGAAGTCCTGGCAAGCGACAAGCAAGCAAAGCAGTTTTCCCAGCTAAAACACGGCCAAAAGCTTGAGTTCGAACTGACTCAAGACGGCCAACTGAGCAACCTGCACACTAAAGTCAGTGATCTGGAAACCATCACTCTGACCAAGGGCCCCAAAGGCTTTACCTTCAACCGAGTGATCACTAAACCAGTAGTCCGCTCAGCTTATGTACATGGCGTCATCAATAGTTCGCTTTCACAGTCCGCGGCACGTGCCGGCCTGTCTCATAGCCTGACCATGGATATGGCCAACATTTTCGGCTACGACATCGACTTCGCGCAGGATATTCACCAGGGTGACGAGTTTGACGTCATCTACGAACAGAAAGTAGCCAACGGCAAAGTGGTCGGTACCGGCAATATCCTTTCTGCACGCTTCACCAATCGCGGCAAGACCTACACCGCCGTGCGCTACACCAACAAACAGGGTTCCAGCAGCTACTACACCGCCGACGGCAATAGCATGCGCAAAGCGTTCATCCGTACGCCAGTGGACTTTGCCCGTATCAGCTCGCGCTTCTCCATGGGTCGTAAACACCCGATTCTGAACAAGATCCGCGCTCACAAGGGCGTCGACTACGCCGCCCCACGAGGCACGCCGATCAAGGCTGCCGGTGACGGAAAGGTTCTGCTGGCGGGCCGCCGCGGTGGTTACGGCAACACCGTGATCATTCAGCACGGCAACACCTACAGGACCCTGTATGGCCACATGCAAGGCTTTGCCAAGGGCGTCAAGACCGGCGGCTCCGTGAAACAGGGTCAGGTCATTGGGTATATCGGCACCACAGGCCTGTCTACCGGCCCTCACTTGCACTACGAGTTCCAGGTCAACGGCGTCCACGTAGACCCTCTGGGCCAGAAACTGCCGATGGCTGACCCTATTGCCAAGGCCGAGCGAGCTCGCTTCCTGCAACAGAGCCAGCCTCTTATGGCTCGGATGGACCAGGAAAAGGCCACCATGCTGGCCTCGAGCAAGCGCTGAGCCATGGCGCTCTACATAGGAGTAATGTCCGGAACCAGCCTCGACGGCCTGGACATTGCCCTGATCGAGCAGAGCCCGGCGATCAGATTGATCGCTACCCACTACATCCCCATGCCAGAGACCCTGCGCGCCGAACTCCTGAGTTTGTGCGCCAGCGGCCCTGACGAGATCGCCCGTTCCGCCATGGCCCAGCAACACTGGGTCAAGCTGGCTGCCCTGGGCATCCACAGCCTTCTGCAGCAACAACAACTCCAGCCTCAAGACATTCGCGCGATAGGCAGCCACGGGCAGACCGTGCGCCATGAGCCAAGCCGCGGATTTACCGTGCAGATCGGCAACCCAGCATTGCTCACAGAACTCACCGGTATCACCGTTATCAGCGACTTCCGCAGTCGCGACGTGGCTGCCGGCGGCCAAGGCGCCCCTCTGGTCCCCGCCTTCCACGAAGCCCTGTTCGAGCAGCGCTCCGGAAAGCGCGCCGTTCTGAACGTCGGCGGCTTCAGCAACCTGAGCCTGATCGAAACCGCCAAACCGGTCGCCGGCTTTGATTGCGGCCCCGGCAACGTGCTGCTCGATGCATGGATACAGACTCAACGGGCTGAAACCTTCGACCGCAACGGCCAATGGGCGGCCAGCGGCCAGCTTGACCAGGCTCTTCTGAAGACCCTGCTCAGCGATCCCTTCTTCGCCACTCAAGGACCCAAGAGCACGGGGCGCGAGGTATTCAACCTCCAGTGGCTGAATCAGCATCTGGCCCAGCATCCCGCCATCCCCGCAGAAAATGTACAGGCCACCCTGCTGGAACTGACGGCACTGACCATCGTCGACTCGTTGCAGACTGCACAAGTCGGCACCCAGGAGCTTTTGGTTTGTGGCGGCGGCGCCCATAACGGCACATTGATGCGGCGCCTCAGCGCGCTACTACCCGGGACACAGGTCAACAGTACCGCCATTTATGGCGTGGACCCCGACTGGGTAGAAGCCATGGCCTTCGCCTGGCTGGCCCATTGCTGCCTGGAAGGCATCGCCGCCAACCGGCCCAGCGTCACAGGCGCCCGCGGCCTGCGTGTACTGGGCGCTATCTACCCGGCTTGAACGCCAGATAGCAAAACGCCGCAGAGTCGTTAGACACTGCGGCGTTTTGCTATCTGGCTTTTGCCGACTGATCAGATCGAGAACGAGGACCCGCAACCACAAGTAGTGGTGGCATTGGGGTTCTTGATCACGAACCGCGAACCTTCCAGACCTTCCTGGTAGTCCACTTCAGCACCGGCCAGGTATTGGAAACTCATCGGGTCGACCACCAGGCTTACGCCTTCGCGCTCGACGATGGTGTCGTCCTCGGCCACTTCCTCATCGAAAGTGAAACCGTACTGGAACCCCGAACAACCGCCGCCCGTAACGAATACGCGCAGCTTCAAGCGATCATTACCCTCTTCGTCGACCAGGGTCTTCACCTTGTGCGCTGCACCTTGAGTGAATTGCAAAGCCGTGGGGGTGAAGGATTCAACGCTCATGCTGACTATCTCCCGGCGTTAAGCCGCCATACTGCGTAATGACGCGCATTATCCGCTTCTCCCAGAAAAGCGGTCAACTATTGTTACGGTATATCAATAGTCATCCAGTTGCCCGCAGAACGCAGAAAGGCCCGTCAGACGGGCCTTTCTGTTCACCTCTAAACCGACCTTAAGGCAGCATGCCAGCGTGGGACAGCCCCAGGCGCTCGTCCAAGCCGAACAGAATATTGAGGTTTTGCACCGCCTGGCCGGAAGCCCCCTTGACCAGATTGTCGATGACCGACAGCACCACCACCAGATCACCATCCTGTGGCCGGTGCACGGCAATCCGACATACGTTGGCACCACGCACACTGCGAGTCTCAGGATGACTGCCCGCCGGCATCACATCAACGAAAGGCTCGTTGGCATAACGCTTCTCAAACAGCGCTTGCAGATCAACCGAGCGGTCCACCACGGTCGCGTAGAGCGTCGAGTGAATGCCGCGAATCATTGGCGTCAGATGCGGCACAAAGGTCAGGCCGACGTCCTTGCCTGCCGCCCGACGCAGCCCCTGGCGTATTTCCGGCAAGTGACGATGCCCTTTGACTGCATAGGCCTTCATGCTCTCGGAGGTTTCCGAGTACAGCGAACCAACGCTGGCACCACGGCCTGCTCCACTGACACCGGACTTGCAGTCAGCGATCAACTGCGTAGTGTCGGCAAGACCGGCCTCCAGCAATGGCAGGAAGCCCAGCTGGGTGGCCGTTGGATAGCACCCGGGAACGGCAATCAGACGAGCCTTCTTTATTTGCTCACGGTTGACTTCCGGTAGTCCGTAGACCGCCTCATCCAGCAGCTCAGGTGCGCCGTGGGGCTGACCGTACCATTTGGCCCACTCATCGGCATCCTGCAGACGGAAGTCCGCCGACAAATCGATGACCTTGGTCCCAGCCGCCAGCAACTCGCCGGCCAGTGCATGGGCTACACCGTGGGGCGTTGCGAAGAACACCACATCACAGGCACCCAGCGTCTTGATATCCGGCACACTGAAAGCCAGGCCGTCATAGTGACCGCGCAGGTTCGGGTACATGTCGGCTACGGCCAGGCCCGCCTCGGATCGCGAAGTGATGACTTCCACTCGCGCCTGCGGATGCTGTGCCAACAGACGCAGCAGTTCGACACCGGTGTAACCCGTGCCGCCGACAATACCGACCTTGACCATAAACCTGCCCTCAACGAACCCACTGGAAAGCTGCCGATAATAGGGGTGGCGCGCCCCTGCGACAACCGTCAAGGTGACGTGCGGCCGCTCTACCCTCTACTATCTTCGCCACCGTGAACCTGGGAATAACTAAAAATGCTCTATCTATGGCTCAAAGCCTTTCACATCGTCAGTGTGGTCTGCTGGTTTGCCGGCCTTTTCTACCTGCCGCGCCTGTTCGTCTATCACGCTCAAAGCGAAGACAGCGTCAGCCGTGAGCGCTTCTGCCTCATGGAGCGCAAGCTGTATCGCTTCATCATGGGGCCGGCAATGATCGCCGCGCTGATCTTTGGCATCTGGTTGATCAGCCTCAATCCCAGCGCCTACTTCGGCCAGGGTGGCTGGATGCACGCCAAACTGACCCTGGTGGTGATCCTGATCGGGTACCACCACATGTGCGGCGCTCAAGTGAAACGTTTTGCCCGTGGCGAAAACACCCGCAGCCATGTCTTTTATCGCTGGTTCAATGAAGTACCGGTCCTGATATTGCTGGCTATTGTAATTTTGGTCGTTGTACGGCCGTTCTAACTCTTACTAGTCGCTTCCACTGGGGGTACTCCAATGTCACTGCCCGCTCTGCTCGAACAACGCCTGCGCCTGCCTCTGGTGGCGGCGCCAATGTTCCTGATCTCCAACCCTGAACTGGTTCTGGCCTGCTGTCGCAATGGCGTGGTAGGCAGCTTCCCTGCCCTCAACCAGCGTGAAAGCAGTGGCTTCAAGGCCTGGCTAGAGGAGATCGAAGCAGGGTTGGCCAAATTGGAGAACCCTGCCCCCTACGCAGTGAACCTGATCGTGCACAACAGCAACCCGCGTCTACAGGCGGATTTACAGATCTGCATCGAACACCAGGTGCCGATCGTCATCACCAGCCTGGGCGCGGTCAAGGAAGTGGTAGACGCCGTACACAGCTATGGCGGGCTGGTATTCCATGACGTGACCACCCGCCGGCATGCGGAGAAAGCTGCAGAGGCCGGAGTCGACGGACTGATCGCTGTAGCGGCAGGGGCTGGCGGACATGCCGGAACCTGGAGCCCGTTCTCCCTTATTGCCGAGATTCGCCAGTTCTTCGACAAGACCCTGTTGCTGGCCGGCTGCCTGAACCGCGGTCACGAGATTCTCGCCGCACAGCTGCTTGGCGCCGACCTGGCCTATCTGGGCACCCGTTTTATCGGCACCACCGAAAGCCATGCACCGGACGCCTATAAAGAGATGCTGCTCAACTCTCGCGCTGCGGATATCGTGCACACTGCCGCCGTCTCCGGGGTCCCTGCCAGCTTCATGCGCCAGAGCCTGGAAAACGCTGGTTTCGACCTGGCAGCCCTGCAAGGTAAAGGCGAAGTCAATTTCGGCTCCAAGCTCAAACCCATCAGCGACGAAGCCAAGGCCTGGAAAACCGTGTGGTCTGCCGGCCAGGGCGTCGGTGAGATCAACGACCTGCCCAGCGTCGATCAACTGATTGCCCGCCTGGACAGCGAATATCAGGCCGCTCAGGAACGCTCGGCGCAACTCATTAAACGCTGGCCACGCTAACCAGTTCTCATTGTTTTTTGGCCAGCCGGGGGGCACTGGCCTTAAACTGTCGGCCTTTTATGTAAGCCTTCTTTTCAAGCGACAGGGATGCCCCCATGAGCGAGACCCGCTACAAGATTGTTTTCGACGGCACATTGCTGCCCGGCGTGGAAAAATCCACCGCCCAACTGAACCTGGCCGAACTGTTCAAAAGTGACGTCGCTGCCGTGGAACGCCTGTTCAGTGGCCAACAGGTGGAACTCAAGCGCGACCTGACTCAGGCCGATGCCCAGCGCTACCTGGAAGCGTTGAAGAACACCGGGATCGATGCCCGCATCGAATCCGAGCCCTCGTTGCAGTTGAACCTCGATGCAGTAACCCCCACGCCCACGGCCGCCAGCATCAGCGCGTCGCCCTATGCGCCCCCGCAAGCGGCGGTGGGCGATGCCCTCCCCCAATACGCCACACTCAATGTCTTCAGTTTCGAAGGCCGCATCGGTCGCCTGCGCTATCTGGCCTGGACCCTGGTCCTGACGGTGGCCATGCTGGCAGTGATCGGTGTGGGTGCCTTCTTCGGCATCCTGTCCGCCGCAATGTTCAACTCCACACTGCTCACTGTCCTTGGAATTACTGGTGGGGCAGTGGTCTTCATCGGCTTCATCGTCGTCAGCATCCAGATCAGCGTGCAGCGCCTGCACGACCTCGGTTGGTCGGGCTGGCTGTGGCTGCTGAACTTCGTCCCTATCGTCGGCAGCGTGTTCCCGCTGGTGCTGATGGTCAGCCCGGGCAGCAACGTGGCCAACCGCTACGGCGCGCCACCTCCACCCAACACCACCGCCGTCAAGGTCCTGTCCTGGATGTGGGTAGTCTTGATCGCCGTCCTGATCGTGGGTGTGGTGGCCGGCGGCCTGAGCTCCCTGGAAGACAGCTACAGCGAAACCAGCTACAGCGAAACCATCGATTCCAGCAGCGCCGATGAAGATGCTGAACCAGCGGACATCGCCGCCCCTGTAGAATCCGAGCAAGAATAAACGCGCCCCAGCCTGCGACCCTTCCTGTCGCAGGCCGCTGGCCGTTGCGATGGAGAAATGCATGACCCGTTACGCTCTGATCACTGGTGCTTCCAGCGGCATAGGCCTGGCCCTTGCCGAAGGACTGGCCCGGCGTGGCCGCAACCTGATTCTCGTGGCCCGCCAGCGTGATCAGCTGGAATGCATCGCCCTGGAGCTGACCCAACGCTTCGGCGTCGAAGTATTGTTCCGGGCCTGCGATCTGGGAGAGCCTCTGCGACTGTCCGGCTTCCTGCTGGAACTGGAGGAAGGCGACCGCCAGATCGATCTGCTGGTCAACTGCGCCGGGATCGGTACCAGCGGCCCTTTCCTGGCCCAGGACTGGATGACCGAACAAGACCTGATCGAGGTCAACATCCTCGCGCTGACCCGCCTTTGCCACGCCTTGGGCAACAGCATGGCCCTGCTGGGTGGAGGACAGATACTCAACGTCGCCTCGGTAGCGGCCTTCTATCCCGGCCCCTGGATGAGTACCTACTACGCCAGCAAGGCCTATGTTCTGCACTTTTCCGAAGGGCTGCGCGAAGAGCTGAAAAAATGCGCGGTCAAGGTCTCGGTGCTGTGCCCTGGCCCCACCCGCACCGCATTCTTCCGCACCGCCCAGATGGACACCCAGAAACTCAAGGACAGCAAGTTGCTCATGAGCCCCGAAGAAGTCGCGTTGTACGCAGTCCGGGCCCTGGAAAAGAACCGTGCCATCATCATCCCCGGCCGCTTGAACCGCTGGATGGCCTTCAGCAGCCGCCTGGGCTCTCGCTGGCTGACCCGCAAGATCGTCGGTTACTTCAATCGGGCCTATTGCCCACGTTAGATGTTCGGACTGGGCGCACATTGTGAGCCTGAGTACACTCACCCCGGACCAACCCAATGGAGAAACAGCTGTGGATACTCTGTTCACCAAGATCATCAACAGAGAAATACCCGCGAAGATCATCTACGAGGACGACCAGGTTCTGGCCTTCCACGATATTGCTCCGCAAGCACCGGTGCACTTCCTGGTCATACCGAAGAAGCCCATTCGCACCCTCAACGACCTCACCGAGGACGACAAAACCCTGGCCGGACACATCCTGTTCACCGCCCAGCGCCTGGCCAAGGAACAAGGTTGCGAGGACGGCTTCCGGGTGGTGATGAACTGCAATGAGCTGGGCGGTCAGACCGTCTACCACATTCATATGCACGTACTGGGTCAGCGTCAGATGAACTGGCCTCCGGGCTGATTGCCCTGCTAACACTCATGTGCCGCGCCCTCTCGCCCACTCCCAGGCGAGGGTGCGCTGATCCAGCGCAGTTTTCACCTTGTCGATTGGAGTAAACTGGCCGCCGTGATTCTTCCCGGAGATAAGCATGACTACCCAACGTCACTACTCGCCGATTGACCGTCTGCTGCTGCAAGCCGACATGGCAATGCGTACGCTGCTGCCTTTCAGCGGCCAACCTTATCGCCCGTCACCGGCCATAGTTCAGCCGGAAGCGCAGATGAGTGACGAGGATACCCGGCACGTCGCCGGCCTGATGCGTATCAATCACACCGGGGAAGTCTGCGCCCAGGCGCTCTACCAGGGCCAGGCCCTGACCGCCAAACTGCCCCAGGTACGCCAGGCCATGGAGCATGCCGCCGAAGAGGAAATCGACCACCTGGCCTGGTGCGAACAGCGCATCCGCCAACTGGGCAGCCACCCGAGCGTTCTCAACCCGTTGTTCTACGGCCTGTCATTCGGCATCGGCGCCGCCGCCGGCCTGATCAGCGACAAAGTCAGCCTGGGGTTCGTCGCCGCCACCGAAGACCAGGTCTGCAAGCACCTGAACGAACACCTGGAACAACTACCGGCAGAAGACGAAAAGTCCCGGGCCATCCTGGAGCAGATGCGCATCGACGAAGAGCACCACGCAGAAACCGCTCTCGAAGCGGGCGGCTTCCGCTTCCCGGCACCGGTGAAGTTCGGCATGAGCCTGTTGGCCAAGGTCATGACCAAGAGCACCTATCGGATCTGATCCCGGCCAGTACCGAACACAAAAAAGGGCGCTCTTGAGGCGCCCTTTTCCTTTGCCGACGAACTGCGTCCCGGCTCAACCCAACTCGACGATTTCGTAATCGTGGGTAATGGCCACGCCAGCAGCCCCGAGCATGATCGAAGCCGAGCAATACTTCTCGGCGGACAGTTCGATGGCCCGCTTGACCTGAGCCTCCTTCAGCCCACGCCCCTTGACCACGAAATGCATGTGAATCTTGGTGAAGACCTTCGGGTCCTCGGTTGCACGCTCGGCTTCAAGAAAGGCCTCACAGCTTTCAACCGCCTGGCGCGACTTCTTCAGGATGCTGACCACGTCGAAATTGCTGCAACCACCCACACCGAGCAGGAGCATCTCCATGGGGCGAACACCCAGGTTGCGTCCACCGGCTTCTGGCGGACCGTCCATCACCACAACGTGGCCACTGCCCGACTCACCGAGGAACATGGCTTCGCCAGCCCATTGGATGCGTGCCTTCATCGCCAAGACTCCACTGTAAAAAAAGGGTCGCCAGCTTAGCACAGGGTTTTGCCCGGGCTGCGCTTTGCATGTTCACAGCAGATTACCGATCTTCACTAAGAAAAATCTTAAATCCGTCAAGGATGTGTCTGTTAAGCTGACGCCAAATGACTGGCGCTTAGCCAGCGTTCAACGTCCTCGTTTTACGCCCATAAAAATCACCTCATACCGTGCAGTCTTCTCGGGATACAACCATGGTTGCTATTGCCCCCACCCCCAGGATCAAAAATCTCGACAAGTTGCTGATGCACTGTCAACGCCGCCGGTATCAGGCCAAGAGCAACATCATCTGCGCCGGTGATGTGTCCGACAGCCTGTATTTCATCATCAAGGGCTCGGTGACCATCCTCATCGAGGACGACGATGGCCGGGAGATGATCATCGCCTACCTCAACGCCGGGGATTTCTTCGGTGAACTGGGGCTTTTCGAAGAGGCCGGGCACGAACAGCAGCGCAGCGCCTGGGTACGGGCCAAAGTGGAATGCGAAGTTGCCGAGATCAGCTACATCAAGTTTCGCGAGTTGTCGCAGAACGACCCGGACATTCTCTACGTCCTCAGCGGGCAGATTGCCCAGCGCCTGCGCAATACCACGCGCAAGGTCGGCGACCTGGCGTTCTTCGACGTGACCGGACGGGTTGCCCGCTGCCTGCTGGAGCTGTGCAAGCAACCGGATGCCATGACCCACCCTGACGGCATGCAGATCAAGATCACCCGTCAGGAGATCGGCCGGATAGTCGGCTGCTCCCGAGAAATGGTCGGCCGCGTCCTCAAGGATCTTGAGGAACGCAACCTGGTTCACGTCAAAGGCAAGACCATGGTGGTGTTCGGCACCCGCTAACCCGGCAGAAAGCTCTTGAGCATCTGCCGGTACAGGCTGTCCAGCCGGGCCACGGCATTCTCTGCGGTAAATGCCTCATGCAGGGCGATGTGGCTTTCAGCCCGGCAACGCTGCTCCAGGCCGCAAGCCTGATTGAAGGTATTGACCGCCCCCACCATGGAGTCGCGCTCGTTATCCAACAGCAGGGCACCGTGTACCAGCCCCACCGGGCGCTGTCCGCCTTTGCTCTGACGCCAGCGCTGGGCTGTACCGACCATCTTGCGCCCCTCCAGATTGACGTTGAAACGTCCATCGCAAAAGGCGCCGTCCACCTCCCCCAACGACGGATTGCCTCCCAGCTCACTGAGCAGATCGCAAATCGGCTGGCACAGACGCCGATAGGCCGTTTCGATCCGCCCCTGATCCCCCTCGCTGCGCGGTGGCGCATAAACCAGCGCAATATTCACCGTGGCTGCCGATTGCGGCACCGGCTCACCGCCGGTTTCCCGCAGCAGCACCGGCCAGCCGTTGGCCGCCGACGCCTGGCAGGCCTGCTCGAACCCCGGCAGGCGACTCAAGCGCCGAGGCATCACCAGCGCCCGATCGCTGGGCTGCCAGAACAGCAGCCCAAACTCCTGCTCGCCAGCACACACCAGCGCCAGCAGATCCTGCTCGGCCTGCAGGCCAGCTTCGACAGTCAAGGCAAGGGGTTGGGTCATGACAGTGGAAATCCTTTGCAATAGATACGAAAAAGCCGGCATCGCCGGCTTATTCATTGTTTCAGGTTCAGTCCAGGGTCGAACCGCTGACCGGCACGCCGCGCTCAGGGAAGAACAAGCGTTGCAACTCGCTGCCCGGGCTCTCGGCGCGCATGAATGCCTCGCCCACCAGGAACGAATAGACATCACTGATTTCCATCAGCTCGACATCGGCACGGTTGAGAATGCCGCTCTCGGTAATCACCAGGCGATCGCGAGGAATCCGCGGCAGCAGGTCGAGAGTGGTTTCCAGGTCGACTTCGAAGGTATGCAGATTGCGGTTGTTGATCCCGACCAACGGTGTGTCGAGGGTCTTCAGCGCCCGCTCCAACTCGTCGCCGTCGTGCACTTCCACCAGCACATCCAGACCGACGCCCTTGGCCACCGTGGCCAACTCGGCCATCCGCTGGTCGTCCAGCGCAGCGACAATCAGCAGCACACAGTCGGCACCGAGGGCACGGGCTTCGACGATCTGGTAGGGATCGATCATGAAATCCTTGCGGATCACCGGCAGTTTGCAGGCCGCGCGGGCCTGCTGCAGGTAGGCATCGGCCCCCTGGAAGTAATCGACGTCAGTCAACACCGACAGGCAAGTGGCACCGCCCTTCTCGTAGCTCTTGGCGATCTCTGCCGGCACGAAATTCTCGCGGATCACGCCTTTGCTCGGCGAAGCTTTCTTGATCTCGGCAATCACCGCCGGCTGCTTGAGCTTGACCTGCTCCTGCAGCGCCCTGGCGAAACCCCGCGGCGCATCGGCTGCCCGCGCCAGGCTCTCCAGCTCGGCCAGACTGACGCGAGCGCTGCGCTCGGCAACTTCCTCAACCTTGCGGGCGAGGATTTTTTCCAGAACTGTCGGCACACTCATCCTTCATTCTCCTGCTTGAACACCGCGGTAAAGGCGCCCAGCTCCTCGAGCTTTTCCCGGGCCAAGCCGGTGTGCAAGGCATCGTGCGCCAGGGCCACGCCCTCTCTCAAGCTGCTGGCATGATCCGCGGCATACAGCGCCGCACCGGCATTGAGCACAATCATCTCGGCGGCCTTCTGGCCGTGCTCGGTCTTGCGTCGTCCCAGGGCATCGCGGATCAGCTCAAGGGACGCCGCCGGGCTCTCCACCACCAAGCCAAACAGACTCTGGCTCTTCATGCCCAAGTCCTCGGGCTGTACCCAGTACTCGGTGATCTGGTCATTCTTCAGCTCGGCAACATAGGTCGGCGCCGCCAGGCTGAACTCGTCCAGGCCATCCTGGGAATGCACCACCAGCACATGTTTGCTGCCCAGACGTTGCAAAACCTCGGCCAATGGCCGGCACAAGGCCTGAGTGAATACTCCCACCACCTGATGTTTCACGCCGGCCGGATTCGTAAGCGGGCCAAGCATGTTGAACAGGGTGCGCAGGCCGAGGTCTCGGCGCGGGCCGGCGGCATACTTCATGGCGCCGTGATGAGACTGGGCAAACATGAAGCCGATGCCGACGTTGTCGATGCAGCGCGCGACCTGGACTGGCGTCAGGTTCAGGTAGATCCCGGCCGCCTCCAACAGATCGGCGCTGCCGCTCTTGCCGGATACCGCACGGTTACCATGCTTGGCGACGGTGCAGCCGGCGGCGGCAACAACAAAGGAAGACGCTGTGGAAACGTTGAAAATGTTCGCACCGTCACCGCCGGTGCCGACTACATCCACCACACCGTCGAGGGTTTTCAGTTCGACCGTGTCAGCCAGTTCACGCATCACCGATACCGCGCCGACGATCTCGTCGATGCTTTCGCTTTTCATGCGCATGGCCATCATGAAGGCGCCAATCTGCGCATCGGTGCATTGGCCAGTCATGATCTCGCGCATGACATCGCGCATCTCATCGGTGCTCAGGTCCAGATGGCCGACAATACGGCTCAGGGCAGTCTTGATATCCATGAAAAGTCCTTAGCGCGTGCCGCCGCTCTGTTTGAGGAAGTTGGCGAACAGCTCGTGGCCCTGCTCGGTGAGGATAGACTCGGGGTGAAATTGCACCCCTTCGATATTCAGCGTCTTGTGGCGCAGCCCCATGATTTCGTCGACGGAGCCGTCTTCCAACTGGGTCCAAGCCGTGACTTCGAGGCACTCGGGCAGGCTCTCATGCTTGACCACCAGCGAGTGGTAACGGGTCACGGTCAGCGGCATGTTCAAACCGTTGAACACCCCCAGGTCACGGTGAAACACCGGGCTGGTCTTGCCGTGCATCACTTGCCGGGCTCGCACCACTTGGCCGCCAAAAGCCTGGCCGATGGACTGGTGGCCCAGGCACACGCCCAGAATCGGCAGCTTGCCGGCGAAATGCTTGATCGCCTCGATGGAGACACCGGCCTCGGTCGGCGTGCAAGGGCCAGGCGAGACCACGATACGCTCGGGCTTGAGGGCTTCGATTTCAGCCACGGTCAGCTCGTCATTGCGTACCACTTTCACTTCGGCACCCAACTCGCCCAGATACTGGACGACGTTGTAGGTGAAGGAGTCGTAGTTATCGATCATCAGCAACATTATGGAAACTCCTCAAACCTTGGATGCGGGGGTTTGTTCTGCCAGCGCCACGGCACGGAACATTGCGCGACGCTTGTTCAGCGTCTCTTCCCACTCCAGGGTCGGCACTGAGTCGGCGACAATCCCGCCACCGGCCTGTACATGCAGCTCACCGTTCTTGATCACCGCCGTGCGAATGGCAATGGCGGTATCCATGTTGCCGTTCCAGGCGAAGTAACCCACAGCGCCGCCGTAGACCCCACGCTTGACCGGCTCCAGCTCGTCGATGATTTCCATGGCGCGAATCTTCGGCGCCCCGGACAACGTCCCCGCCGGCAGGATCGCCCGCAGGGCGTCCATCGCCGTCAGCCCGGCTTTCAGTTGACCGGTGACGTTGGAGACGATGTGCATCACATTGGAATAACGCTCGATCACCATCTTCTCGGTGAGCTTCACCGAGCCAATTTCGGATACGCGACCGGTGTCGTTGCGCCCCAGATCGATCAGCATCAGGTGCTCGGCGATTTCCTTGGCATCCGACAGCAGGTCCTGTTCCAGGGCCAGGTCGGCTTCCTCGGTAGCGCCCCGCGGACGGGTGCCGGCAATCGGCCGCACGGTAATCAGGTTGTCCTCGACCCGCACCAGCACTTCCGGCGAACTGCCCACTACATGAAAGTCGCCGAAGTTGAAGAAGTACATATAGGGCGTCGGGTTGAAGCAGCGCAGCGCCCGGTACAGATCGATGGGCGCAGCCTTGAAGTCAATCGACATGCGCTGGGACGGCACCACCTGCATGCAGTCACCGGCCAGGATGTACTCCTTGATGGTGTCCACGGCTCGCTCGTAGTCCGCCTGGGTGAAGCTGGAGCGGAATACCGGATCGGCCGCCTGCTGCTTGCTGAAATCCAGCCCGGGACGCGGCGTGATCGGCTGGCGCAGTTGCGCAAGCAACTCCTGCAAGCGCGCTTGCCCGGCCTCGAAGGCGTTGTCCTGGCTGGGGTCGGCCAGCACGATGGCGTGCATCTTGCCCGCCAGGTTGTCGAACACCACCACCGCATCGGAGACCATCAGCAGGATATCCGGCACGCCGATCGGGTCTGGATTCGGGCACTGGCCCAGGCGCGGCTCGACATAACGCACGCAGTCATAACCGAAATACCCCACCAGGCCACCGTTGAAGCGCGGCAGGCCGGCGATGGTCGGCACGTTGTAACGGGCTTTGAATTCCTCGACGAAAGCCAGCGGATCAGCCACTTCATGGCTCTCGATCTCGACACCGTCATGGCTCACGCTGACCTGGTGCCCATGCACGCGCAATACGGTGCGGCACGGCAAGCCGATGATCGAATAGCGCCCCCACTTTTCACCGCCCTGCACCGACTCCAGCAAGTAGGAGTTGGGCTGATCGGCCAGTTTCAGGTAGATCGACAGCGGCGTGTCGAAGTCGGCAAGGGTTTCGCAGGCCAGCGGGATACGGTTGTAACCGGCTGCGGCCAAACGCAGGAATTCTTCGCGAATCATGGGGTGCCTCGTGGCTTGAGGGTCTAACAGTCAGGTATGCAAACGTGCCGGCAGGGCCGGCCAGACAAAAATCAGGCGCGCCAACGCCAACGGGCCAAGGCCTTGATGACTTTCATCCAGAGTTTGCGAGTGACCACCACGATGGAATTTCCAGAAGGGGATGGAACAGCGTCGGGCAACGTTATCTCAGCGGCTGGTTCTAAGCAACCGGGGATCAGCGCCCGCAAGTTGTCGATCACCAGCGCCGGCGACTCCTCGGCAATCGGCCGGCCGTGGTTATAGCCGTAGCTCAGCGCCACGCACTTGACCCCCGCCGCCTTGGCCGCCAGCACATCGCTGCGCGAGTCGCCGACGAACAGCGACTGCGACGCCGGTACACTGGCCATCTTCATCACGAAGAACAGTGCCGCCGGGTCGGGTTTTTTTTGCGGCAGGGTGTCGCCGCCGATGATCCAGCGGAAATACCGGCCGATCTTCATCTGATCCAGCAATGGCGCGACGAAACGCTCGGGCTTGTTGGTGATCAGGGCCATTTCCACGCCCTGCTTGTGCAGCCACTTGAGGGTTTCGCGCACACCGGGATAGACCACAGTCAGCTCGTGGCTGTCCTCGTACGCGCTGTTGAACAACTCAAGAGCGTGCTCCGCCTCGACATCGTCGACACCCTGGGCATCCAGGCTGTTGGCCAGGGCCCGGCGCACCAGCATCGGCGCACCGTTGCCGACCCACTCGCGCACCGCCTCGATACCCGCGGGCTTGCGCCCCAGCTTGAGCAGCATTTGATCCACGGCGGCCGCGAGGTCCGGCACCGAATCGACCAGGGTGCCATCCAGGTCGAACATCACCAGTCGCGGCAAACGCCCCGAGAACAGCTGCTCAAATGCGCTCATGGCCGAGCCAGCGCCAGTTCGGCGCGCATCTTCTCAATGACTTCCTGATAGTTCGGCGCATTGAAGATGGCCGAACCGGCAACAAAGGTGTCAGCGCCTGCGGCGGCGATCTCACGGATGTTGCCGACGTTCACCCCACCGTCGATCTCCAGGCGGATATCGCGACCGGAAGCGTCGATCAGGGCCCGTGCCTCGCGCAGCTTGTCGAGGGTCCCAGGAATGAACTTCTGCCCGCCAAAGCCCGGGTTGACGCTCATCAGCAGGACCATGTCGACCTTGTCCATCACATACTTGAGCACGTCCAGCGGGGTCGCCGGATTGAACACCAGGCCGGCCTTGCAGCCGCCCTCGCGGATCATTTGCAGGGAACGGTCCACATGCAGCGTGGCTTCGGGGTGAAAGGTGATGTAGGTCGCGCCTGCCTCGATGAAGTCACCGATGATGCGATCCACCGGGGTCACCATCAGGTGCGCATCGATCGGCGCGGTGATCCCATACTTGCGCAGTGCAGAACAGACCATCGGGCCGATGGTCAGGTTCGGCACATAGTGGTTGTCCATGACATCGAAGTGGACGATGTCGGCACCAGCGGCCAGGACATTGTCCACTTCCTCACCCAGACGGGCGAAGTCGGCAGAGAGAATCGACGGAGCAATAGCGAAGGGCTGCATGACGCACCTTTTTTGAGCAGAATCACGATGGCGCGCATTGTATACCTCATGCTTTGGAGCGCACACCGTAACCGCGATCTTCAGTAAGCCGCGCGATAGATCTTCTCGATATCGGCAGGACTCAGTTTGCGCGGATTATTGCGCATCAGGCGCTCAATACCCGCGGCCTCCAACGCCATGGCGGGGATGGCCTCCTCCGGCACGCCAAAGCTGCGCAAGCCGCTGGGGATTTCCACCGCAGCGCACAACGCAGTCATTGCCTCCACGGCCCGATCAGCGGCCTCGCTGGCACTCAAATGCGCCGTCTGGACCCCCATGGCTTCGGCGATATCCTGCATACGCTCAACGCAGGCCATCTTGTTCCAGGTCATGACATAGGGCAGCAGCAAGGCATTGCCGACGCCATGGGACACATGAAAACGTCCACCCAGCGGATAGGCCAGGGCATGCACCGCCCCGACCCCGGCATTACCGAAGGCCATGCCGGCCATCAGGCTGGCGGTGGCCATGTCCTCCCTGGCTTGCAGGTTGGCCGGATTGGCATAAGCCTTGGGCAACGCCTTGACGATCAGTTTGATCGCACCAATGGCCAGGGAGTCGGTGATGGATGAGGCGTTGAGGGACAGGTAGGACTCGACAGCGTGAACCAGGGCATCGACACCACTGGCGGCCGTGACGCTGCGGGGACAGGTCAAGGTCATCTGTGGACTGACCAGGGCCACGTCCGGCAGCAGGTAATCACTGACAATGCCTTTCTTCAACAGCGCCGCCTTGTCCGACAGGATGGCCACGTTGGTCACTTCCGAGCCAGTGCCGGCCGTGGTGGGAATGGCGATCAACGGTGGTCCTTTGCGCGGGACCTGATCAACGCCGAACAGATCCTCCAGGGCGCCATGGTAGCCCGCATAAGCCGCGACACTCTTGGCGATATCGATGGCGCTACCGCCCCCAAGGCCGATCAGGCCGTCATGCCCGCCCTCGCGGTAGACCTGCATGCAGTCTTCGACAATGGCGATCTCTGGGTCCGGCTGCACCCGGTCGAAAATCTCATAACTGCGCTCACCCAGGTGTGCCAGCGCCAGTTCCACCGTGCCCGACTTGAGCAACGCAGCATCGGTGACAATCAGCGGGTTATCCACATCCAGTCGGGTCAGCTCGGCGGCCAACTGTTCGATGGCGGTGCTGCCGGTGAGCAGTTTGTGGGCGATCTTGAAAGAGGAAATACTCATGTGCGCAGCCTCTTATATAAAGGTAGGAGCCGGCACAAGCGTAGTCGCGGATTGTCGATTGTCGCCTATTCAGCAGACGAATTCCCTTCTCTCCCTGACCGGTGCCGCGCCTGGCAACACCCGTCAGGAAGGCCAAGGACCTCACACCTGGGCGGTGCGCAACTTCTCACTGCGCCCACGCAGCCATTCCAGAGTCAGCAGCAGAATCACCGAGAAGGCGATCAGCAGCGTGGCGGCGGCGGCGATGGTCGGGCTGAGGTTTTCGCGGATACCGCTGAACATCTGCCGTGGCAACGTCGCTTGCTCGGGGCCGGCCAGGAACAGGGTCACCACCACTTCGTCGAACGAAGTGGCGAAGGCGAACAGCGCACCACTGATGACCCCAGGCGCGATCAGGGGCAAGGTCACCCGGCGAAAGGTGGTCAATGGCGAGGCGCCGAGGCTGGCTGCAGCCCGCACCAGGTTGTGGTTGAAGCCTTGCAGGGTCGCCGACACGGTGATGATCACGAAGGGCACCCCCAGCACCGCATGCACGACGATCAGCGAGAAGAAACTGTTGCCCATGCCCAGCGGGGCAAAGAACAGATAGCTGGCAACGCCGATGATCACCACCGGCACCACCATCGGCGAAATCACCAGGGCCATCACCAGCGCCTTGCCGGGGAAGTCGCCACGGGTCAGGCCGATCGCCGCCAGGGTGCCGAAGACCATCGCCAGCAAGGTGGCGGCCGGGGCGACAATGATGCTGTTCTTCAGGGCTCGCATCCATTCGGCGGAAGCGAAGAAGTCCTGGTACCAGTGCAGCGAGAAGCCCTGCAGCGGATACACCAGAAAGCTCCCGGAGTTGAACGACAGCGGGATGATCACCAGCACCGGCAATACCAGGAACAACAGGATCAGGCCGCAGAGAATCCGCAAGCTGTAGAACCAGACCCGTTCAACGGGCGACATGTAGGGGCTCAGCATTTCGATTCTCTCCTTAGCTCAGGCGCAGGCGACTGGCGCCCACCAGCCAGCTGTAAATCAGATAGAGCACGATGGTCGCCAGCAACAACAGGCCGCCCAGGGCCGTAGCCATGCCCCAGTTGATACTGGTGTTGGTGTAGAAGGCGACGAAGTAGCTGACCATCTGGTCGTTCGGGCTGCCCAGCAGCGCCGGAGTGATGTAGTAGCCGATGGCCAGGATGAACACCAGCAGACAGCCGGCGCCGACCCCGGCGTAGGTCTGCGGCAAATACACCCGCCAGAAGCTGGCGAATGGATGGCAGCCCAGGGAAATCGCTGCACGCATGTAAGTGGGCGAGATGCCCTTCATCACGCTGTAGATCGGCAGGATCATGAACGGCAGCAGGATATGCACCATGGAGATGTAGACCCCGGTGCGGTTGAACACCAACTCCAGCGGCTTATCGATCACCCCCATGGCCAGCAGCGCACTGTTGATCAAGCCGCCGGACTGCAGCAGCACGATCCACGCCGCTACCCGCACCAGGATCGACGTCCAGAACGGCAGCAGCACCAGGATCATCAGCAGATTGCTTTTGCGCGCCGGCAGGTTGGCCAGCAGGTAAGCCAGGGGATAGGCCAGCGCCAGGCAGATCGCGGTGATCACCAGGCCCATCCAGAAGGTCCGGGCGAAGATGTCCAGGTAGATGGACTGATCCGGGGTGGCCGGGGCCAGTTCTCCCAGGTCATCGATGCGATGGTCCACCGCCGCCAGCAGATAATAGGGCGTCAGGCTGCTGGTGTTGCGCCGGATCGCCTGCCAGTAGGCCGGGTCGCCCCAACGCTCGTCCAGACTCTCCATGGCTTCTTTATAGGATTCGGGCTCGGCCTTGAACGGCAAGGCACGGGCGGTCTTGGTCAACAGGCTGCGATAGCCGGCCAACTCCATGTTCAGGCGCTTGGACAGATCGCCCAAGGTTTGATTCTTGCGGGCTTCGAACAGGTCTTCGCTCAAGGCCTTGTAGGCCGCTTCGGCGGGCAGGCCACGACCATCCCAGGCACTCACGGCCGCGACAGTGCGCGGCATGCCCCCGACCACTTCCGGGTTGCCGACGCTCTTGTACAGCAGCGCCACAATCGGTACCAGGAACACCAGCAGCAGAAACAGCACCAGAGGCGCGATCAAGGCCTGTGCCTTCCAGCGGTTGACCCGCTCGGCACGGGCCAGCCGCTGCTTCAAGGTCGGGCCGGTGACCGCGTTCAAGGGAACGGTGATGGTCATGACAAACTCCGCGAATCGAACTTTCGAATACAAACCACCGGGGTAGGAGCGGGCTTGCCCGCGAACAAGGCGCATCAGGCGACACCGGTGGTGGTGCCGATCACGCCCTCGCGAGCAAGCTCGCTCCTACAACAGCGGGGTGGTTACTTGGCTGCCCAGGCGTTGAAGCGCTGCTCCAGTTGCTCACCGTTGTCAGCCCAGAAGCTGACGTCGATCTGCACCTGGTTGGCGATGTTTTCCGGGGTAGTGGGCATGTCCTTGAGAATGTCCTTGGCCAGCAGCGGCACGGCCTGGATGTTGGCTGGGCCGTAAGCAATGTTTTCCGAATAGGTTTTCTGCTGCTGCGGCTGTACCGAGTAGGCAATGAACTTCTTCGCGGCTTCAGCGCGATCCTTGTCCAGGCCTTTGGGAATGGCCCAGGCATCGAAGTCGTAGATGCCGCCGTTCCACACCACTTTCAGGTTGCTTTCCTTTTGCACTGCGGCGATCCGGCCGTTGTAGGCCGAGCTCATGACCACGTCGCCGGAAGCCAAGTACTGCGGCGGCTGGGCGCCGGCTTCCCACCACTGAATGTAGGGCTTGAGCTCATCGAGTTTCTTGAAGGCGCGATCCTGGCCGTCCTTGCCAGCCAGGACTTTATAGACATCCTTGGGCGCGACGCCGTCGGCCATCAGGGCGAACTCCAGGGTGTACTTGGCGCCCTTGCGCAGACCGCGCTTGCCCGGGAACTGCTTGGTGTCCCAGAAGTCGGCCCAACTGGCGGGGGCCGCTTTCAGCTTGTCGGCGTTGTAGGCCAGCACCGTGGACCAGACGAAGAAGCCCACGCCGCAAGGCTGGATGGCACCCTTGACGTAGTCTTCGCTCTTGCCGAACAGGGCCGGGTCCAGTTGCTCGAACATGTCCTCGTCGCAACCGCGGGACAGTTCAGGAGACTCGACCTCTACCAGATCCCAGGACACGCTCTTGGTATCGACCATGGCCTTGATCTTGGCCATCTCGCCGTTGTACTCGCCAGCAACGATCTTGCCATGGCCTGCGGCTTCCCAAGGCGCGTAGAAGGCTTTGACCTGAGCCGCCTTGTTCGCCCCACCAAAGGACACCACGGTCAGGTCGGGACCCGCCGCCATGGCGTGTGCCGCACCCAGCATGCCCAGTGCCACAGCGATAGCGCTGAGGGGGGCGGTGAATTTCAGGGATCTCAACATTATTGTGTTCTCCACGTGCAGGTTGGTGTTGCAGGGGGCGATCAATTCGCCTCTAGAAGCGGGTCAAGCGCGCGAACGTGCTCGACTTGCCAGCCAAGCGGCACCACGTCGCCCACCGCCAGCGCAGGATCGAGCTCGGCAATCGGTTGTTTCACGAAGAAGTCGCTCTTGCCGCAGACTTCCAGGCGCACCCGGACGTGGTCGCCCAGATAGATGAATTCCGCCACCCTCCCGGAGAAGCGGTTGACGCAGCGTTCGCTGGAGCCGTTAAGGCTCACGCGCTCCGGACGGATGGAAAGGGTCACCGGGCCGCCGACCTGGCCGACGTTCACCGCCAGCGCCTCGACTTTTTCGCCACGCCCCAGCTCCACCACGCAACGCTCGCCGGTATGGCTGTGGAGCCGACCGTTGAGACGGTTGTTCTCGCCAATGAAGTTGGCGACGAAGGTGTTCTTGGGCTCTTCGTAAAGAGTGCGCGGCGGGGCAATCTGCTGGATTTCGCCCTGATGGAACACCGCCACCCGATCGGACATGGTCAGGGCCTCGCCCTGGTCGTGAGTCACGTAGACCACGGTCACACCCAGGCGCTGGTGCAGATGCTTGATTTCCATCTGCATGTGCTCACGCAGTTGCTTGTCCAGAGCCCCGAGGGGTTCGTCCATCAGCACCAACTGCGGCTCGAACACCAGGGCACGGGCCAGGGCCACACGCTGCTGCTGGCCACCGGACAATTGCGCCGGATAACGCTGGGCGAAGGCATCGAGCTGAACCATGCTCAGCACCCGTTTGACCCGTTCACTGATGTCGGTCTTGCTGAGGCCGCGCACCGACAGCGGAAAGCCCAGGTTCTCGGCCACGGTCATGTGCGGAAACAAGGCGTAGTTCTGGAACACCATGCCGATGTCGCGCTTGTGCGGCGGTACATTGTTGATGGAGCGCCCGGCCAGCTGGATCTCGCCGGCGGTTGGGGTCTCGAAACCGGCCAGCATCATCAGGCTGGTGGTCTTGCCGGACCCGGACGGCCCCAGCAGGGTGAGGAACTCGCCTTTGCGAATATCCAGGTTGAGGTCTTTGACGATCAGGTTTTCACCGTCGTAGCTTTTCTGCACACCACGAAAGCTGACCAGAACATCGTTGGCCCCAGCGCTTGAATCAACCTCGCTCATACCCACACCTTTTGTTTTAGACGGCTGTGGAACAAGCCTAGTGGAGGCCGCAGGCCGCGCAAATCGGGGCGCAGGAGAGATTCGCCTCAGCCGCCTGGAAGGTTGCGTGTAGGGATTGCCCTACAAGGATGGCGGGATTGGATAAGGGCAGAGGCCAGCGGCAAGCTACAAGCAGCAAGAAACGGCAGAAGGCCGAAAGCGGGGATGTCGTAAATGGATAAGTGCCCTCCCCGGGAGGTGGAGAGAGCACTGCAGATGACGTCAGAGCAGCTTGTGCTCCATGGCGTATTTCACCAGTTCCGCCAGGGAGGTGATATTGAGCTTCTGCATCAGCCGCGCCTTGTGGGTGCTGATGGTCTTGCTGCTCAGGGCCAGTTGCTGAGCAATGTCATTGACGTTGGCACCCTGGGCCAGGCGTTCGAAGACCGAGAACTCGCGCTCGGAAAGCAGCGAATGCAAGGGCCGGGCATCGGTCAGGCCGACCTCGAAGACCATACGGTCCGCCAGGTCCGGGTCGATGTAACGCCCACCGGACGCCACCTTGCGGATTGCCGTCAGCAACAGTGAAGGATCGCTGTCCTTGGTGGCGTAGCCGGCAGCGCCGATCTTCAGCGCACGCGCCGCCATCTGCGCCTCGTCATGCATCGACAGCACCAGGATCGCCGGGGGATTGTTCAGGGCCCGAATCCGTGGAATGGCTTCCAGGCCGTTTACCCCGGGCATGGAGATATCCAGCAGCACCACTTCACAGGGCACTTGGCGCAGGGTTTCCAACAGCTGTTCACCGTTGCTCGCCTCGCCCACCACCAGCAGGTCCTTGGCCAGACCGATCAGCTGCTTGATGCCTTCGCGGACAATGGTGTGGTCTTCGGCTACCAGTACACGGATCACGCGCGTCTCCTCGTTATTGTTCTCGGTCCAGGGGCACCCGGACACTCAGGAGGGTGCCCTCTCCCTGTTCACTGTGCAGCGACAGGCTGCCGCCCATGATCAGCACCCGCTCGCGCATGCCCACCAGGCCAAAGGACGTCGGGCGTGCCGAGGCGGTGTCGAAACCAAGGCCGTCATCGCTGATGGTCATGCACAACTCGCCCTCTTCCAGGGCCAGGGTCAGTTCCACAGTATGCGCCTGGGCATGGCGCATGACATTGGTCAGGGCCTCCTGGAGGATACGAAACAGGCCGACGGCCTTGGCGTCACTCAGGCGCGGCAGGTTATCCGGCACTTGAACCAGGCAAGGGATCTGTGTGCGTGCTTCGAACCGTCGGGCCTGCCATTCGATGGCCGACGCGATGCCCGCATCGAGGATCGGCGGCCGCAGGGCCGTGGCCACGTCGCGCACCAGTTGGAACAGTTGGGCAATCAGGCGCTTCATGCTGTTGAGTCGTTCGTGCAAGCCCGGGTCGAGTTGGGCATAGGCCAGTTCGCACATGGAGGTTTCCAGCTTGAGCACGGTGAGCATCTGCCCCAGCTCGTCATGGACTTCCCGGGCAATGCGGGCCTTTTCTTCTTCGCGCACGCTTTCCAGGTGCGCCGACAATTCCCGCAATTGCTCACGGGAGCTGGCCAGCTCCAGCTCGATGCGCTTGCTTTCGCTGATGTCCCAGACAATGCCGTCCCAGACAAAAGCGCCGTCATCCAGGCGGCGGGTGATGGCCTTGATCTCGGCCCAGCGCTGCTGGCCCTGGCGGGTCAGGATGCGACCTTGCCAGGACCAGTCGCTATCGGTGTCCAGGGCCTGATCCTGGGTCTGGTGATAACTGGCCTTGTCGTCCGGGTGCACCAGGCTGCGCAGGCCGGTGTCCCGGTGGGCCAGTGTCGCCGGCGAGTAGCCCACCAGGGTTTCACTGCCTTCACTGATATAGGCGAAATCGATCTGCCCGGTGACCGGCGCTCGCTCCAGGCGGAACACCAGGCCCGGGACGTTGGCGGCGATACCCTGCAGGCGCGCCTCGCTTTCCCGCAGCGCCGCCAGCGCACGACGACGCTCGGTGACGTCATTGAGGTAGACCACCAGGTATTCACTGTCGCGAAAACGCAGGAAGCTCAAGGACACGTCCGCCGGCAGGATACTGCCGTCAGCACGCACGCACTGGGTCTCGAAACTCTGCGCGCCCTCCTCACTGGCCCGGGCACGCTTCCACAGGTTGAGCCAGCGATCCATGTGCAGGTTGGGTTCGAAATCGATCAGCGGGCGGTCGATCACTCCGCCCGCCGGATAACCGAGCATCTCTTCAGCGGCCCGATTGGCATAACGCACATGACTGTCCCAGTTGACCCAGAGAATGCCCACAGTGCTTTGATCAATGGAAAACTGGGTCAGGCGCAGGGCTTCTTCGCTGGCGGCGCGCAGGGCGATATCCTCACGTGCCGCCAGCAACCTCTGCTCCAGACTGCGTTGCTGACGACGCTGCCAGAAGACAGTCGCCAAGCTGGCCAGCAACAGGATCATCAACAGTAGGCTGAGGTTCTGCCAGACGCCGGGGGATTCTCCCAGGCGCGGGTACTTGGGCTGCAGCCAACGACTGTGCAATTGCTCCAGCTCCTTGGCCGGGATCGCGTGCAAGCCAGCCTCTACGATACTGGCCAGCTCCGGCCAGTCGCGACGGGTTGCTACCCGTAACAGCTGCGGCAGGCCGATATCCCCCACCACCGCCAACCCGGAAAACTCTGCCTCCGCCGACAGGCGACTGAGCTGGGCTTCATCCACAACCGCATAACGGGCTTGCTGGCTCAGCAGCAGTTGCAGGGCCTGGCGCTCCAGGGGAACCCCTTGCAGATTCAGGTTGGGGTAGGTCAGGCGCAGGTAATCGGCCACCGCGCTGGGCATGCGCACCGCGACTCGGGCCTGGCTGTCGAGCTTCTCCAGTTCCACGGCCCCCGCGCCCTTGCGCTCACCCACCACCAGCTGTGGCACACGCATATATGGGTCGCTGAACAGCCACAGCCTCAGGCCCGCGGGCGTCTGGGTCAGGCCGGGGGCCATGTCCACTTCGCCGTCGCGCAGGGCTCTTTCCAGCTGTGCCTGATCGGGAAAGTTGCGCCAGCTGAGTTCAATCTTCAGCGCCTGGGCCAAGGTCTGCATCAGTTCGACGTTAGCCCCGGACAGGCGCTGCAGACGCCGGTCGTATTGGGCGAACGGTGCCTGCAGTACCAGCCCCACCCGCAACTCCGGGTGTTGTTCAAGCCATTGACGCTGCTCGTGGCTCAAGGGGGCTGTGGGCACATGGGGCGTCGGTGCCGCCCCGCCTATCAAGGGAAGGCACAGACAGCCGATAAGCAGAAGGCAGCGAAAACGCATCATCTGAAGTCTCACACCCTGACAAATACTGACCAACCCATTAGGCTGCCGGAATTACTTCTGGCCTGGAATATCCGATGCCCCTTGTCCACCGCTCGGCACTGCCTGCATTGTGCCTGTCGCTGATCCTGCCTTGGACCTTTTCTGTGGAAGCCGCCGACCCGGCCCCGGAAACCAAGAGCCCCGAGGAACAACCGGCGCAACGCCAAACCCTGCCTGAACGCAGCCAGGAAGATGCCAGCGCCCTGGAGCGTCAGTTGCCTGCCCAGGAGCAACAACAGTTGCAAGCCGGTGGCGACACCTTCCTGGCCCTGTGGAAACCGGCCAACACCAGCGAACCCAAGGGCGTGGTGATTATCCTCCCGGGAGCCGGCGAAAGCGCCGACTGGCCCCAAGCCGTGGCCCCACTGCGCAATAAACTGCCGGACACTGACTGGGGCAGCCTGAGCCTGACCCTGCCGGACATGCTCAGCGAAGCGGCACAACCGCGGATCGTCGAGGCCGCGCCGCCGCCAGCGGACACCAGCAACACCGCCAAAGACGCCAGCGCCGAGGCCAAGCCCATCGAACAAGCCGCCGGTGGCGAAGCCGACGTGGCGGACCGCGCCGTCGCAGAAAGCACCGAAGAACAGGTCAAGGCCGATGCCGAGCGCATCTTCACCCGGATCGATGCAGCCCTGGCCTTCGCCGAACAGCAGAATGCCCGCAGCATCGTGCTCCTGGGCCACGGCACCGGCGCCTACTGGGCCGCACGCTACCTGAGCGAAAAGCAGCCCTCCCAGGTACAGAAGCTGGTGATGGTGGCTGCCCAGACACCTGCCAATGGCAAGCCACAACTGGCAGAGCTGACACCGACCCTGAAGCTGGCAACCGCAGATTTCTACTATGTCGACAAAAGCGCTGCGCAGAAAGCGGCACTGGAACGACTGCAAGCCAGCAAGCGCCTGAAGCATTCAAACTTCAGCCAGATCGCCCTCAAAGCCCTGCCCGGCAATCATGCCGCCCAGCAAGAGCAGCTGTTCCGCCGGGTACGTGGCTGGTTGAACCCGCAGAACACCGACAGCTGAAGAGCTCGAGCCGCCACTGCCTGACTGGCAATGGCGGCCCGGCCACGCCTCAGCGGAAATCCCGGCGCTCGCGTATCAGGGCATAGGCGCTGTGCAATTCACGGGTCGTTTCCGTCGCCTCCCGCACCTGGGCTGCACTGGCACCGCTACCGGCGATCTTGTCCGGGTGATGACGACTAAGCAGGCGGCGATAGGCGCGCTTGATCTGTGCCGGTTCAGCAGTGGCAGCAACCCCCAACAGGCGCAACGCCTCCTGATAGGTCAGGGTTCCCTCGGCCAACGACCTGCGCGCCGGGCCATACTCCTGCGCCAGCGCCTGGATCTGTTCCGTGGTCCAGCCCAGCCATTTACCCCAGAGCTGGATCAGTTCACGCTCCGCCGGACCCACCCGGCCATCGGCCCAAACCATCCGCCAGCAGGCACGCAACACACCCTCCGCGGCATGGGGCTGGGCACTCAGGCGCCGCAGATAACCGCGCAGACGGTCATTGCCCGACTTGCCTCGATTGAAGGCTGCAATGGCACGGCGCTGGGCTGAATCGTTCATGTCCAGCGAACGCATCTCCTGACGCGCCTGCTGGATATGCCCATCCACCACCCGGCCATCACTTTTCGCCAAGCGCCCCAGCAACACGAACAGCAATTCATCATTGCGCAACGCTGGGCGACCGCCCAGGCGCTCACGCACATGCGCCCAGCTGTGCAGTTGCAGGCGCCGGTCCAGAGCCTGCCCCAACAACGCACCAAGCATGGCCCCCGGAATGCTGGCAATTGCAAAACCCGCTCCGGCTCCGATCAGAGTCCCTGGCCACCACATATCAGCGCCTCGCTTGCAGCAGGGCTTCGACCTGCGCCAGACGCTCGACCGTTCCCACGTCGATCCATTGCCCCTGCATATGCTCGCCGCTGACCTGTCCCCGGGCCATGGCCTCGCGCAACAGCGGTGCCAGTTTGCAGGGGCCCGGGACACAGTGCTGGAACAAATTCGGATGCAGAACCGAAATCCCACTAAAGGTCAGGGCTGCAGCTCCGGGCCGGACATCGTGCAACATCCCGTCCTGCAGGCAGAAATCGCCACCGCTGGGATGGTGCGCCGGGTTATCCACCATCACCAGGTGAGCCAGTCCAGCCAGGGGCCGACGCAAGGAGGCGAAGTCGTAGTCGGTCCAGATATCGCCATTGACCACCAGAAACGGCTCATCCCCCAACAAGGGCAAGGCTTTGAAAATACCGCCAGCGGTTTCCAGAGGCTCGCTTTCCGCCGAGTACTGAATGTTCAGGGCCCAGCGTTGACCGTCGCCAAGGGCGTCCTCGATCTGCTGGCCAAGCCAGGCATGGTTGATGACGATGTCGCAAAAACCCGCCTTGGCCAGCGCCAGCAGGTGGTATTCGATCAGGGGCATGCCGGCTACAGGCAACAGCGGCTTGGGGGTGGCCAGGGTCAGGGGGCGCATGCGCTCGCCCTTGCCGGCGGCCAGAATCATTGCCTTCATGCATCGGCTCCCGCTGGCTGGCGCAGGCTGAGCAGCAGTTGCGAAAGCTCGGCCAATTCGGGACGACGGGCCAGCACTGCTTCTATATAGGCAAAGAACCGTGGCACGTCGGCCAGGTAACGAGGCTTGCCATCGCGGTGGCATATCCGCGAGAAGATACCGATCACCTTGAGGTGACGCTGTACGCCCATCAGGTCACTGGCCCGGAGGAACTCCTCGAAGTCTTCCTGGACCGGAATCCCCAGCGCTCGGGCCTGGTGCCAATAGCCCTCCAGCCAGCCACGCACCCGGGGCTGCGGCCAACTGAGGAAGGCATCCTTGAACAGGCAGGTCACGTCGTAGGTCACTGGGCCGTAGACCGCATCCTGAAAGTCCAGCACCCCTGGATTCGGTTCGCTGAGCATCAGGTTGCGAGGCATATAGTCGCGATGCACCAGCACCTTGGGCTGCGCCAGGGCGCTGTCGATCAGCAGGTCACTGACCCGCTGCCACTGTTCGCGCTGCTGCGCACTGAGCGTGACAGCCAGTTCACGTCCGACGTACCACTCAGGAAACAGCTCCAGCTCACGGCGCAAGAGAGCGACATCGTAGCTGGGCAATGGCGCATCCATCGGCAACTGTTGAAACGCCAGCAAGGCCTGCAGTGCATCGTCGAAAAGTGCATCGGCATTGCTTTCGTCGATCACATCGAGATAGGTCTTGTTGCCCAGGTCGTTGAGCAATAAAAAGCCCCGAACCAAGTCTTGGGCATAAATTTTCGGCACATTGATGCCGGAAGTCGCCAGCAACTGGGCGATATCCACGAAGGGTTTGCAGTTTTCCTGGGGGGGCGGAGCATCCATGACCACAAAGCTGCGGCCTGCACCCTGCCAACGGAAATAACGGCGGAAACTCGCGTCGCTGCTGGCCGCGGTCAATGTCGCCGGGGGTACTTCACCCCAGCCTTGTGCTGCATAAACAATCGCCAACTGCTCATCGAGCCAAACTTTCAGGTGTTGCAAGCGTACATCTTGGTCAGGCATTACAAGGGTCTCCGACGGCGCTAGCCGTCAAGCGGGTCATGCTTTATTATCCAGCATCTTTTTCAGACCATCGAGAGGCGTGCGGCCCACACCGCGGGCAGATGGCACGCAGGAAGCCCGGACTAATAAGATGGCATTGAAATCCCCCGCGTTTCGTAAAAAATTTCCGTTGCTGGTTACCGGCGGTTTGCTGGCCCTGCAACCTCTAGCCACTTCCTTCGTGGTCGCCGCGGAACAGTATGACTGCTCAGTCTCTGCTTCGGGTGGCTGGGCCTGTGCGCCGAAAGCCAGTGCAGCCCCACTGCCTCCACGGCCGATTCACGATGCCAGCTCGGTCAGTTCCAACGGCGCCACCGCAACCGACAGTGGCACCGCAGAACAAGCTACCGGCGACAAGCCAGTGCTGGTCACCGAGGCCAAAGGCCGGGGTCTGAAGTCCCGCAGCGCGGACTACAGCCACCTCGACTGGGTACCGCGCGAGAAGCTCACCGCCGCTCAATTGGCCGAAACCGGTCCTTACTGCTCTGGTTCCTATATCGAACCAATTCGTCCTGGCATGAATGACAAGACGAATAAAAGTGACGCCCCCACCTTTATCGGTGCCAAGGCCTCGCGTTATCAGCAGGAAGAACAGGTGGCGACCCTGGCCGGTGACGTGGTCATGCGCCAGGGCAGCATGCAGGTCGAAGCCGACGAGGCCAACCTGTATCAGGCCGAGAACCGTGGCGAGCTCAGCGGCAACGTACGCATCCGCGATAACGGCACGCTGATGGTCGGCGACCACGCCGACGTGCAACTCGACACTGGCGAAGCCAAGGTCGATAACGCCGAATACGTGATGCACAAGTCGCGGGTTCGCGGCAGTGCGCTGTATGCCAAGCGTGCGGAAAACGCCATCATCCGCCTCAAGGATGGTACGTACACCACGTGCGAACCGAACAGCAACGCCTGGCAGCTCAAGGGCAACAACATCACCTTGAACCCGGCCACCGGCTTCGGTACCGCGACCAACGTGACCTTGCGGGTCAAAGACATTCCGGTGCTCTACACCCCGTATATTTATTTCCCGATCGACGACCGTCGTCAGTCCGGCTTCCTGCCGCCGAGCATCGGCACAGGCGGCGATACCGGCTTCATGCTGGTCACGCCCTACTACTTCAACCTGGCACCGAACTACGATGCCACGTTGTACCCGCGCTACATGTCCAAGCGCGGCCTGTTGATGGAAGGCGAGTTCCGCTACCTGACCAAGAGCAGCGAGGGTCAGTTCGGCGCCGCCTACCTCAATGACGACGACACCGATCGCAAGAAGCAGACCGACTACGAAAAAACCCGCTACATGCTCAACTGGCAGCATAAGGGCGGGCTTGATTCGCGAGTGATGACCGAGGTCGACTACACCAAAATCAGCGATCCGTATTACTTCCAGGACCTGGAAACCGATCAGATCGGCGTGAAAACTAACGATTACGTCAACCAGCAAGGCGTAGTGACCTACCGTGGTGATGACTACACCGCACGCCTCAACGTACAAGCGTTTGAGCTGGCAAGCGTCTCCAACATCACTCCGTACAACAAGCTGCCGCAGATCACCTTCAACGGTGCGCTGCCGTACCATCCGCAAGGTCTGGATTTCACCTATGAAACCGAGCTGGTTCGGTTTGAGCGGGATCTACTGAAGGGCAACTACACAGATAAAGATGGCGGACCGATTGACCCTATCACCGGGCTGGTAGGCAATCCGCGCCTGGACACCAACGTAGCGGGCCTGGCCCGCGCCAACGGTGATCGCTTGAACCTCAAGCCCGGTGTCAGCCTGCCGTTGAACTGGAGCTATGGCTATCTGACTCCATCCCTGAAGTATATGTACACCCAGTACAATCTTGATCTGGATGGCCAAGGCAAAGACGACTTGGTCACCAACAGGAATAGAGCTGCTGCCTTGGGTGAGTCGTACAAGAGCTCACAAAACCGCGGCGTACCAATCGCCAGCGTCGACGGCGGCCTGTACTTCGACCGTGACACTCAATGGTTTGGCAAGAACTACCGCCAGACCCTGGAGCCGCGTGCGTTCTACCTCTATGTACCCGAGGAAGACCAGAAGGACATCCCGGTATTCGATACCGGCGAATCCACCTTCAACTACTCGTCGCTGTTTCGTGAAAACCGCTTCTCTGGTTCAGACCGTGTCGGCGACGAGAACAAGCTGTCTCTGGGCGTGACCAGCCGCTGGATCGAAGACAACGGCTTCCAGCGTCAGCGCGTCAGCGTTGGCCAGGCCCTATACTTCAAGGATCGCACCGTCCAGTTGCCAGGTATCGACTACCGCACTCGCGACGATGCAACGTCCAACGTCTCGCCTTACGCCCTTGAATACGAATACCGTTTCAACCGCGACTGGCGCGCCAACGCAGAGTACAACTGGGACCCGGACAGCCACACCGCACGCTCCGGCAGTGCGATGTTCCACTACCAGCCTGAAGACAACCCGAACAAGGTGGTCAACGCCGGCTATCGCTATCGCAACGACCAGATCCGCTACGACCAGAACAGCGGTACCTGGAAAATGGGCGGCGACTACGGCACTCCAGGTACGCCTGGCTACGTGAAGGACTACTACAAGATCCAGCAGCATGACTTCTCGGTGATCTGGCCGATCGTGCCGCAATGGAACGCCATCAGCCGCTGGCAGTACGACTACAACCGTAACCGCACGCTCGAGGCCTTCGGTGGTTTCGAATACGACAACTGCTGCTGGAAACTGCGCCTGATCAGCCGTTACTGGGTCAAGTATGACGAGTTCAGTCAGAACGCTCCGGAGAACGAGAAAGGCGACCGCGGCATCTTCCTCCAAATTGTTCTGAAGGGTCTCGGTGGCGTCATGGGCACCAAAGTAGAGAGCTTCCTCGACAAAGGCATCCAAGGTTATCGTGAACGTGAAGACCAAGCTTTCTGATTGTCTGCGCCCGCTGATGTTGGGCGCGCTGTTCCTGAGCACTGCGGCCAGCGCCGCAGTGCAGTCCATCGACAAGGTTGTGGCCATCGTCGACAACGACGTGGTCATGCAGAGCCAGTTGGACCAGCGGGTTAACGAAGTTCAGCAAACCATCGCCAAGCGTGGCGGTGGTGTGCCGTCTACCAGCGTCCTGGAACAGCAGGTTCTGGAGCGTCTGATCGTTGAAAACCTGCAACTGCAGATTGGCGAGCGTTCCGGCATCCGCATCACCGATGAAGAACTGAACCAGGCCATCGGCACCATTGCCCAGCGCAACAGCATGAGCATCGAGCAGTTCCGTGCCGCTCTGGCCCGCGACGGCCTGTCTTATGAAGACGCTCGTGACCAGGTGCGCCGTGAAATGATCATCAGCCGCGTGCGTCAGCGCCGGGTGGCCGAGCGTATTCAGGTATCGGAACAGGAAGTGAAGAACTTCCTGGCCTCGGACCTGGGCAAGATGCAGCTCTCCGAAGAACTGCACCTGGCCAATATCCTGATCCCGACCCCGGAAAGCGCCAACTCCGAAGCGATTCAGAGTGCCGCCCGCCAGGCCATGGACGTGTACCAGCAACTCAAGCAAGGTGCGGACTTCGCGCAATTGGCGATTGCCCGCTCCGGCAGCGACAACGCCCTGGAAGGCGGCGACATGGGCTGGCGTAAAGCTGCTCAATTGCCTCCTCCGTTCGACCGTGAACTGAGCGCAATGGCCGTGGGCGATATCACCCAGCCAGCGCGCACCCCAGGCGGCTTTATCATTCTCAAGCTGCTGGACAAGCGCGGTGGCGGCAATCAGGTGCGCGATGAAGTGCATGTGCGCCACATCCTGATCAAGCCAAGCGAGATTCGCAGCGAAGAAGAGACCAAGCGCCTGGCGCAGAAACTCTACGACCGCATCGAAGCCGGCGAAGACTTTGCCGAACTGGCGAAAAGCTACTCGGAAGACCCGGGTTCGGCGCTCAACGGCGGCGACCTCAACTGGATCGACCCGAACGCCCTGGTGCCTGAGTTCCGCGAAGTGATGGCCAAGACCCCACAAGGTCAACTGTCCAAGCCGTTCAAGAGCCCTTATGGCTGGCATGTACTGGAAGTCCTTGGCCGTCGCGCCACCGACAGCACCAGCCAGGCCCGCGAGCAACAAGCCATGACCGTCCTGCGTAACCGCAAGTACGACGAAGAGCTGCAGACCTGGTTGCGGCAGATCCGTGATGAGGCCTACGTCGAGATCAAACTGCCTGGCGCTGAACAGGCGGCCCAGTGAAACCCAGACGTTTCGCTCTGACACCCGGCGAACCGGCGGGTATAGGTCCTGACCTGTGCCTGCTGCTCGCCTCGCAACCCCAGCCATACCCCCTGATTGCCATCACCAGCCGCAACCTGCTCCTTGAGCGGGCCGCGCAGCTGGGTGTGGCAGTCAATCTGCTGCCGGTGACCCTGGAACAACTGCCGAGTCAACCCGCCCCCGCAGACAGCCTGTATGTCTGGGACACGCCCCTGGCCAAGCCGGTAGTCAGCGGCCAGCTGGACCAGGCCAATGCCGCCTTCGTCCTGGAAACCCTGACTCGCGCCGGCCAAGGCTGCCTGGATGGGCACTTTGCCGGCATGATCACGGCCCCCGTGCACAAGGGCGTGATCAACGACTCCGGAATCGCCTTTTCCGGGCATACCGAATTTCTCGCGGACCTGACCCACACCGAACAAGTGGTGATGATGCTGGCCACCCGTGGCCTGCGCGTGGCCCTGGTGACCACCCACCTGCCCTTGCGGGAGATTGCCGACGCCATCACCGTAGAGCGCCTGGAACGGGTCACACGAATCCTGCATGCCGACCTGCAGCATAAGTTCGGCATCCCCCAGCCACGTATCCTGGTGTGTGGGCTCAACCCTCATGCCGGTGAAGGCGGACACCTGGGCCGCGAAGAAATCGACATCATCGAACCTACCCTAGAGCGTCTGCGCACCGAAGGCATGGACCTGCGCGGCCCACTGCCTGCCGACACTCTGTTTACCCCCAAATATCTGGAGCACTGCGACGCAGTGCTGGCGATGTACCACGACCAAGGCTTGCCCGTGCTGAAATACAAAGGCTTCGGCGCGGCCGTCAATGTGACGCTCGGCCTGCCGCTCATCCGCACCTCCGTCGACCACGGCACCGCCCTGGACCTGGCCGGCAGCGGCAAGATCGACACCGGCAGCCTGCAGGTCGCCCTGGAAACCGCCTACCAGATGGCCGAGAACCGTTTATGAGCGAGCAATACCAACACCGGGCGCGCAAGCGCTTCGGCCAGAACTTCCTGCACGACGCCGGCGTCATCGACCGCATCCTGCGGGCCATCCACGCCAAACCCGAAGACCGCATGCTGGAAATCGGCCCGGGCCAGGGCGCCCTGACCGAAGGCCTGCTGGGCAGCGGAGCCCAGTTGGACGTGGTGGAGCTGGACAAGGACCTGATCCCGATCCTCAACCAGCAGTTCGCCGGCAAGAGCAACTTCAACCTGCACCAGGGCGATGCCCTGAAGTTCGACTTCAATACACTGGGCGCCGCACCAAGCAGCCTGCGGGTGGTCGGCAACCTGCCCTACAACATCTCCACCCCGCTGATCTTCCACCTGCTGCAGAACGCCGGGCTGATCCGCGACATGCACTTCATGCTGCAAAAGGAAGTGGTCGAGCGCCTGGCCGCCGGCCCTGGTGGAGGTGACTGGGGTCGCCTGTCGATCATGGTTCAGTATCACTGCCGAGTGGAACATCTGTTCAACGTCGGCCCCGGCGCCTTCAATCCTCCACCGAAGGTTGATTCGGCCATCGTGCGCCTGGTACCTCACGCGGTGCTGCCACATCCAGCCAAGGATCATCGCCTGCTGGAACGCATCGTCCGCGAAGCCTTCAACCAGCGCCGCAAGACACTGCGCAATACCCTCAAGGCCCTCCTCAGCAGCGCCGAGATCGAAGCCGCCGGTGTCGATGGCAGCCTGCGCCCCGAGCAGCTGGATCTGGCCGCCTTTGTACGCCTGGCCGATCAATTGGCCGACCAGCCCAAGCCTGCCAACGACTGAGAAACGCCCTTGCCCGAGATCGGGTAGGACGCCGGACAGGATGTCTGGTTTACTACCCGATACTTGACCTAGACTGACCTCCATCAGCTTTGTCCCGCGCCCCGCTTTGCTTTAAAGGCCTTTTGCATGTCCGATCCTCGTTATCAGGTCGACGTCAGCGTCGTCACCCGCTTTCTGGCAGACCAATCGCAACCCGAGCAGAACCGTTTCGCTTTCGCCTACACCATTACCGTTCAGAACAACGGATCACTCCCGGCCAAGCTGCTGTCCCGGCACTGGGTGATCACCGACGGTGATGGCCATGTAGAAGAGGTTCGTGGCGCTGGCGTGGTTGGCCAGCAGCCATTGATTGCCGCTGGCAAGAGCCACACCTATAGCAGCGGCACGGTGATGACCACCCGGGTCGGTAACATGCAGGGCAGTTACCAGATGCTGGCCGAGGACGGCAAACAGTTCGACGCCATCATTGCCCCCTTCCGCCTGGCGGTCCCCGGGGCCCTGCACTGATGGCAACCTACGCCGTCGGCGATCTGCAAGGCTGCCTGGAACCGCTGCAGTGCCTGCTTGAACAAGTCGCGTTCGACCCTGCCAGGGACCGCCTGTGGCTGGTGGGAGACTTGGTCAATCGCGGCCCACAGTCACTGGAAACCCTGCGCTACCTTTATTCCATCCGCGATTCGCTGGTTTGCGTGCTGGGCAATCACGACCTGCACCTGCTGGCAGCCTGGCGCAATATCGAACGGCTGAAGAAGTCCGACACGCTGCGGGAAATCCTTGAAGCCCCAGATTGCGAAGAACTGTTGCAGTGGTTGCGCCAGCAAAAGTTGATGCATTACGACGAAGCCCGCAACGTGGCCCTGGTCCATGCCGGCATCGCCCCGCAGTGGTCCCTGAAGAAGGCCCTCAAGTGCGCCGCCGAAGTCGAGGAAGCGCTACGCGACGACAACCTCTTCGAGCCCTTCCTGGACGGCATGTACGGCAACGATCCAGCGAAATGGGACAGCGACCTCAAGGGCGTGACCCGCCTGCGCGTCATCACCAACTACTTCACCCGCATGCGTTTCTGCACCAGCGAGGGCAAGCTCGACCTCAAGAGCAAGGAAGGACTGGACACCGCACTACCGGGCTACGCGCCCTGGTTCAGTCACAAGGAGCGCAAGACTCGGGACCTGAAGATCATCTTCGGTCACTGGGCGGCCCTGGAAGGCCATTGCAACGAACCCGGCATCTTCGCCCTGGACAGCGGCTGCGTCTGGGGCGGGGCCATGACCTTGCTGAATGTCGATACCGGCGTGCGCCTGACCTGCGATTGCGACGCCCAGGGGCACACTGCGCCCCTTTCCCCAGAACCCTTGCCCGTCCCGGCAAAGCGCTAGTCGGCGCTGACTATCTAGCTCCAGGAGCCCGCCATGAGCGAATTCAAACGCATCCCTCCAGAACAGGCCCAGGCACTGCGCGAACAAGGTGCCGTGGTCGTGGATATCCGCGATCCGCAAACCTATGCACTGAGCCATATCAGCGGCGCGCAACACTTGGATAATCACTCCATTTCCGACTTCATTCGTGGTGCCGACCTCGATGCCCCATTGGTGGTGGTCTGCTATCACGGCAACTCCAGCCAGAGCGCCGCCGCGTATCTGGTGAGCCAGGGTTTTTCCGATGTCTACAGTCTCGACGGCGGCTTCGAACTGTGGCGCAGCACCTACCCGACGGAAACCGCCCAAGGCGGCGCCGAATAATTTTTTTCCTCAGCTCCAGCCCGCGTACTACGTGGGCTGACGCGCCACCGGACGAACGGTAGTGCGCAACTAATTCCCCATCTCGCCTTGACCTCCCGGATTCCGAACTATCCTTAGCCTCAGGCCATCCAAATCAGGGGAGAGCCGGTACACCGGCGAGCGGGTCATCGGTACTAGCTTTCAAGGTCGATAGCTTTGAAAGTGTTCTGGGGGGTAAACAGCAGCTGGAAACTCAGCTGCATGCCAGCACTTGACTGACTGATCCGACGCCGGCTCCACGTATCGAGCGAGGTGACGTCATGAGTATTTTTAGCCACTTCCAACAACGCTTCGAATCCACACGCCAGGAAGAGTTTTCGCTGCAGGAATACCTGGAACTGTGCAAAAAGGACCGAAGCGCCTATGCATCCGCCGCCGAGCGCTTGCTATTGGCCATCGGCGAGCCCGAGCTGCTGGACACCTCGACCAACTCGAGGCTGTCGCGAATCTTCTCCAACAAGGTAATCCGGCGCTATCCGGCCTTTGAAGACTTCCATGGCATGGAAGAATGCATCGACCAGATCGTCTCCTATTTCCGCCATGCTGCTCAGGGCCTGGAAGAGAAGAAACAGATCCTCTATCTCCTGGGTCCGGTGGGCGGTGGTAAATCGTCCCTGGCCGAGAAGCTCAAGCAACTGATCGAAAAAGTGCCCTTCTACGCCATCAAGGGCTCCCCGGTCTTCGAATCGCCGCTGGGCCTGTTCAATGCCACGGAAGATGGCGCCATTCTCGAAGAAGACTTCGGCATCCCGCGGCGCTACCTCAACACCATCATGTCGCCATGGGCCACCAAGCGCCTGGCGGAGTTTGGCGGTGACATCAGCCAGTTCCGGGTGGTGAAACTTTACCCGTCGATTCTCAACCAGATCGCCGTGGCCAAGACCGAGCCCGGGGACGAGAACAACCAGGACATCTCGGCCCTGGTGGGCAAGGTGGATATCCGCAAACTGGAAGAATTCCCGCAGAACGACGCCGACGCCTACAGCTACTCTGGGGCACTGTGCCGGGCCAACCAGGGCCTGATGGAGTTCGTCGAAATGTTCAAGGCACCGATCAAGGTGCTGCACCCATTGCTCACCGCCACCCAGGAAGGCAACTACAACAGCACCGAAGGGCTGGGGGCGATCCCCTTCACCGGCATCCTGCTGGCCCACTCCAACGAATCGGAGTGGCACACCTTCCGCAACAACAAGAACAACGAAGCCTTCATTGACCGTATCTACATCGTCAAGGTGCCTTACTGCCTGCGTGTCAGCGATGAGGTGAAGATCTACGACAAGCTGCTGTTCAACAGCTCGCTGGCCAAGGCCCATTGCGCCCCCGACACCCTGAAGATGCTGGCACAGTTCACTGTGCTGTCGCGCCTCAAGGAGCCGGAAAACTCCAATATCTACTCGAAGATGCGCGTCTATGACGGCGAGAACCTGAAAGACACCGATCCCAAGGCCAAGTCGATCCAGGAGTACCGCGACAGTGCCGGCGTCGATGAAGGCATGAATGGCCTATCGACCCGCTTTGCCTTCAAGATCCTGTCAAAAGTCTTCAACTTCGATCCCCATGAAGTGGCGGCCAACCCGGTGCACCTGCTGTATGTGCTGGAGCAGCAGATCGAGCAGGAGCAGTTCCAGGCAGAAACCCGCGAGCGCTACCTGCGCTTCCTCAAGGAGTACCTGGCACCACGCTACATCGAGTTCATCGGTAAGGAGATCCAGACTGCCTACCTCGAGTCCTACAGCGAGTACGGCCAGAATATCTTCGACCGTTACGTGCTCTACGCGGACTTCTGGATTCAGGATCAGGAATACCGCGACCCGGAAACCGGCGAAATCCTCAATCGCGTTGCCCTCAACGAAGAGCTGGAGAAGATCGAAAAGCCTGCGGGCATCAGCAACCCGAAAGACTTCCGCAACGAAATCGTCAACTTCGTCCTGCGGGCACGAGCCAACAACAATGGCAAGAACCCCACCTGGCTCAGCTACGAGAAGCTGCGGGTGGTCATCGAGAAGAAAATGTTCTCCAACACCGAGGATCTGCTGCCGGTCATCAGCTTCAACGCCAAGGCCAGCAAGGAGGATCAGCAGAAACACAACGACTTCGTCACACGAATGGTCGAGCGCGGCTACACCGACAAACAGGTACGGCTGCTGTCCGAATGGTATCTGCGGGTCAGAAAATCGCAGTAAAGCAGCTGCAAGCTTCTAGCCACAAGCTGCAAGCGCGGTGCCGTAGAGCCCTCACAGGCTCTGCTGCAGCGTGACTTACGGCTTGAGGCTTATGTCTTGAAGCTCCCCGGAGGGGCCCATGAGCTATGTGATCGACCGACGTCTCAATGGCAAGAACAAGAGCACGGTGAACCGCCAGCGGTTTCTGCGGCGCTACCGTGACCACATCAAAAAGGCCGTCGAAGAGGCCGTCAGCCGCCGCTCCATCACCGATATGGAGCATGGCGAACAAATCAGTATTCCCGGACGGGACATCGACGAACCGGTGCTGCACCACGGCCGTGGCGGCAAACAGACCGTGGTCCATCCCGGCAACAAGGAATTCACGGCTGGGGAGCATATCGCCAGGCCTCAGGGTGGTGGTGGAGGCGGTGCTGGCCGCGGCAAGGCGGGCAATTCCGGCGAGGGCATGGATGAGTTCGTCTTCCAGATTACCCAGGAGGAATTCCTCGAGTTCATGTTCGAGGATTTGGAGCTGCCCAACCTGGTCAAACGCAACCTGACCGGGACAGACACCTTCAAGACCGTGCGTGCCGGGATCAGCAACGAAGGCAACCCATCGCGGATCAACATCATCCGCACCTTGCGCTCGGCCCACGCCCGACGCATTGCCTTGTCCGGCAGCAGCCGGGCCAAGCTGCGGGAGGCCAAGGAGGATCTGGAGCGCTTGAAGCGGGAAGAACCGGACAACTTCGGCGATATCCAGGAACTGGAAGCTGAAATCGAGCGCCTGAGTGCGCGGATTCACCGCGTGCCCTTTCTCGACACCTTCGACCTCAAATACAACCTGCTGGTGAAACAGCCCAACCCCAGCTCCAAGGCGGTGATGTTCTGCCTGATGGACGTATCCGGCTCCATGACCCAGGCGACCAAGGACATAGCCAAACGCTTCTTCATCCTTTTGTACCTGTTCCTCAAGCGCAACTACGACAAGATCGACGTGGTCTTCATCCGCCACCACACCAGCGCCCGGGAAGTGGACGAGGAAGAGTTCTTCTATTCCAGGGAAACCGGCGGGACCATTGTCTCCAGCGCGCTGAAGCTGATGCAGGAAATCATGGCCGAGCGCTACCCGAGCAACGAATGGAACATCTACGCCGCCCAGGCCTCCGACGGCGACAACTGGAACGATGACTCACCCATCTGCCGCGATATCCTGATCAACCAGATCATGCCTTTCGTGCAGTACTACACCTACGTGGAGATCACTCCACGTGAACACCAGGCCCTGTGGTTCGAGTACGAACGTATCGCCGAGGCCTTCTCCGACACGTTCGCCCAGCAACAATTGGTTTCGGCCGGCGATATCTATCCGGTCTTCCGTGAACTCTTCCAGCGCAGGTTAGTGACATGACCGCCAGAGAGCAGAAGCGCCAACCTATCTCCACCGGCTCGGAATGGACCTTCGAGCTGATCCAGGCCTACGACCGCGAAATCAGCCGTATCGCGGCTCGCTATGCTCTGGATACCTATCCCAACCAGATCGAAGTGATCACCGCCGAGCAGATGATGGATGCCTATGCCTCGGTGGGCATGCCTTTGGGTTATCACCATTGGTCCTATGGCAAGCACTTTCTCAGTACCGAAAAGTCCTACAGCCGTGGGCAGATGGGACTGGCCTACGAGATCGTGATCAATTCAGACCCTTGCATCGCCTATCTGATGGAGGAGAACACCATCTGCATGCAGGCCCTGGTGGTGGCCCATGCCTGCTACGGCCACAACAGTTTCTTCAAGGGCAACTACCTGTTCCGCACCTGGACCGATGCCAGCTCGATCATCGATTATCTGGTGTTCGCCAAGCAGTACATCATGCAATGCGAGGAACGCCATGGCATCGATGCCGTGGAGGATCTGCTGGATTCCTGCCATGCCCTGATGAACTACGGCGTCGATCGCTACAAGCGGCCTTACCCGATCTCCGCCGAGGAAGAACGGCGCCGGCAGAAGGATCGGGAAGAGCACCTGCAGAAACAGATCAACGACCTGTGGCGCACGATTCCCAAAGGCGCGGACAAATACAGCGACAAGGACAACGCGCGATTCCCCGCAGAGCCTCAGGAAAATATCCTGTATTTCATCGAAAAACATGCGCCATTGCTGGAGCCCTGGCAGCGAGAAATTGTCCGCATCGTGCGCAAGATCGCCCAGTACTTCTACCCGCAGCGCCAGACCCAGGTGATGAACGAAGGCTGGGCCACCTTCTGGCATTACACCCTGATGAATGACCTGTATGACGAAGGCCTGGTCACCGACGGCTTCATGATGGAATTCCTCGCTTCCCACACCAGCGTGGTTTATCAGCCGGGATTCGACAGCCCTTATTACAACGGCATCAATCCTTACGCTCTGGGTTTTGCCATGTACCGGGACATCCGCCGCATGTGCGAAGACCCCACCGAAGAAGATCGCCGCTGGTTCCCGGAACTGGCCGGCACCGACTGGCTGTCGAGCATCAAGTTCGCCATGAGCAGTTTCAAGGATGAGAGCTTCATCCTGCAGTATCTGTCCCCCAAGGTGATCCGCGACCTCAAGCTGTTCAGCATCATGGATGACGACCAGAAGGATGACCTGCTGGTACCAGCAATCCATGATGAAAGCGGCTATCGAATCATTCGGGAAACCCTGGCCGCGCAATACAACCTGGGCAACCGTGAACCCAACGTGCAGATCTGGAGCATCGACCGTCGTGGCGACCGCTCGCTGACCCTGCGCCATCAGCAACACGATCGCAAACCCTTGGGGGATTCCACCGAGGAGGTGCTCAAGCACCTGCACCGCCTCTGGGGCTTCGATATTCACTTGGAAACCCTGCAGGGCGATCAGGTGATAAAAACCCTTCACGTACCGCCGAGAAGCGATCACAACGAAAACGACTACGGACGACTGGACCTGGCAGTCATCCACCTCTAAGCCCAAGAACGAGCCTCCGTTAGCGCGACACAAGGGTTATCCTGTCGTGCTAACGGAGGTTTTTTTATGCGGATTTATAAAGTCGGCGGAGCTGTACGCGATCGCCTGCTGGGCAGACCAGTCACCGACGTCGACTGGGTCGTGGTGGGCGCCAGTGCGCAAGACATGATCGCCAAGGGCTTTCGCCCGGTTGGCGCCGATTTTCCAGTGTTTTTGCACCCCAAGAGCGGCGAGGAATACGCCCTCGCTCGAACCGAGCGCAAGAGTGGACGGGGTTACGGCGGTTTCACTTTCCATGCCAGTCCGGAAGTCACCCTGGAAGAGGACCTGATTCGCCGCGACCTGACGATCAACGCCATGGCCGAAGATGATCAGGGTCTTGTGACTGATCCTTACAACGGTCAAAAGGATCTGGAAAACCGGCTGTTGCGCCATGTTTCACCGGCATTCGCCGAAGATCCCTTGCGAGTTCTGCGAGTGGCACGCTTTGCCGCGCGCTACGCCGACCTGGGTTTCAGCGTGGCCCCTGAGACACTTGAATTGATGCGCCAACTCAGCGAGTCAGGCGAGCTTCAAGCCCTGACGGCGGAACGCAGCTGGAAGGAGATGTCTCGCGCCTTGATGGAGGATCAGCCTCAGGTCTTTATCCAGGTATTGCGTGACTGCGGCGCCCTGGCCGTACTGATACCTGAGGTCGACGCACTATTCGGCGTTCCCCAGCCACCGACCCATCATCCGGAAATAGACACCGGCCTGCATACCCTCAGCGTGTTGCAGCAAGCGGCGCTGCACCAGCAGCCCCTCTCGGTACGTTGGGCTTGCCTGCTCCACGACCTGGGCAAAGGCGTGACACCCGAGGAGGAGTGGCCACGCCACATTGGTCACGAGCACAAGGGACTTGAACTGATCAAGGCCGTCAATGAGCGCTTCAAGGCCCCACGGGAATGCCAGGAGCTGGCGCTGTTGGTGGGGCAGTATCACACCCACGCCCACAAGGCCCAGGAACTGAAGGCTTCGACACTGCTTGAGCTGCTGCAAAGCTTCGACGTCTTCCGCCGTCCGCAGCGCTTTGAAGAGTTCATTGCCGCTTGCGAAATGGACGCCCGTGGTCGCCTGGGGCTGGAGTCACGACCCTACCCCCAAGCAGATTACCTGCGCGGCGGCGCCAACGCGGCGCGCTCAGTGGCGGTTCAACCTTTACTGGAGCAGGGCTTCAAAGGCCCGGAACTGGGTGAGGCGTTGAGGCTGGAGCGACTGAAGGCAATCAAGACCTACAAGGAACAGCACGCATCCTGAGAAACGGCTGACAAGGCTCCAGCCTTGTCAGCACAAGGAGAGTCCGAGGAGTTACAGGCCCGGAGGCGTCAGTTGCCTGCCCTGCCATTCGAACGCCACGGGCGCTAGAACCTGATCGATCTGCGCCTCATCCCAAAGCATCCCCAAGCTCTTGCCGGCCAATGGATGTAGCCGCTCCGGCGCCATCAGCGACAGCGGCCAAAGCACAAAGGCATTCTTCAGGATTTCCGCACGGGGCAGGATCAGGCCATCGAAATTGCCAGTCAGGTCGCCGTACAGCAGCACATCGATATCCAGTGGCAAACCTTTGCGGTCCGGGGCATAACGACCGTTGTCCGCCTCGATGAACTTCAAACGCCGGTCCAGTTCAGTCAACGGCAAGTCGGTGTAACCCGACACCACCAGATTGAAGAACGGACCGCTCTTGATTCCCACCGGCTGGCTTTCAAACACTGCCGAGCAACGCATATCCACCAGGAAACCGGCCAAGGCATCGAGCCCGGCCCGCAGATGAGCTTCACGCTCGATATTGCTACCAAGCCCCAGAAACACCTGAGTCAGAGACATCCGCGCTCGATCTCCACACCCACGCCAGTGGCGGCCGGAACAGCGCCTGGCTTGGTCAGCTTCAAATGCAGCCAAGGAATGTGAAACTCGCTCATCAACACTGCGGCAAGACGCTCGGCAAAGGTTTCCACCAACTGGTACTGGGCCTGCTCGGCAAACGCCTGGATCCGCGCGGAAACACTGGCATAATCCAACGCCAGCGTCAGATCGTCCCCAGCAGCAGCCGGACGATTATCCCAAGCAAAGCTCAGATCAAGACGCAGACACTGTCGGATGCCACGCTCCCAGTCGTAGGCTCCAATCACGGTGTCCACTTCCAGTCCTTCGATAAACACTCTGTCCAAGCACTCTTCTCCGCAGCACGACAAGGGCGCAATGCGCCGTTAGAATCAGGGCATCCTCGCCCGGAATAGTTAGCATGTTTTGGTTACTGGCGATTCTCGCCTACCTGCTTGGCTCTCTGTCCTTCGCCATTTTGCTCAGCCGCCTCACGGGCAACCCCGACCCGCGAATGAGTGGATCGGGCAATGCCGGTGCCACCAACATGCTGCGCCTGGCTGGCAAAAAACTCGCTGTCCTAACCCTGCTGGGGGATCTGTGCAAAGGCCTGGTGCCTGTGCTGATCGCCCACCTTGCGGGGCTTTCGTTGCAGCAACAGGCGTGGATCGGACTCTACGCCGTAATCGGCCACCTGTTCCCACTGTACTTCCGCTTTCGCGGCGGCAAAGGCGTCGCCACTGCTGCCGGCATGTTGCTGGGGCTCTATCCCCCGGCGGCGCTCCTGGCCATCGCCGCCTGGGCGCTGACCTTCTACCTGACCCGCACCAGCTCGCTGGCCGCCCTGATCGCCACCCCCCTGACCCTGCCGCTACTGGCCTGGCAGGAACCTGAGGCACTACTACCGATGAGCGTAATCACGCTACTGATCGTTTGGCGCCATCGCGGCAATCTACGCGACCTGTTTGCCGGGCGCGAACGGCATTTTTGAATCCGACAGATGAAAAGACTTCAGCTTGCGCGTCTCTCTCAGAGTGCTGACAGCTGCTCCATCGGCCAGCGTGCCTGCACACTGATCGCCAGGCTTTCCTGCTGTCCGGCCTGCAAACGCTGACAGCCGGCATAGGCGATCATCGCGCCGTTGTCGGTGCAGAACTCGGGACGAGCGTAGAACACATTGCCGTTCATCTCGGCGAGCATGTTTTCCAGGGAGGCTCGCAGGGCCTTGTTGGCACTCACCCCCCCAGCAATGACCACACGCTTGAGGCCTGTCTGCTTTAAGGCGCGCTTGCACTTGATGGTCAAAGTTTCCACCACCGCTTGCTGGAAGGCGAGAGAGATGTCGCAACGGGTTTGCTCACCGTCGTCTCCAGCACTGACGCACTGCTGCCAGGTGTTCAGGGCGAAGGTCTTCAAGCCGCTGAAGCTGAAGTCCAGGCCCGGACGATCGGTCATTGGCCGCGGGAAGACAAAACGCCCAGGGACGCCCTGTGTTGCCAGGCGGGCGATCTCGGGGCCGCCTGGATAATTCAGGCCAATCATTTTCGCGGTCTTGTCGAACGCTTCGCCTGCCGCATCGTCCAGGGTCTCGCCCAACAGCTGGTATTGGCCGATGCCATCAACCCGGACCAACTGGGTGTGGCCGCCCGACACCAACAAAGCGACGAACGGAAATTCCGGCGGATGTTCCTCGAGCATCGGCGCCAGCAGGTGACCTTCCATGTGATGCACGCCCAGGGCCGGAATCCCCCAGGCAAAGGCCAGCGCCTGGGCGCAGGAGGCACCTACCAACAAGGCGCCCACCAAGCCGGGACCTGCGGTATAGGCGATGGCATCGATCTCGGTGGAGACACAGTCAGCTTGCGCCAGGACCTGACGAATCAGGGGCAGCATACGCTTGACGTGGTCACGAGAGGCCAGTTCCGGCACCACGCCACCGTAGACGCGATGCAGGTCGATCTGACTGAACAGCGCGTCGGCCAGCAGGCCACGCTCACTGTCGTAAAGCGCGACGCCGGTTTCGTCGCAAGAGGTTTCTAATCCCAGTACTAGCATGGGTTTGCGCCTTGTAGAGGCTGAATTCGAAGGCGCGCATAATAGTCGCCACTCCTGCGCCCGGCCAGCGGTTTTCGATCAGAGGCTTTGCATTCCGAGCGTTGAGGGGTTAACATCCGCAACCCTTAAAAACCGACGACCTCAGCCGCGATTTTTGCGACGAGAACGTTGACCCCGGTAATGAATGAAGGTAGCTCTGGATGCCAGCCGTCAAAGTTAAAGAGAACGAACCCTTCGACGTAGCTCTGCGTCGTTTCAAGCGCTCCTGCGAAAAAGCCGGTGTTCTGGCTGAAGTTCGTAGCCGCGAATTTTACGAGAAGCCGACTTCCGAGCGTAAGCGCAAAGCAGCTGCTGCTGTTAAGCGTCACGCCAAGAAAGTTCAGCGCGAACAGCGCCGCGCCGTACGTCTGTACTAATACACAGACGTTCGCTGCAAGCTTCTGCCAAGCCCGGCCCTCAGCCGGGCTAATGGCATTTGCGGAATACGCTTGATGCTTCACCGTCAAAGCCGCCCATGCGACCCAGACGAATCTGCTTCACCACGTCAGACCTGGCTTCTTGCCAGCGGTGCACGTCTTTTCTGACGAGCCTTCCAAGGCTACTGACGAGCACACCCTTACTGATTCCTGCAGACGATCAGCCCAAGGCGCCCTTCTCCAGCGCCCGCTTGATGAGCTATCCGAGGCCCTCCAATGGCCACTGTCGGACTCAGCGCACTGCCTCAAATAGTCGAATACTGATTGCAATTAACGTCAGTGGACGTTCGGCAGATACACTTCCCGACTGCGATCAAGCCGAAAACCAGGTCGAGCCGCGCCCTCTTCAGGCCCCGCCTCACCTGATCTTTCGACAGCGTCGCCAGGGCTATTTTTCCCCGCAGTGATGACGAGAACGCAATGGCCGGGCTTATTCCCCAGAGCTTTATTGACGACCTTCTGAACCGCACCGACATCGTCGATGTAGTCAGCTCGCGCCTGCAGATCAAGAAAGCCGGCAAGAATTACACAGCCTGTTGCCCATTCCACAAGGAAAAGACCCCCTCCTTCAGCGTCAGCCCCGACAAGCAGTTCTATTACTGCTTCGGCTGCGGCGCAGGCGGCAATGCCCTCGGCTTCATCATGGACCACGACAACCTGGACTTTCCCCAGGCCGTCGAGGAACTGGCGAAAGCTGCCGGCATGGAGATCCCCCGCGAGGAAAGCAATCGCGGCCAGCGCAAACCACGACAACCCACAGACTCACCGCTGTACCCGCTGCTCAGCGCCGCTGCCGACTACTATCGCCAGGCACTGAAAAGCCACCCGGCACGCAAGGCAGCAGTCGACTACCTCAAGGGGCGCGGCCTCACCGGCGAAATTGCCCGGGACTTCGGCCTGGGTTTTGCGCCGCCCGGCTGGGACAACCTGTTCAAGCACCTGAGCAGCGACACTCTGCAGCAGAAAGCCATGATCGATGCCGGACTGCTGATTGAGAACGCCGAGACCGGCAAGCGCTATGACCGCTTTCGCGATCGCGTGATGTTCCCGATCCGCGATACCCGCGGCCGGATCATTGCCTTCGGCGGCCGGGTGCTGGGGGACGACAAACCCAAATACCTGAACTCTCCGGAAACTCCGGTATTCCACAAGGGCCAAGAGCTTTACGGTCTGTTCGAAGCCCGCAAGAACAACCGCAACCTCGACGAAATCATCGTCGTCGAAGGCTATATGGACGTGATCGCCCTGGCCCAGCAGGGCCTGCGCAATGCCGTCGCGACTCTGGGCACCGCCACCAGCGAGGAACACCTCAAGCGCCTGTTCCGCATCGTGCCCAACGTATTGTTCTGCTTTGACGGCGACCAAGCCGGACGCAAAGCTGCCTGGCGCGCCCTCGAGGCCACCCTGCCCTGCCTGCAGGACGGGCGCCGCGCGCGCTTCCTGTTCCTGCCGGAAGGGGAAGACCCCGATACCCTGGTCCGCTCCGAAGGCACAGACGCCTTCCGCGCCCGCATCAACCAGCACGCCCAGCCGTTGGCGGACTATTTCTTTCAACAACTGATCGACGAGGCCGACCCACGCTCACTGGAAGGCAAGGCTCATCTGGCGACCCTGGCAGCACCGCTGATCGAGAAAATCCCAGGGGCCAACCTGCGCACCCTGATGCGCCAGCGCCTGACCGAAATCACCGGTCTGACCAATGAAACGGTGAATCAACTAGCCCACAGCGCCCCAGCGGAAGCCCCCCCAATCTATGACGCTGGCATCGACTACGACGCCATGCCGGATTATGCCGACTACCACGAGCCCCATCAGGAAGCGTACGCCCCCCAAAAAGAGTGGACGCCGAAGAAAAGCGGCGGTGGCAAGAAATGGGAAAACAAGCCCTGGGACAAGAACAGCAAAGGCAAGCGCCAGGGCGATCGCGACCAGCCTCGCGGCCCTCGCGTCCCGGCGGCGGTGGAGCCTCCTACGCTTGCAGCCTTGCGCACCCTGCTGCATCACCCGCAACTGGCAGAAAAAGTTGAAGATGCCGGACATTTTGCCGATGACGACAACACCAACACTCAGTTGCTGGTGGCCCTGATCGAAGCCGTACAGAAAAATCCTAAGCTACGCTCTATTCATCAGCTGATGGCGCGCTGGCACGGTACTCAACAGGGGCACCTGCTTACCGCACTGGCAGAAAAAGAGTGGTTGATCGACGGAGATAACCTTGAACAACAGTTTTTCGACACCATTAATAGCTTGTCCGCTCGCCAACGCGAGCGTGTTTTAGAACAACTTCTCAGGAAATCGCGCCAAAGCGAGCTCAGCAGCGAAGAGAAAATACAGCTGGTTGAGCTTCTAAAACGCAATGTTCCCGCATCAAACCCGACCTCAACTGGCGCGTGAGGTCATAGCTCGGGTATAATCCTCGGCTTGTTTTTTGCCCGCCAAGACCTTCAGTGGATAGGGTGTTATGTCCGGAAAAGCGCAACAGCAGTCTCGCCTCAAAGAGTTGATCAGCCGTGGACGTGAGCAGGGTTACCTGACTTACGCGGAGGTCAACGACCACCTGCCGGAGGATATTTCAGATCCGGAACAGGTGGAAGACATCATCCGCATGATCAACGACATGGGGATCAACGTATTCGAGAGTGCTCCGGATGCGGATGCCCTTTTGTTGGCCGAAGCCGACACCGACGAAGCAGCAGCTGAAGAAGCCGCCGCAGCGTTGGCGGCTGTGGAAACCGACATTGGTCGCACTACCGACCCAGTGCGCATGTACATGCGCGAAATGGGTACGGTAGAGCTGCTCACACGTGAAGGCGAAATCGAAATCGCCAAACGTATCGAAGAGGGCATCCGTGAAGTGATGGGCGCAATCGCGCACTTCCCTGGCACGGTTGATCACATCCTCTCCGAATACACTCGCGTCACCACCGAAGGTGGCCGCCTGTCTGACGTTCTCAGCGGGTACATCGACCCGGATGACGGCATTACGCCGCCTGCCGCCGAAGTACCGCCTCCTGTCGACACCAAAACCGCGAAAGCGGATGACGACAGCGATGACGAAGAAGCTGAAGCAACCGAAGACGAAGAAGAAGCCGAAAGCGGTCCGGATCCGGTCGTCGCTGCACAGCGCTTTGGCGCCGTCGCCGATCAGATGGAGATCACCCGCAAGGCGCTGAAGAAGCACGGCCGCGAGAACAAGCAAGCCATCGCCGAGATGTTGGCCCTGGCCGAACTGTTCATGCCGATCAAGCTGGTTCCGAAGCAATTCGAAGGCTTGGTTGAACGTGTACGCAGCGCCCTGGATCGTTTGCGTCAGCAAGAACGCGCCATCATGCAACTCTGCGTGCGTGATGCCCGCATGCCGCGTGCCGACTTCCTGCGCCAGTTCCCGGGCAACGAAGTGGATGAAAGCTGGACCGACGCCCTGGCCAAAGGCAAGAGCAAGTACGCCGAAGCCATTGCCCGTCTGCAGCCGGATATCATCCGTTGCCAGCAGAAGCTGACCGCGCTTGAAGTTGAAACCGGCCTGAAGATTGCCGAGATCAAGGACATCAACCGTCGCATGTCGATCGGTGAGGCCAAGGCCCGCCGCGCGAAGAAAGAGATGGTTGAAGCCAACTTGCGTCTGGTGATCTCCATCGCCAAGAAGTACACCAACCGTGGCCTGCAGTTCCTCGACCTGATCCAGGAAGGCAACATCGGCTTGATGAAAGCGGTAGACAAGTTCGAATACCGTCGCGGCTACAAGTTCTCGACCTATGCCACCTGGTGGATCCGTCAGGCGATCACTCGCTCGATTGCCGACCAGGCCCGCACCATTCGTATTCCGGTGCACATGATCGAGACGATCAACAAGCTCAACCGCATTTCCCGGCAGATGCTGCAGGAAATGGGTCGTGAACCGACCCCGGAAGAGCTGGGCGAACGCATGGAAATGCCTGAGGACAAGATCCGCAAGGTATTGAAGATCGCTAAAGAGCCGATCTCCATGGAAACCCCGATCGGTGATGACGAAGACTCCCATCTGGGCGACTTCATCGAAGACTCGACCATGCAGTCGCCAATCGATGTAGCCACCGTTGAGAGCCTGAAAGAAGCGACCCGCGAAGTACTCTCCGGCCTCACTGCCCGTGAAGCCAAGGTCCTGCGCATGCGCTTCGGCATCGACATGAATACCGACCACACCCTTGAGGAGGTTGGTAAACAGTTCGACGTGACCCGTGAACGGATTCGTCAGATCGAAGCCAAGGCGCTGCGCAAGCTGCGCCACCCGACGCGAAGCGAGCATCTGCGCTCCTTCCTCGACGAGTAAGACCAAAACCCCCAGCCCAGCTGGGGGTTTTGCTTTTTGCAGATCCCCCCTCTCCCACCCCATAGCCCGTCTACACTCGAAACATTCCCCGTGCCATAACGAGACGGTTATGCCCAGACTGTCGGCCATGCTTCTGCTGGCGCTACTTACCTGGACCGCAACGGCTGGCGCGCTGACTCTCACCGATGAAGAACGTGGCTGGCTCAAGGCCCACCCGCAACTGCGCCTGGGTGTAGATGCCTCCTGGCCGCCCTTTGAGTATCGGGATGAAGAGGGCCGCTACCAGGGCCTGGCAGCAGACTACATCCAGCTGATCCAGGAACGCCTGTCAATCACCCTGACGCCCGTCGAACCGGCCAGTTGGACCGCCGTGCTCGAAGATGCCAAGCAAGGCAAGCTGGACCTGCTGCCCGGCATCATGTCGACCCCGGAACGCCAGAGCTACATGGCCTTCACCCGCCCCTATCTCGACTTCCCCATTGTTATCCTGGCCCATGCAGGTGGCGCACAACCGCGCAACCTCAAGGATCTCTACGGCCTCAAGGTCGCGGTGGTGGAGAACTACGCCCCCCACGAGTTGCTGCGCACCCAACACCCGGACCTGAACCTGGTGGCCCTGCCCAATATCAGCTCGGCCCTGCAGGCCCTGGCCACCGACGAGGTGGACGCCGTAGTGGGCGATCTGGCCTCCAGTGTCTGGAGCCTGCGCCAGCTCAAGCTCGAGGGCCTGTACGTCAGCGGCGAAACCCCTTATCGCTACCAGTTGGCCATGGGCGTCCCACGGGACAGCAAGATCCTGGCGGGCATACTCGACAAGGTCCTGGCGGACCTCAGTGCCGAGGAAATCAGCGAGATTCAACAACATTGGGTCGGCAGCGTCCTCGACCATCGGACGTTCTGGTCGGATGTCCTGATGTACGGTCTGCCCGGCCTCCTGCTGTTGGTCACAGTGCTGGCGGTGGTGATCCGCATCAACCGTCGCCTGAGCTCGGAGATCTCCCGCAGGGTGGCTCTGGAACAAGAATTGCGCCGCAGTGAATACCATTACCGCAGCCTGGTGGAGAGCCTCTCGGCCATCGCCTGGGAGGCGCGTGTCAGCGACTTCACTTACAGCTATGTCTCCCCCCATGCCGAGGCCCTGCTGGGCTACCCCCTATCCCACTGGCTGATCCCGGGGTTCTGGCGCAACATCATCCACCCCGCCGACCTGACTCGCGCCCAGGCCTTCTGCGACCACGAAGTACAGGCCGGACGCGACCACAGCCTCGACTATCGAGTGATCACCGCCGACGGCCGATGCCTCTGGGTGCGCGATATCGTCAGCCTGATCGAACACGGCCATGAGCCGGTGATGCGCGGCCTGATGATCGACATCAGCGAGACCAAGCACACCGAAGAGGCCCTGCGCCTTTCCGAACAGAAGTTCGCCTCGGTGTTCCAGCAGTGTCCGGACATCCTGGTCATCGCGCGTCTGTCCGACGGCTGCCTGCTGGAGGTCAACAAAGCCTTCGAGGAGCAGATCGGCCTGAGCGCCGAAACCGTGATTGGCCAGACCGCCACCGAACTGAATATCTGGGGCATCCCGGGGGTCGGCCCGAGCCTCTTGCAGCGCTTGCAGGCCGGTAGCATCCGCAACCTGGAAATGCCCTTCCGCCGCCACAATGGCCAACTCTTCACCGGCCTGATCTCCGCCGAACCCTTCGACCTCGACACCACCCCGGCGCTGGTGGTGGTAGTCCGCGACATCAGCCAGCTCAAGGAAACCCAGCAACAGTTGCAGACCTCAGAGGAGAAGTTCGCCAAAGCCTTCCATGCTTCACCAGATGGGCTGTTGCTGACCCGGCAACGGGATGGACTGCTGATCGAGGTCAACGAGGGCTTTAGCCGCATCACCGGCTTCAACAGTGCCATGTCCCTGGATCGTTCGACTCTGGACCTGGGAATCTGGGTCAACCTCAACGAGCGCAAGCAGCTGCTCGACCTGCTGCAACGGGACGGTTTTGTCCGTGACTTCAGCTGCCACATCCGACGCAACGATGGCCAGATCCGTCTCTGTGAACTGTCGAGCCGACCGCTGCCCATTGGCGGCGACGACTGCATGCTGACCATTGCCCGGGATATCACCGACCGCCAGTTGATGCAGGAAAAACTGCAGCAGGCCGCCACGGTGTTTGAGAGCACCGCCGAAGGCGTAATGATCACCGATACCCAGCAGCGCATCAGCGCCGTCAATCGTGCCTTCAGCGAGATCACCGGTTACAGCGAAAGTGAAACCCTGGGACACACACCGCGCCTGTTGGCGTCCGGCCTGCATGACAGCGCCTTCTATGCGGCGATGTGGCACCAACTGACCCTGGAAGGCCACTGGCAGGGCGAGATCTCCAACCGCCGCAAGAACGGCGAGCTCTACCCCAACTGGCTTACGATCAACGCAGTGCGCAACAAGGATCGGCAGATCACCCATTTCGTTGCGGTGTTCGCCGACATCTCCAGCCTCAAGCATGCCCAGGCACGCCTCGACTACCAGGCCCACCACGATCCCCTCACCGGACTGCCGAACCGCACCTTGTTCGAAAGCCGCTTACTGACGGCGCTCAACAGCCAAGAGGAAAACGGCAGCCAGGGCGCCGTGCTGTTTCTCGACCTGGACCGCTTCAAGCACATCAACGACAGCCTTGGGCACCCGGTGGGCGACCTGCTGCTCAAAGGCATCGCGGTACGTCTCAAGGAACAGTTGCGAGACATCGACACTGTCGCCCGCCTGGGTGGGGACGAATTCATCATCTTGCTTCCGGGCCTGCATCAGGCCAGCGACGCCGACCATATCGCCACCAAGCTGCTGAACTGCTTCACCGCCCCCTTCCAGGCAGGCGAACACGAGTTCTTCATCAGCGCCAGCATCGGCACCAGCCTGTACCCCAAGGACGGCTGCGACGTTGCCACGCTGATCAAGAACGCCGACGCCGCCATGTATCGCTCCAAGGCCAAGGGGCGCAACCGGGTCGAGCGCTACACCCGCGACCTGACCGCCCAGGCCAGCGAACGTGTCGCCCTGGAGCACGAACTGCGACGAGCCATCGAACGCGGAGAGCTGTCTCTTTATTTCCAACCCAAGATCAGCCTCAGCAGCCACGAACTGGTGGGGGCCGAAGCGCTGATTCGCTGGCACCACCCCAACTTCGGCGACGTCCCCCCCGAGCATTTCATTCCATTGGCGGAAGAGAACGGCATGATCCTGCTGATCGGGGACTGGGTACTGGAACGGGCCTGCCAGCAACTCCATACCTGGAGTCAGCGCTATGAGAATTTCGGGCCACTGTCAGTGAATCTGGCAGGTGCCCAGTTGCGCCAACCCAACCTGCTGGGCCGCATCGAACAACTACTGCGCGACTATGACCTGCCGCCTGGGTTGCTGCAGTTGGAAATCACCGAGAACTTCATCATGAGCCAGGCCGAAGAAGCCCTGGAGGTACTGCATCAGCTCAAACGCCTGGGAATGCAACTGGCCATCGACGACTTCGGCACCGGCTACTCGTCCTTGAGCTACCTCAAGCGCCTGCCTCTGGACTTTCTCAAGATCGACCAATCATTCGTCCGCGGCTTGCCGGACGACCCCCACGATGTGGCGATAGTCCGCGCCATCATCGCCCTGGGCCGCAGCATGCAATTCACGGTCATTGCCGAAGGTGTTGAAAACCAGGCCCAGCAGACCTTCCTCACTCTCGAAGGCTGCGAGCAGATCCAGGGCTACATCGTCAGCCTGCCCCTGGAAGCCGATGAGTTCTGCGCAACCTTCCTGCAGATCCGGGTTTCCGACTTTTCGGATAGCACAGCCGAGAAACCATCGTTATAATCCGCCGCCTACTGAGGGCCTATAGCTCAGTTGGTTAGAGCAGAGGACTCATAATCCTTTGGTCCACGGTTCAAGTCCGTGTGGGCCCACCAAATTGAAAGCCGCGTGATACGCGGCTTTTTTGTGCCCGCAGGTTTTACCTGGCTTCAGGACATGGCGCGCTTCGCGCAGTCTTTTCCAGGGTCACCCAAGACCGAGATACCTGGCGTGCGCTGATGAAAAAGCCGCGCTGGGCGCGGCTTTTTAGAATGCCGTGACGCGGTGTCTATTTCGGCAGCGCGTAGGCGATCACATAATCGCCACGGTCCGTCGACTGACGAGCACCGCCCGCCGTCAGCAGGATGTACTGGCGCCCGGTCTTGGGCGAAACGTATGTCATCGGCCCCGACTGACTACCGACCGGCAAGCGCGCCTTCCAGATTTCGTTGCCATTGCCGGTATCGAAGGCCCGCAGGTAGAAGTCCTGGGTGCCAGCGAAGAACAACAGGCCCGATTGGGTCGCCAGGGACGCGCCCAGAGTCGGCATGCCAATCGGGATCGGCAGGTGCATGCGAATCCCCAGCGGACCTGTGTCCTGCACAGTGCCCACAGGCACCTGCCACACCAATTTCCTGGTCTTCAGATCAATGGCCGACATGGTGCCGAACGGCGGCTTCTGACAAGGAATACCAACAGCCGAGAGGAAACGCTGACGCATGGCGCCGAACGGCGTGCCTTCCTGGGGCACTACGCCCATTTCGATACCACTGGCACCGGCGGCGATCTGATCCCGAGGGATCATGTAGTTGGCCAGGCCCAGGCGCATGTCGTTGACGAACATGTAGTGGCTGGTCGGATCCACCGACACGCTGCCCCAGTTCATGCCTCCCAGGGAGCCTGGGAACTGCAGTGCGTGATCCAGGCCAGGCGGGGTGTACACACCTTCATGGCGCATGCCCTTGAACTGAATGCGGCACATCAGTTGGTCGAAGGGCGTTGCGCCCCACATATCGGATTCGGTCAGGGTCTGGTTGCCAATGGATGGCATCTCCACCGAGAACGGCTGGGTCGGCGAGTAACGCTCACCCGGCACATTGCCCTGGGGCACCGGCCGCTCTTCGACCCGGGCAATCGGCTTGCCGGTCTCGCGGTTGAGCAGGAAGATCTCGCCCTGTTTGGTGACCTGGGCCAATGCCGGTTGCACGCCACCCTTGTCGTCCGGAATGTCGTACAGCAGCGGCTGCGCCGGCAGGTCGAAATCCCAGAGGTCATGGTGGGTGGTCTGGAAATGCCAGCGCACCTGGCCGGTCTTCACGTCGAGGGCGACGACCGAGGAGCTCCACTGGTCATCGAACTCGCTGCGCTGACCGCCGAAGAAATCCGGCGTGGCGTTGCCGGTGGGCAGGTACACCAGGCCCAGCTTGGCGTCATAGGACATCGCCGACCAGACGTTCGGGGTGCCACGGGTATAGGTTTCACCCGCCGGCGGACGTTTGGTGGTGGCCGGGTTGCCCGGGTCCCAGGCCCACATCAGCTCGCCGCTGCGCACATCAAAAGCCCGCACCACGCCTGGCGGTTCGCCCGTGGAGAAGTTATCCGCCACCCGGCCGCCCACGATCACTACAGTGCCCGCCACCAGAGGCGTCGAGGTTTGCTGGTAGTAACCCGGCTTGATCTCGCCCATGTCGGTTTTCAGGTCGACCGTGCCCTGGTGGCCGAAGTCTTCACAAGGCTTGCCGGTTTCAGCATCGAGCGCAATCAGGCGCGCATCGCCGGTCGGCAGGAACAGGCGCCTGGTGCAAGCCGCAGGAGCAGCAGGCGTCGAGGACGCGGTCACCGCGGCGGCCGAGGCGTCGAAATAGCCCAAGCCACGGCAACGCTGCCAGTTGGGCGCGTAGCCTTTGGGGTCGAACTTCCAGCGCTCGGCGCCGGTGTCGGCGTCCAGGGCGAACACCTTGCCGTAGGCGGTGCAGGTGTAGACGGTATCGCCGATCTGCAGTGGAGTGTTCTGGTCTTCGGCACCGGCACCGTTGCTTTCAGGCAGGTCACCGGTGCGAAAGGTCCAGGCCACTTGCAGTTGGCCGATATTGCCCTTGTTGATCTGGTCCAGGGCGGCAAAACGGTTACCCGCTGTGGTGTTGCCCCAATGGGCCCAGTCTTTCTGTTCAGTGCCCGGTGCCACTGGCTGGATCGCCGGCACCTTGTCCGCCTTGACCACATGGGTCGGCACGAACATGTAGGCCAGGGTCGCCACTACGCCAACGCCCAGCAGCCCCGCCAAGCCATAGGCCCCACGCCCGGGGCGAGCACCGGAGGCGCGCACCAGGGTCGGGTAGATCAGCGCCACCACCAGGCCGATCACGGCAAAGGTCAGCACCCGCGAAACCAGCGGCCAGTATTCCAGGCCCGCATCCCAGACCGCCCAGATCGCAGTCAGCACCAAGGCCACGCCGTACAGCCTTGCACCACGGGGATTCGCCCGGGCGATCAGCACGCCGGACACCAGCATCGCCAGGCCCATCAACAAGAAGTAGGCGCTGCCTCCCAGGCTCAGGAGATAGCCACCGCCCCCCGCCAGGCCGAGCCCGATCAGGGCAATCAGAACGCCCAGCCCCATCAGGAGCCATCGGCTGCCGGTGGCAGCCCCCGTGTTTTTCATGTCAAACCTCTGCCATCTGTAAAACCAGGTCGCGAGAATGTACTAACTAGTTACTTATGACAACTTGTCGCAGGCTATTTGTTTCAAAAAAAGTCCCGATCGCCAAAGATCAGCCCCCGATCCGAACAGACAATCGGCAGCAGCAGCCAGGGTTTGCCCGAGGCTGTAACATGCTCGCTCCCTCGATAGCCGTGCTGGAGCCCATCTTGTCCGATAGCCGCCCTCCCGTTCTTGATGAAGTCGACCGTCAGTTGATCGCCGCCCTGCAGATCAACGCCCGCGAGAGCGTGGCCATGCTGGCCCGGCAGTTGGGTATCGCCCGCACCACCGTGACCTCGCGCCTGGCGCGCCTGGAAAAGACCCGGGTCATCACCGGCTATGGCGTGCGCCTGGGCCAGAGGGTGGTCGACGGCGGCTTGCAGGCGTATGTGGGCATCAAGGTCCAGCCGCGCTCCGGCAAGGAAGTGCTGCGCCGCCTGAGTGGCATGGCTCAGGTCCAGCAACTGTGCGCGGTGAGCGGTGAGTTCGATTACGTGGCCTGGCTGCGCACCGACTCGCCGGAACAGCTGGACCAGTTGCTGGACCAGATCGGCAGCGTCGACGGTGTGGAAAAGACCACCACCTCGATCATCCTCAGCAGCAAGATCGATCGCGGGCATGCGCTCTGACGCGCCGCAGCCGATAGCACTCCGCCGTCAATCTGAATCATCTATTCGTCATATTGATAAATAACAACGCATAACGACGACAGTTTGCGTCTTATTTACGTGTTTCACCCTCTCTAGAATGGCTGCCATCTTTTCCTATACTCAGCACTCTGCTGAGCCGCCCGCCAAGGTCAGCCATGAACAAGAACAATCGCCATCCTGCAGACGGTAAGAAGCCGATCACCATTTTCGGCCCGGATTTCCCTTTCGCCTTCGACGACTGGATCGAGCATACCGCCGGCCTGGGCAGCATTCCCCAAGCCCAGCACGGCACCGAAGTGGCCATTGTCGGCGCCGGTATCGCCGGGCTGGTGGCCGCCTACGAACTGATGAAGCTGGGCCTCAAGCCGGTGGTCTATGAAGCGTCGAAGATGGGCGGCCGCCTGCGCTCCCAGGCCTTCGAAGGTGCCGAAGGGATCATCGCCGAGCTGGGCGGCATGCGCTTTCCGGTGTCGTCCACGGCCTTCTATCACTACGTCGACAAGCTCGGCCTTGAAACCAAGCCCTTCCCCAACCCGCTGACCCCGGCGTCGGGCAGCACGGTCATCGATCTGGAAGGCCAGACCCACTACGCACAAAAACTGGCTGACCTACCGGCCTTGTTCCAGGAAGTCGCCGACGCCTGGGCCGACGCCCTGGAGGACGGCTCGCGCTTCAGCGAGATCCAGCAAGCCATTCGCGATCGCGATGTGCCGCGCCTCAAAGAGTTGTGGAACACCCTGGTGCCGCTGTGGGACGACCGCACGTTCTACGACTTCGTCGCCACCTCCAAGGCCTTCGCCAAGCTGTCGTTCCATCACCGTGAAGTGTTCGGCCAGGTGGGCTTCGGCACCGGCGGCTGGGACTCGGACTTCCCCAACTCGATGCTGGAAATCTTCCGCGTGGTGATGACCAACTGCGACGATCACCAGCATCTGGTGGTCGGCGGCGTCGAGCAAGTGCCCCTGGGCATCTGGCGCCACGTACCCGAGCGTTGCGCCCACTGGCCGACCGGCACCAGCCTCAGCTCGCTGCACAACGGTGCACCACGCACCGGGGTCAAGCGCATTGCCCGGGCCGCCGACGGCCGCTTCAGTGTCACCGACAATTGGGGCGATACCCGGGAATACGCGGCCGTGCTGACCACCTGCCAGAGCTGGCTGCTGACCACCCAGATCGAATGCGAGGAGTCGCTGTTCTCGCAGAAGATGTGGATGGCCCTGGACCGCACCCGCTACATGCAATCGTCGAAGACCTTCGTCATGGTCGACCGGCCGTTCTGGAAGGACAAGGACCCGGAAACCGGCCGCGACCTGATGAGCATGACCCTCACCGACCGCCTGACCCGCGGCACCTACCTGTTCGACAACGGCGACGACAAGCCGGGGGTGATCTGCCTGTCCTACTCGTGGATGAGCGATGCCCTGAAGATGCTCCCGCAGCCCGTGGAAAAGCGCGTAAAACTGGCCCTGGACGCACTGAAAAAGATCTACCCCAAAGTGGACATCGCCAGCCGCATCATCGGCGATCCGATCACCGTGTCCTGGGAAGCCGATCCGCACTTCCTCGGCGCCTTCAAGGGCGCATTGCCGGGCCACTACCGCTACAACCAGCGGATGTACGCGCACTTCATGCAGGACGACATGCCTGCCGAACAGCGCGGCATTTTCATCGCAGGTGACGATGTGTCCTGGACCCCGGCCTGGGTCGAGGGCGCGGTGCAAACGTCGCTCAACGCCGTGTGGGGGATCATGAAACACTTCGGCGGCGCTACCCATGCCGAGAACCCGGGGCCAGGGGATGTGTTCCATGAGATCGGGCCTATCGCCCTGGCGGATTGAACAATACTGACCGCGGCTGCCGCGAATACCGGCGAGAGCTCCTTGGGGGCTCGGCGCCGGACCGTACGCCGAACACGAGACATCGGCTACAGTGCCCGGTCAGCCAGTCAGAGGAGTGAGGACCATGCGTGTCGCCCTGTATCAGTGCCCACCATTGCCGTTGGACGTGACGGCCAATCTGCAACGCTTGCATCAGGTGGCCATGGAGGCCACCGATGCCGATCTGCTGGTGCTGCCGGAAATGTTCCTCAGCGGCTACAACATCGGTGTGGAAGCAGTCGGCGCTCTGGCCGAGGCCCAGGATGGCCCCTCGGCCCAGCACATCGCTGCTATCGCTCAAGCGGCGGGTACGGCGATTCTCTATGGCTATCCGGAACGCAGCGCCGACGGACAGATCTACAACGCCGTGCAACTGATCGACGCCCACGGCCAGCGCCTGTGCAACTACCGCAAGACCCATCTGTTCGGTGACCTTGATCACTCGATGTTCAGCGCCGGCGCAGATGACTTCCCCCTGGTGGAGCTCAACGGCTGGAAGCTCGGTTTCCTGATCTGCTACGACATCGAGTTTCCGGAGAACGCCCGGCGTCTGGCCCTGGCCGGTGCCGAGCTGATCCTGGTGCCGACGGCGAACATGATTCCCTACGACTTCGTCGCCGATGTGACCATTCGCGCCAGGGCCTTCGAGAACCAGTGTTACGTGGCCTACGCCAACTACTGCGGCCGGGAAGATCAGATCCGCTACTGCGGCCAGAGCAGCATCGCCGCCCCCGATGGCAGCCGGATCGCCCTGGCCGGACTGGACGAGGCCCTGATCATCGGCACCCTGGATCGTCAGCTGATGCACGAGTCCCGGGCACTGAACCACTATCTTGCCGATCGCCGTCCCGAGCTTTACGACGACCTGAGCAAGCGCTGATCCGAGGATATCCGCTAGCATGAGCGCCTCTCTGTTCTGGAAGTGCTCATGCCCGCGCTGAACCACCCTCTGCCTCACATGGAAACCCTGGCCAACGGCCTGCGGGTGTCCTTGCGTCATGCCCCTCACTTGAAACGTTGCGCCGCCGCACTGCGGGTATCGGCCGGCAGCCACGATGTACCACTGGCCTGGCCGGGGCTGGCGCACTTCCTGGAGCACCTGCTGTTTCTCGGCACCGAGCGCTTTCCCGCCGAACAGGGATTGATGGCCTATGTGCGGGGCCAGGGAGGACAACTGAACGCCAAGACTTGTGAGCGCGCGACCGAGTTCTTTTTCGAGCTGCCGGTCAGCGCCCTGGCCGGTGGCCTGGAGCGTCTGTGCGACATGCTCGCCCGACCGCGGATGAGTCTTGAAGACCAGCGTCGGGAGCGAGAAGTGCTGCATGCGGAATTTATCGCCTGGTCCCGGGATGGGGCGGCGCAACGCCAGTTCGCGCTGTTCGATGGCCTGTCCGCTGCTCACCCGCTGCGTGCCTTCCATGCTGGCAACCGCTACAGCCTCAACCTGCCCAGCCAGGCTTTTCAGCAAGCGCTGCAGCAATTTCACCAAGACTTTTACCAAGCCGGGCAAATGACCCTGAGCCTCGCCGGGCCACAGTCTCTGGAAGAACTCCGCGCCCTGGCCACACGCTATGGTGCAGATCTACCGAAAGGCCAGCGCCTTGAGCAGAGCGTGCCTCCTGCGCTGTCGACTACCGGCATCGGCACTTATCAGCAGCTCGATGCTCACCGTCTGGACCTGCTGTTCACCCTGGAACAACTGCCCGAGAGCGCAGCGCCCGCCCTGGACTTTCTCTGCACCTGGCTGCAATCGGCCAAGCCGGGCGGGCTGCTTGCCGGACTCCAGCAACGCCAACTGGCCCAGAGCCTCAAGGCACAGACGCTATACGAGTTTGCCGGTCAGGCCTTGCTGCATCTGCAATTGAACCTGAGCACAACAGAGGCGACGGCCCCGGCCCAGGTCCGCGAACTGCTGGCAGATTGGCTGAGTTTCTTCAGCGCCCAGGACGATTGGCCAGCGCTGCGGACAGAATATGCCTTGCTGCAACAACGCCAGCTGCAGGTCGGCAGCGCCCTGGAGTTGGCCCAGCGGGACAGCCGGCAGACCGTCGGCGAGCTGGATGCGCAAGGACTCGAGGCCCTCAGGGTGCTGCTCGCACAGTTGCAACCGCAGGCTGTGGATAACTTCAGCCATGAGTGGTGCCTGCCACCGGGTAACCCTTTTCTGCGCAGCACGGCTGAAGCACCGCGGGCAGGACTGATTCGCGGGCAGACCAGCGCGCACCGAGGACTACGCACCTTCGCCCAGGATCGCTCGCGAAGCCGGCGAGAGAACTCGGCGTTGAACATCAGCCAGGCCCTGCCTGCGGATAGCCGCGAAGGGACCTTGATTCTGCGCTGGCGCCTGGCTTCACCCGCCCCAGCTGGTGTGCACGAGCGCCTCCTGCATAGCCTGGCGCCCTTGCGCAGCGATGCCGCTCAGGCTGGAGTAGCACTGAGCTTCACCACCCGTGGCGCCGATTGGTTGCTGAAACTCAGTGGCCTGCAGCAACCCATGCCCGCAGTGCTGCAGCAGGCGCTGAAGCAACTGAACCAGCCCGCCGAATCGTTCTGGCTGCAGAGCGCAGCTACGACAGACGATGCCCCCTTGATGCCGATCCGTCAGTTGCTCAAGGCCTTCAGCGAGCAACCACAACCCGGCGAGCCGACAGTTGCACACCCTCAATCCCTGCAAGCCCTGTGGGCTGGTGCTCGATGGGACGGCCTGGCCTTGGCGCTGTCAGCCGGCACTCAGGAAGCCCTTGGCCAAGCGCTGCAAAAGATGCCGGGAACAGCAGATACGGCCCTGTGCCAACCCTCACCGCCAGACACCGCCTATCGTTGGCAGACGTACCCCGGGGCATCCAGCGAACAGGCCCTGCTGCTGTTCTGCCCAACGCCCGGCACCCGCCTTGCCGATGAAGCGGCCTGGCGCCTGCTGGGCCAACTCTGCCAAACGCCGTTCTATCAGCGCCTGCGGGTGGAGTTGCAGTTGGGTTACGCGGTGTTCAGCGCCATTCGCCAACGTAATGGCCAGACCGGCCTGCTGTTCGGCGTGCAGTCGCCCAAGGCGACGCTCACGGAAATACTTCAGCACCTGGAACAATTCCTTCTGCATTTGCCGGAACAGCTCCAGATGCTCGACGAGCCGCTCTGGAACGAACAGCGACAGGCTCTGGCTCAACAGTTCCAAGCCTCGCTCCTGCCCCTGGAGCAAGCCGCTGAACTGCTATGGCAGGCGAAACTGGCCGGCCATCCGTCGGATTACCTGGAGCGGCTGCACGACAGCATCCTGGCCCTCACGCCCTCAGCCGTGACCCAGGCCGCCATGGCCCTGCATTCGGCGACAGGCGGCTGGACAGTATTGGCCAACGGGCGTTGCCCAGGAGCGCCCTGGCAAGCGGCAGAATGATCATTACCGGTGCTGCAACGAGCTTTCTTCAGAATTGCGGGCAACCTTTTGTGGGAATTTAGTAAGATAGCCCCCTAAGCATCTGAACATCTCCCGCCGGAGGTGGACTATATGTATAGGCAATACCCGTCCCACCCACCTCAAAGGAGCATTTTTATGACCTGGTCCAAACCTGCTTACACCGACCTGCGTATCGGCTTCGAAGTCACCATGTACTTCGCCAGCCGCTGATTTCTGCCTCTGGCCAGAAAACGCAGCGCAACGCCTCGGTCCGTCCGGGGCGTTTTTATTTTCAGTTCTACGTCTTTTTTCCCTGGGAGCGTCCATGTTTGTCCAGATTCTAGGTTCCGCCGCCGGCGGTGGTTTTCCGCAGTGGAACTGCAACTGCGTGAACTGCGCAGGGTTTCGCGACGGCAGCCTGCGGGCCCAGGCTCGTACCCAGTCGTCCATCGCGATTTCCGATGACGGGGTGAACTGGGTACTGTGCAATGCCTCCCCGGACATCCGCGCCCAACTGCAGGGTTTTGCCCCCATGCAACCGGGCCGTGCACTGCGCGACAGCGGGATCAGCGCCATCATCCTCATGGACAGCCAGATCGATCACACCACCGGCCTGCTCAGCCTGCGCGAAGGCTGCCCGCATCAGGTCTGGTGCACCGACATGGTCCACGAAGACCTGAGCACCGGTTTCCCCCTGTTCAAAATGCTCAGCCACTGGAACGGCGGCCTGAACTGGAACCGCATCGAGCTCGACCAGAGCTTCACGGTTCCGGCCTGCCCCAACCTGCGCTTCACCCCACTGCCTTTGCGCAGTGCTGCACCGCCCTATTCGCCCCATCGTTTCGATCCGCACCCAGGCGACAACATCGGCCTGATCGTCGAAGACCTGCGCAGCGGCGGTAAGCTCTTCTACGCGCCGGGCCTGGGTAAGGTGGACGCGCCGCTGCTGAAAATCATGTCCGCCAGCGACTGCCTGCTGCTGGACGGCACCCTGTGGGAAGACGATGAAATGCAGCGTCGTGGCGTCGGTACCCGCACCGGCCGGGAAATGGGTCACCTGGCCCAGAACGGCCCGGGAGGCATGCTCGAAGTGCTGGAACAGCTGCCCCGCCAGCGCAAGGTGCTGATCCACATTAACAACACCAACCCGATCCTCGACGAAGACTCCGCCGAACGTGCCGAACTGGTACGCCGAAAGGTGGAAGTGGCTTACGACGGAATGAGTATTGAGCTGTAGGCCGTATCGCCCACAAGCTCGACCCAAGAGCCTTGGCCCCTTTGCGTAGGGGCGGGCTTGCCCGCGAAAGGGCAGCCCCCCGGAGAACACACATGACCGACACCCCGCTGTCCCCCGCCGAATTCGAGCAGGCGCTGCGCGCCAAGGGCGCCTACTACCACATCCATCACCCCTATCACGTGGCGATGTATGAAGGCCGGGCGAGCCGCGAACAGATCCAGGGCTGGGTCGCCAACCGCTTCTACTACCAGGTGAACATCCCCATGAAGGATGCGGCGATCCTCGCCAACTGCCCGGACCGGGACATTCGCCGCGAGTGGATCCAGCGCCTGCTGGACCATGACGGAGCCCCGGGTGAAGACGGTGGTATCGAAGCCTGGCTGCGCCTGGGCCAGGCCGTGGGCCTGGACCCGGACCAACTGCGCTCCCAGGAGCTGGTGCTGCCCGGCGTACGTTTTGCCGTGGACGCCTACGTCAACTTCGCCCGCCGCGCCAGCTGGCAGGAAGCCGCCAGCAGCTCGCTGACCGAACTGTTCGCCCCGCAGATCCACCAATCGCGCCTGGACAGCTGGCCCCAGCACTATCCCTGGATCGACCCGACCGGCTACGAGTACTTCCGCACCCGCCTGGGCCAGGCCCGGCGCGATGTGGAACACGGTCTGGCCATCACCCTGCAGCACTACACCACCCGTGCCGGTCAGGAACGCATGCTGGAAATTCTCCAGTTCAAACTGGACATCCTTTGGAGCATGCTCGACGCCATGAGCATGGCCTATGAATTGAACCGCCCGCCCTATCACAGCGTCACCGATCAGCGGGTCTGGCATAAGGGGATCACCCTATGAGTTTCGACCGCAGCAAAACCCCACGCTGGCGTCCCGGTTACCGCTTCCAGTACGAGCCGGCACAAAAAGGCCATGTATTGCTCTACCCGGAAGGCATGATCAAGCTCAACGACAGTGCCGCACTGATCGGCGGCCTGATCGACGGCGAGCGTGACGTGGCGGCGATCATCCAGGCGTTGGAAGTACAGTTCCCCGGAGTGGCCGAGCTCGGTGACGATATTGAGCAGTTCATGGAGGTCGCCCGTGCCCAGCACTGGATCGAACTCGGCTGAGTCGGTGCCGCTGCCCGACAAACCGGAAGTCGGCCTGCCACTGTGGCTGCTGGCCGAGCTGACTTATCGCTGCCCATTGCAATGCCCCTACTGTTCCAATCCGCTGGACTTTGCCGAGCAGGGCAAGGAGCTGAGCACCGAACAATGGATCAAGGTATTCCGTGAAGCGCGGGAGATGGGCGCGGCGCAGTTGGGCTTCTCAGGCGGCGAACCGCTGGTGCGCCAGGACCTCGCCGAGTTGATCGGCGAGGCGCGCAAGCTGGGCTTCTATACCAACTTGATCACCTCCGGCATCGGCCTGACCGAGCAGAAGATCAGCGACTTCAAGAAAGCCGGCCTGGACCATATCCAGATCAGCTTCCAGGCCAGCGACGAACAGGTGAACAACCTGCTGGCCGGCTCCAAGAAAGCCTTCGCCCAGAAGCTGGAGATGGCCCGCGCGGTCAAGGCTCACGGCTATCCGATGGTGCTGAACTTCGTCACCCACCGGCACAACATCGACAAGATCGACCGCATCATCGAGCTATGCATCGCCCTGGAAGCCGACTTCGTCGAACTCGCCACCTGCCAGTTCTACGGCTGGGCCCAGCTCAACCGCGTCGGCCTGCTGCCCACCCGGGAGCAACTGGTGCGCGCGGAGCGCATCACCAACCAATACCGCGCCAAGCTGGAAGCCCAAGGGCATCCCTGCAAGCTGATTTTCGTCACCCCGGACTACTACGAAGAACGCCCCAAGGCCTGCATGAACGGCTGGGGCAGCATTTTCCTCACCGTCACCCCGGACGGCACCGCCCTGCCCTGTCACGGCGCGCGGCAAATGCCGGTGCAATTCCCCAATGTGCGCGACCACAGCATGCAGCACATCTGGTACGACTCCTTCGGCTTCAACCGCTTTCGCGGTTACGATTGGATGCCGGAGCCATGTCGCTCCTGTGACGAGAAAGAAAAGGACTTCGGCGGCTGCCGCTGCCAAGCCTTCATGCTCACGGGGGACGCCAGCAATGCCGACCCGGTGTGCAGTAAATCGGAACACCACGGGATGATTCTCAAAGCCCGCGAAGAATCCGAAACGGCCACCCAAACCATTGAACAACTGGCCTTTCGCAATGAACGAAACTCACGCCTCATCGCCAAGGGTTAAGCCCTTCAGCGCCAACCAGGCCACCACCGCCGGGATCGATTTTGCCGAGCTGCAACTGACACCCGATGGGGTGTTCTGGAATGAATACCGTCCTGCGGACGCCAGCTGCCGCATCTGGCATTGGCAGCAAGGCCAGGCCCGCTGCCTGACGCCGCCGGGCTTCAGCGTCCGCAGCCGCGTCTATGAATACGGCGGAGGTGCCTTCTGCCTCAGCGGCGACGTCCTGCTGTTCGTCAATGAAACGGACCAGCAACTGTATCGGCAGTCCCTGAAAGACGGTGCGCCAGTGGCCCTGACCCGGGGCGACTGCCGCTACGGGGACCTGCATGCGCACGCCGATCAAGTACTGGCCGTGGAAGAGTGCGCCAACGAGCACCGGCTGGTGGCCATCGACATCCATAGCGGCCAGCGCCGCCTGCTCGCCGCCGGGGCCGACTTCTATGCCGCGCCGACCTTGAGCCCCAATGGCCAACGTCTGGCCTGGATCGAATGGGATCGCCCCCATCAGCCCTGGACCAGCACTCGCCTGATGCTCGCCGAACGCCTGGCCGACGGCACCTGGGGCGCCCCCCGTTGCATGGCGGGCGATGGCCAGGAAGAGTCCCGGCAGCAACCGCGCTTCGATCAGCACAACCAACTCTATTGCCTCACGGATCGCCAGGGTTTCTGGCAACCCTGGGCCGAGTCAGACAGCGGCTTGCGGCCGCTGCCCTGTGCCGCAGCTGATCATGCCCCGGCCCCCTGGCAGTTGGGGTGTCGCACCTGGATGCCCCTTGGTGGGGACTCCTGGTTCGGCAGTTGGACCGAGGAAGGGTTTGGCCGTCTCGGACTGCGTCACGCCGACGGTTCGCAACAGGACTTCAGCGGCAACTACAGTCGCTTTCGCGGCTTGGCGCTGGATCAGCACTACCTGTATTGCATCGCCGCGTCCCCCGTCAGTCCCTCGGCCATCCTCGCCATCGAACGTGAAACCCAGCAGGTGCAGGTGTTGGCCGGCGGTGTCGCGCCGCTACCGACGGAGCGCATCAGCCGACCACAAACCCTGTGCTATCCCAGTGGCGAAGGACAGGCCCATGGCTTCTTCTACCCGGCCATGAATGGGGTCAACCGACCGCCTCTGGTGGTGTTCATTCACGGCGGTCCCACCTCCGCCTGCTATCCGATCCTGGACCCGCGTATCCAGTTCTGGACCCAGCGCGGCTTTGCCGTGGCCGACCTGAACTACCGGGGCAGCACCGGTTATGGCCGGGCCTATCGCCAGGCCCTGCATCAGCGCTGGGGCGAAGTGGACGTGGAAGATGCCTGTGCGGTGGTGTCCTATCTGGACCAACAAGGGCTGATCGACCCAAGACTGGCGTTCATCCGTGGCGGCAGCGCCGGAGGCTACACCACCCTCTGCGCCCTGGCCTTCGCCAAGGTCTTCTGTGCCGGCGCCAGCCTGTACGGGGTCAGCGATCCCATTGCCCTGACCCGCTCCACGCACAAATTCGAAGGGGACTATCTGGACTGGCTGATTGGCGATCCAGAGCAGGACAACGAGCGCTATCTGGCGCGCACGCCACTGCTGTACGCCAGCAACATCAGCGTGCCCGTGGTGTTTTTCCAGGGTGAGTTGGACGCCGTGGTGGTGCCCCAGCAGACCCGCGACATGCTCAAAGCGCTCCAGGATCAGGGCATTGCTGCCGAGGCCCACTATTACCCGGATGAACGCCACGGCTTTCGCAAGGCGGACAATCAGGCTCACGCACTGGAACAGGAATGGCGGTTTTATCAGAAGGTGCTGCAAGCCCAACGCTGAGCGGGTGCTGCCCGCTCCGCTGGAACGGGCAGCTTGGATAATCAGCGTTTGGCGATGATGTACACCGCGTGCACGATACCGGGGATGTATCCGCACAGGGTCAGCAGGATGTTCAGCCAGAAAGCGCCGCCAAAGCCCACTTGCAGAAAGACCCCCAAGGGCGGCAAGAGAATGGCGAAGATGATGCGAATCAAGTCCATAAGGCAGCTCCTGATAGAAGTCGGGCTCGGCTGAGCCTCACCTGCAATCGACCCTGGCTGCGTGTCAGGGTTCAGCGCAATCATTGTCCTCCTGACGGTACGGAGACAAAAAAACGCCCCGTGCGAAAAATCGGACACGGGGCGACGCGTTATACCGCGAGACGGTTCAGGAATTCAGTCAACGTAAAGTCGGATGTGCTCGGGACTGAGCGTCAGCGAATGCCCCAGGATCAGCCAGATTTCACACGGCTACTCCCTTGCGGCATTGCAATTGCGCGGTCCGCACGCGGGAAAAGGCCCGGGCCAGGCGCAGGAGCATTTCATCGATATTGCCCTTGCTGACACTCAGGGCCGGGGTGAAGCGCAAGCAATCCGATTGCACAGCACTGAGCAACAGGCCCTCGTGCAACGCCGCCTTGAGCACCGCCTGCGCTGAGTCGTCCGCCAGGCTCATGCCCCAGAACAACCCATGCCCTCGTACCTCGCCCTGGGCGTAACGGGCCGCCAGTTGGGTCAACTGCTGCCCCAGGTACTGCCCGTTGCTGCGCACCTGCTGCAGAAAACCATGCTCCTGCAGACTGTCCAGCACGGCCAGGCCGGCGGAGGTCATCAATGCATTGCCGTGGTGGGTGCCATCCAGCTCGCCCTGCTCGAAACAACAGGCCTTGCCCCGCGCCAGCAACGCCGCCAGGGGCACGCCGCCGCCGAGGCCCTTGCCCAAGGTGATGATGTCGGCGCGCACGCCGTACAACTGCTCGGCCAAGAGGGTGCCGCAGCGGCCGATGCCGGTCTGGACCTCATCGAGGATCAGCAGAATGCCCAGCTCACGACACAGGCGCTCGACCCCTTTGAGGTAGTGTTCTGTCGCCGGAATGACCCCGGCCTCCCCCTGGATCGGCTCCAGCATGATGGCCACGGTCTGAGCATCCACCGCCGCATGCAAAGCAGGCAGATCATTGAATGGCACCTGGCTGAAGCCTGGCAGTTGAGGTTCGAAACGATTGCCTGGGGAGCCACCGCCCGCGGCTGATAACGCGGCAAAACCGCGGCCATGGCAACTGCGGCTGGCAGTGATGATGCCCGCCGCGCCGCCGCGATGCAGTTGACCCCACTTGCGTGCCAGCTTGATCGCCGCCTCGCAGGCCTCGCTGCCACTGCTCAACAGATAGGCCTGGTCGCTACCGGTACTACGGCACAGCCGGTCGGCAAGCCTGAGCATGCCGCGGTTATAGAAACCCGACCCGGGATTGATCAGCGACTGGGCCTGGGCAGCGATGGCGTTGACCAGTACCGAAGGACTGTGGCCCAGGCTGTTGGCCGCCCCGGCCTGGGTGAAATCCAGGTAGGTGCGGTCATTGCTGTCCCACAACCAGGAGCCCTGGCCACGAACGAACACCGGCTGGGGGCGCTGCACACTGGGCATCAGGCACTCACTGGCGCTGGCATCGTCCGAGGCGGTCGCACAGGGCTCGATAGCCAGATCCTCCAGGCTTGGCGGAGTGCGGCGCAGATTGAACAGATTCATGCCCGCAGCCCCTCCAATGGCAGGCCCAGCAGGCGTGAAGACCAATCCTCGACGCAGCCGGTACGCATACGCTTGATAGCGATATCGCGCCAGCGCGAGGACAGTGCCGGACAATCAATCAACATTTTCAAGCCTTTATGCTCCAGAGGCTCCTGGAAAAAACAGCGCAGGGCCCAGGCTACGGTCAGGCCGGGATAACTGCGCTGGATCAGTTCGAAGGGTTCGTCCGCCTGGACAAAGCCGGGCTTGAGCACCCGGTAGAACCAGCCACAGCGTCCATTGTCCTGGGCTTGCTGGGGCAGATTCACCAGGCCCCAACGCTGGCTCAAGCGATAGCAAGGAGAACGGGGCTGGCTGATCTGCAACAGCGCGCCACCCCAACGGAACATGTCCCCCAGGCACACCTGTTCTTCGGTCAGGCCACGTGTCGAGAGGTTTTCACCAAAGGCCGGAGCCGACCAGTCGAACTGTGGATAACGTTTGCGCCAGTGGGCGTAATGCTCTGCGGGATAGTGGTGCAGGGCTCGTTCTGGGCCAGTATGAAAGCGCGGATCACCCTGTTCATCGCTGCCCAGGCCTTGTGGCCATAACCAGAGACGGTTTGCAACCGGGTACTTGTCGGTATCGATGACCAGACCCTGGCCGAGATTTTTTGCCTTGCCTATGTAAACACCATCGACGTAAACGGTATTCATCGCGCGCCTTGGCCCTGTAAGCCCTGTGAATAGGCGCTAGACTAGGCGCCTTGCGGGCTTACGGCCATTTCGTTTTTTAAGCTTTTTCGATAAGAAATACTTATGGATTTCAAGCAACTGCGTTATTTCGTCGCGGTGTATGAAGAAGGTCACGTGGGCCGTGCTGCCGAGCGCCTGTCGATCTCACAACCGGCACTCTCCCAGCAGATCCGTCAGTTAGAGCAGAACCTCGACGTCAGCCTGTTTGAACGCAGCAGCAAGCGCCTGTTGCCGACCCTGGCCGCCCATACTCTCTACAATCACGCCCTGCCCCTGCTCGATGGCCTGCAACAAGCCCGTGAGGCCCTGCGCAACTTCAAGGGCCAGGCCCTGCGTACCCTGGCCATCGGCGTACTGCAAACGGTGCATAGCAGCCTGGTGCCGCAGATGCTCGAACGAGTGCGCAAGGCCCAGCCCCATCTGGTGGTGCAGATCTACGAATTGACCGGTCTGGAAATCGAACGACGGTTGCTTAATGGCACGTTGGACATCGGCATCAGCTACCTGCCGCCACGCCAACCCGGCTTGCATGGTGTCCCGCTGTACGAAGATGAGCTGACACTGGTCATCCCCGAACAGCATCCGCTGCGCGAATTCAAGAAGGTCTCCATGAGCCAGGCAGCGGAGTTGCCGATGCTGCTGTTGGGCGAAGAGTTTCAGATCCGCCAGATCTGGCAAGCGCAGCTGGCCAACCTGGGACGGCGCCCCCAGGTGCAAGCGGAGTTGAACAATATGGCCGGTATTCTCGACAGCCTGCCTCATACCCGACTGGCCACCGTACTTCCAGGGCGCTCGCAACAACAGCACAGCAACAGGGAACTGCTGTGGAAACCGCTGAGCGAGCCCAGGGTGCCATTGAAAGTCGGATTGGTGTGTCGCGATCTGCAGCGTCAGCAAGGAACGCTGGAACTGCTGCGTACGTTATTGGAGGATTCGATGAACACCCAAGACGGGCGCTTGAGCGGCACTGCGGTGCCAGAAATCCTGGGTTGACGTCGCCGAAATAAAAAATCCGGACAAAAGAAAACCCCGCCGAAGCGGGGTTTTGCAGACTGTTTCCCTGACATCCTTTTCACTCCACCATCCTGGCGGAATCCTACGTGTCCGTGTTGTTGCTTTGCGCTTCCTGCGCGACGTCCATGTGAAGTAGATTAGCCTCAGCCGTCATCTACCGATATGGACGATCAGCAGCACGTTATGTAAGAGATGACTTACAAAGGTTCTCACGATTAAAACTGCTCCGCCTGCAACAGGAACAGCGATTCACTACCCGCTTTCACCGAGGCGGTCAGGGAGTGGATACGCGGCAGCAAACGGGCGAAATAGAACCGCGCGGTTCCCAGTTTACTGGCGTAGAAATCCTCTTCCTGCTCCTTGCCCAGCGCCGCCTTGGCCATCAGGGCCCACATGTAGGCGTAGGCGGTGTAGCCAAAGACCTGCAGATACTCCACCGAAGCCGCGCCGATTTCGTTGGGGTTACTGATGGCCCGATCCAACAGCCAGGCGGTCAGCTCGTCCAGATTGTCCAGAGCCGCGTTCAAAGGCAGGGTGAACTCGCCCAGTTGCGCATCGGCGGTGGCGGTGAAATGGCGAATTTCATCAGCGAACAGACGGTAGAACGCCCCACCGCTACCGACGATCTTGCGCCCCACCAGGTCCAGGGCCTGGATACCGTTGGTGCCTTCGTAGATCTGGGTGATCCGCACGTCGCGCACCAATTGCTCCTGGCCCCATTCGCGAATGTAGCCGTGGCCGCCAAAAATCTGCTGGCCATGAACCGTGGTTTCCAGACCCAGGTCGGTAAGGAACGCCTTGGCCACGGGAGTCAGCAAAGCCACCAGACTTTCCGCGCGCGTGCGGGTCTCGGCATCTTCGCTGAATTTGGCGGTATCCAGTTGCATCGCCACATAGGTGGAGAATGCCCGGCCACCTTCGTTGGCCGCCTTCATGGTCAGCAACATGCGCCGCACGTCCGGGTGCACGATGATCGGATCGGCTACCTTGTCCTTGGCTTGCGGCCCGGTCGGTGAACGACTCTGCAGGCGGTCACGGGCATACTCCACCGCGTTCTGATAGGAGCGCTCACCGGTGGCCAGGCCCTGGATACCGACACCCAGGCGCTCGTAGTTCATCATGGTGAACATCGCTGCCAAGCCCTTGTTCGGCTCGCCCACCAGATAACCTATCGCTTGATCGAAGTTCATCACACAAGTGGCCGAGGCCTGGATACCCATCTTGTGTTCGATCGAGCCGCAACTCACCGGGTTGCGTTCACCCAGGCTACCGTCGGCGTTGACCATGAACTTGGGCACCAGAAACAGGGAGATCCCCTTAGGCCCGGCCGGCGCATCCGGCAGTTTGGCCAGCACCAGGTGAATGATGTTTTCCGTCAGGTCGTGCTCACCACCGGTAATGAAGATCTTGGTCCCGCTGATGGCATAGGAACCGTCAGCCTGAGGTTCGGCCTTGGTACGGATGATGCCCAGGTCGGTGCCGGCATGGGGCTCGGTCAGGCACATGGAACCGGCCCAGACACCGGCGTACATGTTTGGCAGGTAAGTGGCTTTCAGCTCTTCGCTGGCGTGGGCATTGATCGACAGGCAAGCTCCCGCCGTCAGCATCGGATACAGGCCAAATGCCAGGCTCGCGGAGTTGACCATTTCCTCGACCTGGGCGGATACCGCCTTGGGCATGCCCATGCCGCCGAACTCGGGATCACCGCCCACGCCGACCCAACCGCCTTCGGCGTAGGTCTGATAAGCCTGGGTGAATCCTTGGGGAGTGGTTACGACGGTATCGTTCCAATGACAGCCTTCCTCGTCGGCACCGCGACTCAGCGGAGCGATGCTGCGGGCGGTGACTTTGCCCGCTTCCTCCAGAATCGCCTCAACAGTCTCGGCGTCCACAGTCTCGGCCAGAGCTGGCAGTTGAGCCCAGAGTTTGGCGACCTCGAAGACTTCATTGAGGACGAAGCGCATATCGCGCAGGGGCGCTTTGTAGTCAGCCATGGCAAACCTCGCAAGATCTAAACAAGCGGGCCGGAACGGGCCCATTTACGAAAAGTCGAGTGTAACCGAACAACTTTTGCGACACATAGGGTCAACTCATGACTTTATTGTTAATTTTAGTCACAGCCAAATAGCCACAAGAAAAAGCCCGCGAGAAGCGGGCCTTGTCCAGGGCACATCAGCGTACTTACAAAGCGAACATCTGCGCCGGCAGGCTCATCAGGCAATCACCGCCAGCTTCAATTGCCGCCAGATGGGCGCCGGTACGTGGCAGCAGTCGCTTGAAGTAAAACGCACAGGTGGCCAGCTTGGCGGTGGCGAAATCGCCGCCGCCTTCACCTGCATCGAGTCGTTGCTGTGCCACCAGGGCCATACGCAGCCAGAGATAGGCCAGAACGATGTAGCCGCTGTACATCAAGTAATCCAGGGCTGCGGCCCCCACTTCATCCGGATTTTTCATGGCGGCCATGCCCACCCGGGTGGTCAACTCGCCCCATTGACGGTTCAAGCCATCCAGTTGCGCGATGTAGGCCTTGAGCTGAGGATGCTCGGCATGTGCCCCACAGAACTTATGAACGATCTTGGTAAACCCCAGTAACAGCTTGCCCTGGCTGCCCAGCACCTTGCGGCCCAGCAAGTCCAGAGCCTGGATGCCGTTGGTGCCCTCATAGATCAGGGCGATACGACAATCGCGCACCAGTTGCTCCATGCCCCACTCACGAATGTAGCCGTGACCGCCAAACACCTGCATGCCGTGGTTGGTCACCTCAAGGCCCGTCTCGGTCATGAAGGCCTTGCAGATCGGAGTCAGGAACGCCAGGAGGTTCTCGGCGTCCTGACGCTGGGCCGGATCGGCGCTCAGATGAGCCACATCCAGCAATTGGGCGGTGAAATAGGCCAGGGCCCGGTTGCCTTCATTGAACGCCTTCATGGTCAGCAGCATGCGCCGTACATCGGGGTGGACGATGATCGGGTCAGCCGCCTTGTCCGGCGCCTTGGGCCCGGTCAGAGCGCGCATCTGCAAACGATCGTTGGCGTACTTGATCGCACCTTGAAAGCTCGCCTCCCCCAGGCACAGCCCCTGCATTCCGGTGCCCAGGCGCGCGTGATTCATCATGGTGAACATGCAGTTCAGGCCTTTATTGGCCTCGCCGATCAGGAAGCCCTTGGCGCCGTCGAAGTTCAGTACACAGGTAGCCGAAGCCTTGATTCCCATCTTGTGCTCGATGGAGCCGCAACTCACTCCGTTGCGCTCACCGACCTCACCTGCTACGTCCGGCAGGAACTTGGGCACGATGAACAGGGAAATGCCTTTGGTCCCGGCCGGTGCGTCCGGCAGTTTGGCCAACACCAGGTGAATGATGTTTTCACTCAGGTCGTGCTCGCCGGCAGAGATGAAAATCTTGCTCCCCGATAACGCATAACTGCCATCGGCCTCTGGCACCGCTCGGGTCTTGATCAGGCCCAGGTCGGTACCGCAATGGGCTTCGGTCAGGCACATGGTGCCGGTCCACTGCCCGGCGGTGAGTTTGTTCAGGTACAGCAGCTTCTGTTCGTCGGTGCCATGGGCATGAATCGCCGACATCGCACCATGGGTCAGCCCCGGGTACATGCCCCAGGAAGTGTTGCTGGAGCCCACCATCTCGCTGATCACCAGCCCCAGGGAATGGGGCAGCCCCTGGCCGCCATAGGCAGGATCGGCGGCCAAACCATGCCAACCGCCTTCGACGTATTGGGCGAAAGCCTGTTTGAAACCCTTGGGGGTGGTCACTACGCCATTGTCGAAATGGCAGCCCTCCTCGTCACCGGAGCGGTTCAGCGGAGCCAGGACGTTCTCGCAGAACTTCGCCCCTTCCTCGAGGATCGCGCTGACCATGTCCGGGCTGGCATCGCTGGCTCCCAGTGCGGCGTAACTGCCATGAAAGTCGAAGACATGATCGATCAGGAAGCGCATGTCGCGCAGGGGAGCTTGATACTCGGGCATGATGATTTCTCCGGCAGCAGGTTTCTCCAACCTACTGCCGCCGTCCTCAGCCTGCCAATGACGTTCAAGTCGCTGAATGCGCCATCATCACTCAACCCGCAGCCGTATCCATGCGCACTGCGCCACGGCGATTCTGCCCGAAGGCCATGACACAGTTACGCCCCGCACCCTTGGCACTGTAGAGCGCCTGGTCGGCGGACTTGAGCACTTCTTCGGGGGTCCGGTGCTCCATCAGTCGCTCGGCGACACCGATGCTGATGGTCACCGAAACACTGGATGCCGCAGCAACGCCGCGGCGTTGGCGGCCTTGCTGGTCGTCCTGGGGGCGGTTGTCCTGATTGCGCAACTGAATGTTGTAGGTAGCGATGATCTCGCGAATCATCTCCAGGTGCGGCATGCACTCGTCCAGGGTCTTGCCGGCAAATACCACGGCAAACTCTTCCCCTCCGTAACGATAGGCGCGCCCACCACCAGTGACTTTTGACAGCTTGCTGGCCACCAGACGCAGCACCTGATCCCCGACATCGTGACCGTGGGTGTCGTTGAATTTCTTGAAGTGATCGACGTCAGTCATGGCCAGCACATAATTGCGACCCAGACGCTGCATGCGCTCATTGAGCGCCCGGCGCCCCGGCAAGCCGGTCAACTCGTCACGGAACGCCATCTGGTAAGCCTCATGGGCCACCGCCGCAGCAATCATCAACATGACCTGACTGCACATGATGTTCAGGGTGAATGGCAGGATGAACGTCTTGGGCAGCATCCAGAACAAACCCAACAAGCCCACCAACTGCGCTGCGTGCAGCGGTCGCGGACTGCGCCAGTACTGGATCGCCAGCAGCAGGAATGCCGCGAAGAATACCGGATAAGACAACTGGATCAGACTCATCCAACTGCCATGCAAAGCCGGCCAACGGATCTCTGCCAGCCAGTTCAGCAACGCCTGTGGGTAACTCTGCTCCAGGCCCAGGGCGACGCTGCCAAACGCCAATAACACGGCAAAACGCGCAACCATGTCCTGAAACAGGTGGGTACGCTCCTGCCAGGCTGCGAACAGGCCAAACAACAAGGGGAGCAAAAGGCAGCAAAGGTGGAATACCACCGCGGCATCTTCGCGGACCCTGCCGTTATCCCGGTAGAAATCGGTTTGGGTATCCAGCAGAAAATAGGCGATGTACACCGTGACCATCAAAAACAGTTCACGCTGGCGCCGGTACACAGCGCAATAGGCTCCGCCAAGCAACAGCACCAGCGTTGGTAGCACATTGAACAGCGAAGTGAAGAAGACGTTGAGGTCCTTGACGTAAGCGGCCGCCAGCCCCGCAAGCAAAAGCAGCAAAGACGGTAGGAAATGACTGAAACGTACAGCGGAAGAACGCGGCAAGGGTAAAACTCCGACCCGGCTGATCAATAGATGGCATTGTGCCTTCATTTATTGAAGTTAAGCACACGCGGTGTGACAGACATCACATTGCCATCTCTTTAACGGCAGGAAATCGCTTCTGCTTAGCGATTTAGTCGGGAATTTTCATGAAGATTCTGCAGACACAAAAAAGCCGCTCGACCCGGAGGGCGAACGGCTTTCTGAAAGGTCCGGTAAGGCTTAGTAGGCCAGGCCGAAGTCCTCTTCCTTCATGTCCATCAGGTTGTTGGCGCCCGACAGCATGGTTGCAACGTGAGTGCGGGTGCGCGGCAGGATGCGCTGGAAGTAGAAGCGCGCAGTCTGCAACTTGGCCGTGTAGAAAGCCTCTTCGGTAGTGCCGGCTGCCAGCTTTTCAGCCGCCAGACGGGCCATGTCGGCCCAGAAGTAGGCCAGGCAGGCATAACCGGAATACATCAGGTAGTCCACCGAAGCAGCGCCCACTTCTTCACGGTCCTTCATCGCGGCCATGCCCACTTTCATGGTCAGCTCGCCCCATTCCTTGTTCAGTGCCGCCAGCGGAGCGACGAATTCCTTAACGGCTTCGTTGCCTTCGTTGTTCTGGCAGAACTTGTGGACGATCTTGGTGAAACCCTTGAGGGCCTCGCCCTGAGTCATGAGCACTTTGCGGCCCAGCAGGTCCAAAGCCTGGATGCCAGTGGTGCCTTCGTACAACATCGAGATACGGCTGTCGCGAACGTTCTGCTCCATGCCCCACTCGGCGATAAAACCGTGGCCACCGTAGATCTGCACACCGTGGTTGGCGGACTCGAAGCCGACTTCGGTCATGAATGCCTTGGCGATCGGAGTCATGAAAGCCAGCAGTGCATCGGCTTTCTTCTTCTCTTCTTCGTCCACACCGTATTTGACGATGTCGACCTGCTTGGCAGTGAAGTACACCATCGCCCGGTTACCTTCGGCGAAGGCTTTCATGGTCAGCAGCATGCGACGTACGTCAGGGTGCACGATGATCGGGTCCGCGGCCTTGTCCGGCGCTTTCGGGCCAGTCAGGGAGCGCATTTGCAGACGGTCGCGAGCGTATTTCAGGCCACCCTGGAAGCCGATCTCGGCGTGGGCCAGGCCCTGCAGAGCGGTGCCCAGACGCGCGGTGTTCATAAAGGTGAACATGCAGTTCAGGCCTTTGTTCGCCGGGCCGATGAGGAAACCGGTGGCCGCGTCGAAGTTCATCACGCAGGTGGCGTTACCGTGGATGCCCATCTTGTGTTCCAGGGAACCGCAGCTGACCGCGTTGCGCTGGCCGACACTGCCGTCAGCGTTAGGCAGGAACTTGGGCACGATGAACAGCGAAATGCCTTTGGTGCCGGCCGGTGCGTCCGGCAGACGGGCCAGAACGATATGGACGATGTTGTCGGCCATGTCGTGTTCACCGGCGGAGATGAAGATCTTGGTACCGGTGACCTTGTAGGAACCATCAGCCTGAGGTTCGGCCTTGGTGCGCAGCATGCCCAGGTCGGTGCCGCAATGCGGCTCGGTCAGGCACATGGTACCGGTCCACTCGCCGGACACCAGCTTGGTCAGGTAAGCCTCTTGCTGCTCAGGAGTACCGTGCTCGGAAATCGTATTCATCGCGCCGTGGGACAAGCCTGGGTACATGCCCCACGACCAGTTGGCTTCGCCGACCATTTCGCTGACTGCCAGGCCCAGGGATTCAGGCAGGCCCTGACCACCGTGCGCGACGTCGTGAGCCAGGCTTGGCCAGCCGCCTTCAACGAATTGCTTGTAGGCCTCTTTGAAGCCAGTCGGGGTCTTAACGCCGGATTCACTCCAGGTGCAACCTTCCTGGTCGCCCACACGGTTCAGCGGCGCCAGTACCTGCTCACAAAACTTCGCACCTTCCTCGAGAATGGCGTCAACCATGTCCGGAGTGGCGTCCTGGCAAGCCGGGAGGCTCTGATAGTGCGCCTCATAGCCGAGCAGTTCGTCACGAACGAAGCGAATATCACGCAAGGGGGCCTTGTAGTCAGGCATAGCGATAAACCTCTGCTGATGTAACCGGGAATGAACAACCGCGTTGATTTTTTATAGCGGTCAAACAGGTGTTTGAAACATACGTTTAGGCCCAAATCTTGTCAAGCGTCGCTCCCATGCCTTTCGTCATCGAAACAAAATGCACGCGCAGGCAAATACCCACAGCGCTGCCGTGAAGTGTAGAAGCCGGCTCGCCGACGATCAGTTACACAAAGAAATGAAGAAGAGGAACCACAGAAGGGAAAGGCATGAGCAAACGCCCGCCTCGCGTGAGAGAAGCGGGCTTTAGCGCAGAGTGATCAAGCGTAGGTATCGATCAGGGTACCGAGTACCTCATCAGAGGCCTTGGCAACTTTGACGCCCAGTTCCACCTGGACCTTGCCCATGGACATCTCGACCATACTGCTGGCCAGGTCCGAACTCTGGCTGCGATCAACGCCCCGTAGGCGATTGACCGAATCCGCCGACGCCTGGCTGTCGGCAGAGCGCTCAACGGCGCTGCTGGCGATCTGGCTGGAACCTTGATCGACACGATTCTGCCCAGTCTGAATCGCGTTCAGTCCGGCGTAGAAAGCGCTGTTCCCGGAAATTTCCATAAGAGAACTCGACCTTGAAAATGAATGACAGGTGTTATTGAAGCAGACCTGTCAAAAAAACACCCGTCAAAAACACTAATGGCAATATGCCTTGCCATAGGCAAAATCTAGTCCAGCAGATCCAACTGCAGGTGTTCGGCCACTGCCTCGGCACTGGCTGACTTGAGTCGCGGCACTCGGCCCAGGCACGGCGCAGGCAGGCGCTCCGCCAAAGTCGCGAGGTTTTCTTCCAGACGAGAGGTCTTGGGATCGATGATATTGGCCACCCAGCCCGCCAGTTGCAGACCGTCCTGAGCAATGGCCTCGGCCGTCAACAACGCATGATTGATGCAGCCCAGTCGCACGCCCACCACCAGAATCACCGGTAAGCCCAGCGCCATGGCCAGATCCGACAGGTTGTCCTGATCCGCCAGGGGCACTCGCCAGCCACCCGCGCCTTCGATCAGGGTGAAATCCGCCCCCTTGGCCAGAATGTGGCGCATGGGCGTCAGCAATGACTGCACCGTCAATGCCACCCCGGCCTCTCGTGCCGCCAGATGCGGTGCGATGGGCGGCTCGAAGGCGACCGGATTGACCTCTTCATAGCTCAACGGCAACGACAACTGCGCCAGCAATGCCAGAGCATCGGCATTGCGCAGGCCCTTGGCGCTCAACTCGCACCCGGAAGCCACAGGTTTGCCTGCCGCGGTACTCAGCCCGGCCAGCCGCGCCGCATGCAACAGTCCCGCGGCAATGGTGGTTTTACCCACATCGGTGTCGGTGCCAGTAATGAAATAGGCAGCACTCATAGCGGTTTCTCCAACACGGCATACACCACCTGATAGGTCGCCGGCAGCCCCTGGGGCTGACGAAACCCCTCGTAAGCCTCGATCAACCCGGCGATACGCGCGCGTCCGGTGAGGCCGCCGGGACGACCGGGATTCAGATTGTGTGCACCCAAGGCTTTCAACTCATGGGTCAGACTACGCACATCCGGGTAATGCAGAACATGGGGAACGCTCTCCAGGCTACGTACGCGCAAACCACTGGCATCGCACAAGTGGCGATAGCGTGCGAACTCACGAAAGCGATTGACGTGGACCTGCCCATCGACCCGCCCCCAGCTCTCACGCAGCTCCTGCAAAGTGCCGACGCACAGACTGGCAAAAGCCAGCACACCGCCCGGCTTGAGCACCCGCTGGGCTTCACTGAGCACGGCAGCAAAGTCGGCACACCACTGCACCGCCAGGCTGGAGAAAATCAGCTCGCAGCTGCTGCCCTGCAACGGCAGGCGCTCAGCATCTCCAGCGAAAAAGTGCTCGGCGCCACCCAGGGGCCGCGCGTGCTTGAGCATGCCCTCGGCAATATCCAGGGCCAGCCCCTGACTGCCGGCGAAGCGTGCCCCCAACACTCGACTGAAATGCCCCGTACCACAGCCCAGGTCCAGCCAGCGCGCAGGCGTCCAGCCTTCAGGCAAACGGCTCAGCAATTGCTGGCCGACCGTGCGCTGCAACTCGGCAACGCTGTCGTAAGTGGCTGCGGCGCGGGAAAACGAAGCCGCCACCTGACGCTTGTCAGGCAGGCCTGCGGGTAAGACAGGAACAGACAAATCAGTCATCGCCGGACTCATGCAAAAAAGCCTGGATCGCCCCCGCCACTCCGTGGGGGTCCTCCAGAAGAAAACCGTGGCTGGCCTGCTCGATCAGGCCAACTTCTATATCCGGCAGCAATACCAGCAACTCGGCGGCCGCCTCGGCAGGCACCAGAGCATCCAGCCCGGCGAACAGGTGCAACTGCGGGCCACGAAAAGCCAGCAAGGCTTCGCGCGTATCCAACTGCGCCAACAACTCCAGACCCGCCATCAGCACCGCCCCCGGCGTCGCCGGCGCCCCGCCCAGCAGCATCCGCGACAAGCCGCGGGGATCGACGGCGCCCTGGGCACACAGCAGGGAAAAGCGCTTGAGGGTGGTGCGCGGATCAGCGGCGCAGCCGGCCAGGAAGCCGCCAAAGGTCTCAGCGGCCATGGCACTGGACCATTGCTCGTGAGCAACGAAGCTGGGATTGCTGGCCAGGGTCAACAAACCGCAGCAGCGCTCGCCGCGTCGGGCCGCCAACTCCGCGGCGAGCATGCCGCCCAGGGACCAGCCCCCCAGCCAGGCGTCATCCGGCAGCGCATCGTCGAGCTCGTCCAGCCATGCCTGCAGATCGCTGGACGTCAGCTCCGGCAGGGGCTCGATCTCCACCCGCAAGTGTTCATCCAGCCCCTGCAAAGCGGCAGCCAAAGGTTCCAGGGGCGACACCCCCAGCCCCCAGCCCGGCAACAGGATCAGTCGATCACGCATGGCTAGGCCTCGTTTGCAGTTCACTGAAACAATCCGCCAACGCGCTTAACAATAGCTGGACCTGCGCCTCGCTGTGGGCGGCGGACAACGTCACCCGCAGCCGCGCACTGCCGGCCGGCACGGTCGGCGGACGGATGGCGGTAACCATGATCCCCCGCGAACGCAGCATCCGTGACAACTCCATGGCCCGGGCACTGTCGCCCACCATGATTGGCTGGATCGGGGTAAAGCTGTCCATCAGTTCCAAGCCAATCTGCTCGGCCCCCAGCCGGAACTGACGAATCAGATTCGCCAGGTGCTCACGCCGCCAGTGCTCGCTGCGTAGCAACTCCAGGCTCTTGCGCGTGGCGCAGGCCAGTGCCGGCGGTTGGCTGGTGGTATAGATGTAGGGCCGGGCGAACTGGATCAGTGTTTCGATCAACTCCTCACTACCGGCGACAAAGGCCCCAGCGGTACCGAAGGCCTTGCCCAAGGTGCCCACCAGCACCGGCACTTCATCCAGCCCCAGGCCGAAGTGTTCCACCAGCCCGGCACCGTTGGCCCCTAGCGGACCAAAGCCATGGGCATCGTCCACCATCAGCCAGGCACCGCGGGCCTTGGTTTCCCGGGCCAGGGCCGGCAGGTCGGCGACATCGCCGTCCATACTGAACACCCCATCAGTGACCACCAGGGTGTTGCCAGTGGCCTTCTCCAGGCGTTTGACCAGGCTCCCTGCATCGTTGTGCAGATAGCGATTGAAGCGCGCACCAGAGAGCAGGCCGGCATCCAGCAGGGAAGCGTGGTTGAGACGGTCTTCCAGCACCGTGTCGCCCTGCCCGAGCAACGCCGTGACCGCACCGAGATTGGCCATGTAGCCCGTGGTAAACAGCAACGCCCGCGGGCGCCCCGTGAACTCGGCCAGGGCTTCTTCCAAAGCGTGATGAGGAGCGCTGTGACCGATCACCAGATGGGAAGCGCCGCCGCCCACGCCCCAGCGGCTGGCACCAGCGCGCCAGGCTTCGATCACCTGCGGGTGATTGGCCAGGCCCAGGTAGTCGTTATTGCAGAAAGCCAGCAATGGCTGGCCGTCCACCACCACTTGCGGCCCCTGAGGGCTCTCCAGCAGCGGACGCTGGCGATACAGATGTTCAGCACGACAGGCTGCAAGCCGTGCTGCGAGATCAAAAGACATGCTGGCCTCGATATTGGCTCACAGACACATTACCCGTAGGAGCTGGCTTGCCAGCGAAACAGACGACGCGAAACCCGTCGCACTTGCGCCGTTCACGGGGTTCGCCGGCCAGCCGGCTCCTACCACAGAAGGTCAGACGGCAGCGTTGTAGAACTGCTCGCTGCTCTTCTGCTCCACCAGGGCCTGCTCGATGGCCGCTTGATGCACTTCGTCGGCGTGCTCTTCCCGGGCTTCGGGCTGGATGCCCAGGCGCGCGAACAACTGCATGTCCTTGTCGGCCTGCGGGTTGGCGGTGGTCAGCAGCTTGTCGCCGTAGAAAATCGAATTGGCACCGGCGAAGAAGGCCAGGGCCTGCATCTGCTCGTTCATTGCTTCGCGGCCGGCAGACAGGCGCACGTGGGATTGCGGCATGAGGATCCGTGCCACGGCGAGCATGCGGATAAAGTCGAATGGGTCCACGTCCTCAGCATTTTCCAGCGGCGTGCCGGCCACCTTCACCAGCATGTTGATCGGCACCGACTCCGGATGCTCCGGCAGGTTGGCCAGCTGGATCAGCAGGCCGGCGCGGTCGTCCAGGGACTCGCCCATGCCGAGAATGCCGCCGGAACAGATCTTCATCCCGGCGTCACGCACGTAGGCCAGGGTTTGCAGGCGCTCGCTGTAGGTGCGGGTGGTGATGATGCTGCCGTAGAACTCCGGCGAGGTGTCGAGGTTGTGGTTGTAGTAGTCCAGGCCGGCCTTGGCCAGGGCCTCGGTCTGGTCCTGATCGAGACGGCCCAGGGTCATGCAGGTTTCCAGGCCCATGGCCTTCACGCCTTTGACCATCTCCAGCACATAGGGCATGTCCTTGGCCGAAGGGTGCTTCCAGGCGGCGCCCATGCAGAAACGCGTAGAGCCGATGGCCTTGGCCCGAGCGGCCTCCTCCAGCACCTTCTGCACTTCCAGGAGCTTTTCCTTTTCCAGGCCGGTGTTGTAGTGGCCGGACTGCGGACAATATTTGCAATCTTCCGGGCAGGCGCCGGTCTTGATCGACAGCAGGGTCGAAACCTGGACCCGATTGGCATCGAAATGCGCGCGGTGCACCGTCTGCGCCTGGAACAGCAGGTCATTGAATGGCTGGACGAACAGGGCTTTGACTTCAGCCAAAGTCCAGTCATGACGCAGGGTAGCGGTGGTGCTGGCGCTCATGGGCGATTCCTTGATTATGCTTGGCAAGCGGCGCAGGACAGGGAAAGTCCACAGCCGCAACACGGATGTTCGGCATATTTAAGGAAGAGCCATGCACTGTCAACCCGAATACAAAGGACCAGTTTACATCTGGTCAAAAAACAAACAACTCTGTTTGCTTTGCGATGAACCCAGCGATTCAGCCCTGGCCCTGTGCAGTTCATGTCAGGACGAACTGCCCTGGCTCGGCGCTCAATGCTCGGTCTGCGCCCTGCCCCTGCCCGCCGCCAGCCTGACCTGTGGCCAGTGCCTGCAACGTCTCCCCGCGTTTCGACGGGTCATCGCCCCCTGGCGTTACGATTTTCCGGTGGACAGCCTGATCAGTCGTTTCAAACATCATGAAAAGTGGCCTTTTGGCCGACTGATGGCCGAACTTCTCAGCCAATTCCTTCACTATCGCTACGATGAAGGCCTGCCCCGGCCAGACTGCCTGCTGCCGGTGCCGCTGTCCCGTCGACGCCTGCGCCAGCGAGGCTTCAACCAGGCCGGCATGCTGGCCCAGTGGCTGGGAGAACACCTGCAACTGGCGGTGGAGCCCCTTCTGCTGCTGCGCACCCAGGACACCCCGGCACAACAAGGCCTGGGGGCACGTGCCCGTCAGCGCAACCTGCGCCAGGCCTTCGCCCTCGCCGCCGACGCGCCTGTGGCCGGCCGCCACCTGGCCCTGGTGGACGACGTCCTCACCACAGGTGCCACTGCCCAGGCCCTGGCCCGGATGCTGATCAATGCCGGCGCCCGTCAAGTGGATGTCTATTGCCTGGCCCGAACCGCAAGACCCGACACCCCCGACTGACTTGACTCTCATCGCTCAAACCGCAAACTCCCTGTCCATCTTCAGTGCCCAAAGCGTCCCTGCCATGTCCTTGCCCACTCTGTTGACCCAGCACATCGCCCGCCGCCCGCAACGCATCGCCCTGCTGCAACACATTGCCGAACAGGGTTCCATCACCCGCGCGGCCAAAAGCGCCGGCCTGAGCTACAAGGCCGCCTGGGATGCCATCGATGAGCTCAACAACCTGGCTCAGCGCCCGCTGGTAGAGCGCAACGTCGGCGGCAAGGGCGGTGGCGGGGCCAAACTCTCCGCCGAGGGCGAACGCGTGCTGCGGCTTTACCAACGCCTGCAAGCACTGCAGGCCCAAGTGCTGGAAGCCGCAGAAGATGCCAGCGATCTCGATCTGCTGGGGCGCCTGATGCTGCGCACCAGTGCCCGCAACCAGCTGCACGGCAAGATCCGCGAGATCGCACCTCTAGGCTGCAATGACCTGATCAGCCTGGAGCTGCCAGAAGGCCTGCTCCTCAAAGCGCAGATCACCCACGACAGCACCCAGCGCCTGGAACTGGAAACCGGCACTGAAGTGGTGGCCTTGATCAAGGCCGGCTGGCTGGACCTGCACCCTGCCGACGCCCAAGTAACAACTGGACACAATTGCCTGAGCGGGACCGTCGAGCAGATTCTCGACGCCGAAGACGGCCCCTGCGAGGTGCGCATCACCCTGCCCAACGGCCAGACCCTCTGCGCCCTGGCCGAGCCGCACCGGCTCAAGACGCTGGAAATGACAGAGGGCAAACCGGTCCAGGTGCAGTTCTCTGCCTCCCATGTCCTGCTCGGCACCCCGCTGTAAGCGGAATGCGACGACTTCAGGCTGCAACATATTCGTCATAGGCGCTCATTAAGGTGGCTGCAAAAACCCGCAGGGAGCCTGCTATGAGCCTGTTAGAAGAAGACCAACCCACCGACCTGGAACAGATGGTCGGCCTCAGCCGCCGGGGTTTCATCGGTGCCGGTGCCCTGTGCGGCGCCGCCCTGTTTCTCGGTGGCGGACTGCTCGGCCGCAGCGCCCTGGCCACCAGTGTCAGCGCCGGCAACAGCCAGCTGCTGGGTTTTGCCGGCATTGCCGCCGCCACCAGCGACAACATCACCCTGCCGGCGGGCTACAAATCCTCGGTACTGATCAGTTGGGGCCAGCCGCTGACCAAGAACGGGCCGGCCTTCGACCCCAGCGGCAATGGCACCGCCCAGGCCCAGGAAGTGCAGTTTGGCGACAACAACGACGGCATGAGCCTGTTCGCCTTCCCGGACGACAAGCACCGGGCACTGATGGCGATCAACAACGAATACACCAACTACCGCTACCTCTATTCCCACGGCGGCCAGCCGCAATCGGCCGAGGACGTGCGCAAGGCCCAGGCCAGCGAAGGGGTGTCGGTCATCGAAGTGCAGCGCAAGAACGGCCAGTGGCAGTTCGTCCAGGGTTCACGCTACAACCGGCGCATCCACGGCAACACGCCAATCCGCCTCAGCGGCCCTGCCGCCGGTCACGACCTGCTCAAGACCGCTGCCGACCCCAAGGGCAGGAAAGTCCTCGGCACCTTCCAGAACTGCGCCAACGGCAAGACCCCCTGGGGCACCTACCTGACCTGCGAAGAGAACTTCACCGACTGCTTCGGCAGCAGCAACCCCGAGCAGAAGTTCGACGCCGCGCAGAAACGCTACGGCGCGGTGGTGACCAGCAAGGACATCAACTGGCACCCCCACGATCCGCGTTTCGACCTGGCCAAGAATCCCAACGAGCTCAACCGTCACGGCTGGGTGGTGGAAATCGATCCCTTCGACCCGCAATCGACCCCGGTCAAACGCACCGCCCTGGGCCGCTTCAAGCATGAAAACGCGGCCCTGGCGCAAACCCGCGACGGCCGCGCCGTGGTCTACATGGGCGACGATGAGCGCGGGGAATTCATCTACAAGTTCATCAGCCGCGACAAGATCAACCACCGCAACCCCAAGGCCAACCGCGACCTGCTGGACCACGGCACCCTGTACGTGGCGCGCTTCGATGCCGGCGACGGCAACCCGGACCGTCCCAAGGGCCAGGGCCAGTGGATCGAGTTGACTCACGGCAAGAACGGCATCGACGCCAGCAGCGGCTTCGCCGACCAGGCCCAGGTACTGATCCAGGCACGCCTGGCGGCCAGCGTGGTCCAGGCCACGCGCATGGACCGCCCGGAATGGATTGTGGTCAGTCCCAAGGACGGCCAGGTCTATTGCACCCTGACCAACAACGCCAAGCGTGGCGAAGACGGCCAGCCAGCAGGTGGCCCCAACCCGCGGGAGAAGAATGTCTACGGACAGATCCTGCGCTGGCGCACCGGCGGCGACGATCATGGCGCGATGAGTTTTTCCTGGGACCTGTTCGTGGTCGCCGGCAACCCCGCTGTGCATGCCGGCCAGCCCAAGGGCGGCTCCTCCAACATCACCCCAGAGAACATGTTCAACAGCCCCGACGGCCTGGGTTTCGACCAAGCCGGACGCCTGTGGATCCTCACCGACGGCGACTACAGCAACAGCGGCGATTTTGCCGGCATGGGCAATAACCAGATGCTCTGCGCCGACCCGGACAGCGGTGAAATCCGTCGTTTCATGGTCGGACCTGTGGGCTGCGAAGTCACCGGGATCGCCTTCGCCCCGGACCAGAAGACCCTGTTCGTCGGCATCCAGCACCCGGGAGAAACCGGTGGCTCAACCTTCCCCGAGCACCTGCCCAACGGCAAGCCGCGCTCCTCGGTGATGGCTATCACCCGGGAAGACGGCGGCATCATCGGCGCCTGAACCCGCCCCGCGCCCAACCGGCTCCTACATCCGTAGCAGCCGGCTCGCCGGCCAACCTGGCGCCCGGCCGAACCACCAGCAAACCCTCCCCCGCTGGCTCCCCGTCTGCGTTACCATGCTTGGCCGGACGCGGCAGCCTGCTGCGCGCAGGAGTAAGCATGTCGCACCCGTTTGAAACACTGACCCCCGACCTGGTTCTGGACGCCGTTGAAAGCATCGGTTTTCTCAGCGACGCCCGCGTGCTGGCGCTCAACAGCTACGAAAATCGCGTCTATCAAGTCGGCATCGACGAAGGCGAACCGCTGATCGCCAAGTTCTACCGCCCCCAGCGCTGGACCAACGAAGCGATCCTGGAAGAACACCGCTTCACCTTCGAACTCGCCGAGTGCGATGTGCCGGTGGTCGCACCGATCATCCACGACGGTGCCAGCCTGTTCGAGCATGCGGGCTTTCGCTTCGCCCTGTTTCCCCGACGTGGCGGGCGCGCGCCCGAACCGGGCAACCTGGATCAACTCTATCGCCTCGGGCAATTGCTCGGTCGCCTGCATGCCGTGGGCGCCACCCGCCCCTTCGAGCACCGCGAAGCCCTGGGCGTGAAGAACTTCGGTCATGACTCACTGGCGACCCTGCTGCAAGGCAACTTCATTCCCAAGAGCCTGCTGCCGGCCTACGAGTCCGTGGCCCGGGACCTGCTCAAGCGGGTGGAAGAGGTCTACCAGGCCACCCCGCACCAGAACATCCGCATGCACGGCGATTGCCACCCCGGCAACATGATGTGCCGCGACGAGATGTTCCATATCGTCGACCTGGACGACTGCCGCATGGGCCCGGCGGTGCAGGACCTGTGGATGATGCTGGCCGGCGACCGCCAGGAGTGCCTCAGCCAGCTCTCCGAACTGATGGACGGCTACAGCGAGTTCCATGATTTCGACCCGCGGGAACTGGCCCTGATCGAACCGCTGCGAGCGCTGCGCCTGATGCACTACAGCGCCTGGCTGGCACGACGCTGGGACGATCCGGCCTTTCCCCACAGCTTCCCCTGGTTCGGCAGCGAACGTTACTGGGGGGATCAGGTCCTGGCCCTGCGCGAACAGCTGGCGGCCCTCAACGAAGAACCTCTCAAACTGTTCTGACCCTGCCTGCAGGAGCTGGCTTGGCAGCGAAGAGGCCCATGCGGTCGCCTTCGCCGGCAAGCCGGCTCCTACAAGAATCCGCCTCGATACAACGCCAACCGCAGGAGCTGGCTCGCCAGCGAAGAGGCCCGTAAGTTCGCCTTCGCCCACCAGCCCTCCCCCGCAGAAACGGGCGGCGCAAAAGTCAGGACATGTCCTGACAATTGTCCTTACAATCCCGTCTTCGTTAGCTGCCTAAGCAAGGACTCTGCATGCAAGCCGCCAACCCGCGTCGCGGGTACATCCTGGGCCTGACCGCCTACATCATCTGGGGTCTGTTTCCGATCTACTTCAAAGCCATCGCCAGCGTTCCGGCCGTGGAAATCATCGTCCACCGGGTACTCTGGTCGGCGCTGTTCGGCGCTGTGTTGCTGATGGTATGGAAACATCCCGGCTGGTGGCGCGAGCTGCGAGAAAACCCCAGGCGCCTGGCCATCCTGGCCCTGAGTGGCACCCTGATCGCCGGCAACTGGCTGACCTATGTCTGGGCCGTGAACAATGGGCGCATGCTTGAGGCCAGCCTGGGCTACTACATCAATCCCCTGATCAATGTGCTGCTGGGCATGCTGATTCTTGGCGAACGCCTGCGGCGCATGCAGTGGCTGGCGGTGATCCTGGCGGCGGTGGGCGTGGCCCAGCAAGTGTGGCAAGTAGGCAGTTTGCCCTGGGTCTCACTGATACTGGCCCTGAGCTTCGGCTTCTATGGCCTGATCCGTAAACAGGCCCCGGTCAAGGCCTTGCCCGGGCTGGTGGTGGAAACCTGGATGCTGGTGCCCATCGCCATGGCCTGGCTGCTCCTGCACCCCGAAGCCAGCAGTGCCCATGCCGCCTTCTGGACCAGCTCCGAAGCCTGGTGGCTCGTAGCCGCCGGCCCGGTCACGCTGATCCCGCTGGTGTGCTTCAACGCCGCGGCTCGGCACTTGCCCTACACCACCCTGGGCTTCCTTCAGTACCTGGCGCCAACCCTGGTGCTGCTGCAAGCGGTGCTGCTGTTTGGCGAACACCTGTCCTCCAGCACCTTGCTGGCGTTCATGTTCATCTGGGCCGGCCTGGCGGTGTACAGCGTCGATGCCTGGCTCAGCCTGCGCGGCCGCCGCTGATCAATAAACGTACAACGCCCTGCAGGCCAGGCCATTCGTGGCCTGCAGCGGTTCTTCCCAAGGTTATCCACAACCTGATCCCCGCCGTTTGTGCACAAGCCCTTGAAACTGCTGGTTTTTTGATCAGAGCGGGCTAAGCCGCGGCTGCACTGGGCTGGCGACAGGTCTCTACAGGTTATCCACAGGCGCATGCACGGATTACTGGGATAACCTGCGGGACGGTGTTCAGACCTCGCTGCGCAGCACCAACTCCACCATCAGATCGTCGGCCAGGGTTTCCAGGCGCGACTGCAATACCTCCAGGGACAACGTCAGGGGCACCGCCAGAATCGCCTCGGCATGAAACAACGGCTCGCTGCTCATGGGCGCTGGGCGCACCTCGGTCACCAGCCGTTCAAGGTTGACCCCCTGCTCCGCCAGCAAGCGGGTGATATCCCGGACGATTCCCGGACGATCATTGCCCACCAGCTCCATGGCGATGGGTTTCCAGGTGCAGGACTGCTCGATGCCGCTTTCGGCGATCAATACCCGGATGCCCTGGGCGGAGAGCCCCTGCAAGGCATCCACCAGCTCATCGTAGGCCTCGGCCGGGACCCCGACCCGCAAGATGCCGGCAAACTGCCCCGCCATGCGCGACAGACGGCTTTCCAGCCAGTTGCCGCCGTGCTCGGCGATGCACTGGGCAATACGCTCGACCTGTCCGGCCTTGTCCGGGGCGAAAACCGTGAGAACGAGATGGTCCATGGCGCAGCCCTCTTTGCTTGATGAAAGAGCAATTATAGGCAGCCTCACTCCCCGCGCCTTCCAACCCACATCGCAGCAGCTTGCGTAGGCGCTGGCTTGCCAGCGAAAGTGCCCGCAAGGCCGACGCCCCCCGAAGGCCCACTCGCCGGCAATCCGGCTCCTACGTGGGCGCACAGGGCAAAACACAAATCGTGTACAACTTTTTGTATTTATATGGAACAATCCACCAGCTTTTTTGAGAACATCACGTTCCCCAGCGTGACCGCACTGCATTCTTAAGTCGCGGAACGACGTATTTAGTCTAATTTTCACAAGCGCAATTCATCATGTAGTATGCCGCAGCGCGCACTACATAACGTTGGAACGATGTCTGCCAAGGCCTGATCGCAACCCTCGCAACCGCCCATCAGCAAGGCTCCGCCGTTGATTGGAAGCACCCAGCCGCCAGCAATGGCATGTACTGGTGAACAGGGTTGTGCTTTAAATGGCCGCCGGCTTCATTGTTAATTTGAAGAGCTGAAAAGCGAAATAGCTGAGCAGAGTGAGGCAAGCAATGACTGAACACGTTCAAGTCGGTGGCCTGCAGGTCGCCAGAGTCCTGTTCGACTTCGTGAACAACGAAGCCATTCCCGGTACCGGCCTCACCGCCGACGCATTCTGGGCCGGTGCCGACAAGGTCATCCACGACCTGGCGCCGAAGAACAAAGCCCTACTCGCCAAACGCGATGATTTCCAGGCACGGATCGATGCCTGGCACCAGTCCCGTGCCGGCCAGGCACACGATGCCGTGGCCTACAAAGCCTTCCTGCAAGACATCGGCTACCTGCTGCCAGAAGCGGCTGACTTCCAGGCCAGCACCCAGAACGTCGATGAAGAAATCGCCCACATGGCCGGCCCGCAGCTGGTAGTGCCGGTGATGAACGCGCGCTTCGCCCTCAACGCCTCCAACGCCCGCTGGGGCTCGCTGTACGACGCGCTGTACGGCACCGACGCCATCAGCGAAGCCGATGGCGCGGAAAAAGGCAAAGGCTACAACAAGGTTCGCGGCGACAAGGTCATCGCCTTCGCCCGCGCCTTCCTCGATGAATCGGCGCCACTGACCGCCGGCTCCCACGTGGACTCCGTGAGCTACAAGATCGTCGGCGGCAAGCTGGTGGTGGGCCTCAAGGGCGGCAGCAACAGCGGCCTGCGCAACGACGCGCAACTGATCGGCTACCAGGGCGACGCCGCAGCTCCTAGCGCGATCCTGCTCAAGCACAACGGTCTGCACTTCGAGATCCAGATCGACGCCGCAAGCCCGGTCGGCCAGACCGACGCCGCCGGGGTCAAGGACCTGCTGATGGAAGCGGCCCTGACCACCATCATGGACTGCGAAGACTCGGTTGCCGCGGTTGATGCCGACGACAAGGTGGTGATCTACCGCAACTGGCTCGGCCTGATGACGGGCGACCTGGCGGAAGAGGTTTCCAAGGGCGGCAAGTCCTTTACCCGCACCATGAATGCCGACCGCGAGTACACCGGCGTCAACGGTGAGCCGGTGAAGCTGCACGGCCGTTCGCTGCTGTTCGTGCGTAACGTCGGCCACCTGATGACCATCGACGCGATCCTCGACAAGCATGGCAACGAAGTGCCGGAAGGCATCCTCGACGGCCTGGTTACCAGCCTCGCGGCGATCCACAACCTCAACGGCAACACCTCGCGCAAGAACAGCCGCACCGGCTCGGTGTACATCGTCAAGCCGAAGATGCACGGCCCTGAAGAAGCCGCGTTCACCAACGAACTGTTCGGCCGCATCGAAGAGGTGCTGAACCTGCCGCGCAATACCCTGAAAGTCGGGATCATGGACGAGGAGCGCCGCACCACGGTCAACCTCAAGGCCTGCATCAAGGCGGCCAGCGAGCGCGTGGTGTTCATCAACACCGGCTTCCTCGACCGCACCGGTGACGAGATCCACACCTCCATGGAAGCCGGCGCCATGGTGCGCAAGGCCGACATGAAGGCCGAGAAATGGATCGGCGCCTACGAGAACTGGAACGTCGATATCGGCCTGTCCACCGGCCTGCAAGGCCGTGCGCAGATCGGCAAGGGCATGTGGGCCATGCCGGACCTGATGGCCGCCATGCTCGAACAGAAAATCGCCCACCCGCTGGCCGGTGCCAACACCGCCTGGGTGCCGTCGCCGACCGCCGCCGCCCTGCACGTACTGCACTACCACAAGGTCGACGTGTTCGCCCGTCAGGCCGAACTGGCCAAGCGTGCCCGCGCTTCGGTGGACGACATCCTGACCATCCCTCTGGCCAGCGACACCAACTGGTCGGCCGAGCAGATCAAGAACGAACTGGACAACAACGCCCAGGGCATTCTCGGTTACGTGGTGCGCTGGATCGACCAGGGCGTGGGTTGCTCGAAAGTGCCGGACATCAACGACGTTGGCCTGATGGAAGACCGCGCCACCCTGCGCATCTCCAGCCAGCACATCGCCAACTGGCTGCGCCACGGTGTGGTCACCCAGGCGCAGGTGCTGGAAAGCCTCAAGCGCATGGCCCCGGTGGTCGACCGGCAGAACGCCGGTGACCCGCTGTACCGCCCGCTGGCTCCGGACTTCGACAGCAACATCGCCTTCCAGGCCGCCCTGGAGCTGGTGATCGAAGGCACCAAGCAGCCTAACGGCTACACCGAGCCGGTATTGCACCGTCGTCGTCGCGAGTTCAAGGCCAAGAACGGCCTGTAAGCACGCCTGGCAACAGACAAAAAGCCCCGGTCCGCCGGGGCTTTTTAGTGTGTCGCCCTGACTCGGCGCTTGCAGCTCAGTGAATGACACCCAGTTCGTGTTTGACCAGGGCCAGCAACTTGCCGGTGTCGATGGGTTTGAGCAGGAAGTCCACCACGCTCAAGTGCATGGCAGCGATGGCGTCGCGCACATCGGCGTCACCGGAAATGATGATGATCGGCAGCGCCGCCCGTTCCGATTCCCGCACCTGGCGAATCAGGTCAAGACCACTGCAGGGCGCCATGCGCAGATCGGTGATCAGCAGGCCGATGGACTTGTTCGATTCGAGTAATTCAAGAGCGGCCTTGCCGCTGGCAGCCGTGATGCAACGGATACCATCCAGGCCAAGAATTTCCGCCAGCAGTTCCCGTGCATCCTTGTCGTCATCGGCAATCAATACCCGCTGGGCCGGCAGATCCGGCTCCAGCATGACTGCACTCAGCGCCTCGCGCTCGGCGTCACTCAAAATATCGTGGTCGGGCATACATTTCTCTACATGAACAGATCAATCCCCTAGCACATTGGTCAGACATCGCTAAGCAGACCTCCAATGTGCACTTCGTCGGAAAAATTGCCAAGAGCCTTGATCAGAGCTTTTTTGCATTGATTAAACGCCGCTCAAAGCCAAATGTCCGGGCTCCGGCCGCTACCTAGACTTACGTCCAATGGGCACCTCGCGCTGGGAGTCCGACCATTGCCGTGATCCGACCACAACAAATCCAAAAAGACTGCGGTAATCGTTATGAGTAAAGCGGACGCCTTCACCCAGGCAGGGAAGACCGCGGTGTTGCAGAACATCCAGGGGACCGTGCAGTTCCTGCAGCGGTTCCCGCCCTTCAACCAGATGGAAAACCTCCACCTGGCCTATCTGGTGGAACAATGCCATCTGCGTTTCTACGGGCCCGGCGACAGCATCATCAAGCCCGCCGACGGCCCGGTTGAGCACTTCTATATCGTCAAGCAGGGACGCGTGGTGGGCGAACGCACCCACGCCGCCAAGGGCAGCACCGAAACCACCTTCGAAATCACCACCGGCGAATGTTTTCCCCTGGCTGCACTGCTGGGCGAACGCGCCACCCGCACCGAACACCGGGCCGCCGAAGACACCTTCTGCCTGCAATTGAACAAGAGCGCCTTCATCAAACTCTTCGCCTTGTCCGACGAGTTCCGCGATTTCGCCTTGCGCGGGGTCAGCAGCCTGCTGGATCAGGTCAATCAGCAGGTCAAGCAAAAGGCCGTGGAAACCCTTGGCACCCAATACTCGCTGAACACCCGCCTGGGCGAACTGGCCATGCGTCATCCGGTCGCCTGCGCCCCACAGATGCCGCTGCGTGAGGCCGTGGCGCTGATGCACGAGCAACAGGTGGGCAGCATCGTGGTGGTGGACGAGCACAAGGCACCCCTGGGGATCTTCACCCTGAGGGACCTGCGCCAGGTCGTCGCCGACCGCACCCAGGACCTCAACCAGCCCATCGAACAGCACATGACCCAGGCCCCTTTCTTCCTCAGCCCGGACCACAGTGCCTTCGACGCCGCCATCGCCATGACCGAGCGCCATATCGCCCACGTCTGCCTGGTGAAAGACCAGCGCCTGTGCGGCGTGGTCTCCGAGCGCGACCTGTTTTCCCTGCAACGGGTCGATCTGGTGCACCTGGCGCGAACCATCCGCAATGCTCCCCGGGTGGAACACCTGGTGGCGCTGCGAGGCGAGATCGGCCAACTGGTGGAGCGCATGCTGGCCCACGGTGCGTCGTCGACCCAGATCACCCACATCATCACCCTGCTCAACGATCACACCGTATGCCGGGTGATCGAGTTGACCCTGGCGGACAAGGGCGACCCCGGCGTGCCCTTCAGCTGGTTGTGCTTCGGCAGCGAAGGCCGGCGCGAACAGACCCTGCACACCGACCAGGACAACGGCATCCTGTTCGAGGCCCGAGACGCGGCCCACGCCGCCGAGATCCGCGGCAAGCTGCTGCCCATCGCCCAGCAGATCAACCAGAGCCTGGCGCTGTGCGGCTTTACCCTGTGCAAGGGCAACATCATGGCCGGCAACCCCGAGCTGTGCCTGTCCCGAGCCGAATGGGCCCGACGCTTTGCCGCCTTCATCCGCGAGGCAACACCGGAGAACCTGCTGGGTTCGAGCATCTATTTCGATCTGCGGGTGGTCTGGGGCGATGAACAAGGCGCCGAACAACTGCGCCGGGCCATCCTCGACCAAGTCGGCGACAACCGTCTGTTCCAGCGCATGCTGGCGGAAAACGCCTTGCGCCAGCGCCCGCCCGTGGGCCGCTTCCGCGAATTCGTCCTGGCCAAAAAGAACGGCGAAAAAGCCACCCTCGACCTCAAGGTCCAGGGCCTCACCCCCTTCGTCGATGGCGCCCGGCTGCTGGCCCTGGCCAACGGCATCGGCGCCATCAACACCCTGGAGCGTCTGCGCCAGCTGGTGTCCAAGCAGGTCATCGAGCCCCTGGACGGCGCCGCTTATGAAGAGGCCTACCACTTCATCCAGCAGACCCGCATGCAGCAACATCAACGCCAGACCCGGGAGAACCAGCCCTATTCCAATCGGGTCGACCCCGACAGCCTCAATCACCTGGACCGACGCATCCTGCGCGAGTCCCTGCGCCAGGCCCAGCGCCTGCAAAGCAGCCTGGCCCTGCGCTACCAGTTATGAGCTATCAGTCATGAGCCTGTTTGCCTGGTTCCGTCCCGCCGTCAGCGTCCTGACGGCCCAACAGCAACAACGCCGCGACCGCCTGCCCGCGTTCACCGAGCTGGGTGAGTGCAGCCTGCGAGAGCAACGCTGGGTGGTGGTGGACCTGGAAACCACCGGCCTCAACCTCAACCGCGATCAGGTGCTGTCCATCGGCGCGGTGGTGATCGAGGACGGTGCCATCGACTTCAGCCAGCAGTTCGAACGCACCCTGCAGCGTGAAGGCCACAAGCTCAGCCCCAGCGTGCTGATCCATGGCCTGGGGCCCAGCGCCATCGCCGCCGGCTGCGATCCGGTGGAGGCTCTGCTGGACTTCATGGAGTTCGTCGGTGACAGCCCGCTCCTGGCGTTTCATGCCCCCTTCGACCAGCACATGCTCGGTCGGGCACTCAAGGACAGCCTGGGCTATCGCCTGCAGCACAGTTTCCTCGACGTGGCGGACATGGCGCCCATGCTCTGTCCCAAGGCCGCTTTCCGTGAGGCCGGCCTGGATGACTGGATCAACGTGTTCAAGCTGCAAGTGGCCGAGCGTCACCACGCAGCGGCCGACGCCCTGGCCACCGCAGAGCTGGCACTGATCCTGTTCAACCGTGCCCGCCAGCAGCAGATTGACAGCCCGCTGAACCTGCAACAGCGCCTCAGCCAATGGAAACGCCGCCAGCAGGCACACTCGTTCTGATCCGCGGCAATTGACCGTAGCGAGGGCACAGGCTCCCTCGCCACATCAGAAAAAAGCGTGCAACCCTCGGGAAAGAGCAGCCGACCAGCGCCAATTGCGCCTGTGTTTCGCCTCTGCCACAATCGCGAATAGTTCTCGTTATTTTAAACTTCTCGATCGGTGAGCCCCGTTGTCGTCAGTCCAAAGCCCCCACAATGAGCTGGTTGGTGCGCTGTATCGCGACCATCGCCGTTGGCTATTGGCCTGGCTGCGGCGCAACGTTGCCTGCGCTCAACGGGCCGAGGACCTGAGCCAGGACACCTTCGTGCGCCTGCTGGGCCGCGATGAACTCAAGGCTCCACGGGAACCCAGGGCCTTTCTGGTGGCCATCGCCAAGGGCCTGCTGTTCGACTACTTCCGCCGCGCCGCCCTGGAACAGGCCTACCTCAGTGAACTGATGTTGATCCCCGAAGGCGAACAACCGTCGCCGGAAGAGCAGCAGATGATCCTCGAAGACCTCAAGGCCATCGACCGCCTGTTGGGCAAACTCTCCAGCAAGGCGCGCATGGCCTTCCTCTATAACCGCCTCGACGGCCTGAGCCACGCCGAGATCGCCGAACGCCTGGGGGTCTCGGTGCCACGGGTGCGTCAGTACCTGGCCCAGGGCATCCGCCAGTGCTACATCGCCCTGTACGGGGAGCCGGTATGACCCCCATCAGCTCCAAGCCGGTGTCCGCCCGGGTGCTGGATGCCGCCATTGCCTGGCAACTGTCCCTGGACGGCGGCGCCAGTGCCGTGGAGCGCGAAGAGTTCGCCAAATGGCATGCCGCCCATGAAGAACACGCCCGCGCCTGGCGCCAGTTGGGCATGCTCGACCAGCGCTTTAGCGTGGCGGCCGGCCCGGCCCGCAATGCCTTGGTGCAATCTCGCGAAGGCCTGCGCCGGCGCGTGCGCAAAATGGGACGCGGAGTCGCCAGCGTGGTGCTGGTGGCGGGGCTGGCGCTGTTTGCCAGCGAGCGCTACCTGCCGGTGGACTACTGGCTGGCCGACCAGCGCACCGCCACCGGTGAGCAGCGCACCCTACGCCTGACAGACGGCACGGTGATCAACCTCAATACCCACAGTGCGCTGGATGTGCGCTTCGATGAGAAGCAGCGCCGAATCGTTCTCCAGGAAGGCGAAATCCTCATCGAGACCGGGCACAACGACAGTCGCCCCTTCATCGTCGAAACCCGCGACGGCCGGATGCGTGCCCTGGGTACGCGCTTCCTGGTCAAGCGTGAAGACCAGGGCACCCGCCTCGGCGTGCTGCAATCGGCGGTGGCGGCACGGCCGGAAGCCGGCCAGGACGAGCAGGTGTTCAAGGAAGGCCAACAAGTGCTGATGCGCCGCGACGGTCTCGGGCCGCTGCAGGCGCTGAACCTGGGCGCCGATGCCTGGACCCGAGGCATGTTGGTGGTGGACAACGCCCGCCTCGGTGACCTGATCGATGAGCTGGGCCGTTATCGCCGCGGTCACCTGGGCGTGGCCCCGGAAGTGGCCGACCTGCGGATCACCGGCAGCTTCCCGTTGCAGGACACCGACCTGGCCCTCAATGCCCTGCTGCCGACCCTGCCCGTGAAGATCGAGCGGCACACCGACTGGTGGGTGACGGTGGTGGCCAAGGCTGACGCCAAGCGCTGAGGTCGGTGTCGTGGCCTTCGCTAGCAAGCCCGCTCCTACACCGATCCCTTGGGAGCTGGCTTGCCAGCGAATTAACCTCAATCAATCTAAATCTAAATTATTTTCAATCTGCCCTATCACTTTTCCAATCTCGTCCGGCACCTAGGCAATTGCGAAACATTTCCATTCAGGAGCCGCCGTATGTACCGCCCGCTAGACACTCTGTTGCGCCCCAGTCTCTTGGCCGTTGCCATCGCGCTCAGCGCCCCCCTGACCAGCCCAGCGCTGATGGCCGCCGAACAGGCCAGCAGCGTGCGCGCCTACAACCTGCCAGCAGCGCCCCTGGCCAGCACCCTGAACCAGATTGCCAGTCAGGCTGGCCTGGCCCTGAGCCTGAATCCGGCCCTGGCGGCGGGCAAGACCTCGGCTCCAGTCAATGGCCAGTTCGACGCCCCGGGCGCCTTGCGCGAAGCCCTGCGCGGCACCGGCTTGCAACTGGAGCACAGCAGCGCCGGCACCTACAGCCTGGTGGCGGCACCGGAAGGCGTGGTGACCTTGCCGGAAACCAATATCACTGGCCAGCTGGCTGGCGAGAGTGCCTGGGGCCCGGTCGACGGTTACCTCGCCACACGTACCGCCGCCGGCACCAAGACCGACACCTCGCTGGTTGAGGCTCCGCGCTCGATTTCCGTCGCTACCCGCCAGCAGATGGAAGACCGCAACGTGCAGAACCTCGACGATGCCGTGCGTTACATGCCCGGGATTGTTTCTGCCAGCTACGGCAGCGACACCCGCTATGACTGGATGCGTGTACGGGGCTTCGAACCCACACAGTTCCTCGACGGCTTGCCCCTGCCCCGCGGTGTGTATGCCAACCCGAAAGCGGAAACCTGGAACCTCGACCGCCTGGCCCTGCTGCGCGGCCCGGCGTCCTCGGTGTATGGCCAGACCCCGCCGGGTGGCCTGCTGGACATGGTCAGCCGCCGCCCCAGCGCAGACACCAGCCATGCCGTGCAGATCCAGTACGGCAGCGACAACTACCGCCAGATCAACTTCGCCAGCACCGGCAAGATCGACGACGAAGGCCAGTTCCTCTATGGGCTCAGCGGCGTGGTGCGCGATGCCGGTACCCAGGTCGACCACATCGACAACAAGCGCTACAACATTGCCCCCAGCCTGACTTGGAACATCGATACCGATACCAAGCTGACCCTGCTCACGCAGTTCACCCGCGACGATACCGGTGCCACCAGCCAGTTCATGCCGATCCAGGGCACCAAGATCAAGTCGCCACTGGGCGAGGTCTCCCATCACAAGAACCTGGGTGACCCGGACTACGAGTTCTACGACCGCACCTACTACGCCCTGGGCTACGCCTTCGAGCACCGCTTCAACGATGTCTGGCAGTTCCGTCAGAACCTGCGCTACACCAAATCGGAGCTGTCCTTCCAGCAGTTGACCGTGGGTTCCTATGCCTACTCCCCGGCTGATGCGGCGGGCAACATCAGCCGGACCTCGACCAACGTCAACGAAGACATCGGCCAGTTCGCGGTCGACAACAACTTCCAGGCCAACTTCGCCACCGGCGACATCGACCACACCGTGCTCATCGGCCTGGACCACCAGCGCACCAGCACTTCGTACCTGTCGATCTATGGCGACGGGGGCAAAACCAATATCTTCAACCCGGTCTATGGCCAGCCGATTGTTCGTCCTTCGCGCACCGACGCTTACTACGACTACGACCAGAAAACCATTCAGACCGGCCTCTACGTCCAGGACCAGATGGCCCTGGACAACTGGCGCCTGACCCTGGGTGGCCGTGAGGACTGGGTGCACCAAGGCACCACCTACCTCAACAAGAAAGACGCGACCAACACTGATCGCAGCAAGAACTTCAGTGGCAATGCGGCGCTCAGCTATGTGTTCGACTCAGGTGTCGTGCCGTACATTTCCTACGCCGAATCCTTCCAGCCAGCGAGCAACGCCAGCGTTTCACCGACCGAATCGTATAAACCCACGGAAGGTAGCCAGTGGGAGCTGGGTATCAAGTATCAACCACCGGGTTCGAACACGCTGCTGAGTGCGGCGGTCTACGACCTGACCCAGAAGAATGTCCTGGTCACCAGCATCGGGGCAGGAGGCGAATCGATCACCAACCAGACTGGCGAAGTGAAGGTCAAAGGCCTGGAACTGGAAGCCGTGTCTGACCTGACCGAAAACCTCAAGGTCATCGCGGCCTACACCCTGGCCAAGTCCGAGGTACAAAAAGGCATCCACAAAGGCAACCGTCTGCAGCTGATGCCCAACCAGCAAGCCTCCCTGTGGACGGACTACACCTGGCACTCCGGCGTACTCGACGGTTTCGGCATCGGTGCCGGCGCCCGCTACACCGGCAATACCTATGGCGACCAGGCCAACACCTGGCTGGGCAAGGCCGACGCCTACACGGTGTTCGACGCTGCCGTGCATTACGACCTCGGTCGCCTGGACAACAGCCTCAAAGGGGCGTCGCTGAAACTCAACGCCACCAACCTGTTCGACAAGGACTACCTGTCCACCTGCGATGGTTCCTACTGCTATTTCGGCGATCAGCGCAGCGTGGTCGCCAGCGCCACCTATCAATGGTAATCGGCTGAATTAACAACCAGGCCGTCCGACAAGGACGGCCTTGGTGTGCCTGAAGGCTAAGAAATGAAAAGCAAGACAATCCGCCGCTGGTCCTTTATCCACACCTGGACCAGCCTGATCTGCACGGTATTTCTGCTGCTGCTCGCGCTCACCGGCCTGCCGCTGATCTTCCACCACGAGATCGACCACCTGCTGGGGGATTCCCCCGAGCTGCGGGAGCTGCCCGCCGACACCCCGCGCCTGGACCTGCAACAGCTGGTCAAGGCCGCCGAAGCTCACCGCCCGGGGGAAGTCATGCAGTACTTCGGCTGGGACGAAGACGAGCCCAACGGTGTGATGGCGATCATGGCCAAGACCGCCGGCACCGAGCCCAATTCCTCCCACACCTTCATGCTCGACGCCCGCACCGGCGAAGCCGTGGCCATGCCCTCGGCCAACGGCGGGCTGATGATGGTCATGCTGCGCCTGCATGTGGACATGTTCGCCGGGCTGCCGGGCAAGCTGCTGCTGGCCTTCATGGGCATCCTCTTCGTGCTGGCGATCATCTCTGGCACCGTGCTCTATCTGCCGTTCATGCGCCGCTTGAAATTCGCCAGCGTGCGCCAGGACAAATCCAGCCGCCTGCGCTGGCTCGACCTGCACAACCTGATTGGCGTGGTCACCCTGACCTGGGCCCTGGTGGTGGGGGTGACCGGGGTCATCAGCGCCTGCGCCGACCTGATCATCGCCGCCTGGCGCAACGACAGCCTCAGCGCCATGGTCGCACCCTACCGCGACGCCCCGCCCCTGACCGCGCTGGCTCCCGCCAGCCGCCTGCTGGACATCGCCCGGGAAGCCGCCCCAGGCATGCAGCCGGACTTCATCGCCTTCCCCGGTACGCGCTTCTCCAGCGAGCACCACTACGCGGTGTTCCTCAAGGGCAGCAGCCACCTGACTTCGCACCTGCTGACCCCGGTGCTGATCGACGCCAGCACCCTGCAGGTCACCGCCGTGGGCACGCGCCCCTGGTACATGGATGCCATGGGCATGTCCCAGCCGCTGCACTTCGGTGACTACGGCGGCATGCCGATGAAGGTGCTGTGGGCAACCATGGATGGGCTGACCATCATTGTCCTGGGCAGTGGCCTGTACCTGTGGACAGTCCGGCGGCGTGCTGCGAAGTCGGTTGCGCAGGTGCGCCCATGAAGCCCCGGCAATCGAACTTCTGGAAAGTCTTCAGGGCGCCGCTGGCCCTGGCCCTGCTCAGCGCCGGCGGCCTGTTCGCGGCGCTGCTGGGGGATGGGATCTGGGACAGCCTGAGCTGGCTCGGCCTGGGCCTGCCGGCGCTGATCGCCCTGCGGGGCTTGTTCAGCCGCGGGCGAGCGGCTTGACGGCTGCCGAGGGGAAACCGCGCCACAGATACACCGACAGCCCCAGGCTGATCAGCAGCACCGGAATGAACACGCGGTTTTCCAGCAGCGCCTCAGCCGCGACCAGTACGCAAAACAGCGCCAGCCCCAGCAGCGGCACATAGCTCGCCGCCAGACTCCAGCGCCAGGGCCGGGTCACCGGCTCTGGGCCACGCAGGCCCAGCAGCCCACACCCCAGGGCCGGCAGGGCCAGCGCCGGCAGCGCCCAGTACCAGGCCATGTAGGCAAACGCCATGATCAGCTCAGGCTCACCCTCGCCCTTGCGGCGGAACTCGTACTGCAGGGCCAGGTACACCGCCAGCCCACCCAACAGGGTCAGGGCCAGACTGTACAGCCCGTGCAAAAGATAGGACCTGCGCATTCATCACTCCTTGTCTGTCCCTTGTGCCGCCCCTGTGGCCAGTGCCACAGGCTGCGCTAAGATCCTCGGGCCGCGAGCCTGTGCTCCGTTACCAACCGCGAGGAATATTCATGTCTACCCCAAGCATGACGCTGTTCCACAACCGGGCATCACCTTACGTACGCAAAATCATGGTGCTGCTGCACGAAACCGGGCAGCTCGACCGTGTGGCCCTGCAAGCCTGCCAACTGACCCCGGTAAACCCGGACAACGCGCTGAACCAGGACAACCCCCTGGGCAAGATTCCTGCCCTGCGCCTGGCCAACGGCCAGGTGCTCTACGACAGCCGGGTGATCCTCGAGTACCTGGACCAGCAACATGTCGGCAACCCACTGATTCCCCAAGAGGGTTCGGCCCGCTGGCGGCGCCTGACCCTGGCGGCCCTGGCCGACGGGATCCTGGAGGCGGCAGTGCTGGTGCGTTACGAGCTGACCCTGCGGCCACCGGAACACCACTGGGCGCCGTGGCTCGAAGGCCAGCGCGACAAGATCCGACGGGCCCTGGCAGTGCTTGAGGCGCAGGCGCTGGCCGAGCTGGCCAGCCACTTCGACGTGGCCGCCATCAGCGTCGCCTGTGCCCTGGCTTACCTGGACTTCCGCCATCCGGACCTGGAGTGGCGCCAGCAACAGCCCGGGCTCGCGGCCTGGTACTTCGAGGTCAGTCAGCGGCCGTCGATGCTGGCGACCCAACCGCCGGTCTAGTCGGTCAGGCGCTCGGCCCTGTTCGCCGGCAAGCCGGCTCCTGTAGCACGGGGAGCAGCTTGCTGGCGCACCCGCCACCACGCCTCCGGTGGAAACAACAGGCCAATCCGCTGCGTCAGGCGCTCGCGCTGACGCTGGTCCTCACGCAAGCCCAGTGACTTACTCATGGATGGCCTCCAGATCGAACTGCAGGGGGGCCGGTTCCTTGCGCTGGCCCAGGCCATACCAGTCCAGCTTGCGGGTCAGCACCATGAACACGCCCAGCAGGCCGAACAGCAACAGCGAGCCCATCAGCAGCGCATAGTCCTCGGCGCTGAGCAGGCCATACAGCAAGCCGTACAAGGCCGCCAGCGAGAGCGCGAACACTGCGCCGTTACGCCAGCTGTGCAGCACATGGCTGACGTAGAAGCCGATCAAGCCGACACAGGCCGCCGCCGACACGCCGTAGGCCAGTTCGAAACCCAGGTGTTCCGACAGCGACAGCAGCAACAGGTAGAAGAACGCCAGTGCCACGCCCACCAGGGCGTACTGGATCGGGTGCACCGACAGGCTCTTGAGCACCTCGAAGAGAAAGAAGCCGGCAAAGGTCAGGCCGATGAACAGCAGGGCGTATTTGATCGCCCGGTCGCTTTTCAGGTACTGGTCCACCGGGTCGATGAAGCTCACGCCAAAGCTGCGGCTGTTGAAGTCCTGGCATTGGCTGCTGTAGGCGCAGCGCTCCATGGCCTGTTCCAGGTTGGTGGAGAAGAACGAGGTCTGCCAGAGCGCCGAAAAGCCCTGCTCGGTAATCTCACGCTGCACCGGCAGGTAGTTGCCGACAAAGCTCGGATGGGGCCAGTTGGCCGTCAACAGCACCTTGCTGGTCTTGCCCACCGGCAGCACCTGCAGTTGCCCGGTGCCCTGCAGGCGCAGGTCGAAGGCGAAGTCCAGGCGAGTGTTCTTCTTCAGGTCCAGGGGCGGCAGCAGCACGTGCACGCCTTCGTCCAGCCAGCTGACAAAAGTGCCGGGGGCAAAGTCCAGGGTCTGGCCGTTGAGCTGCAGTTGCAGGGCGTTTTCGATGCCGCGGATGTCGCTGATGCCCACCGCCAGGAACGGCTGGTCGAACTGGTAATCCGCAAAATCCTCCTTGATGCCGTACTGCTCGGGCACCGCAAAGTGGCCGCTGATGTAGTTGTCGGCGTGGAACAGCCGCGCCTCGTAGATCCCCCGGGCGCGCAGCTCGGTCTGGGCCTTGCTGTCCAGTTCGAAATGCTCGGGCAGGAAGAACAGCCGTCCCTGCTGCTCGCTGGTTTCCTGGTAGCGCTTCTTGGTCTTTTCGTCGGTTTTCCAGGTGCGCACGGTCTTGCGGTAGTCCACCACCATCACCGGGCCGCTGATCTGCTGCTGGGTGCTGGAGCTGCGGGCGATATCCTCGAGCACGCCGTCGCGCAGGCTCTGGCGCTCGCCGATCAGGCCGCTGATCATCAGCAGCGGTATCAGCAACAGCACGATCAACAGGCCAATGGCCCCGAGTTTGAAGGTCAGGTTACGGTTCATGAGGCTCTCCCAGTTGGAATGGGCGAGAGTCTGGAACCCGGGCATGGGGGTTTTATGGGGGCAATGTGGAGACTCTGTGGAGAATCCCCGCTCAGGGCAGCCGCAAGGTCACCTGCACCCCACCCGCAACGTTCTCAATGCGCATCTGGCCGCCATGCAGTTGCACCACTTCCTCGACAAAATTCAGCCCCAAGCCGGTGCTCTTGCGTCCGCTGTCCGGGCGCGGCAGGGAATAGAAGCGCTCGCACAGGCGCGGCAGGGCATAGTCCGGAATCGGCTCGCCCTGGTTGAACAGCACCAGCTCCACGCCCTCCTCCACAGGTTGCGCGCTGCAACGCAGCAGGCCGCCTGCGGGGCTGAAGTCCAGGGCGTTGGTCAGCAGGTTGCCCAGGGCCTGGCGCAGCAGGAACGGCTCGCCGGACCAGGCCAGGTCCGCCGGCACCCGCAGTTGCACCTGCAGTTGCTTGCCTTCGATACGCCCGTGCTGGCTGTTCAGCAGCTCCTTGCACAACGGCGCCAGGGGCACCTTCACCCGCTCTTCCAGGCCCTGACGCTGCTCCACTTGCGCCAGGTTCAGCAGACGCTCGATCAACTGCTGCATGCGCGCGCTTTCACTGTCGATATTGCCGACGAAACGCTGGCGCTGCTCCAGGGGCATCTCGCTCTGCAGCAGTTCCGCCGCCCCGCGAATCGCCGCCAGGGGGCTCTTCAGTTCGTGGGTCAGGGTGTGCACGTAGCGCTCGACATAGGCCTTGCCTTCGAGCTGGGTGCGCATGTGTTCCACCGCCGTCGCCAGTTGCTCCAGCTCGCCACCGCGATAGTGCGGCAGCTCGGCGCGGCGCCCTTCACTGACCGCCAGGGCGTAGGCGGTCATGCGTCGCAACGCCGCGCTCAGCCACCAGGACAGCAAGGCGCCAAACAGCAGGCCCATGGCAATCAGCCCGGCGCCGTACCACAGCAGGCGGCGTTCGGTGCGGTCGACGTAGGGCTGCAGGGAACTGTTGGGCTTGGCCACGGTGACCACGCCGATGATCTGGCCGTTGTCGCGGATCGGCGCGCCCACGTGCATCACCGAAGAATTGGGATCGTCGGCCAGCGAGCGCGACGAACGCGCGCCATATTGGCCGCGCAAGGTCAGGTACACGTCGTTCCAGCGCGAATAATCCTGGCCCACCGCCAGGCCACTGGAGTCCAGGACCACGATGCCCTTGGCGTCGGTGACGTAGATGCGGTGGTTGACCTGATTCTTTGGCAGGCCCCAGATGGTCGCCGCCGGTTGCCGCTCGCCATAGGCCCGCAGCAATTGCGGCCAGCGGTTCTCGCTGAGGGTGCCGGCCTTGAAGTCGTCCCGCAGGATCTCCGCCAGCAGGTTGGCGGTGTCCACCAGGGTTTCCTCGGTGGACTGGCGCACGCCGGGGCGGATCTCCTTCATCACCGTGCTCAGCACGAAATAGCCGGTCAGGCTGATGAACAGCAAATAGACCAGGAAGATGCGGATGCCCAAGGTCATCAGGCGTGGCTCGGGCTGTAGCTGTAGCCCAGGCCGCGATGGGTCTGGATCGGCTCGGCCTCGGCCGCCACCAGGCGCAGCTTGGCCCGCAGGCTCTTGATGTGGCTGTCGATATTGCGCTCGTAGCCAACGTCCGCCACCACCCCCAGGGCATCGAGCAACTGCTCGCGGCTGAACACCCGCTCGGGCTGCTCCAGCAGGCATTGCAGCAGGCGGAACTCATGCCGGGTCAGGCTCAGGGGCTGGGCCCGGTAACTGATCTGCACCCGCTCGGCGTCGATGACGAACAGCGCCGGGGCTGCCTCGGGAGCCGCTCGCGGAGCCATGCGCTTGAGGATCGCCTTGACCCGCGCCGCCACTTCCCGGGGGCTGAAGGGCTTGACCACATAATCGTCGGCGCCGATTTCCAGGCCCACCACCCGGTCGATCTCACCGTCCCGGGCGCTGAGGAACATCACCGGCACCTCGCTGAAGCGGCGCAGCTGCTTGCAGGTTTCAAAGCCGCTGATATCCGGCAGGCCGATATCGAGGATGATCAGGTCCGCCGGGGTTGCCTGCTGATAGTCCAGGGCCGCACGCCCCAGGCTCAGCCAGGTGGTGGTGAAACCTTCGCCTTGCAGGGCAAAGATCAGGGTGTCGGCAATGGCCGCTTCGTCTTCGACAATCAGGATATGGGGCATGGCATCCAAGCACGCAAATTCAGTGGGCGAACGGTGCCGGATGCCTGGTAAGCCGTCAATCAGCAGTCGGGTTTATCCGCGGTGTAGCGCCGCGCCGGGTTCACCGCCGCACCGAATTCCCGCAGCGCCTTGGCACCGATCAGCAGCGGATAGTTGAAGCTGCTGCGGTCGGTGAGGTTGACCTCCACCGTGCGCTTGACGTTGCCCAGGCACATCTCCAGCTCCACCACCGGGCGCTTGGCCGACTGCGGTTCTTCAGCCTCATCGCCCTCGTCGGCGCGGCTCTTGATCTTGCTGATGCGCGCCACCTTGTGCTCGTAGACCTTGTTCCCGGCATCCTTGGTCGCCAGGCGGAAACGCACCCAGTCCTCGCCGTCGCGGGTAAAGGTCTGGATATCCCTGGCCGACAGCGACGCGGTCAGGGCCCCGGTGTCCATCTTGGCCTGCAGGGTTTCGCCGATTTCCGGCAGGCGGATGTATTCGTAACGGCCATACAGGGTCGGCTCGGCGGCCATCACCGGCAGCGCCAACAGCGAAACAAGAGCAAGGACAGATTTCACGACAGTGGATTCCTTGAAGAGAGGGGCAGCGGGATTTTAGACCGCAGCCAACGAATTGGTTCGTATAGAAGCAGCCTCAAGCCTCAAGCCTCAAGCTTGGAGCTTGCCGCTTGCCGCTTGCCGCTGCCACTTAGAATTTGGCCTGCCCACCGAAGCTGCTTATCATGGCGCGCCCAAAAGATTGCAAAGAGTGCCTTATGCGCCGCCTGCTCACCGGCTGTTTCGTCACCCTGCTCCTGCTGCTCAACACCCTGGTGCTGTTCGGCCCGCTGATGGTGTTTGCCCTGCTCAAGCTGGTCCTGCCGGGGCGCCTGCGCGATTACGCCTCGGCCGCGGTGATGTGGATCGCCGAGACCTGGGCCGAGATCGACAAGCTGATCTTCGCACTGTGCATCCCGACCCGCTGGGACATTCGCGGCGGCGAAGGCCTGCGGGTCGACACCTCCTACCTGGTGGTGAGCAACCACCAGTCCTGGGTCGACATCCCGGCGCTGATCCAGACCCTCAACCGGCGCACGCCGTTCTTCAAGTTCTTCCTCAAGAAGGAGCTGATCTGGGTGCCGTTCCTCGGTCTGGCCTGGTGGGCCCTGGACTACCCCTTCATGAAGCGCTACAGCAAGGCGTTCCTGGCCAGGCACCCGGAGCTGCAAGGCAAGGACCTGGAGATCACCAAGGCCGCCTGCGAGCTGTTCAAGCGCCAGCCGGTGACCGTGGTCAACTACCTGGAAGGCACCCGCTTCACCGAGGCCAAGCGCCAGCAGCAAGACTCGCCCTTCCAGCACCTGCTCAAGCCCAAGGCCGGCGGCGTGGCCTTCGTCCTCGCGGCCCTGGGCGAACAGCTGGACGCGGTGCTGGACGTGACCGTGGTTTATCCCCAGCAACGCATTCCCGGTTTCTGGGACCTGATCAGCGGCAGCGTGCCCAAGGTGATCATCGACATCCGCACCCGCGAGCTGGACCGGGCGCTGTGGCACGGCGATTACGAAAACGACCCGGCGTTCCGCCAGCAGGTGCAGGACTGGGTCAACCGGCTGTGGACCGACAAGGACCAGCGCATCAGCGAACTGCTGAGCGAACGCCGCTGATCAATCGCTGATCACATGGGGCAGGAAACGGCTGCTGTCCTTGGTGATCGGCGAGTTGTCTTCACGAATGCCGATCCCCGCCGGCTGGTCGCCAATCACCCAACTGCCAATCACCGTGTGGTTGCCGGCAAACACCGGCAGCGGGTGAAACCGCTGGCGGATGCACGGCCCGCCATAGGGCCCGGCCTCGATCAGGCGCTCACCGCCCTCGGTGCAGATTTCCACATTGGCGCCCTCTCGGGAAAAGAACGGCTTGCGCACCCAGCCCGGGCCCAGGCTGGCAGTGGGATCGTCGTCGATGAACGCCGGCAACAGGTTCGGATGCCCCGCATGCCGCTCCCAGAGCAGGGCCAGCGCGCCCTTGTTGGAAAGAATCGCCTTCCACGGCGGCTCGACAAACTGCGTGCCGCTGCCGGCAAGCGCCGGGCCATAGGCTTCGGTGAACAGCTGTTCCCAGGGATAGAGCTTGAACAGGCTGTCGATGGGCATCTCCAGCAGGTCGACGAAACGCCCACCGGCATTCAGGCCGATGTCCTCGATATTGATCAGGCGCGTGCCCAGGCCAGCCTGACGGGCAATGTCGCGCAGGTATTCGACGGTGCCGCGATCCTCCAGCGAGTCCCGCACCGAGGCAAAGTGCATCGGCGACTTGAAGCCGCCCTGGACAAAGGCCTGCAGCAGCTTGTCCTCGATGCTGTTGAACTGATCGCAGCCAGCCGGCAACTGCCCGCGCTGCAACTGCTGCTCAAGCCAGACGTACTGGAAGAAGCTCGCCTCATACAGCGAAGTCGGCGTGTCGTAATTGGTCTCCAGCAGCTTGGCCGGGCCACTGCCGTCGTAGCACAGGTCCATGCGCCCGTAGAGATGGGGGTCGCCCTGCTTCCACGACTGGCGGACCAAGTCATGAAAGGCCGCAGGGATCGCCAGGCGCTCCAGCAAGGCTTCGCTGTCCACCACTTCGGCCACCAGGGCCATGCACAGCTCGTGCAGTTCCCGGGTCGGGTCTTCCAGGTCGTCCTCGATCTGCCGCAGGCTGAAGCGGTAGTAGGCCGACTCGTCCCAGTACGGCTCGCCGTCGAAAGTGTGGAAGGCAAAGCCCAACTGCTGCGCCGTGGCCTGCCAATCCGCACGCGGGGTGCTGGGGATGCGCTTCAAGAACCGAAGCTCCAACTGCTGTGGCTGGAGGAACCGAAGCCGCCACGACTGACCACTTCATGGGCACCGGCCAGGGGATTGCCGGCGCTGGTGAAGTGGTCCGGGCTGGAAATGCCGAAGCGTCCACCGTTGGCGCCGGAGAAGGTCTTGCCGGCCTCCACCTGCTGGCTGAGGGTGCTCAGTTGCGAGCCGCCCCGACCGTCACGCTCCTTGTACAGCGTCTCGCTGAAATAGCGCGGCTCGGGCGTGGAATCCAGGCCGATCCAGCGCCAGAAGCTGGAACCTGCGCGGGCGCCATAGGAGTGACCACCACCACCACCACCACCACCACCACCACCACCACCACCACCACCCGAACTGCTGGAGCTGGCCTGCTCGGGTTGTTCGTCTTCGGGCTGAACCGGCACCGTGCGCTGGGTGGTCAGGGCGAGGCCCTTGGCAATCGGCACGTAGGCGCGGTTGTCTCTGGACACCATGCAGTTGCCCGCGAAGAAGTCGTCTTCACAGCGTTGCAGGTCGAGATAACGCGGCGCTATCAGCTCTCCACGCTCGCGGGCATCATCGAAAGCGTCCTGGCAGATCGCGGACGGAACCTGTGCCAGTACGCAGTCGCGGACACTGCTGAAATGCTGGGTCTGGCGCACTTCGCGGGTTGCCTGAGGCTGGCCGTCACAGGCAACCAGGGCGAACGGCACACTGCCCAGCAGCACCAGGCGCACGCTTTTACTGCGTTTCATGCCCGCGCCCTCAGACCGATGGAGTCATGCAGGCCGCATTCAGCAGGCCGACACCGACAGACACCGAAGCCACCAGGATCGCCGCGGAATTTTCCTGGTTGGCGATGCGCTGGGACAGGCCCTTGAGGGTCAGGCTGACCACCAGGAACGTGAGCAATTGCACCACCGCGGCGATGCCGGCCCAGAGCAGGAAGTCGATGATCGAAATGGAATGGGAAATCGCGCTGGCCACCGGAATGGCAAAGCCCAGCAAAGCGCCGGACAGGGCGATGGAAGCGGCACTGTTGCCCTGGCGGATCAGGGCGAATTCGTTATAGGGGGTCAGGCGCGTGTAGATGAACGCGTAGAGGGCAAACACCAGGGCAGCGCCCAGCATGTAGAGCATGAAACCGAGCACCGCATCGGCGGGCAGAGACATCTTCAGTGCATCCATGAACATCGCGTTCAAGCTTCCTTGGAAAACGGGGCGCGAGATATAGCACAGGCCCGATTCGGCGAAAACTCCGGGAAAGGTAAAGACCACTGTTTCAGGAATCAGGGGAAGCCCCGGCGCGCCAGGCGCCGGAGCCGGAGCGCGTTACTTGGCCACGCCCCAGATGCCGCCCAGGCTTTGCAGCAGGGAACCGCCAACGCCCTGCTGGCCCAGGTACTGCAGGATCAGCGGGGCAAACTGGCCGATCATGCCGCTGTCCATGCCCAGGGCGCCAAAGGCGTTGTTCAGGTCTTGAGTGTCCTTGACGTTGCCCAGGGCGCTGCCCAGGCCGGCGCTGTTGCCGGAAGACTGGCCGAGCAGGCCGCTCAAGGCGCCCAGGCTGCCCAGGGCGTTGCTGCCCGAGAGCTGGTCCAGGCCCGGTACGCTTTGGCTCAGTTGCGAATAGTCGGTGCTGCTGAGTTGATTCTTTGCCAGGCCGAGCATGGCGCCGGTGCCACCGATGGCCTGCTCAGGGGTGACATTGAGTTGCGCCAGGGTGCCCAGCAGGCCGGCGGTCTGGGAAGTCGGCGCGGCGGCAGCGGCCTTGTCGCCGCCCTGCATGCCGGCAATGGCGTTGGCCGCATCGCTCAAGCTGAAACCGCCGGCCAACGCCGAACCGGCTGCCAGGGTCATCAGGGTAGCCAGGGCAAAACCGCGTGGAATATTCATCGAAACAACCTCATGGGGCGGGAAACCGTCCGGACTCGGGCGGCGGGAAAACAGTGTTTTGACTGAAACCCCAGGCGAATGTTCCAGCGCCTGCCCTGCCGTCCGGCGCCTGCATCCAGCTGCGCTGCTGCTGCGTATATCGTCCACAAGCGCCACCTTCGGGCTCCGGCATGAGGCAGCAGGACGTGAATGGAACAACCACCCACCCTGGACTAATCTCTGGCTGCGTCAGTCGGCGCTTGTCGCTGGCCCTTGTCCCAGTTCCTGTCAGGAGAATCGCCATCTCGAGCCTCGACACCGATCAGCTGCGGCACCTGCTGGCCCAGTGTTCACTGGGTGATCGCCGGGCCTTCGAAACCCTCTATCGCATGGTTGCCCCGCGCCTGCATGGCGTCGCCCTGCGCTTCATGGGCCGTCGCGATCTGGCCGAGGAAGTGCTGCAGGAAAGCTTCGTGCGCATCTGGAACAACGCCGTGCGCTACCAGCCGCACCTGTCCGCGCCCCTGACCTGGATGGTCAACATCACCCGCAACCAGGCCATCGACCAGTTGCGCAAACAGCGCGAACGGCCCCTGGGCGAACTCGAAGAACAACAGCTGGAGGATCAAAGCCCCTCGGCCCACGACCAACTGGACAGCGCCCGCGCCGCCCGGGCCCTGAACCGCTGCCTGGACAGCCTCGACGGCATGCAGCGCCAATCCATCACCGTGGCCTACTTCCAGGGCCTGTCCTGCTCGGAGCTGGCCGAACACCTGGCCGCGCCCCTGGGCTCGGTCAAATCCTGGATTCGTCGGGGCATGGAACGCCTGCGCCGGTGCCTTGAATCATGAACTATCGAACCCCTGAACGCCGCCGCGCCCTGGCCGCCGACTACGCTATCGGCCTGATGCAGGGCGCCGCCCGCCGGCGTTTCGAAATGCTCCTGCTGGACGACCCGGCGCTGCGCGAAGAACTGGCGCAGTGGCAGGAAAGCCTCGCCAGCCTGACCGAAGCCCTGCATGAAGCCGCGGTGCCGGAACGGGTCTGGGCGGGCATCCAGGCACGCATCGAACCGCAAGTGCTGCACGTACCGCAGAAGAAACCGCTGTGGATGCGCCTGCGCCTGGCGCTTGCCGCCTGCGCCGTGCTGGCGACCCTGTACATCGGCTTTATCCAGCAGAGCGACCAGGTGCGCTACAGCGCCACCCTGCTCAGCGCCGACCAGCAACCGGCCCTGCGGATCAAGGCCCACGCCCAGTACCTGCAAGTCGAACCCCTGACCCTGGCGGCTGTTGGCCTGGACCGCAGCCTGGAACTCTGGGCGATCCCTGCCGACGGCAAACCGATTTCCCTCGGCGTGGTGCCGGTAGGCGGCCAAGGCAAGATCAACCTGAGCCCGGCCCAACGCGAACTGCTGGGCACCCCGATCGCCCTCGCGGTGAGCCTGGAACCCCACGGCGGCTCACCTACTGGGCAACCCACCGGGCCGGTGTTGTACCAGGGGCAATTGGCGGCGCTGTAACAGGCACCTGCTACCGCAGGAACGGGCTTGCCCGCGAACGCCGTCAGGGTAAACTCCGCGCCCAGGCCCCCCGCCGCATCCTTGCAGGCAGGCCCTTGCCTGCCATGCAAGCCCCCGCCTCGCCTGGCGCCATCCACCGAACGGACTCTTATGAAAGCTGCGCTCTACAGCGGCCTGCTGCTGGCCCTGGCAATCGCCGTCTTGCTCTGGCGAATCGGCACCCCGGTCGATAGCAGCCAATGCGCCGACACGGCCCCGGGCCCCCTGACCGGCTTTATCCGCCAGCACTTCAGCGACCGCCAGGGAGCCGACTGGCGCGACGATGGCAGCGCCTTAGGCATTCTTGGCGTTGCCGAGGCCCAGCCGTTCGCCCGCCAACCCGAGCGTTACTACTGCGAAGCCCTGAACCTGCTGCAGGACCCACAGCGAACCCAGACGGAAAAGGTGCATACCACGGCCCTGATGCTGTCCCTGCCCCTCGATTACTACCTGGACCTCATGGACCGCAGCCACCAGCTGTATCAGCGCGGGGCCATGGACCGCCCCGTCCTGACCCTGGTGCTGATACCAAGAGGCACGGCGCTGAACTACTGGTGGCTGCCCCAGTGGCGCTCACGCTTCCAGCGCGATGCGCCAGGCATCCTGGCCGAGACCGACATAAAGGAAATCCTGAGAGGCGAACACTGGTTCGACTACCCGGGCAGAGGCTATTGACTCACCATCCGCAACCGTTACCGAGCACTCGCCGAACAACCGACAACTCCTGCAAGACATCCACCCCCCAACGCCTTGCTGCCTCACGCACCGGCGGCTTATAGTCCGCCGGTCGCTCAAATAGCGACCGGGTTTGGCGACCCGATGAACTTCGGTCAGAAGCGTCCTGCTTTGTTGGCAGGATGTTCTGCACCCGCAACGTTGCCGTTATGGCAGCTGTGCGTGGGAGACCTTCGGGTCTGCCGGTTCCGCAAGTTCCCGGTTCGCCAACCTGCGTACAGCTGCCACCCATCGTTTGGCGACGAATCCGTGGCGGTTCTCACTGAACTGCGGAGAACTTTCCATGAACCGTTACATGCCGATCACCGGCCACGACTGCAACATTCCCTCTCTACTGATCGATACCCAGGCGCCGCTGGATGTGCTCCATGAAGCCGCCGCCTTCCGTATCCGTGCCGTGACCCAGGTGCTGGAGCAACTGGTCTTGAGCGATGCGCTGGGCAAGGACCCGGTACTGGTCCAGGAGTTGGCCCAGCTCTGCGCCATTCCCCTGCGCGATGGCTGCGACCTGATGGATGTGCTGGGACGGCGCTTGCGCGCCACGCTGATCGCCTGACTGCAACCGCTGGATGTGGCGAGGGAGCTTGCTCCCGCTGAGGTGCGCAGCGCCCCCGGTAGCGTCTACGCGGTGAGCCTGACATGCCACGGCAGTAGGTTTTACGACCGCTACGCGCCGGGGCGCCGGCCGGGCGGGAGCAAGCTCCCTCGCCACAGAAAAAACGCCGCATTCTCGGCAAGAGAAGGCGGCGTTTTTCGTTATTGGCAGGCTTCAAGCCAAAGGCTGACGGTCTTCAGGCAGCGCTGAACAGCTTGTGCGGGTCGATGACGAATTTCTTCGGCACGCCGGCATCGAACTCGCCATAGCCGCGCGGTGCGTCGTCGAGGCTGATGACTTGCACGCCCACCACTTCGGCGATGTTGATGCGGTCCCACATGATGGCCTGCATCAGTTGGCGGTTGTACTTCATCACCGGGGTCTGGCCGGTGTGGAAGCTGTGGGACTTGGCCCAGCCCAGGCCGAAGCGGATGCTCAGGCTGCCCATCTTCGCCGCGGCGTCCACCGCGCCCGGGTCTTCGGTGACGTACAGGCCGGGAATACCGATCTTGCCCGCTACGCGTACCACGCCCATCAGCGAGTTGAGCACGGTGGCCGGGGCCTCGTGCTGGGCACCGGCATGGCCGTGGCCACGGGCTTCGAAGCCCACGGCGTCCACCGCGCAGTCGACTTCCGGCTCGCCCAGCAGGGCGGCGATCTGTTCGTGCAGCGGGGTGTCCTTGGACAGGTCGGCAATTTCAAACCCCTGGGCCTTGGCGTGGGCCAGGCGCACCGGGTTGACGTCGCCGACGATCACCACCGCCGCCCCCAACAGGCGCGCCGAGGCGGCTGCCGCCAGGCCCACGGGGCCGGCACCGGCGATGTAGACGCTGCTGCCCGGGCCAACGCCGGCAGTCACCGCGCCGTGATAACCGGTGGGCAGGATGTCGGAGAGGCAGGTCAGGTCGCGGATCTTCTCCATGGCCTTGTCGCGATCCGGCAGTTTCAGCAGGTTGAAGTCGGCATAAGGCACCAGCACGTACTCGGCCTGGCCGCCGGTCCAGTCGCCCATGTCGACGTAGCCGTAGGCGCCACCGGCGCGGGCCGGGTTGACGGTCAGGCAGACCCCGGTGTGCTGTTCCTTGCAGGAACGGCAGCGCCCGCACGCGACGTTGAACGGCACCGACACCAGGTCACCGATCTTCAGGTTCTCGACGTCGCTGCCCTTCTCGATCACTTCGCCAGTGATTTCATGACCCAGGACCAGGCCGACCTGGGCAGTGGTACGGCCGCGGACCATGTGTTGGTCCGAGCCGCAGATGTTGGTGGAGACTACGCGCAGGATGACGCCGTGCTCGATCTTCCTGCCGCGCGGGTCCTGCATTTTTGGATAGTCGATTTTCTGTACCTCGACCTTGCCGCTGCCCAGATACACGACACCACGATTACCAGACATGCTTTCACCTCGCTGTTGTTGTTATGGAACCGCGTTACCCAAAGGGGGAAACACGTGGATTGCTCGGGTACGGATGCTGTTTCGTTTTCAAAATCGCTTTCACGCAAACAGGCGCAACGCCTGTAGGAGCGAGCTTGCTCGCGAAGGGCTGCGCAGCAGCCCCAAGAATCATCAGAGCACCACCGTGCGGTTGCCGTTCAAGAACACCCGCCGCTCGATGTGGTAGCCCACTGCCCGGGCCAGGGTCAGGCCTTCGATGTCGCGACCCTTGGCGATCAGGTCTTCAGGGTAGTAACTGTGGTCCACCACCTCCACGCCCTGGGCGATGATCGGGCCTTCGTCCAGGTCGTTGTTGATGTAGTGCGCGGTGGCGCCCACCAGTTTCACGCCCTTGTTGTAGGCCTGGTGATAAGGCTTGGCGCCCTTGAAGCCCGGCAGCAGCGAGTGGTGGATATTGATCGCCTTGCCATCGAGCTTGCGGCACAGCTCCGGCGACAGCACTTGCATGTAGCGGGCAAGGATCACCAGTTCGGCGCCGGAGTCCTCGATCACCTGCCACACCTGACGCTCCTGGGACGGCTTGTCGTTGGGGTCGAGGGGGAAGTGGTGGTAGGGAATCTGGTGCCAGTCGGCCAGGGGCTTGAGGTCCGGGTGGTTGGACACCACCGCCACCACGTCCATGGGCAACTGGCCGATGCGCTGGCGATAGAGCAGGTCGTTGAGGCAGTGATCAGCCTTGGAGACCATGATCACCACCTTCGGCCGATAGTGCGGTGCGGTCAGTTCGAAGTTCATCGCGAAGGCTTTGGCGCGCTCGGCCAGGCCCTGGCGAAAGCCCTGTTCGTCGAGGCCGTCGGGCTGGCGAAATTCCACGCGGATGAAGAAGCGACCCGAGAGCCGGTCATCGAAGGAGTGGTGCTCGGTGACGTAGCAACCCTGCTCGAACAGAAAGCGGGTCACCGCGTCCACCGTGCCGAGCACGCTGGGGCAGTCGGCGGTGAGAATCCATGTATCGGGGGCGCGGCTCATCAGATGGGCTCCTGTTGACGAAAGCACTGTAGCCGCTGCCGAAGGCTGCGCTCGGCCCCGCAGGGGGCGGCTCTTCGAGCCTTGTCGCAGCCCGCGGCAGCGGCCACAGGATTAGGGTTCAGGCCTGCACGCTCAGGCCATATTCAGCGGCGGCATCCTGCAGCCACATCCACCAGTAATCGGAGAAGCTGCGGCGTACCAGCAGCTCCCAGGTGTCTTCGCCGGTACGGCGGATCACCAGTTGCGACTTGGCGAACACCGTGCCCACCGCCTTGCCCACCGGGAAGTTGTTGGGGTGCACGTCGTAGCTGGTGGACTTCATCAGCACCTGGCGCACGTTGGGGCCGGACAGTTCGAGGATCTGCTGGCCGCCGCTGACGTTGACGATCTGGATATGCAGGTCGCCCAGGGCGGCGCGCAGGTTCTGCTCGGCGGCGAATTCTTCACCGCTGGGCACGATCAGCAGCCACTCATCCGGGCCCAGCCATTGCAGGCTGCTCTCGCCCTTGACCACCACGCTCAGGGCGCCCGGCAATTCGATGCCCAGGGCCTTGTGCACCCCGGCGGCGAAGGCCGGGTCGTGGCCGTCGCCACGGATCGTCAGGTGACCGAGGAGTTTTTTCTCGCGCAGGATCACACCGGCGTTCTTGCGCCCCTTGCCCACCAGGCTCGGCAGGTCGGCGTGGTGCAGGGGCGACTCGGCCTTGGCCCCGGTGGTGGGGCGCTGTTGGTAAACGTTGACTGCGGTCATGGAGCACCTGTCCTTTATTCTGTGGTCCGGTTCCGGTTGCCGCTGCCAGGGGCTGCGGTCGCTTGGGAACCGGGCGCAAGGTTTTGCCTCCCGGGCAGGTCCTGCGGACCTTGGCGCAGCCTGCGGCAGCGGCTACAGGGTGCGTGCCCGGGTTCATGTCATATGTTCTGGCGGTCGCCTTTGGGGTCGAAGAACACCGAGGAAACGATTTCCGCCTCGATCACCCGGCCATCGGCCAGGGGCGCGAAGACCCGCTCGCCCAGGCGCTTGAGGCCGCCCTTGACCACGCCCAGGGCAAAGGAATAACCCAGGGAGTTGTGGGCATAGCTGGAGGTCACGTGACCGACCATGCTCATCGGGATCGCCTGCTTGGGGTTGAACACCAGTTGCGCGCCTTCCGGCAGCCACTGGGTCGGGTCGATCGGCTTGAGGCCCACCAGTTGCTTGCGCTCCTCGCGCACGCAGTCTTCCCGGTTCATCCCGCGCCAGCCGATCCACGAGAACGGCTTGGTCCGGCCCACGCACCAACCCATGTTCAGGTCGTCCGGGGTCATCGAGCCGTCGGTGTCCTGGCCAACGATGATGAAGCCCTTCTCGGCCCGCAGCACGTGCATGGTTTCGGTGCCGTAGGGGGTCAGGTTGTACTTCTTGCCAGCCTCGACGATCTGCTCCAGCACGCCCATGGCGTAGTCGGCCTGGACGTTGACCTCGTAGGACAGCTCGCCGGTGAAGGAGATACGGAACACCCGCGCCGGCACGCCGCCCACCAGGCCTTCCTTCCAGGTCATGAACGGGAAGCCGTCCTTGTCCAGGTCGATGTCGGTGACTTCGCTCAGCAGCTTGCGGCTGTTGGGGCCCGACAGGGTCATGGTGGCCCAGTGGTCGGTGACCGAGGTGAAGTACACCTTGAGGTCCGGCCATTCAGTTTGCTGGTAGATCTCCAGCCACTGCAGCACGCGGGCCGCGCCGCCGGTGGTGGTGGTCATCAGGAAGTGGTTGTCGGCCAGACAGGCGGTCACGCCGTCGTCGAAGACCATGCCGTCTTCCTTGCACATCAGGCCGTAACGGGCCTTGCCCACGTCGAGCTTGGTCCAGGCGTTGGTGTAGATGCGGTTGAGGAACTCCCGGGCGTCCGGGCCTTGGATGTCGATCTTGCCCAGGGTCGAGGCGTCCAGCAGGCCGACGCTGTCGCGCACCGCCAGGCATTCACGCTTGACCGCGGCATGCAGGTCTTCGCCGTTTTTCGGGAAGTACCAAGGGCGCTTCCACTGACCGACGTCCTCGAATTCGGCGCCGTTCTTCACGTGCCAGGCGTGCAGCGCGGTGAAGCGTACCGGCTCGAAGATGTGCCCGCAGTGACGCCCAGCCACGGCGCCGAAGGTGATCGGCGTGTAGTTCGGGCGGAACATGGTGGTGCCCATCTGCGGGATGCTGACGTTCAGCGAACGGGCGGCAATGGCCAGGCCGTTGACGTTGCCCAGCTTGCCCTGGTCGGTGCCGAAGCCCAGGGCGGTGTAGCGCTTGACGTGCTCCACCGACTCGAAGCCCTCGCGGGTCGCCAGTTCGATGGCAGCGGCGGTGACGTCGTTCTGCAGGTCAACGAATTGCTTCGGCGCCCGCGCCGTGCCTTTTTCATGGGGCACCTGGAACAGCGCCAGGGTTGGTTCTTCCAGGCGGGTCAGGGCTTTGGGCAGCACGCCCTCCACGCTCTGGAACCCGGCTTCGCTGGCGGCGCGCACACCGCCCTCGAAACCATCGGCCAGGGTGTCGCCAAGGCTGTAGACGCCGTTGATACCGCCGACACACACGCGTTTCTGCGGCGCTTCACCGGGCACGAAACCGAGGATGTCTTCACGCCATACCGGCTTGCCGCCCAGGTGCGAAGCCAGGTGCACCACCGGGCTGTAGCCACCGGAGCTGGCGATCAGGTCGCAATCGAGCCATTCGCCGGGGCTGGTGACCTTGTGCGCCTTGACGTCGATGGCCGCTACGCGCGCGCCAGTCACGTGCTTGCTGCCACGGGCTTCGATCACCGCACTGGAAGTGAGGATGCGAATACCCTTGGCCCGGGCTTCTTCCACCAGGGCGCCGCGGGGGTTGTGCCGCGCATCGGCGATGGCCACCACTTGCAGGCTGGCGTCGAGCCAGTCCAGGGCCACGCGGTAGGCGTGGTCGTTGTTGGTGGACAGCAGCAGTTTCTTGCCCGGGGCCACGCCGTAGCGGCGCACGTAGGTGGACACCGCGCCGGCCAGCATGTTGCCCGGCACGTCGTTGTTGCCGTAGACCAGCGGCCGCTCGTGGGCGCCGGTGGCCAGCACCACGCGCTTGGCGCGGACCCGGTGGATACGCTGGCGCACCTGGCCGATCGGCGCGCGGTCGCCGAGGTGATCGGTGAGGCGCTCGTGGATGGTCAGGAAGTTATGGTCGTGGTAGCCGTTGACCGTGGCCCGTGGCAGCAGCAACACGTCCGGCAGCGACTTGAGCTCGGCAACCACACTGGCCACCCACTCCACCGCCGGCTTGCCGTCCAGGCTTTCGCGGCTGTCCAGCAGGCTGCCGCCGAACTCTTCCTGCTCATCGGCCAGGATCACCCGGGCGCCGCTACGGGCAGCGGCCAGCGCAGCCGCAAGACCGGCAGGGCCGCCACCGACAATCAGCACGTCGCAGTGCTGGTTCATGTTGTCGTAGGTGTCCGGATCGTTCTCGGTAGGCGAGCGACCGAGGCCCGCCGCCTTGCGGATGTACTTCTCGTAGGTCATCCAGAACGATTGCGGGTACATGAAGGTTTTGTAGTAGAAGCCCGGCGGCATCAGCTTGCCGCCGGCCTTGCCGAGAATCCCCATCATGTCGTTGTTGACGCTGGGCCAACCGTTGGTGCTGGTGGCCACCAGGCCCTGGTACAGCGCCTGTTGGGTGGCGCGCACGTTGGGGATCTGGGTGGCTTCGGTGGCGCCGATCTGCAGCACGGCGTTGGGCTCTTCGCAGCCCGCGGCGAAGATGCCCCGGGGCCGGGAGTACTTGAAGCTGCGACCGATGATGTCCACGCCGTTGGCCAGCAGGGCCGAGGCCAGGGTGTCGCCTTCAAAGCCTTTGTAGCTCTGGCCGTTGAAGGTGAAGGTGATGACTTTGTTGCGGTCGATGCGTCCGCCGTTGGACAGGCGATTGGTCTGGCTCATACCTTCTCTCCAGCAGCCTTGGCGGTGAACTGCGGTTTGGTGCCTATCTTGTAGGTTTCAAGAATTTCGTAGGTCACGGTGTCGCGGGTGGCGTTGAAGTACTGGCGGCAACCGGCGGCGTGAATCCACAACTCGTGGTGCAGGCCGCGGGGGTTGTCGCGGAAGAACATGTAGTCGCCCCACTCCTCGTCGGTGCAGGCGTTGGGGTCCAGGGGCCGGGGAATGTGGGCCTGGCCGGACGAATGGAATTCCTCTTCGGAGCGCAGCTCGCCGCAGTGAGGACAGAAGATATGCAACATAGGGAGTTGTCCTTTTAGTGGGCGACCGCAGCAGCGCCGTGTTCGTCGATCAGCGCACCGTTGTGGAAACGGTCGATGGAGAAAGGGGCGGCCAATGGATGCATCTCGCCCTTGGCCAGGCTTGCGGCAAACACGTTGCCCGAGCCCGGGGTGGCCTTGAAGCCGCCGGTGCCCCAACCGCAGTTGAAGAACATGTTCGGCACCGGGGTCTTGGAAATGATCGGGCAGGCGTCCGGGCTGGTGTCGACGATGCCGCCCCACTGGCGGTTCATGCGCACTCGGGAAAGGATCGGGAACATCTCGACGATGGCCTGGATGGTGTGCTCGATCACCGGGTAGGAGCCGCGCTGGCCGTAGCCGACCCAGCCGTCGATACCGGCGCCGATCACCAGGTCGCCCTTGTCCGACTGGCTGATGTAGCCGTGCACCGCGTTGGACATGATCACGCTGTCGATGATCGGTTTGATCGGCTCCGACACCAGGGCTTGCAGCGGGTGGGATTCGATCGGCAGGCGGAAGCCCGCGAGCTTGGCCATGTGCCCGGAGTTACCGGCGGTGACCACGCCGACGCGCTTGGCGCCGATAAAGCCCTTGTTGGTCTCGACGCCGATGCACACGCCGTTTTCCTTGCGAAAACCGATGACTTCGGTCTGCTGGATCAGGTCCACGCCCAGGGCGTCGGCGGCCCGGGCAAAGCCCCAGGCCACGGCGTCGTGACGGGCCACGCCGCCACGGCGCTGCACCGTGGCGCCGAGGATCGGATAACGGGTGTTTTTCGAGCAATCCAGGTAAGGAATCTCGTCCGCCACCTGCTGGGTGTTGAGCAGCTCGCCATCGATGCCGTTGAGGCGGTTGGCGCTGACCCGACGCTCGGAATCACGGATGTCCTGCAGGGTGTGGCACAGGTTGTAGACCCCACGCTGGGAGAACATGACGTTGTAGTTGAGGTCCTGGGACAGGCCTTCCCACAGCTTCATGGCGTGCTCGTAAAGCTGCGCCGACTCGTCCCACAGGTAGTTGGAACGCACGATGGTGGTGTTGCGCGCGGTGTTGCCGCCGCCCAGCCAGCCTTTTTCCACCACCGCGACGTTGGTGATGCCGTGTTCCTTGGCCAGGTAGTAGGCCGTGGCCAGGCCATGCCCGCCACCGCCGACGATGACCACGTCATAGACCTTCTTCGGGGTCGGCGTGCGCCACATGCGCTGCCAGTTTTCATGGTGGCTGAGAGAGTGCTTGAAGAGGCCGAAGCCCGAATAGCGTTGCATAGTCATTGCTCCAGTTGCGGCTCTCAGCGGTAAACCGGGAAATCAGCGCACAGGGCTGCCACCTGGCGCGCGACATTGGCCTCGACGTCGGCATCGCCGAGGTGGTCGAGGATGTCGCAGATCCAGCCCGCCAGCTCGGTGCACTGGGTGACCTTGAATCCGCGGGTGGTGACCGCCGGGGTGCCGATGCGCAGGCCGGAGGTGACAAACGGCGACTGCGGGTCATTGGGCACGGCGTTCTTGTTCACGGTGATGTGGGCGCGGCCCAGGGCGGCGTCGGCATCCTTGCCGGTCAGGCCCTGACGGATCAGGCTGACCAGGAACAGATGGTTGTCGGTGCCACCGGACACTACATCGTAGCCGCGTTTGATAAATACGCCGGCCATGGCCTGGGCGTTGTCGATCACCTGTTGCTGGTAGGCCTTGAACCCGGGCTCCAGCGCTTCCTTGAAGCACACCGCCTTGGCGGCGATCACGTGCATCAACGGGCCGCCCTGGGCGCCGGGGAATACCGCGGCGTTGAGTTTCTTCTCGATCTCTTCGTTGGCCTTGGCCAGGATCAGGCCGCCACGGGGACCGCGCAGGGTCTTGTGGGTGGTGGTGGTGACCACGTCGGCATAGGGCAGCGGGTTGGGATACAGACCGGCGGCCACCAGCCCGGCGACGTGGGCCATGTCGACGAACAGCAGCGCCCCGACCTTGTCGGCGATCTGCCGGAAACGCGGGAAGTCCAGGGTCTTGGAGTAGGCCGAGAAGCCAGCGACGATCATCTTCGGCTTATGTTCCACGGCCAGACGCTCGACCTCGTCGTAGTCGATCAGCCCGGTGCGGGTATCGATACCGTACTGCACGGCGTTGTACAGCTTGCCCGAAGACGACACCTTGGCGCCGTGGGTCAAGTGGCCGCCATGGGCCAGGCTCATGCCGAGAATGGTGTCGCCGGCCTGCAGCAGGGCCAGGTACACCGCGCTGTTGGCGGAAGAACCGGAGTGCGGCTGGACGTTGGCGTAATCGGCGCCGAACAGCTGCTTGGCGCGCTCGATGGCCAGGGCCTCGACCTTGTCCACATGCTCGCAGCCACCGTAGTAGCGCTTGCCCGGGTAGCCTTCGGCGTACTTGTTGGTCAGCCCGCTGCCTTGCGCCTGCATCACCCGCTTGCTGGTGTAGTTCTCCGACGCGATCAGCTCGATGTGATCTTCCTGGCGTTGTTCCTCGGCATTGATCGCCGCCAGCAGTGCATCGTCGTAACCCTGGATCTGGTCTTGCTTGCTGAACATCACGTCTCTCCCAGCGGCGGCGCTGCGCCTTTCGTCTCGGTGAGGCCAGCCTTAAAGCTGCGCCCTTTGGATGCGATGGTATGACCGGCAAGGGGAACTCAAATGCCTATGGACGCCACGCAAAGGTGCGTTTACGACATGCCTTGGCGCACGGAGATAAATGCCTCGGGCCACAGCCGGGCGAAGGCTCTGGATCGACACCTTGCGGCGCAGCACAGGTCCGGGTCGCAGGCGAAAGGCGCCCGCCCCTGTAGCCGCTGCTGAGCCTGCGAAGCTGCGCAAAGGTCCGCAGGACCTTGCCTGGCGATCTCCAGCCACACCTCTACACCCTCAAGATCGCCGCGTCTGCTACGTCGCAATGCCGCCCAAGCCGTTCGCAGCCTGCGGCAGCGGCTACAGGAGTTGGCGCAGGGCCAGCAGCAGGAGAAAGTGCGCCGGGTACAGCAGGTAGGCCCAGCGGCGCATGGCCGGCACCGACCTGCCACGCAGCCCCCGCAGCAGCCTCACTCCCAGCCACGGCGCCAGCAGACAAACGGCAATACCGCAGGTCGCCACCGGATTGCCCAGGCGCGCCGCCGGGAACAAGGTTTCCCACTGGTTGGCCGCCAGGCACAAGGCCCCGTGCAACAGGCTGAAATACCAGGGGCGACGCAGCACCAGCAGCAAGGCCAACGGCAGCAATACCCCGAAGGCACCAAACATCAGCCACTCACTGCCCCCCAAAGCCAGGACCAGGGCCAACAGGCCGAGCCCCCGATCCAGTCGCCGACGCTGCTGCCAGCCCCGGGCCACCAGCAGGCCCAGGGCCAGGGTCGGCAGCACATTCAAGGTGTCGGGATCAGGCACGAACAGCCGATAGGGAATCTCACTCAGTGCGCTGAACAGCAGCAGCCAGCCCAGGTAACGCCATTGCCCGGTCGGGCGTCCGGCACGCTCGCTCAGGCGCGTCAGATTCACCGCCATCGCCAGGCAGAACCAGGGAAACGCCAGCCGCCCCGGCACATACAGCCAGTCCAGGCTCAGGCCCACATACCGCAGGTGATCCAGCACCATGCTCAGCAGCGCCAGCCACTTCAACGCATCCAGCGCCCCATCGCGCTGGCAGTTGTCGGTTTTCAGCATCGCATCACGCATAAATCCTTATGGGCCCTGCATTATTCCGGCATAAACAGAGCGTGTGCTGAGCCATTGTTCTTGGGTAAAGTGCGCACCATCATCGACCACGGAACTCTCTTACACGGAAGCCGGCCATGACCGACAAAAGCCAACAGTTCGCCAGCGACAACTACTCCGGCATCTGCCCTGAAGCCTGGGCCGCCATGGAGCAGGCCAACCACGGCCACGAGCGCGCTTACGGCGACGATCAGTGGACCGCTCGCGCCGCCGATCATTTCCGCAAGCTCTTTGAAACCGACTGCGAAGTGTTCTTCGCCTTCAACGGCACCGCCGCCAACTCCCTGGCCCTGTCGTCGCTGTGCCAGAGTTACCACAGCGTGATCTGCTCGGAAACCGCCCACGTCGAAACCGACGAATGCGGCGCCCCGGAGTTCTTCTCCAACGGCTCCAAGCTGCTGATCGCCGGCACCCAGAATGGCAAGCTGACCCCGGAATCGATCCGCGAGATCGCCCTCAAGCGCCAGGACATCCACTATCCCAAGCCGCGGGTGGTGACCCTGACCCAGGCCACCGAAGTGGGCAGCGTCTACACCCCGGAAGAAGTCCGTGCCATCAGCGCCACCTGCAAGGAACTGGGGCTGAACCTGCACATGGACGGCGCGCGCTTCTCCAACGCCTGCGCCTTCCTCGGCTGCACCCCAGCGGAGCTGACCTGGAAGGCCGGCGTCGACGTGTTGTGCTTTGGCGGCACGAAAAACGGCATGGCGGTGGGTGAAGCGATCCTGTTCTTCAACCACAAGCTGGCGGAAGACTTCGACTACCGCTGCAAACAGGCCGGCCAGCTGGCCTCGAAAATGCGCTTTCTCTCGGCGCCCTGGGTCGGCCTCTTGGAACACGACGCCTGGCTCAAGCACGCCCGCCACGCCAACCACTGCGCGCAGTTGCTGGCCCAACTGGTGGCCGACATCCCTGGCGTGGAGCTGATGTTCCCGGTGCAGGCCAACGGCGTGTTCCTGCAACTCTCGGAACCGGCGATTGCCGCCCTGACCGCCAGGGGCTGGCGCTTCTACACCTTCATCGGCAAGGGCGGCGCGCGCTTCATGTGCTCCTGGGACACCGAAGAAGAGCGCGTGCGCGAACTGGCAGCGGACATCCGCACCGTCATGAGCGCCTGACCCACCCCCTTCGCATGTAGGAGTTGGCTGGCCAGAGAACAGGCCCGCAACCCGGGCGCCGGTCTCACAGGTGCCTTCGCCGGCAAGCCGGCTCCTGCAACGGCCAGCGCACCTCCAGCCCAGTAGGAGCTGGCTGGCCAGCGAACAGGCCCCCAAGCCGGGCGCCGCTCTCACGGGCGCCTTCGCCGGCAAGCCGGCTCCTACAACGACACGCCCTCCTCCATGGGAACTGGCTGGCCAGCGAAAGCATCAGTTCACAAATTCCTGAACTGATTATTTGCCCCTGCTGATTCAACATCCGCCACCTTTATCCGAGACTCCGGGGTCGACCTATAAAAACAAAGGCTCCACCCATGACGACTCAGTCTTGCGTCACCGAAAAGGCCCAGTCTCCTGGCCTTGCGATCGAAACCCGTTCCATCGACTACGTGCCGCGCAACGAACGCCACGGCAAGGTCTGGCACCAGGGACCGTTCTGGTTCACCGGCAACTTCGTGCTCACCACCATGGTCACCGGCTTCACCGGCGCGGCCCTGGGCCTGGCCCTGCCCTACGCCATTCTGGCGATCGTCATTGGCGTGTGCCTGGGCACCTTCTGCATGGCCTTCCACGCCAACCAGGGCCCGCGCATGGGCCTGCCGCAGATGATCCAGTCCCGCGCCCAGTTCGGCCTGCGGGGCGCCATCGTGCCGTTCACCGCGGTGGTGTTCGTCTACATCGGCTTCAACGTGTTCAACGTGATCCTCGCCACCGACGCCATCAACACGGTGATCCCCGGGGCCCGGGCGCCCTGGTACAGCCTGATGATCGCCGTGGCGGTGCTGATCGCGGTGGTCGGCCATGACCTGCTGCACACCGTGCAGCGCTGGCTGACCTACGTGATGATCAGCGTGTTCGCGGTGCTCACCGTCAGCGCCCTGCTGACCTTGCAGGCCGACTCGGCCCTGGCCGACCCGCAGTTTTCCTGGTCGGCGTTCCTGATCCAGCTGTCGGCCGCCGCCGGCTACCAGATCAGCTACTCGGTGTACGTCTCCGACTATTCGCGCTACCTGCCGCACCAGACGCCGTCGCGCCAGGTGATTTTCTGGACCTACCTGGGCGCCGCCGGCTCGGCCCTGTGGCTGATGTCCCTGGGGGCCTTCCTGGCGTCCGCCCTGCCCTCGCCGGACGCCATCGCCAGCGTGCGCGAAGTGGGCAACACCCTGATTCCCGGCTTCGGCACCTTCACCGTGCTGATCGCGGTGCCGGCACTGGTGGGCATCATGGCGGTCAACTGCTACGGCGCCATGCTCACCGGCATCAGCGCCATTGACGGTTTCAAGTCGATCAAGCCCACCCTCAAGAGCCGGGTAACCGGCATCCTGCTGGTGGCGGTGGTGATCTTCCTGATCGCCATGAACATTCCCGAAAGCTACCTGGGCAGCTTCAACACCTTTGTCTTGCTGATGCTGTACTTCCTGGTGCCCTGGACCGCGGTCAACCTCGCGGACTTCTACCTGGTGCGCAAAGGCCGCTACGCCATCAGCCACATCTTCAATCACGCCGGCATTTATGGCCGCTGGTCCAGCGCCGGGTTGCTGGCCTACTTCCTCGGCTTGCTGGCGATGGTGCCGTTCATGTCCCTGAGCTTCTACCAGGGCCCACTGTCCCAGGCCCTGGGCGGCGCCGACGTCGCCTTCGTGATTGGCCTGGCGGTGGCCGGGCTGGTCTACTGGGCGCTGACCCGCAACCTGGACCTGGAAGCCGAACGCCTGGCTATCCAGGCCAGCGAACAGCAACTGGAAGGAGGCGCGCAATGATCCCCCAGACATCCCTGAAAGTGGCCTGCCAGCAACTGGCACCACGAGTCGGCGACCTGGACTACAACCGCACCCTCAGCACCGAGGCCATCCGCCAGGCCGCCGCCCACGGCGCCCAGGTGGTGGTGCTGCCGGAACTGGTGCAGAGCGGCTATGTGTTCCGCGACCTGCAAGAAGCCCTGGCGCTTTCGGAAAGCCTCGACGGGCCGACCTTGAGCCTGTGGAAAACCCTGGCCGAAGAACTGCAGGTGGTGATTGTCGGCGGCTTCTGCGAGCGCCTGGACGATCAGCGGGTGGCCAACAGCGCCGCCCTGATCGAGCCTGAAGGAACGCTGACGGTGTATCGCAAGGCGCACCTGTGGGACCGGGAGAACCTGATCTTCACTCCGGGCGACGAGCCGCCCCCCGTGGTGCCCACCCGCTTCGGGCCGATCGCCATGATGATCTGCTACGACCTGGAGTTCCCCGAATGGGTGCGCCTGCCGGCCCTGGCCGGGGCCGCGCTTTTGTGCGCGCCGGTGAACTGGCCGGACGGCCCGCGCCCGCCCAGCGAGCGGCCGGCGGAGATGGTCCGGGTCCAGGCCAACGCGGCGGTCAACCGGATGTTCATCGCCGCCTGCGACCGCTGCGGCGAAGAGCGAGGGGTGAACTGGGTGGGCGGCTCGACCATCGTCGATGCCGATGGCTATCCGCTGGCGGGCAAGAATCGGAAAAACGGGCAGCAGTTGCTGCTGGCGGAGCTGGACCTGGCCCAGGCCTGGCACAAGTCCATCAGTCAACATAACCATGTGCACCTGGATCGGCGACCGGCGTTGTATCAGTAACCGGGTTGCCCCTGTTCGCTGGCAAGCCGGCTTCTACAGCAGATGGGTGTAGGAGCCGGCTTGCCGGCGATCAGAACTCCACGCGCACGTCGCCCTTGGGCACGCTGCAGCAAGACAGGATGTAGCCTTCGGCTTCGTCTTCCTCGGTGATCCCGCCGTTGTGCTCCATCACCACTTCGCCGCCCAGCTTGAGCACCTTGCAGGTGCCGCAGATGCCCATGCCGCAGGCCTTGGGGATCATCAGACCGAGCTTGGCTGCGGCCGCGTGCACGGTTTCCCCCGGGGCCACGCGGATGCTCTTGCCGGAGGCGGTGAACTCCACCTGATGCAGATCGGCCAGGTCCGGCTCCGGCGCCTCGGCCGCCTGTTCGGCGTGTTCCACGGCGTCGGCCCGGGCTTCGGGCGGGGTCGCGCCGAAGGATTCCTCGTGGTAGCGCGCCATGTCGAAACCGGCGGCTTCCAGCAGGCGCTTGACCGCATTCATGTAGGGCGTCGGTCCGCAGCAGAACACTTCCCGCTCCAGGAAGTCCGGGGCCATCAGTTCCAGCATCTTGTGGTTCAGGTAGCCGCGATAGCCGGCCCAGGGCTCGCCCAGGCCGTGTTTCTCGCAGATCAGGTGCAGGCTGAAGTTGTCGATCCGCGAGGCCATGTGCTCCAGCTCGCGGTGGTAAATGATGTCCTTGGGTGAGCGGGCGCTGTGGATGAACACCATGTCGACGTTGCCGTTGGTGTCGTAGAACCAGCGCGCCATGGACATCACCGGGGTGATGCCGACGCCGCCGCTGAGGTAAAGCACTTTCGGGCTGGGGAAATCGATGGCGTTGAACAGCCCCACCGGCCCGTGCACCGCCAGTTCCTGGCCTTCATGCAAGGTGTCATGCAACCAGTTGGAGACCTTGCCCCCCGGCACGCGCTTGATGGTCACCGAGAAGCTGTAGGGCACCGATGGCGAGCTGGAGATGGTGTAGGAACGCATCACCGGCTGGCCTTCGATCTCCAGCTCCAGGGTGACGAACTGCCCGGGCTTGAAGAAGAACATGATCGGCTGGTCGGCCATGAAGCAGAAGGTCCGCACATCCCAGGTTTCCTGGATGACTTTGACGCAACGGACGATGTGACGGCCATTGGCCCAGGTCTGGGTGGTTACCGGGTTGAGGAAGGTGTTGGACATGCTGTTCTCCACGGCCGACTGTCGGCGTCTTGTCAGCGATTCTGCGTAAGGCTTCTCGCGCCCATTTACCTATCTGCGACATTCACATGCTTATCGCGACCAGCCCCCAGTTACAGGGGCTCCCCCGTCGGGAACAGATTGGGCCATGTCGCCCATGGATAAGGTTCAAGGCGCCCGCGGACCCACACTCGCCTCAAACACGACAACCGATTTTTCGTGACTTGCGTAGCACCCACCGTAGCCACTATTTAATTCGCCGGCCGCACAGAACGGCCATGAGGACTTGAACGATGGACGTCACCGCAACCCTGAGCTTGGGCGATCCACTGGAACCTGCACGCAAGGCCACTGCACAGATGCTGCAGGAGCGCGAGCGGACCTTCTCCCTGCCGCAGCCTTTCTACTGCGACGACAGGCTGTTCGATATCGACATGCAGGAGATCTTCCAGAAGGAATGGCTGATCGCCGGCATGACCTGCGAGATCCCCACCAAGGGCAACTACATCACCCTGCAGATCGGCAAGAACCCGATCATCGTCATCCGCGGCGCCGACGGCGTGGTCCACGCCTTCCACAACGTCTGCCGCCACCGCGGTTCGCGGCTGTGCACCAGCGACAAGGGCAAGGTCGCCAAGCTGGTCTGCCACTACCACCAGTGGACCTACGAACTGGACGGTCGCCTGCTGTTCGCCGGCACCGAGATGGGCGCCGACTTCGACATGAAGCAGTACGGCCTGAAACCGGTGAACGTGAAGACCGCCGGCGGCTACATCTTCATTTCCCTGGCCGAGAACCCGCCGGCCATCGACGACTTCCTGGCGACCCTGGCCCATTACATGGAGCCCTACGACATGGAGAACACCAAGGTGGCGGTGCAGACCACCTTGCATGAAAAGGCCAACTGGAAGCTGGTGCTGGAGAACAACCGCGAGTGCTACCACTGCGGCGGCTCGCACCCCGAATTGCTGAAAACCCTGCTGGAATGGGACGACGTCACCGACCCGCGGGCCGACCAGGCGTTCAAGGACCACGTGGCCGCCTCCGCCGCCGCCTGGGAAGCCGAGAAGATCCCTTACGCCCACGCCAGCTTCGGCCTGCGCAACCGCATCGTGCGCATGCCCCTGCTCAAGGGCACCGTGTCCATGACCCTGGACGGCAAGCAGGGCTGCGCCAAGCTGATGGGGCGGATCAAGAACCCGGACCTGGGCTCGATGCGCATCCTGCACCTGCCGCATTCGTGGAACCACTGCATGGGCGACCACATCATCGTGTTCACCGTGTGGCCCATCAGCGCTCAGGAAACCATCGTCACCACCAAGTGGATCGTGCACAAGGACGCGGTGGAAGGCGTGGACTACGACGTCGAGCGCATGCGTCAGGTGTGGGACGCCACCAACGCCCAGGACCGGCGCCTGGCGGAAGAAAACCAGCGTGGCATCAACTCCACCGCCTACCAGCCGGGTCCGTACTCCAAGACCTATGAGTTCGGCGTGGTCAACTTCGTCGACTGGTACAGCGAGCGCATGCTGAGCAACCTCGGCGCGGAACCGGCGCCTTATCTCAAGGGCGTGCCGGTCACTGGCTGACACCGCAGGAGTTCGGCAGCGGCTACAGGGTTGTGTAGCCGCTGCCGCAGGCTGCGAACGGCTTGGACGGGATTGCGACGTAGCGAGCGTAAGGATCTTGCAGGGACTGTCAAGCAAGGTCCTGCGGACCTTGTCGCAGCCTCGCGGGCTCGGCAGCGGCTACAGGGTTTTCAGGGGTTTCAGGGGTTTCAGGGGGTTCAGGGGGTTCAGGGCCTTCGAGGCAGTGACCAACTGACCGCGCCGGTCTCGCCAATGAAGTCTTCGCTGATCTGCGCCCCATCCAGCTTCACCCTCACGTAACCGTTGCGAACCCGCAGCGGGTAGTTCGGATCATCCGCCGACAGGGTTTCAGACCACAGCACCTGAGGGTTGCCTTTCAATTCGCGGGTGACGCCATAGGGAATCGCCCCGTGGCCGATGCAGCGCCCGTACATGCCGTCCTTGGGCGTATAGCAGATGCCGTTGTGCAGGTGCCCCCAGTACCAGTAGTCCGGCACCCGGCCCAGGGCCGCGACCACCTGCTTGTACAGCGCGGTCTGCTGCTGGCCGCTGATATCCAGCCCCTGGTGATGACTGAGCAGAATGATCTTGCGCCCCTGCCCCTTGCTGGCCACCAGGTCCTTGAGCCATTGCTGTTGCGGTGGATTGAGGTTGCCATCCATGTACAGGTTCATTTCGTCGGCGGCATAGGCGCTGTCCAGGCCGACGATCAGCCAGTGGCTGTTGAACAGGGCGAAGTAGCTGGTGCCTTGCTGCTTGGGAAACAGCGCGGCGATCTCGGCAAAGTAGCCATGGGCACCGCTGTACATTTCATGGTTGGAGTTGAGGCTGAATGACGCCTGGCGGCCCATGGGCCAATCGGCAAGGTCGGCGTTCTCTTCGCTGCCGGTACCGGCGTAATACACATCTCCCAGGTGGACGGTGAAATCCGCCTGGTCCTGCTTGATCAGGTCCGCCACACGTTGCGCCGCCGAGTTGGGCTGGAAGTAGCCGGTGCCCCAATCCCCGGCCATGTCCAGCAGCACGTTGTCGGCCATCTCGATCAGCGCCGGGGTGGTGCCGAAGGTCGCGTGCTTGCGCAGGTTCTCGATCCAGTTGAGCAAGGCCTCGCTCCAGCGCAGGTCCAGCAGCTCCCACTGGCGACAACCCAGCAGGGTGCCGTCCTTCATCACCTGGGTCTGCAGCTCGGCCACCGTTTGCGGCAGGGGCTTGGCGTTGCCCAGGTGCAGCACCGACAGGCCGTGGGCCAGCTCCCAGGGCACCGGCGCCTGACCGGGGGGCAAGTCGCCATGAATCAGGGCGTACTGCGCCTGGTCATGGGCGCGCTGCAGCAGTTGCACGATCGCCTGCAGCTCCGCCGGCTCAAGCTCGCTACGGAGTTTTTTCCAGGCCAGTTCGAGCCTGGCCAGCAGCCCGTCGACCCGGGCTTTGACCTGTTCGTATTCATGTTCCAGATTGCTCACAAATGACATGCCGGCATCCCTCTTGATGGTCCCTTTGCCCAAACGCCGAACGGGCGTCACAGGGTCTTCATGTATTCGATCAACTGCCACTTCTGCTCTGCGGAAAGCTGCGTGCCGTACAGATGGCCGCTGTTGCTGTTGCCCTCCAGATGGGTGTCGTACTTGAAGGAGCCCGGCCCCTGGACCGCCGCGCCACTGGTGATGAAACCGACCTTCTGCGGGTCATACACATCCGAGCCGGTGTAGAACACCTGGGGCCGCAGTTCCGGGGCCTGCAACAGGTCCCAGAGGCTGGGCACCGAGCCGTTGTGCAGGTACGGCGCGCGCAGCCAGATGCCGTCGGTGGGGGTGTTGCTGTAGCTCTGGGTCTTGCGATAGGCACCGAAGTCGAAAGGCGGCTTCTTGAACCCATGGAAGGCTTGCACCAGGCCGGTGGTGAAGGAGTCCAGGCGGTGGGGATCGGTGCCCAGCGTCTGGATATTGGTCGTGACCTGGCCGGTGTCGGCCTTGCCGAAGTCATGGCAACCGGCACAGTTGGCCTCCCACAGCGGCTTGCCCTGGGCCACCTTGGCCTGATCCAGGGCGAACGGCCAAGCCGGCGGTTTGTGCCCCAGCAGCCAGTTGGTGACCCGGTTGAAGCTCTCAGGCAGCACCGATTGCGGGGTCGCGCCCACCGCCATCGCCGCCGCGTAGTTGCGCTCGCGGATCTGGTTGTTGTTGCCGTCCCAGTGCAGGTACATCGATTCCCGCGGCTTCTGGTTCCAGATCTGCGGCAGGTCCACGGTGCCGATGGTGGAGTCGTCGGGGAAGCCGAACACCACCATCTTGGTCGGGTTGAAGGTGTCGGTGCGCCCCGGCCCTTGCTGCGGCCGCAGCTTCTGCCAGGCATAGGCCTGCTTCTGCTTGAGCAGCGCGCTCTTGGCCATGGGCATGATCAGGTAGCGGTTGTACAGGCGTTCGACAAAGCCCAGCTGGAACTTGGCGTTGATCGCGTTCATCAGCGCATCCACGGTGAATTTCGGATCGCTGGCGCAATCGTAGGCGAACCACTGGAAGGCCTGGAGCTGCATCAGGTTGGCCGGTGCAGTGGGCACCACCCGGGACACATCGCTGGCGCTGGCCCGGTAGGCACCGGTGTGGCACAGGGCGCAGTTGGGCTCCACCGTGGGGTAGCCCAACTGCCGCTTGGCCATGCCCACCGGCAGGTCCCGGCCGTTCTCGTAGAGGAAGCCGAAGACCTCGTAACCGCCGGGGCGCGGGAGTTTTTCCGGGCACATCTGCGGCAGCACGGCAAACAGGTAGTAAGGAATCCGTGCTTCGATCCCCAGGCCGATGGCGGCGTACTTGAAGTGATCCTCGTCCGAGGCTTCCGGCGGCTGGGGCACCTCGCGAATCATGTTGACCCACGTGGCATAACCGACCACCCCCAGGACCAGCAGCAGGACCAGGCTGCCCACGCGAAAGCTGTGGCGCTTCCAGCAGGCGGCCCAGTACTGGCGCCAGTCGTGCAGCCCGGCACAGAGCAGGGCCCAGGGCCGGTTGGCCGGGGCACTGCCCAGGTACAGCAGGATGCCGAGGATCAGGAACATGCCGAGGTCGCCCATCAGCATGGGCACGAACACCTGGGACTGGTTGCTGGTATTGATCAGGTAGATCCAGAACGCCACGGCGATCAGCCGCGACAGCACGCACAACCAGGAATGCACCACGAAACGCGGCGCGTTGCAGCCCGAAGGCATGTAGAACAGGCTGATGCCCACCAGCAGCATGCCGGTGTTTTCCAGCCAGGGGTCCGACAGCACCGGCGGCAGGCCGACCACCGCAGTCAGCAGCGCCGGGGCAAACAGCGCCGGCAGGGCGAACACCATGTTCATGGCGATGCCCAGCCAGATGAAGCGTTGGAACCAGCGGATATAAGCGTTCATATCAACCTTCCCTGCATCCATGTGTAGCGGCCGCCGCAGCCTGCACTTGGCCTCCAAGCGCGCGTGCTGCGGTGCCTGTTGCATGATCTGGCGCGGGCCCGCGGCGATCTTGCCGCGGGCTGGCCTGGGTCAGCCCCGGGCGGTCTTGTCCAGGTGCGCGAGGATCAGCGGGTACACATCGATCACCGCGTTCTTGCCGAAGATGCAGTCGATGTGTCCGTAACCCGGCACCACGTGGCGGCTGAACAATTCGGGGCCATGGAGTTGGCACAGGCGTTCATAGGTCTTCTGCGTGCTTAGCGGCAGGTAGCACTGGTTGTCGGCGCCGCTGATAAAGCAGATGGGCAATTTCAGCCGATCGAAATGCGGCATGTAGACGTCACGCCCCTTGAAGTCCACCAGGTGCCCCTTGCGACAGATCAGTGCCAGATGCTCGAAGGTCTCGATATTCGAGGCGCCGAACAGCTCGTGCAGGTTGTCGTGCAGGGTCTGGTTGAGGGTGTCGTGGCGGTACAGCGAGGCGTACATGAAGGTGATGCGGTGGCACACCGGATTGGTGCAGTAACCCTGGGCCTCGATCCGCGCGTAGCCATTGAGCGCCGTGTCGTAGAGGCGGTTGAACAGGCTTTCCTTGCTGTCGGCGTAGGCCGTCAGGGACTTGATGCCGATGGCGTCGAGCATGCCCGGCAGGTGCAATCCGGCCTTGATCCCGGTGGCGGTGGCCACCACGGTATCGGCGGCAATCTGCGAGCAGACCACCGAGCGCACATCCTTCAGGCCCGCCAGCAGCGACATGAAGAAGGTCGTGGCGCCGTAGCAATGCACCACGCATTGCACGTCACGGGCCCCGGTCGCCTGCTTGATCTGGCCGATGGCGGCCTTGAAATCATAGGCCGCGATCTGGTCGCCATTGCATTCGCGCTTGCTCGCCGGCAACAGGATGCTGACCCGGAAATCCAGGAGCCAGATGTCATAGTCGTGCTTGCACAGGTACTCCAGCAGGTTGGTCTGGATGGTGTCGGTGGAGAAGATGTTGGAGCCCACGCCAAGCCCGTGCACCAGCATCACCGGGCCTTTGCTGCCCGCCTGGTAGCGGGTCAGGCGCAGCTGCACCCGGTCTTCGGTCTCGAAGAACTGCACCGTGGGCACCGGCGCATCCAGGGGCCGTTTGGTCCGCGGCGGTGCGTCGGGGTTGAAGTAGATGTCTCCGGCGAACACGCCGCCGTAGCTCTCCCACAGAATCCCGGCGAAGAACTTGCCGAAGCGCGCCAGGGCCTCGATGCGTTCACGCTCGTTGCGCGCATTGAGCACCTTCATGGTGGTCATCTGCCTGGCGAAGTCCGCCGGCAGGATGTGCATCACCCCGGAGCCCAGCACCGGGCCGCTCTTGTCCTGGCCGCGGTACAGGGTCACGTACAGGGTGCTGGTGTCGGGCCAGATGTTCAGCACGCCGTGATCCTCGGGCACGGTCTTGAACGCGCTGAAGTAGTACTGGTTGCCGTCCTCGGCGGTCAGGCGCATGTCGTAGTTCATGTGGCGCACGCCCACCTGCTGCTGGAACTCCTCGAACAGGTTGAACACCCCGTGGCTGGCCACCAGGGGCTGAGCCGACAGCGCCGGAGCCTCCAGGGTGCCCACCAGGGTGGCGGCGTGCTCGGGCTCCTTGATCATCCGGTTGAGGTCGTTGGCCGTGATGGTCAGGGTGAACTCGATGGGAGAGTTCTGCGCCTCGCCGCGCTTGGCCGCCTCCTGATAGCGCGCCAGATCGGTGCCCTGGGGCTGGGTGAAGGCCGTGGAAAAATAGCCCTTCATGGTCTCGGTGAACTGCACGCCCAGGGTCGGCGCCGGCACCGCCTTGCTCGGGGCCGAGGGCAGGCTGTAGTCAATCTTCCAGCCGCGATCTTCGGCCAGCAGGCGCATGTTGCGCTCGCTGACCGCCGAGATGGTCAGCAGCGGATTGACCGCCAGTGAAGTCGGAATCACCGCGCCGTCCGCCACATACAACCCGGGATAGACCTCGGTGCCGCTGGCGCCGCAAAACACCTGGCCCTTGTGGTTGACCACCCCCTGAGCGGCGTCTTCGCCCATGACGCAGCCACCCAGCGGGTGCACCGAAACGATGCTGTGCTTGAGCAGCTTGGTCCAGATCGGGTTCTCCACCCAGACTCCGCCCAGCGCCTTGGTGCTCTGGTACAGGCGCTCGTTGCCAAGAATCACATTGGGCTGCTGGCCAACACCCGGCCAGTCGATGCGCAGTTGATCCTTGGCGTCCAGCAGCATGCGGCCGCGGCCATCGTCATGGCTCATGATCAGGTAGGTCTGCATGTTGTGCAGCGCACCGTAATAAGGCCCCCGCAGAAAGCTCTCGGCCTCGCGCTCCTTGTAGCCCAACTGAGCGCTGAGGCTGTTGTCGGTGGCCTTGCCCAGAGTCGCGGCAAACAGCGCCATGCTGGGCACCATGGCCCGGCCCAGGGCACCGGGAATCGACCCCTCCTCGATGACCATGCGGCTACGCCAGTCGCCTTCGGTGCGCATGTCGATGATGGAGGTGATGCACGGCCCCACGGGTTTGAGCTCACTGGCCGAATGGGTGCCGAAGCCGATGCCGTTGATGGTCTGCTCACAGTTGTGGCCGAACCCGAGGATGTCGCCGTTACCGCTCATGTGCTCACCCAACTGGTCCGAGGTGGACAGGCCCTTGGCCCTGGAGCGCAGGAGAATTTCCGTGGAGCCGAGGGTGCCGGCACTGAGCACCACGATGTCGGCCTTGACGAACAGGGTCGGCGCCGAGAACTTCTCGCGACCGCTGTCCAGGTATTGGAAATGCACGATCCAGCCATCGCCCTCCCGCTCCAGGTAGCGCACTTGGGCCTGGCAGAAAATCTCGGCGCCATGATTGCTGGCGTCCGGCAGGTAATTCATCAAGGTGGTGTTCTTGGCCTTGTTGTTACAGCCCGAGACACAGTCGCCACAGTGGTTGCACGGCAGTTGCTCGACCCCGACATGGTTGAGGTTGTTGGGCAGCTTGGCGAAGGTCACGTTGATCGGCGGCTTGTAGAAGTGCGCACCCTGCTTGAGATACTCCGCGGACTTCTGGTTGGCCTGGAGCTTGGGCAAGGTCGGCGCCGAGTCGGGATAGGGATTGGGCTTGAGCATCTCCCGGGCCCGGGCATAGCCCTCCTTGAGCAAGGTATCGCGATGCTCGCGCACCGCCCGGGGCCAGCGCGGGTCGTCGAAGACCCCGGGTTCGGGCTCCAGGGCGACGTTGGCATTGATCAGCGACGTGCCTCCCAGGCCGCAACCGACCACCACGTTCTGCTGGGCGTTGACGTGCAGATCGAAGAGCCCGGTGCGCGAGCCGATGTGGCCGTCGGGGTCATGCACCTGCAGCTCTTCGGTAGCGCTGGCCAGGGTGTTGGGGTACTCGCCCGGCTGGATCTCCCGCCCTCGCTCCAGCAGGCAGACACGCCGACCGGCCCGGGACAATCGGGAAGCGGCGATGCCACCTCCGTAGCCGGAACCGATGACAACAACGTCGTAGTGTTCCTGGATCTCGCTGATGGGGGTCGCGATCCGAGTCATGGCGGGGTTCCTCTCAGGCTGATGGGGCAACTCTGTGGTCGCCTCTAATGGGTGCATCCGTCAGCGCGCAGGCAGCCGAACAGGCAGGCCTTGGCGCCTGAAACACAAGCAGTGAAGGGACAAAACGAAGGGCAGGGCTACAGACGTGCGCGCTGGTTGGCGGCACGGCGACGGGTACGTCTAGGGAGGGGGGCCCCGGTCGGATAAACCTGCGATAAACGACAATCCATTGCCTGCACTCCCTGAGCCGGATGTGGATAAGTTGCCGCTAAGTCCTTGTGGCATCAGTGAAGACAGGCCACCTATCACTGTCAAGAAAGCCATTAGAACTGTACGAAATTTGATCTATTGCCGTGCACGCTATGGATTACAGGGGGTGCAGCCTTCCGCGAACATGTTATCCACACCTTGGCCCACAGCAACTGTGGGCAAATGAGCGAGGGTTGGGGATATTTCAGCAGGCAATGCCAAGAAAATCCGTGACTTATGGGAAAACAGCAGTTTTGCCGGCAATTGATCAATTATTGAACAAAGCTCTGAAAGGCACGTATTCAGAGGCCTGTAGAGGAAGGCGAACACCTTATCCACAGAACGGCCAACAGACTTTGGGGGCAACTGGGGTCAGAAGCATCAACAACTGTGGAAAACCCCTGGAGGCCGCGAAATATCGAGGCTTTACTCGAATAATCGAGCCTGAACAGCGTATTTGGATGTTTTTTGATCAAAGCATTCAAGCTCAGGTTCTACGGGGCCTGCAGCGCTAAGCGAACATCTTATCCACAGAAGCGCCAACAGACTTTGGGGGCAAGTGCTGTGCAAAAGTCTCCTCGGCTACTTCCCTGCCCTGGAAAAAAAGCCATGAAAATCGCCAGCTTAGACTGATCAAAATTCGAACAGACGGCTGCAGAGCTTGTTCCACAAGGGCTTGAGCAAGGCGCGAACACCTTATCCACAGGTACGCACACAGGGATTGTGAGTAACCCATCGCTACTCTTGTCGGAGCTGGCTTGCCAGGGAACGACGATGCCCAGAGGTGAGTAAAACCCTAGCGGCCCCTTCGCCGGCAAGCCGGCTCCTACGGCGGGTGCAGACGCGATGTCCCTGGTAGGAGCTGGCTTGCCAGCGAACGGCGGTGCCCAGAGGTGGGTGCACGGCCCGAGGGCTGTGCATAAACCTGAGCTCAGCGGACCACGCCTTCTTCGATGAGCAACTTGAGAATGGCCTCGGCGCCGGCCTCGGGGCTCACGCCCTTGAGCACTTGGCCGGTGCCGCCGCTGGCCTTGGCGGTGGCGGCCTTCATGCGATCCGCGCCGCTCTTGGCCTTGATCACTTTCAGGCGCTTGGGCCGGGGTTTGGCCGGTTGCAGGCTGGAGGCTGTGAATAACTCGTCTTCCACCACCACGACCTGATCGGCCTGCAACAGACCACGGCGCGCCGGGCCATAGGCGCTCTGGCGCGGTTTCGGCGCAGCGTTATCCACAGTGGCAAGGAACGGCAGGCGCACCTTGAGCCGGCGCCGCTGGCCACGGGGCAAGGCTTGCAGGACATGGGCCACGCCATCGGCCAGGGATTCGACTTGCGCCAGTCCCACCACCAGCGGCCAACCCAGGTTCTCCGCCAGCAAAAACGGCAGCATGCCGGAACCTTCGCCGGTTTCTGCCTGGCTGCCGGTGAGCACCATCTGAGCGCCCGCGTCGCGCAGGTACTGGGTCAGGATCGGCAGGGCATCAGCGCCCGCTGGCTGTTCCAGCACGTGCAACTGTTCCAGGCCCATGCCCAGGTAAGCACGCAGGGCTGGTTCGGCGACGTCGCCGGCATGCAGCACCTGCAGTTTGTCCCCCGCCAGTTGCAGGCCCAGTTCCACCGCACGGGCGTCTTGCTCGGCACGCCGTGGACGGCCGGAGGTCGGGTGCGCGCCTATCGATACCAGGCTGATCACAGTGCTGTTCATAACGTCCCCTTAAGCCGCATCGCGCTTGGCATCGTTGCGGTAAGCCGCTACCGCCGCGATCAAGGCCTTGAGAATTTCCGCGCTGTCGCCAATCACCGACAAGTCGGCGCGTTTGATCATGTCGCAGCCCGGATCGAGGTTGATGGCCACCACCTTGTCGCAGGCGCCGATACCCTGCAGGTGCTGGATCGCCCCGGAAATCCCCACCGCCACATAGACCCGCGCGGTGACCCAGATGCCACTGGCCCCCACTTGCCGATCCCGGGCCATGAAGCCGTCGTCCACCGCCACCCGCGAGGCGCCTTCGGTAGCCCCCAGGGCCGCGGCGGTCTGGTGAAACAGTGGCCAGTCCTTGACCCCGTTGCCCCCGGAAAAGATGAATTCGGCCTCGGCCATGGGAATCGCCGCCGGGTCCACCGCCACCGCACCCAGATCCTCGATGCGTGCCAGGCTGCGGGCAACGCTTGTGGATAACTCCACCGGCAAGGCTTCGTGGCGGGTTTCGCTGACCGGCTCGGCGCATTCGGCGGCGGCCAGGATCAGGCGTGGCGCCGGCCGCGCCAGGTCCTGCAGGCCAGCACCGGCCCGGCCAATGCATTGCCCGTCCTTGACCTGCCAGACCCGGGTCGCCGGGCGTTCGCCCAGGGCCGCGGCCAGGCGCCGGCCCAGTTCGCCGCCACCGGTGCGGCTGTCGGGCAGCAGCCAGTGGCGCGGGCTGAACTGGTTATCCACAGCCCGCAGGCCCTGCACCCGTTGTTCCGGTGCATAACCGTCGAACTCGCAGCCGTGCAGCACCAGCAGGCGGTCGACGCCCGCGGTGGCAAAGGCCGATTCCTTGTGCTCGCCAAACACCACCGCCAGCACTGCGCCGTCCTGGCCTGCCAACTGGCGGGCCAGGCCCAGCAGGTCGCGGTCGTGGCTGCTCAGGCGGCCGCCGACCAGGTCCGGCACCACGTTGATGTAGAACGCCGGTTGTGCCACCTGATGCAGCGGCAACTGCACCTCGGCCGCGGCCGTGCGCTTGGCACTGCCGCCCTGCTGGGCGCCGCTGCGGTCGATGCGCTTGAGGCCGTTGGGGCCGATGAAACCGATGCCGTGGGGGTTCTTGCGGATCAGGCCATTGGGCCCCATCCAGCTGTGCTGCGCCGGCTGCATGGCCGCATGCAGCGGGTGCAGGCGGTTGCGGGCGATCCACTCGGCGCGGGGATCGCGGCGGATAATCTCGCTCATCAATGCACCTCCGCAGGTTCGGGTTTCACCGACGCCGGGGCTTTGCCCGGGGCGGCGTCTTCGAGCAAGGCATCGGCCACCAGTTCGGCGATGTCCTTGATCATCGGCCGCGGCTCCACCACCCCTTCGAGCATGGCCGTGCACTGTGGACAACCCACGGCCACCAGCTCGGCGCCGGTCTCGCGGATGTCTTCCATGCGCATGTCGGGAATCCGCTGCTTGCCCGGAATGTCGGTGATCGGCGCCCCGCCGCCACCGCCACAGCAACGGGAACGGAAGCCCGAGCGCTGCATTTCCTTGATCTCGATGCCCAGGGCCCGCAGCACTTCGCGCGGCGCTTCGTACTCGCCGTTGTAGCGCCCCAGGTAGCATGGGTCGTGATAGGTCACGCTGCTGCCCTTGTGCTGGCCCAGGTTCAGTGCACCGGCGTCGATCAGCTCAGCCAGGTAGGTGCTGTGGTGCTGCACCAGATAGTGGCCGTTGAAGGCGCCGTATTCGTTCTTCAGCACATGGAAACTGTGGGGATCGCAGGTGACGATGCGCTTGAAGCGGTATTTGGCCAGGGTCTGGATATTGCGCTTGGCCAGCAGCTGGAAGGTGGCTTCGTCCCCCAGGCGCCGGGCCACATCGCCGCTGTCGCGCTCTTCCAGGCCGAGCACGGCGAAGTCCACCTTGGCCGCCTTGAGCACCTTGACGAAGGCCCGCAGGGTGCGCTGGTTGCGCATGTCGAAGGCGCCGTCGCCGACCCAGAACAGCACGTCGGTACTCTGCTTGTCGCTGAGCAGGGACAGGTTCAGGTCCGCCGCCCAGTTCATCCGTCCGCCCGGGTTGAAGCCGCCGGGGTTGTCGGTGGCGATGAGGTTTTCCAGGACCTCGGCGCCCTTGTTCGGGGTCGCGCCCTTCTCCAGGGTCAGGTGGCGACGCATGTCGACGATGGCATCGACGTGCTCGATCATCATCGGGCATTCCTCGACGCAGGCCCGGCAGGTGGTGCAGGACCACAGGGTCTCGGCGTCCACCAGGCCGTTGACGATGGGCTGGTGCGGATGGCCGCCATGCTCGCCGATAGGCTTTCCTGGATAGGGACTACCGGCGAACTGCGCATCGGTGCCACCGGCCAGGCCGACCACCATGTCCTGAATCAGCTTTTTCGGGTTCAGCGGCTGGCCGGCGGCGAAGGCCGGGCACGCCGCCTCGCACTTGCCGCACTGCACGCAGGCGTCGAAGCCCAGCAGCTGGTTCCAGGTGAAGTCCTTGGGTTTTTCCACGCCCAGGGGCGCGCTTGGGTCTTCCAGGTCCAGCGGCTTGAGGCCGGTGGAGCGGCCGCCGCCAAAGCGTTCGGCGCGGCGGTGCCAGGCCAGGTGCAAGGCGCCAGCGAAGGCGTGCTTCATCGGCCCGCCCCAGGTCATGCCGAAAAACAGCTCGGACACGCCCCACAGCACACCGACCGCCAGAATCGTCGCCAGCAGCCAGCCACCGAAGTGTTCCGGCAGGATCCCGGCCACGGGCAGGGTCACCACAAAGAAACTCACGGAAAACGCCAGCAGGCTTTTCGGCAGGCGCATCCACGGGCCCTTGGACAGGCGTGCCGGTGGGTTGCGCCGACGTTTGGCGACGAACAGCGCGCCAACGAACATCAGCGTGGTGGCCAGCAGCAAGGCGTAGCCGAGGATGCGGTTATGCAGACCAAAACCATGCACCAGGATCGCCAGCACCGCCGCCAGGACAAAGCCGCCCGCCGTGGCCACGTGGGTGTTGGCCATGTATTTATCCCGGGCCACCACATGGTGCAGGTCCACCATGTAGCGCTTGGGCATGGCCAGCAGGCCGCCGAGCAGATCGACCTTGGAGGCCCGCCCCTGGCGCCACAGGGCCACGCGCCGCAGCGCGCCGAGGACCGCAAGGCCAACGGCGGCGAACAACAGAATGGGAAGAAGGGTGTTCAACATGGTGGAGCTCCCAAAGACCGGGTCGGTCGTTGTAGCCGCTGCCGCAGGCTGCGCCCGGGCGGCACTGCGTCACAGGACAGATGCTCTTGAGGGCCCCGGAAGGCCCTTCGGGCCTTATCGCAGCCTGCGGCAGCGGCTACAGGTGGCTTAGAAATCCTTGCACAGGCGCAGTGCGTCGTAGATCGCGGCATGGGTGTTGCGCTGGGATACGCAGTCGCCGATGCGGAACAACAGGTAGCCCTCCCCCGTCTCGCTCAGGCACGGCTGCGGCTTGATCGCGAACAGCGCCTCAACGTCGATCTGACCCTTGTTGCGCGAACCTTCCTTGAGCCCGTAGTAGAGCTCCTCGTCAGGACGCACGCCGTTTTCCACCACCACCTGATCCACCACCCGCTCTTCGCGGGCGCCGGTGTATTCGTTCTCCAGCACCGCCACCAGTTTGTCGCCCTCGCGGTAGACCTTCTCCAGGGTCAGGTCCCCGGTCATGATCACTTCCTTGGGGTACAGGCTTCGGTAGTAGGTCGGGAACGAGGTGCCGCCGACGGCGATACCCGGCTTGATGTCGTCGGTGACGATCTCCACTTGCGAGCCCTTGTCGGCGATGAAGTCAGTGACCGACATGCCGGTGAACTCGCAGATGGTGTCGTACACCAGCACGTTCTTGCCCGGCGCCACCTTGCCGTCGAGGATGTCCCAGCTGCTGACCACCAACCCTTCGGCGGCGCCCCAGTGCTCGTTCTGCTCGATGAATGGATGGCCGCCCACGGCCAGCACCACCACGTCGGGGCGCAGGTCGAGGATGGTCGCGGTGTCCGCCGCGGTGCCCAGGCGCAGGTCGACTTTCAAGCGCGCCAGTTCCAGCTGATACCAGCGGGTAATGCCAGCGATCTGATCCCGTTGCGGGGCCTTGGAGGCGGTGGTGATCTGCCCGCCAATGGCTTCTTTTTTCTCGAACAGGGTCACGTCGTGGCCACGTTCGGCCGCCACGCGAGCGGCTTCCATACCGGCAGGACCGGCGCCGACCACCACCACCTTGCGCTTGATGCCGGTGGTTTTCTCGATGATGTGCGGCACGCCCATGTATTCACGGGAGGTGGCGGCGTTCTGGATGCACAGCACGTCCAGGCCCTGGTACTGGCGGTCGATGCAATAGTTGGCGCCGACGCACTGCTTGATCTGGTCGATCTGGCCCATCTTGATCTTGGCAATCAGGTGCGGGTCGGCCATGTGGGCGCGGGTCATGCCGACCATGTCGACGTAACCGCCTTCGAGAATCCGCGTGGCCTGGTTCGGGTCCTTGATGTTCTGTGCGTGCAGCACCGGGACCTTGACCACTTCCTTGATGCCCGCCGCCAGGTGCAGGAACGGCTCCGGCGGGAAGCTCATGTTGGGGATCACGTTGGCCAGGGTGTTGTGGGTGTCGCAGCCCGAGCCGACCACGCCGATGAAGTCCAGCATGCCGGTGTCGTCGTAATACTTGGCGATCTGCTTCATGTCCTCGTGGGACAGGCCGTCCGGGTGGAATTCGTCGCCGCACAGGCGCATGCCGACACAGAAGTCGTCGCCCACTTCAGCGCGCACCGCCTTGAGCACTTCCAGGCCGAAGCGCATGCGCTTCTCGAAGGTGCCGCCCCATTCGTCGGTGCGCTTGTTGACCCGCGGGCTCCAGAACTGGTCGATCATGTGCTGGTGCACCGCCGACAGTTCGACGCCGTCCAGGCCGCCGGCCTTGGCCCGACGCGCAGCCTGGGCGTAGTTGCCGATCACCCGCCAGATCTCTTCCGGCTCGATGGTCTTGCAAGTGGCGCGGTGCACCGGCTCGCGCACCCCGGACGGCGACATCAGGGTCGGCCAGTTGAAGCCGTCCCAACGCGAGCGCCGGCCCATGTGGGTAATCTGGATCATGATCTTGGCGCCATGCTTGTGCATGGCGTCGGCCAGGTTCTGGAAGTGCGGGATGATGCGGTCGGTGGACAGGTTCACCGAGCTCCACCATTCCTGGGGGCTGTCGATGGCCACCACCGAGGAACCACCGCAGATGGCCAGGCCGATGCCGCCCTTGGCCTTTTCTTCGTAGTACTTCACATACCGTTCAGTCGTCATGCCGCCGTCGGTGGCATAGACCTCAGCGTGGGCGGTGCTCAGCACACGGTTGCGGATGGTCAGTTTGCCGATCTGGATCGGCTGGAACATCGCTTCGAAAGCCATTTTTCTTAACTCCGCTTACAACGGTTTGACGACGAACAGGCCATCGTCGTGGCCTTCTTCGGAACCACCGTAAACCTGCTCTGCCACGGTGCGGATCTTGCTGCCACGGGCGGCCAGGATCTGGTCCATGGCGCCGGCGAACCAGCCGGTGAACATGTAGTCGACCTTGCGCCCGACCTTGCCGTAGACGTAGACGAACGCCGAGTGTTCGAGCTTGACGCTGGCGGTGCCTTTATCCAGGTCGATGTCCTGGATCTTGAACAGCCCCCAGCCGCGCTGGGACAGCCGCTTCATGTAGTGCTCGAACACCGCGACGCCTTCCAGGCCGTGGCATTCGGCTTCCTTTTCGCACCAGTGCCAGGCGGACTTGTAGCCGGCCTTGTAGAGGATCTCGGCGTAGGCATCGGCGCCCAGGACTTCCTCGATGCCCATGTGGTTGTTGACGAAGAAGTGCCGCGGCACGTAGAGCATCGGCAGGGCGTCGGAGGTCCAGACACCGGTTTCGCTGTCGACTTCGATAGGCAGTTGCGGGGCGATCTTGGCCATGTTTCAAAACTCCGGAATTCTGTGGATAAGTACGTCTGTAGCCGCTGCCGCAGGCTGCGAAAAGGCTCGAAGAGCCTTCCGAGGGCCGCAAGAGCGCGTCTCCTTCGGAGCCGATCGCAGCCTGCGGCAGCGGCTACAGGAATGTGCTGTGGGGGGTGGCCTTATTCGCCCCAGACGTCCTTCAGGACGCTGACCCAGTTCTCGCCCATGATCTTGCGCACCACGCGCTCGCTGTGGCCGCGCTTGAGCAGGGTCTCGGTGAGGTTGGGGAACTCGCCCACGGTGCGGATGCCCAGGGGGTTGATGATCTTGCCGAAGTTGGTCAGGCGCCGGGCGTAGCCCTTGTCGTGGGTCAGGTATTCGAAGAAGTCCTGGCCGTGGCCCTGGGTGAAGTCGGTGCCGATGCCGATGGAATCCTCACCGACGATGTTCATGGTGTATTCGATGGCTTCGGCGTAATCGTCGATGGTCGAATCGATGCCCTTGGCCAGGAACGGCGCGAACATGGTCACGCCGACGAAACCGCCGTGGTCGGCAATGAATTTAAGCTCGGCGTCGGACTTGTTGCGCGGGTGCTCCTTGAGCCCCGACGGCAGGCAGTGGGAGTAGCACACCGGTTTCTTGGATTCGAGGATCACTTCCTCGCTGGTCTTGGAACCGACGTGGGACAGGTCGCACATGACCCCGACGCGGTTCATCTCGGCGACGATCTCGCGGCCGAACCCCGAGAGCCCGCCATCACGCTCGTAGCAGCCGGTGCCCACCAGGTTCTGGGTGTTGTAGCACATCTGCACGATGCCCACGCCCAGCTGCTTGAACACCTCGACGTAGCCGATCTGGTCTTCGAAAGCGTGGGCATTCTGGAAGCCGAAGAGGATGCCGGTCTTGCCCACTTCCTTGGCCTTGCGGATATCCGCGGTGGTGCGCACCGGCATCACCAGGTCGCTGTTTTCGCGGATCAGTTTCTGGCTGGCGGCAATGTTGTTGACCGTGGCCTGGAACCCTTCCCAAACCGACACCGTGCAGTTGGCTGCGGTCAGGCCGCCCTTGCGCATGTCCTCGAACAGCTCGCGGTTCCACTTGGCAATGATCAGCCCGTCGATAACGATGCTGTCGGCGTGTAATTCGGCTGGGCTCATCAGGCTGTCCCCTTATTGGCGATTCATGCGCCGAATCGTCTGCCGGCGCTTTGGGGTCAGCATATGCTTGAGGGCCGGGGCGCCCCGGTGCAAAAACGACAGGGGAATTGCCGAAAGCGTCAAGACCCGACAAAGGGCCGGATGTGGGGGCATGGCGCCCTCTGTTCTTTGCCTGGGGCTTGCGCCAGAATTCGCCGCTTCAACGAAAGCTTCACTGGATGAGGGGCAGTGCTGCAATGAAACCGATCTTCCTGGCCTTGATATTGATAGCCACCGGCGTACAGGCGGCCGAAGAGGCCGACAGTACGCCCTGCGACGGCGTGGAACACGACGTGCAGACCCTGGAATGCGCGACCTACAACCGCACCACCGCCGAGCAGTTGCTGAGCGACAACGTGCAAAGCCTGCTGGAACGCCTGGGCACCCTGTACGGCAACGACAAGGCGCAACTGGCCGACATCAGCGCCAAGGTCAAGAACGCCCAGCAGCTGTGGCAGAAGCAGCGCGACGCCGACTGCGCAGTGGAATCCTTCCCGGCCAAGCCCGGAACCAAGGCCTACACCATCGCCACCAACGATTGCCTGGCGCGGATGAGCGACGAGCGCTCGGAGTTCATCGAGTCCATCGCCCAGGAATGACCCGCTAGCGCTGGTAGGAGCGGGCTTGCCCGTAAAAAACGCCCTGCCGAACCCGGTGCAGCGGTTGCGACGGTTTCGCGAGCCAGCTCGCTCCTGCAGCCGGGTCAACGCCGGGTCAGGCGCCGCCGCGAAAGCATGAGACGCCCCAGGCGGTGAGCTTGAACGGCAGGTGGTAGTGCTGGCGCGGGTCGTCCAGGCCGAAGCGGTAGACCAGCACATCCAGGAAGGGCTGCGTGGGCAGCACCTGTCCTTGCTGGCGATAGAACGCCGCCACGTCCAGTTCCACCTCGTAAAGGCCCGGCCCGAAGCTGGCCGCGCACGCTGGCAGGCCATCCAACAGGCCATTGCTGCCGATCCGCCCCTGGCACAACCACTCGCCGCCCAGGCGCCGCACCCGTACCGCCATGCCTTCGGCCACCTGGCCGCTGGCGACATCCACCACGTGGATGGACACCCCGCCACTCATTTCCAGAACCCCACATGGGCCCGGGCCGCTTCGTGTTCCAGCATCGGCCCCAGCACCGGGATCTGCCGCTGCCCGCGGGCAAAGACTTCACGGCACGGCAGGGAAAAGGTCGGGTTTTCCGGGTGGTCGCCGGTCAGTGCCAGCAAGGCGTGTTCGGACAGGGCGTAGACCACCCGACCAATCCCGGTCCAGTAGATGGCCCCGGCGCACATGCAGCAGGGCTCGGCGCTGGTGTACAGGGTGCACTGGGCCAGCTCCTCGGGGCCCAGGAGCCTTGCGGCCTTGGCGGCAGCGGCGAGTTCGGCGTGCTGGGTCGGGTCGCCTTCGGGGGGCATGGAGTTGTTGCCGGCACTGGCAATGATCTTGCCGTTGCGGTCCGCCACCAGGGCGGCGAACGGGTGGCGACCACGGGCCTTGGCCTCTTCGGCCAGTTCAATGCTCTGGCGCAGCAGTTGCAGGTCCAGCTGGCTGACGCCGGCAGGGATGGGGGAAAGAACCTGGGTCATCTTGACCTCCTTTTCATGGACAGGGGCCCGCCGGGAAAAAGCGGGCCTGATAGCAGTCTTCAGTCACCAAGCCCGGCCTGGGCGGCCAGCTCTTGGGCCGCAGACATGCGCGGATTGAGCAGCAGGTTGAGCACGATGGCGGTGAGGGCGCCGAGGAAGATGCCGCTTTCCAGCAGCAGTTTGAGGGGGCCGTGGGCCTGGGCGAACAACGCCGGAAAGGACATCGGCAGCACGCCGACACTGACCGACACGGCGACGATTATGCCGTTGCCAGTGCCCTCGAACCTCACCCGTGACAGCTCCTGGATGCCGGCCACGGTGGTCATGCCGAACATGACGATGGCGCAGCCCCCCAGTACCGGGGTCGGCACCGCAGCCACCAGCGCCCCGAGCTTGGGAAACAGCCCCATGAGCACCATGATCGCGCCGGCTGCCGCCACCACGAAGCGGCTCTTGATCTTGGAGAGCGCGATCAGTCCGGTGTTCTGGGTGAAGGCGTTGTAGGGGAAGCTGTTGAACAGGCCGCCGAGCAGGGTGGACAGGCCGTCGGCGCGGAAGGCGTCCCCCAGGGTGCGCTGGGTCGTCGGCTTGCCGGTGAGCTTGCCAATGGCCAGGCAGTTGCCGGTGGTCTCGGCCATGATCACCAGCATCGCCAGGGTCATGATCAGGATCGGCATCAGGGAGAATTGCGGAGCCCCGAAGGCCATGGGCGGGCTCAGCTCGAACCAGGCCGCTTCGCCCACCTGGGCAAAGTGGGTCATGCCGCAGGCCGCAGCGATCAGGCTGCCCACCAGCAGCCCGATCAGCACACTGAGGTTGCCGATAAAGCCGGAGAACTTGCCATAGATCACCAGGGTCACTGCCACCGTGGCCAGCCCCAGCAACAGGTTGGCCGGTGCACCGAAATCCTCGGCGGCGGGGTTGCCGCCCCCCAGCCAGACGGCCGCCGCCGGCATCAGGGAAATGCCGATGATGGTGATCAGGCTGCCGATCACTACCGGTGGAAAGAACCTCAGCAGACGGCTGAACAGCGGAGCCATGGCAATGGTCAGGACCCCGGCGGCGATCACCGCGCCGAACACCTCGGCCAGGCCGAACTGCTTGCCGATCATGATCATCGGCGCCAGGGCAATGAAGGAGCAGCCCTGGATCAACGGCAAGCGTGCGCCGAAGCGCCAGAAGCCCAGGGTCTGGATCAGGGTGGCAACGCCGGACGTCAGCAGGTTGGCGTTGATCAGTAAAACCACCTGGGCCGCAGTCAAGCCCAGGGCATTGCCTAGAATCAACGGTACCGCCACCGCACCGGCATACATCACCAGCACATGCTGCAGGCCGAAGGTGAACAACTGGCGAACGGGCAGGACCTCGTCCACTGGGTGAACCCGGGGAATGTTCATGTCGCAGATCTCCTGAAAGTGCAGCTCTTGTTGTTGTTCTGGCAGGCATCCGGGGGCAATGCCCCGGCAGGATGTACGAACGTCGGCGCCCATGATCTGTGCTTGAATACGATGCAACAAATGAGCAGCCATCGTTTTTAACGATGGATTGGACAAGCCTGTCCTGGGGTCGGGAGACGCGATGCGCTTTTCACTGGAACAACTGCAGATGTTCGTTCAGGCCGCACAAACCGGCTCGTTCTCGGCCGCTGCCCGCAAGCTGGGCAAGACCCAGTCCACGGTCAGCGTGGCCATCGCCAATCTGGAGGCCGACCTGGGAGTGGAGTTGTTCGACCGCAGCAGCCGCAGCCCGGTGCTGACCGCCAGCGGAAAGAAGATGCTGCTGCAGGCCGAGGCGGTGCTGGAGCGCTGCCTGACCCTGCAAGCCAATGCCGACTGTCTGTCGGAAGCGCTGGAGCCGCAGTTGTCCATCGTGATCGAAACCCCTTACGGCCCGCTGATGCCGGTCTTGCGCGAGTTCGAGCAGGCCTTCCCCTATGTCGACCTGCTGATCCGTCATCCGCTGTCCGGAGATGCCAGTGAGCTGGTGGCCCGAGGCGATGCGGTGCTGGGGATCGCCTTTTCACAACCGGGCTATCCCCAGGAGCTGGAGTTCCAGCAGATGGGCAAGCTGATCATGTTGCACGTCTGCCACCCGGATCATCCCCTGGCCCGGCTGGACAACGTGACCTTCGACGACCTGCATGGGCATCGGCGCCTGGCCTTCAGCGCCCACGCCGACAAGCTGCCCAGCAGCGAGTACCTGCGCTGCAGCCAACTGTGGCAGGCGGAAAACTACCTGGCGCTGCTGGAAATGGTCCGCGCCGGCCTGGGCTGGGCCACCCTGCCCCGGCAACTGATCCAGCGTGAACTGGCCAAGGGCGAGCTGGTGGAGCTGCAACTGGGGGCGTATCCCTACACCGACTGGCTGGTGGGCGTGGACCTGCTCTGGGCCCGGCAACGAGTGATGGGCAAGGCCGAACGCTGGCTCAAGGAACGCCTGCTGCGGCACAAGGTGTACGAAGTGGATCGGCGCGGACAGTCCACGACCTGGTAACGCTGGCGCGGGCAACAAAGGGACAAGGTTCTGAGCGTGGCCCGACCCCGCAAGAGCACCCGGGAAAAAATTGCCGCCGTCTTCGGTATACGCGCCGACCAGCTGGAGCTGTAAGCTGCGCCCCACTCAACGATTGAAAGGGTTACTCATGAGCATCTGCGGTATCGAGATCAAGGGCAGCGAAGCCATCTTCGCCCTCGCCTCCCTGCAAGACGGCGCACCGCACCACCAGGCGCTGGCCATCAAGAAGATCGCCCTGGAAGACGACGATGACGCGGGCAACGTTCGCGACTTCGCCGCCCGGATCGACGCCTTTGTCCGTGAACACGGGATTACCCACATCGCCATCAAGAAGCGCAGCAAGAAAGGCGAATTCGCCGGCGGCCCTACCACCTTCAAGATCGAAGGCGTGCTTCAGTTGCTGGATAATTGCGAAGTGACCCTGCTGTCGCCGCAAACCATCAACGCCCAGCACAAGAAGCACGGCTTCGAGCTGGGGGCGAGCCTCAACAAATACCAGCACGAAGCCTACAAGACCGCCTGCGCGGCCTTGCTGAAGAAATGATCCTGAGGCCCTGCTTGGCGGTCTAACGCCAAACATCCAGCGCGCCTGAGATCCTCACCGCTCGCAACGAAACCTGTAGCCGCTGTCGAGCCATGGCGAGGCTGCGACAAGGACCGCAGGGCCTCGCTTGGCGGCCTAACGCCAAACATCCAGCGCGCCTGAGATCCTCACCGCTCGCAACGAAACCTGTAGCCGCTGTCGAGCCATGGCGAGGCTGCGACAAGGACCGCAGGGCCTCGCTTGGCGGTCTAACGCCAAACATCCAGCGCGCCTGAGATCCTCACCGTTCGCAACGAAACCTGTAGCCGCTGTCGAGCCATGGCGAGGCTGCGACAAGGACCGCAGGGCCTCGCTTGGCGGTCTAACGCCAAACATCCAGCGCGCCTGAGATCCTCGCGTCCCTGCGGGCCGTTCGCAGCCTGCGGCAGCGGCTACAGTTGGCGCCGATAATGCTGCAGCCAGTCGGCGAATGAATTGTCTTCCAGGGCGTAGGCGCCCCGGCTGGACTTCCACACCAACTCCTTTTCCCGCAGGGCATCGATACAGGCCTGCACCGTCTGGGTCCCCGGTTGCGTATCGCTGCCCATGGCCTGCAACGCCTTGGCCACCGCCGCCAGGGTGTCGTCGGTAAAGGGTGCGAACGGCAGGTTGTTGCGCGAACGCTCCACCATCACTTCAAGCACCGCCCGCTGGGACAGGGTCAGACCGTTCCAGGCGCTTTCGAATTCGCTCCAGACCCCGGCGCGGAGAATCTCGGCGCTGCTGCGCAACAACTCGTTGAGCTGGCTCGCCTCCCCCAGCTCCAGGGCCACCTGGCCAATGATGCTGCGCAGCATTTCCGGACGCCGGCCAACCCATTCGAAGGCCTGGTCCAGATCATCGGCATTGAACTGGTTGGTGGGCGCCAGATGAGCGTTCAGATGGGCCGTGTAGGCCTTGGTGAAATCCCGTCCCAACAGCGGGAACGGGGTGATGCTCGAACCAAAGAACGGCTGGTTACGGTTGAGCACCAGATGGGCCAGCTTGTCGCGATTGGACCCGGTGAACACCAGCCGCAAGCCGCTGGTATCCATGTCCCGCCCCTGATTGAGCTGATCCCGGGCCGCCTTGAGCGCGAACATGGCATTCAACCCGGCCTCCGAGCTCAAGGCATGCTGGGCCTCGTCGATTATCAGGACCACCGTCTTGCCCGTGGCACTGTGGAGCAATTCCAGGGCCTGGGTCAGGGTCGCGCCTTCGGGCAACTGGGACTTGCTGAAATCCCAGGACAGGGTGCGCAGAAAGCTGAGCTTCTCCACCCCGAGGGACTTGGCCAGTTTGCGAATGCCTTTCTCGAAAGGCACCAGCGCCCCGGCAATGGCCGCGGCGATCAGCTCGGCGGGGTCTTTTTCGCGATTGGCCCAAAGGTCGACATAAACCGCCAGCCAGCCACGGCTCTGGCATTCAGGCAGCAGGTCCTCGCGCAGAAAGGTACTTTTCCCGGTGCGCCGAGGCGCCGCCAGGAACAGCCCCGAGCTGTAATCCTGAATCCCCGAACCCACCAGGCCATCGGCAATATTGAGCGCCAGAGCAGGACGACGAAACACGAAACCGGTGTTTTTCGACATGGTTTTATACTCAATTATTGCCAGGACTATAATTTATAGCCGCGAGTATAATTGACTATAAACCCCTGTCAAACCGACTCCTGGCCGCTCCCCAGCAGGCGTCGGTCTTCACGGGGGCAGTGCACAAAACGCGCGCGGTAACTGCGGGTGAAGTAGGACGGCGACTCAAACCCGCAGGCGATGCTCACCTCCAGCACGCTCATGTCGGTCTGGCGCAGCAGTTGCCGGGCCTTCTCCAGGCGCAGGCCCAGATAGAAGTTGCTCGGGGTGTCGTTCAAGTGCAGACGGAACAACCGCTCCAGCTGACGCCGGGTGACCTTGATCGATTCCGCCAGGGCCAGGGTGCTCAGGGGCGGCTCGCTGTGTTGCTCCATCTCGCCGATCACCTGCACCAGTTTCTTGTTGCTGATGCCGTAGCGGCTGGCGACTTCCATGCGCTGGTGGTCCTTGCGCGGGCGGATGCGCCCCAGGACGAACTGCTCGCTGACCTGGATCGCCAGTTGCGGGCCGTGGGCCTGGGCGATCAGGTCGAGCATCATGTCGATGGACGCGGTGCCACCGGCACAGGTGATGCGCCGGCGATCGATCTCGAACAACTCCTGGGTCACGCTCAACTGCGGATAAGACTCCTTGAACGCCTCGATGGCCTCCCAGTGCAGGGTCACCCGGTGCCCCTCCAGCAGCCCGGATTCCGCGAGGATCACGCTGCCGGTGTCGATCCCCCCGAGAGTCACCCCCTCCACGTCCAGGCGCCGCAGCCAGTGTTCCAGGGCGGGACTCAGGCACTTCAACGGCTCGAAACCGGCCACCACCCACAAGGTTGCGCCCTTCTTCAGCGGCTCCAGGGCCGCGTCGACATTGACCGACATGCCGTTGCTGGCCAGCACCGCGCCGCCGTCGGCGCTGAGCACATGCCAGCGATACAGCTCGCCACGAAAACGGTTGGCTACCCGCAGTGGCTCGATGGCGGAAATGAAACCGATGGCGGAGAACCCCGGCATCAGCAGGAAGTAGAAGTCCTGGGACATGCAACGCACTCCGGTGACGGCCAGCGTGGGCCCTGTGATACGCCAAATGCCCCCCTGCCACAAGGGGCCAGGTCGCTGCAGTGCAAGAGTCGGTCGCCGCTGTGCGTTTACCGCCGGCGACGCCTGCGTACCTTGAGCTCACCGACGCACCAAGACGCCGGGATCGACAATAACAACCTGCCGAGGGAACCCACATGAAACGACTGATCAGCCGCTGTGTGCTTGCGCTTAGTGGTAGCGTTTTTCTGACGTCGGGAGCCATGGCCGCCGACGCCCCCAGTTGCCAGAACGTACGCCTGGGCGTGGTCAACTGGACCGACGTGATCGCCACCAGCGCCATGACCCAGGTCCTGCTCGACGGCCTCGGCTACAAGACCAAGCAGACCAGCGCCTCGCAGCAGATCATCTTCGCCGGCATCCGCGACCAGCGCCTGGACCTGTTCCTCGGCTACTGGAACCCGCTGATGACCCAGACCATCACCCCGTTCGTCGACGCCAACCAGGTCAAGGTCCTGGCCGAGCCCAGCCTCAAGGACGCCCGCGCTACCCTGGCCGTCCCCTCCTACCTGGCCGACAAGGGCCTGAAGACCTTCGCCGACATCGCCAGGTTCCAGAAGGAGCTGGGGGGCAAGATCTACGGCATCGAACCCGGCTCGGGAGCCAATACCCAGATCAAGGACATGATCGCCAAGAACCAGTTCGGCCTGGGCAAGTTCCAGCTGGTGGAGTCCAGCGAGGCCGGCATGTTGTCGACGGTGGCCCGGGCGGTGAAACGCAATGAAGCCATCGTGTTCTTCGGCTGGGCGCCGCACCCGATGAACGTCAACTTCAAGATGACCTACCTCAGCGGCAGCCAGGACGCCCTGGGCCCGAACGAGGGCCAGGCCACGGTCTGGACCGTCACCGCGCCGAACTATGCCGAGCAGTGCCCGAACGTGCACCGGCTGCTGACCAACCTGACCTTCAGCGCCGAGGACGAGAGCCGGATGATGCAGCCGCTGCTGGAGCACAAGGACGCCCTGGAGTCCGCCCGGCAATGGCTCAAGGACCACCCGCAGGACCAGCAGCGCTGGCTTGAAGGGGTGACCACCTTCGATGGCAAGCCGGCCGCCGAACACCTGCAACTGACCAGTAAATAAACCACCCACACTCGCGCCCCGCAGCCCGCCCAGGGCTGCGCACGGCCACCCCACGCCCCCAGCAAACATGCCTGTAAGGAACCGCACCATGAACCACGACGTCATCATCACCTGCGCACTCACCGGTGCTGGCGACACGACCGCCAAGAGCCCCCATGTGCCGGTCACCCCGAAGCAGATTGCCGCCGCCGCGGTAGAGGCCGCCAAGGCTGGCGCCACGGTGGTCCACTGCCACGTCCGGGACCCTGCGAGCGGCAAGTTCAGCCGTGATGTCGCGCTGTACCGCGAAGTCATGGAGCGCATTCGCGAGGCCGACATCGACATCATCGTCAACCTCACCGCCGGCATGGGCGGCGACCTGGAGATCGGCGCCGGCGAGCATCCCATGGAGTTCGGGCCCAACACCGATCTGGTCGGGCCGCTGACCCGCCTGGCCCATGTCGAGGAACTGCTGCCGGAGATCTGCACCCTGGACTGCGGCACCCTCAACTTCGGCGATGGCGACACCATCTACGTGTCCACCCCGGCCCAACTGCGGGCAGGCGCCAGGCGCATCCAGGAGCTGGGGGTGAAAGCCGAGCTGGAAATCTTCGACACCGGACACCTGTGGTTCGCCAAGCAGATGATCAAGGAAGGCATGCTGGACAACCCGCTCTTCCAGCTGTGCCTGGGCATTCCCTGGGGCGCCCCGGCGGACACCACCACCATGAAGGCCATGGTCGACAACCTGCCGGCGGATGCGGTCTGGGCCGGCTTCGGTATCGGCCGCATGCAGATGCCCATGGCCGCGCAAGCGGTGCTGCTGGGGGGCAACGTGCGGGTCGGCCTGGAGGACAACCTGTGGCTGGATCGCGGCGTGCTCGCCACCAACGGCCAACTGGTGGAACGGGCCACGGAGATCCTCAGCCGCCTCGGGGCCCGGGTCCTGACCCCGGCCGAGGGCCGCCAGAAAATGGGCCTAAAGCAACGCGGCTGACCCCAATCCACCTCTCTGCGCAGGAGCGAGCTTGCTCGCGAAGAGGCCGTCACATCAGCCCCCGTAGCAGCCAGCTTGCCGACGAAGGGGCCCGCAAGGCCGCCAAGCGCTTCGCTGGCAAGCCAGCGCCTACAGACTCTTTTTTCAGGAAGACGCGATGACTTTTATCACCAACATCAAAACCTTCGCCGCTCTGGGCAGCGGCGTGATCGGCAGTGGCTGGGTGGCCCGCGCCCTGGCCCACGGCCTGGACGTGGTGGCCTGGGACCCGGCCCCCGGAGCCGAAGCCGCCCTGCGCCAGCGGGTCGCCAACGCCTGGGGCGCTCTGGAAAAACAGGGCCTGGCCCCCGGAGCCTCGCCACAGCGCCTGCGCTTTGTCAGCACCATCGAAGAGTGTGTGAAAGACGCCGACTTCATCCAGGAAAGCGCTCCCGAGCGCCTGGAACTCAAGCTGGAACTGCACAGCAAGATCAGCGCCGCGGCCAAGCCCGACGCCCTGATCGGCTCCAGCACCTCGGGCCTGCTGCCCAGCGAATTCTTTGAGGGCTCGACCCACCCGCAACGCTGCGTGGTGGGTCACCCGTTCAACCCGGTGTACCTGCTACCGCTGGTGGAAGTGGTGGGCGGCCAGCACACCGCACCTGAGGCGATACAGGCGGCGATCCAGGTCTATGAATCCTTGGGGATGCGCCCCTTGCATGTGCGCAAGGAAGTCCCGGGCTTCATCGCCGACCGTCTGCTCGAAGCCCTGTGGCGCGAAGCCTTGCACCTGGTCAATGACGGGGTGGCGACCACCGGGGAAATCGACGACGCGATCCGCTTTGGCGCCGGCCTGCGCTGGTCGTTCATGGGCACCTTCCTCACCTACACCCTGGCCGGAGGCGACGCCGGCATGCGTCACTTCATGGCCCAGTTCGGCCCGGCGCTGCAACTGCCCTGGACCTACCTGCCGGCCCCGGAGCTGACCGACAAACTGATCGATGACGTAGTCCAAGGTACCGCCGAGCAACTGGGCAACCACAGCATTTCGGCCCTGGAGCGCTATCGTGATGACTGCCTGCTGGCGGTGCTGGAGGCGGTGAAAACCACCAAGGCCAAGCACGGCATGCACTTTCACGACTAACCCAACCCCCGTAGGAGCTGGCTTGCCAACCAATAGGCCCTCAAGCCAGGCGCAAACCCAACGGACGCCTTCGCCGGCAAGCCGGCTCCTACCGTTATCCGGTGATCCTATGCCTGCCCTGACCACCTACAGCACCCGCATCATCAAAGACTGGGTCGACTACAACGGCCATCTGCGTGATGCCTTCTACCTGCTGATCTTCAGCTATGCCACCGATGCCTTGATGGATCGCCTGGGGCTCGACAGCGACAACCGCGACGCCAGCGGCCACTCGCTGTTCACCCTGGAACTGCACCTGAACTACCTGCACGAGGTGAAGCAGGGCACCGAGGTCGAGGTCCATACCCAGATCATCGGCCACGACCGCAAGCGCCTGCACCTGTATCACAGCCTGCACAAGGTCGGTGATCCCCAGGAGCTGGCCGGCAACGAACAGATGCTGCTCCACGTCGACCTCGCCGGCCCCCGCTCCGCGCCGTTCGACGAAGCGGTGTTGCAGCGCCTGCAAACCATGGCGGCCGAGCAGGCCGAGCTGCCGCGCCCCACCTACATCGGCCGGGTGATTGGCCTGCCAACGGAAAAATGACAACAAGCCCGAAAAGGAGATCGCCGTGAACATCGCCGCCCTTGCCGACTATCGCCGTTATCCGCTGATCAGCCCGTTGAGCGCCGTCCAGGTACTGCCGGACCGGGTCCAGGTGCACTGGGCCGATGGCCGCCTCAGCCCCTTTCACCATCAATGGCTGCGGGACAACTGCCCCTGCCCGGAATGCGTCTACAGCGTGACCCGTGAACAGGTACTGGAAATCGTCGATGTGGCCGAGGACCTCGGCTGCCACGGGGCGCACATCGACAGCCAGGGTTGCCTGTGCCTCGAATGGTCGGACGGCCACCGTAGCCGCTTCGATCCCGGCTGGCTGCGGGCCCACGCCTATGACGAGCAATCCCGCGAGGAACGCCGCGCCCACAAGGCGCACAGCCAGTTGTGGGACAGCAGCCTGCAACTACCGGTATTCGAGTATCAGGCCCTGATGGACGATCCTGCGGCTCTGCTGCAATGGCTGCTGGCCCTGCGCGACACCGGCCTGACCCAGGTCCGGGGCGCCCCCACGGAACCCGGTTCGCTGGCGCTGATCGCCCGACGTATCTCGTTTATCCGCGAGAGCAACTTCGGCGTGCTGTTCAACGTGCAATCCAAGGCCGATGCCGACAGCAACGCCTACACCGCTTTCAACCTGCCGCTGCACAGCGACCTGCCCACCCGCGAGCTGCAACCGGGGCTGCAGTTCCTGCATTGCCTGGTCAATGACGCCGTGGGCGGCGAAAGCATCTTCGTCGACGGCTTCGCCATCGCCGATGCCTTGCGCCGTGAAGACCCAGAGGCCTTCCTGACACTGTGTGAAACACCCGTGGAGTTTCGCAACAAGGACCGCCACAGCGACTACCGCTGCCTGGCGCCGATCATTGCCCTGGATGCCCTGGGTCGGGTGGCGGAGATCCGCATGGCCAACTTCCTGCGGGGGCCTTTCGACACCTCGGTGGAGCAGATGCCCAGGCTGTACCACGCTTACCGTCGATTTATCGCCATGACCCGAGAGACGCGCTTCCGGGTCATCCGCCGCCTCGACCCGGGACAACTCTGGTGCTTCGACAACCGCCGGACCCTGCATGCCCGCAACGCCTTCGACCCGTCCAGCGGCGCCCGGCATTTCCAGGGTTGCTACATCGACCGCGACGAGCTGCTCTCCAGAATCCTGGTGCTGCAGCGCTGATCCCCATCCCACCAGCCACCGGCTCCCCACAGGAGCCGGCTGGCCAGCGAAGCTTGCCGGCAAAACCTCCACAGGCAAAAAAAAGCCCCGATCAAGCCGTGACAGGATCGAGGCAGGGACTACTGCTGAGGAGCTGCGGTGAGAAGGTGACCAAACCAACACGACGCGAGCTGGTTGCAGTCTGCCCACTCTGCCTGCTCACGAGTTAGCCGAAAACGACCTGCCCGTAGGCAATAGGGCCATTGCAGGGGTTCAGATGTCCTCGGTATAGAACACCACCGTCACGTAGAAATAGCCGATCTTGTGCCAATCCCGGCGCTGGTTGTAGGGCGTCTCTTCAGAGCCCATGCCGATCTGATAACGACGCCCGGTCTTCTTATCCCTATAGGAAATGAACCCCTTCGTTTCCCAGCCGCAGCAGACAAACTTGAGCCCCTCCTGCAGCCCCAGTTCCCGCTGCAGATAGCGCTCTACCTGATGGGCATCCTGACCTTTGACCCGATACCTCGCGGTCAGCGGTGCGCCCTGATCCTCGGGCTGCGACTCACAGTGAAAAAACTCCAGGGATTTCGGCGGATCGGTCATGGCCCGCAAAAAATCGCCACACTCGGTGGCTGCCGCAGCCGCGCTGCAAACCATCCACAACAAACAGGCCAAACCCAGGTTGAACATCACTTTCATCCACTACAGCTCCCTATTTTTTTGCCCCAACGGCCATCCTGCCCACCCCCGCCGCTTGCGGCGGGTGTCCTTGAGCGCCAGCACGACTCAATATCCACCCTTATGCAAGCCCGGGCCATCACACGCAAGCGCCGCGAGACTTGATTGACCGTCTTTTTCCAGACGCTGTTGCAACCGGCCATAAGCCATCGAGTTAGCCGAAAACGACCTGTTCATAGGTAAACAGGCCATCGCGACCATCTGCCCTTGCCGCCACCCGGACGGCCAACCAGAATCGACTGACGACCACGTTACCTGAATAAGGATGAGCGTCATGATGCATGCGGATTTGATTGATCAGGACGACCTGCTGGGACAACTCCGGGCCCTGGGTTTCGAGATGCCCGCAGGCGCCAGCGCCGAGCAGGCCTGTGAATGTGCGGTGCGCGGTTTGAGCGATGCACGGGCCAAGGCGCTCAAGGGCATGGTGGAGCAGATGCTCACCGGTAATGCGACCATTCTTCCCGCGGTGCGCCAGGCCATTGATCGCCAGTTGCTGCCGGCCCTGGCCGAGTACCTGCAGCAAAAACGCGCGTGAGTCTCCCTGTGCCCTGAGCGGATTGCTAGAGTGCGCGTCCCTCTGGCGAAAACAGGCAAGCACTCATGATCCCGATACAGCCCGGCTCATCCGCCGACGCGGCCAGTTGGCTGCAATTGCGCCTGGGCCTGTGGCCCGACTGTCCGCCAGAGGAGCACCTGGCCGAAATCCGCCAGATGCTGGCCGCCCCCCAGCGCTATGGCTGCTGGCTGGCCTTTGCCCAGAACGGTGAAGCCATCGGCCTGGCCGAGGCGGCGCTGCGCCACGACTACGTCAACGGCACCGAGAGTTCGCCGGTGGTGTTTCTCGAAGGAATCTATGTGGCTCCCGAGCACCGTCGCCAGGGCGTTGCCCAGCAACTGATCGAGCAGGTCAGCCAGTGGGGACGCCAGGCCGGGTGTGTGGAGATCGCGTCTGACACCAGCCTGGACAATCTGGCCAGCCAGACACTGCACCACGCGCTGGGTTTCGAAGAAACCGAACGCGTGGTGTATTTCAAGAAGCGTCTGTGACTACAGACGCACGCTGGCGAAGGTCGACTCGTTGCGCGCCTGACTCAAGGCCGACAGCGGGCCGGACAGCGGCGCCAGGACCATGGCTTGCGGCAGCGGCATCATTGCCACCTGCTGGGTGGTGTTGGAACCGATGCGCTCGTCACGGGGCGGAATACCGAAGTACTCGCGGTAGCACTTGGAGAAGTGTGGCGTGGAAACAAAGCCACAGACCGACGCCACTTCGATGATCGACATCGGCGTCTGCTTGAGCAGTTGCCGGGCACGGATCAACCGCAGCTTGAGGTAGTAGCGCGACGGCGAACAATGCAGGTACTTCTGGAACAGCCGCTCCAGCTGGCGCCGGGACACGGCCACGTACACCGCCAGTTCATCCAGATCGATCGGCTCTTCGAGGTTGGCCTCCATCAGCGCAACGATTTCCTGGAGCTTGGGTTGGTTGGTGCCGAGCATGTGCTTGAGGGGCACGCGTTGGTGATCCTGTTCGTTGCGGATGCGCTCGTAAACGAACATCTCCGAGATCGCCGCCGACAACTCACGGCCATGATCGCGGCTGATCAGGTGCAGCATCATGTCCAGTGGCGCGGTGCCGCCGGAGCTGGTGAAACGGTTGCGGTCGAGGGTGAACAGGCGGGTGCTCATGGCCACCCGGGGAAAGGCTTCCTGCATCGACGCCAGGCATTCCCAGTGCACGCTGCAATCGAAGCCGTCCAGCAGGCCGGCGCAGGCCAGGGCCCAGCTGCCGGTGCACACCGCGCCGAGGCGGCGCGACTGGCGGGCCTGGCTTTGCAACCAGGACACATGTTCACGGGTCACGGTGCGCTGGATGCCGATGCCGCCGCAGACGATCACGGTGTCGAGGCTGGGGGCTTTGTGCATGGAGGCGTCGGGGGTGATTTGCAGACCGTCACTGGCCCAGACTTGACCGCCATCGACGCTGAGGGTGGTCCAGCGATACAGCTCGCGGCCGGACAGTTGGTTGGCCATGCGCAGGGGTTCGACTGCGGAGGCCAGGGAAATCAGCGTGAAATTGTCCAGCAGCAGAAAGCCGATGGATTGAGGCGCACGGTTCTGGGGTTGGGCCCCGGAGTTGAACGACGTCATCGCGATATCTCCTCACACAAAGCGGGTGATGGCCTCAGGCGGAGGCTCTTTTTATGTGCCCTGCGACTCATCGGAGGCGGGCTTGATATTCACAGAGCAATTGCCATGCCTAAAGTTGAATGGGCATTCAATAACTCCTGAAAACGACGTCGCGACGCGTCTATATAGCCCTTGGCAATGTGCGGATAAGAAGCGCCGAAAGGCGCGGCGCACAGGCGCCGACAAAAGCGGTGAGCAGTTAGGTAGCACTTGGGCCGCCAAGGCGTTGCGCCGAGGCCGGCGAGTGTCACTCAAAGCACAGCGCGCCGACCCACGGACTGGTCCGCCGGCGCACCGGGCAACTTGTCTATTCGCGACGCGCTAAAAGGTGGCGCGCGGTGGCCCGAGTGAGCCATTTGCGCGCGCCGACGTCCCTGGTTCGCATGCGGCTGGCCAGCGAAGGCGGCTCAGCATTCCACCGCGCTCACGGCCAGGCCACCACGGGACGTCTCTTTGTATTTGTCGTGCATATCGGCGCCGGTATCGCGCATGGTGCGGATCACCCGGTCCAGGGAAATGAAATGCTGGCCGTCACCGCGCAAGGCCATCTGCGCGGCATTGATCGCCTTCACCGCGGCAATCGCGTTGCGCTCGATGCAGGGCACCTGCACCAGCCCGCCCACCGGGTCGCAGGTCAGGCCCAGGTTGTGCTCCAGGCCGATTTCCGCGGCGTTGCACAACTGCTCGGGGCTGGCCCCGAGAATCTCCGCCAGCCCCGCCGCCGCCATGGCGCAGGCCGAACCCACCTCCCCCTGGCAGCCGACTTCGGCCCCGGAGATCGAGGCGTTCTTCTTGCACAGGATGCCGATGGCCGCCGCGCCGAGGAAGAAATCCACCACGTTGGCGTCAGTCACGTCCTCGCTGAATTTCATGAAGTAGTGCAGCACCGCCGGAATGATCCCCGCCGCGCCGTTGGTGGGTGCGGTGACCATGCGCCCACCGGCGGCGTTCTCCTCGTTCACCGCCAGGGCGAACAGGTTGACCCACTCCATGGCGCTCAAGGTGGAGCCGATCACATTGGGCTTGTTCAGTTCCTGCAGGCTGCGATGCAGCCTGGCCGCGCGCCGGCGCACATTGAGCCCGCCGGGCAGGATGCCTTCGTGCTTGAGCCCCTGTTCCACGCAATCCTGCATCGCGCGCCACAGCGTCATCAGGCCGCTGCGGATTTCCTCTTCCGAACGCCAGACCTTCTCGTTGGCCAGCATCAGTTCGGCGACTCGCAGGTTGTGCTTCTGGCACAGGCTGAGCAGTTCCACCGCACTGGAGAAATCGTAAGGCAGCTCGCTACGATCCAGGTCCGCCACGCCGCTACTGGCCTGGGCCTGGTCGACGACAAAACCGCCGCCCACCGAATAATAGGTATCGCGCAACAGCTCCCCGCCTTCACCTTCAGCCACCAGGGTCATGGCATTGGGGTGAAAGGGCAGGTTTTCGTCCAGCAGGCGCATGTCCCGGGACCAGATGAACGGCACAGCCAGCCGTCCGTCCAGCAACAGGGTGTGGGTTTCCCTGAGCCGTTCGATGCGCGGGCCGATCAGCGACGGATCGATCGCATCGGGCCACTCCCCCATCAAGCCCATGATCACCGCGTTGTCGCTGCCATGGCCAATGCCGGTGGCCGACAACGAACCGAACAGTTGCACTTCGATCCGCCGCACCTGCTCCAGCAGATGGCGTTCCTTCAATACCTGGACGAATAACGCCGCGGCGCGCATGGGCCCGACGGTGTGGGAACTGGAAGGCCCGATGCCGATCTTGAACAAGTCGAAAACACTGATAGCCATTACTGCGTAACTCCTCGATGAGCACAGTCCAGGCGCTGAAAACGCCCTCTGACGGAGCTGCTACGCTCAAGCTGCAATCCGCCGAGAAGGGCGCATCATCAGGCTTTTACTGCGCCTCGCGACGTCTGACACCGACTCACTCATGTCCACCAACGCCGCCTGGCGCGAGGCTCGGGTTCTGGGCGTTTTTTGCGGCTCAGATGCAGGAAAAAATGCCCGGAAACACTGTAAGCGACCTCACCGACACTGGATGCGACCCTCCCTGTACTGGATACGACGCACCCCGTAGGCGACAGTTTTTCACTGGTACATGATCAGTCTCGACTCGATTGCAAGGCACGGTGGTAGAGCTGTCCCCGGCACACCAACCGCCACACTTATAAGCGCGGTCCATACGCCGCCAAAAAAACATCCAGGAGTCTCCCCTATGAAAGGTTCCCCGTCGTTGTTGTTGGCCGCCATGCTGAGTCTGCCGCTTCTGGCACACGCCGCAGAACCGGAGCAATGCAGCACCGTAAACTTCTCCGATGTCGGCTGGACCGATATCACCGTGACCACCGCCACCACCAGCGTCGTGCTCAACGCCCTGGGCTACAAGACCAAGACCACGATGATTTCCGTGCCGGTGACCTACAAGTCCCTGGCCGACGGCAAGAACATGGACGTGTTCCTCGGCAACTGGATGCCGACCATGGAAAACGACATCAAGGCCTACCGCGATGCCGGCACCGTGGAGACCGTGCGCGCCAACCTGGAAAACGCCAAGTACACCCTGGCAGTTCCCGAGTCGCTGTATGACAAGGGCCTGAAAGACTTCGCCGACATCGCCAAGTTCAAGAAGGAGCTGGACGGCAAGATCTACGGCATCGAGCCGGGCAACGACGGCAACCGCACCATCCAGACGATGATCGACAAGAACGCCTTTGGCCTCAAGGACGCCGGCTTCAAAGTAGTGGAGTCCAGCGAGGCGGGCATGCTGTCCCAGGTTGAGCGCGCTCAGCGTCGCGACACCGCGGTGGTGTTCCTGGGCTGGGAACCACACCCGATGAACACACGCTTCAAGATGAAATACCTGACCGGTGGCGACGACTTCTTCGGCCCCAACTTCGGCCAGGCCACCATCTACACCAACACCCGCAAGGGCTACACCACCGAGTGCAGCAACGTGGGCCAGTTGCTGAAGAACCTGTCGTTCACCCTGAACATGGAAAGCACGCTGATGGGCAACGTGCTGGACGACAAGATGAAGCCTGACGCAGCCGCCAAGGCCTGGCTGAAGAAGAATCCACAGGTGCTCGATACCTGGCTCGCTGGCGTGACCACCATTGACGGTAAACCCGGCCTGGAAGCCGTGAAAGCCAAGCTTGCTGAGTAATCGCTTACGCCGGGCGGGCTTGCCCGCCCGGGCTGTTTTTTCCTTGCATGCGGACGTTCAATACCATGCTCACTGATCAGAAAATCCCCCTGGGCCAGTACATCGCGGCTTTCGTAGACTGGTTGACGAAACACGGTGCCAGCACCTTCGATGCGATCGCTACCACCCTGGAAACCATGATCCACGGCGTGACGTTCGCGCTGACCTGGTTCAATCCCCTGGCCCTGATCGGCCTGATTGCCCTGCTGGCGCACCTGATCCAGCGCAAATGGGGCCTGACTGTATTTGTCGTGCTGTCCTTCCTGTTGATCCTCAATCTGGGGTACTGGCAGGAAACCATGGAAACCCTGGCCCAGGTGCTGTTCGCCACCCTGGTCTGCGTGCTGATCGGCGTGCCCCTGGGAATCGTCGCCGCGCACAAACCGCTGTTCTACACCATGATGCGTCCGGTCCTGGACCTGATGCAGACCGTCCCCACATTCGTCTACCTGATCCCGACCCTGACCCTGTTCGGCCTCGGGGTGGTACCCGGCCTGATCTCCACGGTGGTGTTCGCCATTGCCGCGCCGATCCGCCTGACCTACCTGGGCATTCGCGATGTTCCACAAGAGTTGATGGACGCGGGCAAGGCCTTTGGCTGTTCGCGCCGTCAGTTGTTGTCGCGCATTGAGCTGCCCCACGCCATGCCGAGCATCGCCGCCGGTATTACCCAATGCATCATGTTGTCGCTGTCGATGGTGGTGATCGCCGCCCTGGTCGGCGCCGACGGCCTGGGCAAACCCGTGGTCAACGCACTCAATACCGCCGACATTGCCCTGGGCTTTGAAGCCGGTCTGGCGATCGTGCTGCTGGCGATCATGCTCGACCGCATCTGCAAACAACCTGAAGCCAAAGTAGGGGGTGACGCATGAGCATAATCCGCTTCGATAACGTAGACGTTATCTTCTCCAAGGACCCACGGGAGGCGCTCAAGCTGCTGGACCAGGGCATGACCCGCAACGAGATCCTGAAGAAAACCGGGCAGATCGTCGGCGTGGAAAAAGCCAGCCTGGACATCCAGAAAGGCGAGATCTGCGTACTCATGGGCCTTTCCGGCTCCGGCAAATCCAGCCTGCTGCGCTGCATCAACGGCCTCAACACCGTGAGCCGCGGCAAGCTGTTCGTCGAGCACGAAGGCCAGCAGATCGACATTGCCTCCTGCTCCCCCGCCGAACTGAAGATGATGCGCACCCAGCGCATCGCCATGGTGTTCCAGAAGTTCGCCCTGATGCCCTGGCTGACGGTGCGCGAGAACATCAGCTTCGGCCTGGAGATGCAGGGCCGACCGGAGAAGGAAAGGCGCAAGCTGGTGGACGAGAAACTTGAGCTGGTGGGCCTGACCCAGTGGCGCAACAAGAAGCCCGACGAGCTGTCCGGCGGCATGCAGCAGCGTGTGGGCCTGGCCCGCGCCCTGGCCATGGACGCCGATATCCTGCTGATGGACGAACCTTTCTCGGCCCTCGACCCGCTGATCCGCCAGGGTCTGCAGGACGAGCTGCTGGAACTGCAACGCAAGCTGAGCAAGACCATCGTGTTTGTCAGCCACGACCTGGACGAGGCCCTGAAGCTGGGCAGCCGCATCGCCATCATGAAAGACGGGCGGATCATCCAGTACAGCAAGCCGGAAGAAATCGTGCTCAACCCCGCGGACGACTATGTGCGCACCTTCGTCGCCCACACCAACCCGCTGAACGTGCTCTGCGGGCGCAGCCTGATGCGCAGCCTGGACAACTGCAAGCGGGTCAACGGCTCCGTGTGCCTGGACCCGGGCGGCGATTCCTGGCTCGACCTGGCGGAGGGCAACACCATCAAGGGCGCGCGGCGCAATGGCTCGCACTTGGACCTGCAGAACTGGGTTCCGGGGCAGTCCGTGGAAGAACTGGGCCGGCGTCCGACCCTGGTGGACTCCAACATCGGCATGCGCGACGCGCTGCAGATCCGCTACCAGACCGGCAACAAACTGGTGCTCCACGACAACCAGAAAGTCGTCGGCATCCTTGGCGACAGCGAGCTCTACCACGCGCTGCTTGGCAAGAACCTGGGTTAAGCCGCAGACACAAAAACGCCGCGAGCAATCGCGGCGTTTTGCTTTATCGACACACCCCCTTCTGCAGGAGCTGGCTTGCCAGCGAACAGGCCCTGAAACCTTCCATTAAGGGCGCCTTCGCCGGCAAGCCGGCTCCTACAGCGGGTGGAGCCGCTCCGTCGGGAGCGGTCCGTCACTTCACTCAGCTATAGACCCGGCCAAGGAGCTGCCGATGGCTTTCGAACTGATCGAGCACATCACGGGTGATCTGCTCCTGGGTGAAGCCCATCAAGTCGTATTCCTGGCTGCCGTTGTGCAGGTACACCTCGGCGCGGTAGAAACGACTACGAACTTCGCTGTCCGCCCCTTCCGGCTGGGCCGATTCGCTCGGTGCCGCCAGGTAGCCGTCCAGGCTCACTTCATAGACGAAGGGATTGCCTTCCTCCATTTCCACCCGCAAGCCCAGCAAACTCTTGGACTTGCCCAGGTTGGTCTGCACTTCATGGCCCAGGGTACGCAGTTGCGCGACGGCTTCCTGCAGCGCCGGGCTGATGTGCTTGTCCATGTAACGCTGCACCACCGACTGAGTCGGTTGCAGGTCCAGCTGGGTCAGGCGCTCGCTGAAACCACGGCGACCGCGCTCGGCCAATTGCGCTTGTTCCTGCTCGATCTGCACGTCCTGGCGCATGGCCTTGTGCAAACCGAACATGAAGAAGATCAGCACCACCGAGAACGGCAGGCCGGCCAGCACCACCATGGTCTGCATGGCTTCGAAGTTACCGGCGAACAACAGGCCGATGGTCACCAGGGTGATCACCACCGACCAGAAGATCCGCAGCCAGTGCGGGGCGTCTTCGTCGACGTTGCCGCCTTTGCAGGACAGGTTGGCCATCATCACCGCGCCGGAGTCGGCGGGGGTCAGGAACAGCACGAAGCCGACGAAGATCGAGACACCGATGACAATCTTCGAGGCCGGGTAGTGCTCAAGCAGTTGGTAGATCGCCATGGACGGCTGTTCCAGCGCCGTCTTGCCCAGTTCCACCGCTCCCTGGTTGACCACCAGGTCCAGGGCCGAGTTACCGAAGATCGACAGCCAGGCCAGGGTGAAGCCCAGGGGAATCAGCAGCACGCCGGCGACCAGCTCACGCACGGTGCGACCACGGGAAATACGCGCAATGAACATGCCTACGAATGGCGCCCAGGAAATCCACCAGGCCCAGTAGAACAGGGTCCACAGGCCCAGCCAGCGGTCGGACTTGGCGTTGTCGCCTTCGTACACATAGAGGTCGAAGGTCTTGAGCACCACACCGTTGAGGTAGTCGCCGATGTTCTGCACGAAGCCGTTGAGCAGGTGCAGGGTCGGGCCGAACAGCAGGACGAAAATCAACAGGCCGCTGAACAGCACGATGTTCAGGTTGGACAGGCGGCGGATGCCGTTTTCCACACCGGACACCGCGGCGATGGTGGCCACCGTGCTCATGACGATGATCACGATCAGCAGGTTGGTGTTGCTGTGCTCCATGCCGAACAGGTTTTCCAGGCCGGAAGACACCTGCATCGAGCCGATCCCGAGGTTGGTCACCAGGCCCAGCAGGGTCACGAACATGCCGAAACCGTCCACTGCGTGGCCGGCCGCGCCCTTGACCCAGCGCTCGCCCACCAGCGGATACAACGCCGAACGCAGCGCCAGCGGCTGGTTATGCCGGTAGGCAAAGTACGCCACCGCCAGGCCCACCAGGGCGTAGATCGCCCAGCCATGCAGGCCCCAGTGCAGGAAGGTCAGCTGCAACGCCTGGCGTGCGGCCAGGTTGCTGCCGGGTACGCCTTCCGGCGGATTGAAGTAGTGGTCCAGGGGCTCGGAAGCACCGAAGTACAGCAGCGAGATACCGATACCGGAGGAGAACAGCATCCCGGCCCAGGCACCGTAGCTGAAGTCCGGGGTGTCTTGCTTGGTCCCCAGCTTGAGCTTGCCGTAGGAGGAGAATGCCAGGCCCACCACGAACACCAGGTAAGCGGCGATCACCACCATGTAGTACCAGCCGAAGCTGCGAGACAACCAGGCCTGGGCAATGCCCAGCAATCTGCCGGCCTCTTGCGGGGCGATGATCAGAATGGCGGTCAACAACAGGATCAGCGCGGTGGAGGTGTAGAACACCCAACCGTTGACCCGCACCTTCTCCGGTGGGGTCTTTATAAGAGAGGCAGAACTCATTGCACAGATGCTCCAGGCAGTGCGAGAGAAGGACACAAGGCAACACCGCACCCGACCAATCGGTTAGTTGGCAGCCGATCATCGGGTGATATAAAGACACCCCGAAAAAGCCCGAAACCGCAAAAGCCGCGTTGCGCACCCGCATCCAAGGTCAGTGACGAACCTGCAGCTCGTCGTCTGTTCCCCGGAGCGTCCTGCCCCTTCAACACGTCCTTACTCTTGCCGGTCCACGCCATGCCACGTGTAAGTTTTGGGCTATTTCGGAGGTCGTTTTCCCGCCGTCCGCGAGTAGGAAAACCTCCCCAGGCAGCGACGATTTGTCGCAGATCTTATTCTTTGTTGATTGAACGTTCAATCAAAACAAAATAGACTGGCCCACAAGTCGACCGGCGTCATACGCCCGCCGACAGGCCTAAGGAGAGGTATCAGATGCCCAAGGTCGGTATGCAACCCATACGCCGCCAGCAATTGATCGAAGCCACGCTACAGGCCGTCGATCAGGTCGGAATGGGGGACGCCAGCATTGCGCTGATCGCCCGTTTGGCCGGTGTTTCAAACGGCATCATCAGTCACTACTTTCGGGACAAGAACGGCCTGATCGCAGCGACGATGGGTTACATCATGAGCATGCTCAACGAAGGCGTCAGAGCACGCCGCCAGGCCCTGACGGACGACAGCCCGCGCGCTCACCTGAAAGTGATCATCGAGGGCAACTTCGATGCCAGCCAGGTGAACGGCCCGGCAATGAAAACCTGGTTGGCCTTCTGGGCTTCCAGCATGCACCAGCCCGATTTGCACAGGTTGCAGCGGATCAACGACCACCGCTTGTATTCCAACCTGTGTTGCCAGTTCCGCCGTGCCCTGCCGCTCTACCATGCGCGCAAGGCAGCTCGCGGCCTGGCGGCTTTGATCGACGGTTTGTGGCTGCGTGGTGCCTTGTCGGGTGATGCATTCGACACCGACCAGGCGATACGGATCGCTTACGAATACATGGATCTACAACTGGCTAAGCAGGAACGCCAGAGCACAAAAGAGACGCTCGGCCCCTGACCCGCCACTGATCAACGTGTCCTGAACTTCGGGATACGCCCGGTGGTCAAGCCCACTACTTAATGCACTTGCGAGGACACTATGGCCCGTTTCGAACTGCAAAAACTCTACATCGACGGCGGCTACACCGATGCCGGCAGCGACGCCACTTTCGATGCCATCAACCCGGCCAACGGTGAAGTTCTCGCACAAGTGCAGCGTGCGACCTTTGATGACGTGGAACGCGCCGTGGTCAGCGCCGAAAAAGGCCAGAAGATCTGGGCCGCCATGACCGCCATGGAGCGCTCGCGCATCCTGCGTCGCGCCGTGGAAATCCTCCGCGAGCGCAACGACGAACTGGCCGCCCTGGAAACCCTGGACACCGGTAAAGCCTTCTCCGAAACCAAGTACGTGGACATCGTCACCGGTGCTGACGTGCTGGAATACTACGCAGGCCTGGTACCGGCCATCGAAGGCGAGCAGATCCCGCTGCGCACCACTTCCTTCGTCTACACCCGCCGCGAGCCGCTGGGCGTGGTCGCCGGCATCGGCGCCTGGAACTACCCGATCCAGATCGCCCTGTGGAAATCCGCGCCAGCCCTGGCCGCCGGCAACGCAATGATCTTCAAGCCCAGCGAAGTCACCTCGCTGACCACCCTGAAACTGGCCGAGATCTACACCGAAGCCGGCGTACCAGCAGGCGTGTTCAACGTGCTGACCGGCAGCGGCCGTGAAGTCGGCACCTGGCTGACCGAGCACCCGCGCATCGAGAAAGTCTCCTTCACCGGCGGCACCGACACCGGCAAGAAGGTCATGGCCAGCGCTTCCAGCTCCTCGCTCAAAGACGTGACCATGGAACTGGGCGGCAAGTCGCCGCTGATCATCTTCGACGACGCTGACCTGGATCGCGCCGCCGACACCGCCATGATGGCCAACTTCTACAGCTCCGGTCAGGTCTGCACCAACGGTACTCGCGTGTTCGTACCGAGCCACCTGAAAGCCGCTTTCGAAGCCAAGATCGCCGAGCGCGTAGCGCGCATCCGCATCGGCAACCCGGAAGACGAAAACACCAACTTCGGTCCGCTGGTCAGCTTCCAGCACATGGAAAGCGTGCTGGGCTACATCGCCAAGGGCAAAGCAGAAGGTGCCCGCGTACTGTGCGGCGGCGAGCGCCTGACCGACGGCGAATTCGCCAAGGGTGCCTTCGTTGCACCGACCGTGTTCACCGACTGCACCGACGACATGACCATCGTCCGTGAAGAAATCTTCGGCCCGGTGATGGCGATCCTGACCTACGAAACCGAAGAAGAAGTGATCCGCCGTGCCAACGACACCGACTTCGGCCTGGCCGCCGGTATCGTCACCAAGGATCTGAACCGCGCCCACCGCGTGATTCATCAGCTCGAAGCCGGTATCTGCTGGATCAACGCCTGGGGCGAATCCGACGCCAAGATGCCGGTTGGCGGCTACAAGCAATCGGGTGTTGGCCGTGAGAACGGCATCAGCTCGCTGAACAACTTCACCCGCATCAAGTCGGTACAGGTCGAGCTGGGCGACTACGCCTCGGTGTTCTAAGACACCCAGCCTGAACGACAACCCCTGTAGCCGCTGCCGCAGGCTGCGAAAAGGTCCGAAGGACCTTCCTGCGATCGCCGAAGCACGTCCGCTACGCGGCCGATCGCAGCCTTCGGCAGCAGCTACAGGCCTATTGATCGTGCGACCTGACCAATCTCAAAGAGGGTGCATTCAATGTCCCAAGAATTCGATTACATCATTGTGGGTGCCGGCTCTGCCGGTAACACCCTGGCGACCCGTCTGACTGAAGACGAAGGCGTCACCGTCCTGCTGCTGGAAGCCGGCGGCCCGGACTATCGCTTCGACTTCCGTACCCAGATGCCGGCGGCACTGGCCTTCCCACTGCAAGGCCGTCGCTACAACTGGGCCTACGAGACCGATCCAGAGCCACACATGAACGGTCGTCGCATGGAGTGCGGTCGCGGCAAGGGCCTGGGTGGCTCGTCGCTGATCAACGGCATGTGCTACATCCGCGGCAACGCCATGGACTACGACGGCTGGGCCAAGCTGCCAGGCCTGGAAGACTGGACCTACCTGGACTGCCTGCCGTACTTCCGCAAGGCGGAAACCCGTGACATCGGCCCTAACGACTACCACGGCGGCGAAGGCCCGGTCAGCGTGACCACGCCCAAAGCCGGCAACAACCCGCTGTTCCACGCCATGGTCGAAGCCGGTGTACAAGCCGGTTACCCGCGCACCGAAGACCTGAACGGCTACCAGCAGGAAGGCTTCGGCCCGATGGACCGTACGGTCACCCCTAAAGGTCGTCGCTCCAGCACCGCCCGCGGCTACCTGGACATCGCCAAGAAGCGTTCGACCCTGACCATCGTCACCCACGCCCTGACCGACAAGATCCTCTTTGACGGCAAGCGCGCCGTCGGCGTGAGCTACCTGCAAGGCAGCACCGAGGAGCGCGTGGAAGCCCGCGCCCGCAAGGAAGTCATCGTCAGCTCCGGCGCCATCGCCTCGCCGCAACTGCTGCAACGCTCCGGCGTCGGCCCCCGCGCCCTGCTGGAAAGCCTGGACATCCCGGTGGTCCACGACCTGCCGGGCGTGGGTGAAAACCTGCAGGACCACCTGGAGCTGTACCTGCAGTACGCCTGCACCCAACCGGTGTCGCTGTACCCATCGCTGCTGTGGTGGAACCAGCCGGCCATCGGCGCCGAGTGGCTGTTCAACGGCACCGGCATCGGCGCCAGCAACCAGTTCGAAGCCGGCGGTTTCATCCGCACCCGTGAAGAGTTCGAGTGGCCGAACATCCAGTACCACTTCCTGCCAGTGGCGATTAACTACAACGGCAGCAACGGTGTTAAAGAGCACGGTTTCCAGGCGCACATGGGTTCCATGCGCTCGCCGAGCCGTGGTCGCGTGCAGATCAAGTCCAAGGACCCGCGCCAGCACCCGAGCATCCTCTTCAACTACATGGCCACCGAGCAGGACTGGCAGGAATTCCGCGACGGCATCCGCCTGACCCGGGAAATCATGCAACAGCCGGCCCTGGACGCCTTCCGCGGTCGAGAAATCAGCCCGGGCATCGAGGTGCAGACCGACGAGCAACTGGACAAGTTCATCCGCGAGCACGCCGAGACCGCGTTCCACCCATCCTGCTCGTGCAAGATGGGCACCGACGACATGGCGGTAGTGGATGGCCAGGGTCGCGTGCACGGCATGCAAGGCCTGCGCGTGGTGGATGCCTCGATCATGCCGATCATCACCACCGGCAACCTCAATGCGCCGACCATCATGATGGCCGAGAAAATCGCCGACAAAATCCGTGGCCGTCAGCCGCTGCCCCGCAGCAAGGCCGACTACTACGTAGCGGGCAACGCCCCGGTGCGTGGCAAGCCAATGCGCGATATCACTCCGACCGCGCAGTAAGCCGCACGGGCACCGACCGCAAGGGTCGGTGCCTTTTTCACCTCCCCGCGTATTTCCTGCCCCCGCATTGCCCGCACTGCATCCTTGATCGCAGCCTCCGGCAGCAGCTACAGTTCTGCAACTTGCCCATCCCCTTCGCCCCGGAGTCCACCGACGCCTATATCTGTAGGAGCCGCCGGGCAGCGTTCCGTTTGCTGGCGACAAGACCCGCCCGCTATCGCGTCTCACAAGGAGGTTCTCCATGTTCGACTTTCACCCCCAGTTCAAGCAGCGCTTTGCTGCCTTGCGCACGGGCGCCGAATTCTTTTCCCTGCGCTACGTGCGCGAGTCGGACCAATACCTGTCAGTACGCAAGAACGTTGCCGAACCACCGAGCCTGGGCCGCGACGAAGGGGCGATGCTGACCGCAAGGGTGCGTGGTGTGGAAGCCTACGCCGCCACCAGTGACCTCTCGCAAGGCGGCCTGCAAGCCGCCCTCGACCGCGCCGAACAGCTGGCTCGGGTGATCGCCGCCCACGCCCTGCTGGACCTGCGCGAGCAACCGGTATCCAGCCACCGTGGCGATTACCTTTCGCCGAATCTGGACCAGCCCTTCCCATCCCTCAGCGACTGCTACCAGCTGCTGGGCGACGAATCGGCCTCGGTGCCCAAGGACGAGCGCCTGGTGAACTGGCAAGTGGGCATCGGCGTGACCCAGGTCGAGCAGATCTACCTCAACAGCGCCGGTGCCGAGCTGCGCCAGGCTCAGCGCTTCGTCTACCCGGGCCTGGATGTCACCGCCTACGACGGTAGCGACAGTCAGACCCGCAGCCTGGGCCGGGAAAACTTCGGCCAGCAGGGCGCCGGTGATGTGATCAGCCGCTGTGGCCTGCTAGGCGCGGCGCCACGGGTGGCCGACCAGGCACTGCAACTGCTGCTGGCGCCGAACACCCCGCAGGGCCAGCGGGACCTGCTGCTGATGCCGGACCAGATGATGCTGCAGATCCACGAGTCCATCGGCCACCCCCTGGAACTGGACCGCATCCTCGGCGACGAGCGCAACTACGCCGGCACCAGTTTCGTCAAACAGGAAGATTTCGGCCGCCTGCAATATGGCTCCTCGCTGCTCAACGTGACCTTCGACCCGGAGATTCCCGAGGAACTGGCCAGCTATGGGCATGACGACGATGGCAGCGCCGCCAGCAAGCAGTTCCTGATCCGCGAGGGGCTGCTGGTACGTCCCCTGGGCAGTGCCCTGTCGCAATACCGCAGTGGCCTCGACGGCGTAGCCAACAGCCGCGCCAGCAGTTGGAACCGCGCGCCCATCGACCGCATGGCCAACCTCAACGTCGAGCCCGGCGACCAGCCCCTGGACCGCCTGATCGGCCAGATCGAACACGGCATCCTGATGTCCACCAACCGTTCCTGGTCCATCGACGATGCGCGCAACAAGTTCCAGTTCGGCTGCGAATGGGGCCAGTTGATCGAAAACGGCGAGCTCAAGGGCGTGGTCAAGAACCCCAACTACCGGGGTATCTCCGCACAGTTCTGGCGCAACCTCAGCGCGGTGGGCGATCGCAGCACCTTCCAGGTCCTGGGCACGCCCAACTGCGGCAAGGGCGAGCCCAACCAGGTAATCCGCGTCGGCCACGCTTCGCCGGCCTGCGTGTTCAGCAAGATTGACGTATTCGGAGGAGACGCCTGATGACCAGGACGATGAATCAGGCCGAGCAGTTCAAGGCATGGGTGCAGTGGCTGCAGGACGCGATCAAGGAATCGGAACAGTTCACCCTGAGCTACTCGGCCGAGTCCTCGGAGTTCATCCGTTTCAACCACGCCAAGGTGCGTCAGGCCGGGCAGGTGCAACAGGCCAGCCTGCACTTCAAGCTGATCGACGACGGACGCCACGCCGACTTGAGCATCACCTTGAGCAATGACCCCGAGGTGGACCGTCAGCGCCTGGTCGAAGCCCTGCAACAGTTGCGCGAAACCCTGCCGCTGCTGCCGGCGGACCCGTACCTGATGCTCAATCACGCCCAATGGCAATCCCACCATGTGCAGGACCATCCGCTGCCCGATAGCGAGCAGGTGGTGGCACAGATCGGCCGCGCCGGTGCCGGCCTGGATCTGGTGGGCATCTATGCCGCCGGCCCCATCAGCCGAGGTTTTGCCAGTTCCGCCGGAGCGTTCGGCTGGCATCAGGCCAACAGCTTCAACTTCGACTTCAGCCTGTTCCACGCCAATGGTGAAGCGGTGAAGGCCAGCTACGCGGGACACGCCTGGGACGACGCAGCCTTCGCCCAGCGCTTCGACCAGGCCCGTCAGCAACTGGAGTTCCTCGGTCGACCGCTGCGCACCCTGGCGCCGGGACAGTACCGCGCCTACCTGGCACCGGCGGCCCTGGAGGAGATCATGGGCATGCTGGCCTGGGGCGGGTTCTCGGCCCAGTCCATTGCCAGCAAGCACAGCCCCCTGCAGAAACTCTACGCGGGCGATGCCGCCCTGAGCCCCCTGGTGTCCCTGGACGAACAGGTCAGCGGCTCCCTGAGTCCGGCCTTTTCCGATGAGGGCTACCCGCGCAGCGACCTGTCGCTGATCGCCGCCGGCAATGCCAACGCCCAGTTGATCAACTCCCGCAGCGCCGCCGAGTACGGCCTGACCAGCAACGGCGCCGGCAGCGGCGAATACCCCAGTGCACTGAACATGGCCGCCGGGCAGCTGTCGCAGCAGGAGATCCTCAAGCAACTGGGCACCGGCCTGTACATCAGCAACCTGTGGTACCTCAACTACTCGGACCTGCCGGCAGCGCGCCTGACCGGCATGACCCGCTTCGCCACCTTCTGGGTGGAGAACGGCGAGATCCAGGCCCCGGTGAACACCATGCGTTTCGATGACAGCGTCTACAGCCTGCTGGGTTCGCAACTGGAGGCCCTGACGGCGCAACGGGAACTGCTGCTTTCGGCCAGCACCTACGGCCAGCGCCAGACCGCCTCGATGCATTTGCCTGGAGCCCTGGTCAGCCGCCTGACTCTGACCCTGTAGGAACTGCCCTCAAAGCTGTCGGAGCTGGCAAGCCAGCTCCGACCTGAATTGACATAGAGGTCCCATGCCCGAACGCCCGCCTCTCGACGCTACCACCGCCCGCTGGCTGCCCTGGGTGGTGGCCATCGCCTTCTTCATGCAATCCCTGGACGGCACCATCCTCAATACAGCGCTGCCGGCCATGGCCCAGGACCTGGCGGAAGACCCGCTGCGCATGCAGGGGGTGATCATTGCCTACATGCTCACCGTTGCCCTGCTGATCCCAGCGTCCGGCTGGATCGCCGACCGCTTCGGCACCAAGAAGATCTTCTTCGGCGCCATCTTGATCTTCAGCATCGGCTCCCTGCTGTGCGCGATGTCCAACACCCTGAGCCAACTGATCGGCGCCCGGGTGATCCAGGGCCTGGGCGGGGCACTGATGCTGCCGGTGGGACGGCTGGTGGTGCTGCGGGCCTACCCGCGCTCGGAGCTGGTGCGGATCATGGGCTTCATCACCATTCCCGGGCTGCTGGGCCCGCTGATCGGCCCGACCATGGGCGGCTGGATGGTGCAATACCTGACTTGGCACTGGATCTTTCTGATCAACCTGCCGGTGGGCGTCGTCGGCTGCTATGCGGTGTGGCGTTTTATCCCAGACCTGCGAGGCAGCGAGCGCACCCGTTTCGATGGCCTGGGCTTTGTGCTGTTCGGCGCGGCGATGGTGCTGATCACCATTGCCATGGAAGGCCTGGGGGAATTGCACCTGCCGCACCTGCGGGTGATGTTGCTGCTGTTTGGTGGGCTGGCCTGCCTGGCGGCCTATTGGCTGCGGGCCGTGCACACCGATAACCCGCTGTTTGCGCCCTCGCTATTCAAGGTACGAACCTTTGCCGTGGGCATCCTCGGCAACCTGTTCGCCCGCCTGGGCAGCGGTGCCCTGCCGTTCCTGGTGCCGCTGCTGCTACAGGTGGCGCTGGGTTATTCACCGTCTCAGGCGGGGATGAGCATGCTGCCCCTGGCGGCCGCGGCGATGCTGGCCAAGTCCATTGCCCGGCCCCTGATCGAGCGCCTGGGCTACCGCATCGTGCTCACCGGCAACACCCTGGCCCTGGGGCTGATGCTGGCCAGCATGGGGCTGGTCAGCGAGCACACGCCTTATCCCCTGCTGCTGGGCATGCTGGCGGTGCTGGGGGCGATCAACTCGCTGCAGTTCACCGCGATGAACACCGTGACCCTGATCGACCTCGACGATGCCTCCGCCAGCAGCGGCAACAGCCTGTTGTCGGTGGTGGCGCAGCTGTCCCTGAGCCTGGGGGTGGCCTGTGCCGGTGCGCTGCTAGGCGGTTTTACTGCACAAGTAGGCAATGACGGAGTGAACACCGTGCTCGGCGCCTTCCAGCTGACCTTCCTCACCGTGGGCATCATGGCGATGCTAGCGGCGGCAATCTTCCTCCAGCTGTCGCCCACCGATGGCCGAAGGGCGCGCAAGGTCGAGGAACAGCACATCGAGCATTGAGCCGCACACACCCCTCCGTAGGAGCCGGCTCGCCGGCGAAGAGCCCCCGAGCCCTGCGCCAAACTCCCGGTCGCCTTCGCTGGCCAGCCAGCTTCTACACAACACCGCCCCTGCGCGGTTGCTCGTCCAGAATTTGCAGGTTATGGGAGCGAGACTGATACACTGCGCGACATTTTGTTTTGCAGGCCAGTCCCGTGACCACCATTGCCACCGCTTTTAATACTTTGCCCCTGTCTCCCGCCATGCTGGCTAACCTCGACTCCCTCGGTTATGCCCAGATGACGCCGATCCAGGCGCAGAGCTTGCCGGTGATCCTCAAGGGCATGGACCTGATCGCCCAGGCCAAGACCGGCAGCGGCAAGACCGCGGCCTTCGGCATCGGCCTGCTGAACCCGATCAACCCGCGCTACTTCGGCTGCCAGGCCCTGGTGATCTGTCCGACCCGCGAGCTGGCCGACCAGGTGGCCAAGGAAATCCGGCGCCTGGCCCGTGCCGAAGACAACATCAAGGTCCTGACCCTGTGCGGCGGCGTGTCCTTCGGTCCGCAGATCGCTTCCCTGGAACACGGCGCCCACATCATCGTCGGCACCCCGGGGCGTATCCAGCAACACCTGCGCAAGGGTTCGCTGGTGCTTGATGGCCTGAACACGCTGATCCTCGACGAAGCCGACCGCATGCTCGACATGGGTTTCTACGACGCCATCGAAGACATCATCGAGCAGACCCCGTCGCGCCGGCAGACCCTGCTGTTCTCCGCCACGTACCCGGTGGGCATCAAGCAACTGGCGTCGAAGTTCATGCGTGATCCGCAGACGGTGAAAGCCGAAGCGTTCCACGACGACACGCAGATCGAACAGCGTTTCTACGAGATTTCCCCGGAAGAACGCATGAGCGCTGTGACCAAAGTCCTGCACCACTTCCGCCCGGCTTCCTGCGTCGCTTTCTGCTTCACCAAGCAGCAAGTGCAGGAAACCGTCGATCACCTGACCTCCAAAGGCATTTCCGCCGTCGGCCTGCATGGCGATCTGGAACAGCGTGACCGCGATCAGGTGCTGGCGATGTTCGCCAACCGCAGTACGTCGGTACTGGTCGCCACCGACGTGGCCGCCCGCGGCCTGGACATCGATGCGCTGGACATGGTGATCAACGTCGAGCTGGCCCGCGATTCGGAAATCCACATTCACCGCGTCGGCCGTACCGGTCGCGCTGGCGAAAAAGGCATCGCGGTCAGCCTCGTCGCACCGTCCGAAGCCCATCGCGCGCAAGCCATCGAACAGCTGCAGAAAGCCCCGCTGAACTGGGATCAGGTCGACAACCTCAAGTCCCAGGGCGGCGCCCCGCTGCAGCCACCGATGAGCACCCTGTGCATCGCGGGCGGGCGCAAGGACAAAGTGCGCCCGGGCGATATTCTCGGTGCGCTGACTGGCGACGCCGGCATCCCGGGCGCCCAGGTCGGCAAGATCGCGATCTTCGACTTCCAGTCGTATGTGGCGGTTGATCGCAGCGTGGTCATGCAGGCCCTGCAGCGTTTGAACAACGGCAAGATCAAGGGCCGTTCGCTGCGCGTGCGCGTCCTCTAACCCCACTGCTTGGCCTGTAGCCTCTGCCACAGGCTGCGATCGATCTGGGCGGCACTCCGTACGAAGGGGCGCTGGATCTTGAGATCGCTGAAGGCCTTCGGCCTTATCGCAGCCTGCGGCAGCGGCTACAGGGTCATTCGCTCCTAACGAGGACTCCGTTTTGCGTTCTACCGAAGTCGTGATCATCGGCGCTGGCGCCGCCGGCCTGATGTGCGCCCTGACCGCGGCCGGCCGGGGCCGCCAGGTGCTGTTGCTGGACCACGCCAACAAGGCCGGCAAGAAAATCCTGATGTCCGGCGGTGGCCGCTGCAATTTCACCAACATGTACACCGAGCCCGCCAACTTCCTTTCGCAGAACCCGCATTTCTGCAAATCGGCCCTGGCCCGCTACACCCAGTGGGACTTCATCGGCCTGGTGGCCAAGCACGGCGTGCCCTACCACGAGAAGAAACTCGGCCAGCTGTTCTGCGATAACAAGTCCAGCGACATCCTCGGCATGCTGCTCGACGAATGCGATCAGGTCGGCGTCGAGCTGCGCCTGGACACCTCGATCCAGCAGATCGAGAAGCTTGAGTCCGGCTACCTGCTGCAGACCACCCTGGGCGCGGTGCAGTGCCAGTCCCTGGTGATCGCCACCGGCGGCCTGTCGATCCCGACCCTGGGTGCTACCGGTTTTGGCTATCAGGTCGCCAAGCAGTTCGGCCATGAACTGCTGCCGACCCGTGCCGGCCTGGTGCCCTTCACCATCACCGACCAGCTCAAGGAACTGTGCAGCGAGTTGTCGGGCACCTCGGTGGACTGTCTGGTGAGCTGCAACGAGCAGAGCTTTCGCGAGAACATTCTGTTCACTCATCGTGGCCTCAGCGGCCCGGCGATCCTGCAGATTTCGTCCTATTGGCAACCCGGCGACAGTGTCGAGATCAACCTGCTGCCAGACCACGACGCCCTGGGCTGGCTGCAACAGCAGCAGGCCGAGCGCCCCAACAGCGAGCTGAAAACCCTGCTGGGGGAAATCTTCACCAAGAAGATGGCGGGACTGCTGGCCGAGCACTGGTTCGTCTCCAAGCCGATGAAGCAGTACACCCCGGCGGAACTGGCGGACGTGGCGCAAAAACTCGGCAGCTGGCAGTTGGTGCCGGCGGGCACCGAGGGCTACCGCACCGCCGAAGTGACCCTGGGCGGGGTCGATACCCGCGAGGTGTCGTCCAAGACCATGGAATCGCTGAAGAGCCCGGGGCTGTATTTCATCGGTGAAGTGCTGGACGTCACCGGCCACCTGGGCGGCTTCAACTTCCAGTGGGCCTGGGCCTCGGGCTACGCGGCGGCGCAATACGTCTGAGCCGCTGTGCATCCCTGTAGGCGCTGCCGCAGGCTGCGAACGCCCCGAAGGGGCGCGGCGATCCAATGTCCGCTGAGGTCCTACGGCCCTGTCGCAGCCTACGGCAGCGGCTACAGGCGCCCGACCGGCAACGGCAACAGAATTTGCCGGCGGATGTGACGACGGCATTGCGCCGTCGTCAATACTGGCTCAATTTAGCTGCATCGCCCCGGAAGGCCTGTCCCACTCCATGTCATCGACTTCTTTTCGTCAGTCTCTGCGCCGCCTCTGGGCGCTGGATAAATTCAGCTACAGCGTGCGGGTGTTCATCGCCCTGACCGGCAGCATGGCGCTGTGCTGGTATCAGGATGAAATGGGCCTGCTGATCCCGCTGTTTCTCGGCATCATCGCCAGCGCCCTGGCGGAAACCGACGACAGCTGGCAAGGCCGGCTCAACGCCCTGGCCGTGACCCTGGTGTGCTTCAGCATCGCCGCGCTGTCGGTGGAACTGTTGTTCCCCTACCCCTGGATCTTCGCCATTGCCCTGGCCCTGGCCAGCTTCGGCCTGACCATGCTCGGGGCCCTGGGGGAACGCTATGGCGCCATCGCCTCGGCGACCCTGATTCTCTCGGTCTACACCATGATCGGCGTCGACCAGCGCGGCGGCGCGGTGATCGACTTCTGGCACGAGCCGCTGCTGCTGGTAGCCGGCGCGGCCTGGTATGGCCTGCTCTCGGTCCTCTGGCAGGCGCTGTTCTCCAACCAGCCGGTGCAGCAGAGCCTGGCCCGGCTGTTTCGTGAGCTGGGTTTCTACCTCAAGCTCAAGTCATCCCTGTTCGAGCCGATCCGCCAGTTGGATGTGGAAGCCCGGCGCCTGGAGCTGGCCCAGCAAAATGGCAAGGTCGTGGCAGCTCTCAACGCCGCCAAGGAGATCATCCTGCACCGGGTGGGCAATGGCCGGCCGGGGTCGAAAGTCAGCCGCTACCTGAAGCTGTACTTCCTGGCCCAGGACATCCACGAGCGCGCCAGTTCGTCCCATTACCCCTATAACGCCCTGACCGACGCCTTCTTCCACAGCGACGTGCTGTTTCGCTGCCAGCGCCTGTTGCGCCAGCAGGGCAAGGCCTGCCGCGCCCTGGCCGAATCCATCCAGCTGCGCCAGCCGTTCGTCTATGACGCCAGCTTCGCCGAGGCCCTGAGCGACCTGCACGCCTCCCTGGAACACCTGCGCATCCAGAGCAACCCGGCCTGGCGCGGGCTGCTGCGCTCGCTGCGCGCCCTGGCGGCCAACCTTGGCACCCTCGACCGCCTGCTCAGCGACGCCAGCAACCCTGACGCCCTGGCCGATGCCACCGACAGCAGCCTGCTGGACCGCTCGCCGCGCAACCTCAAGGATGTCTGGACTCGCCTGCGCACCCAGCTGACACCGACGTCACTGCTGTTCCGCCATGCCCTGCGCCTGCCCCTGGCGCTGAGTATCGGCTACGGCATGGTGCATCTGATCCACCCATCCCAGGGCTACTGGATCATCCTCACCACGCTGTTCGTCTGCCAGCCCAACTACGGCGCCACCCGGCGCAAGCTGGGCCAAAGGATCGTCGGCACCGCCATCGGCCTGACCATCGCCTGGGCGCTGTTCGACCTGTTCCCGAGCCCCTTGGTGCAATCGCTGTTCGCCATCGCCGCCGGGGTGGTGTTCTTTACCAACCGCACCACCCGCTACACCCTGGCCACAGCCGCCATCACCCTGATGGTGCTGTTCTGCTTCAACCAGGTGGGCGACGGTTACGGGCTGTTCCTGCCGCGGCTGTTCGATACCCTGCTGGGCAGCCTGATCGCCGGGCTGGCGGTGTTCCTGTTCCTGCCGGACTGGCAGGGCCGACGCCTGAACAAGGTGCTGGCCAACACCCTGACCTGCAACAGCATCTACCTGCGTCAGATCATGCAGCAGTACGCCGCGGGCAAAAGCGACGACCTGGCCTACCGGCTGGCCCGGCGCAACGCCCACAACGCCGATGCGGCGCTGTCCACCACCCTGGCCAACATGCTCATGGAGCCGGGGCATTTCCGTAAGGAAGCCGACGTGGGGTTCCGCTTCCTGGTGCTGTCCCACACCTTGCTCAGCTACCTGTCGGGGTTGGGCGCGCACCGGGAAACCCAACTGCCGGGGGAAGTCCGCGAGCACCTGATCGACGGTGCCGGGGTCAGCCTGGCGGCGAGCATCGACGAGATTGCCCAGGGCCTGGCCAACAAGACCCCGATCGCCATCCAGAGCGATGCCGAGGAAGCGTTGGCCAATGAGCTGGAGCAGATGCCGGATGAAATCGACGAAGGCCAGCGTCTGGTGCAGACCCAGCTGGCACTGATCTGTCGACAACTGGGCCCGTTGCGGACCCTGGCGGCGCACCTGATCAAAGACACCAGCGACACCGAAAAACCGTAGGAATAGGCCTGTCGGCGAAAGGGGCCGCAAGATTAATGCAAGGTCCGGGGCCGCGCTCGCTGGCAAGCCAACTGATGCAGCTCCCTGTTCGGTTACATACCGTGCTGGCGCAACAGCCGGTCGTAGCTGCCGTCGGCCTTCATGGCGGCAATTTCCCGGTCGAACTTGGCAACGATCTGCGCGTGTTCGGGGTTTTTCAGGCTGACCAGGATATGCAGGCCGTTCTCGCTCAGGGGCTTGGGCAGGAACTCCACGGCGTTGCGCACCCGAGGCGATTCCCGGGCCAGGTAGTAGCGGGCGACGTATTCGTCTTCCAGAGTCAGCTTGACCCGGCCCGCCGCCAGCATGCGCACGGCCATGGCGAAGTTGTGCACCAGAACTTTCTGCAGGTTCGGGTCGTTGTCGAACTCCGGCGAATAGGCGTAGCCACGCACTACCGCCACCGGGTACTCATGCAGTTGCTTGAGGTTGTTGTATTCCAGCGAGGCATCCTTGCGCTTGATGAAGCGCACTCGGTTGACCAGGTACTCCGAGGAAAACTGCCCCAGATGGGTGCGCTCTTCGTTGTACCAGGCATTGACCAGTACGTCGTAGCGCCCCTCGCCCACCCCCATCAGAGCCCGAGCCCAGGGCACCTGCTCGAACTCGCTGGAATAGCCGGCACGGGACAGAGCGGTGCTGACGATATCGGTGGCCACCCCGCCGTTGACCAGGGTCGCGTCGGTAAAGGGGGGCCAGGCGTCAGCGACCAGGCGCAGCTTCTGTGCAGAAGCGCTGTGGCCCAGCAACAGCAATCCGATCAAAGCCAAAGCTCGATGCAATCGCAGCATGCTAAAAGATCCTTAGCGGGCACAGGGCCCAGCGCATTCCAGCCGACACTCGAGGGCCCCTGCCGGTATTCGACAGGGCAGCCCAGCCCCTAACACTAGCTCATCAAAACCGCTGCACAGGACTTGAAAACAGATTACACAAAGAAGACAAAGGCCAGTAACAACAATGGTGGCATTTTGACCTAACTCACAGAAACAGCCTCTGGGTGCTGCTCGACAAGACATCCGGCGGCGATGTGCCTAGTATTTCGCACAGCACTTTCTACAGGATATGAAGATGACCATCGAATGGGTCTGCAAGCATCACACCGATCTGGGCAAGGAACAGTTGTACGCCATCCTGCAACTGCGCACCGAAGTCTTTGTCGTGGAACAGAAATGCCCCTACCAGGAAGTGGACGGCCGCGACCTTGAAGGCGATACCTGCCACTTGATGGCCTGGGACGACGACCGCCTGCTGGCCTATCTGCGCCTGCTGGACCCGATCTCCCAAGGCGGCGACGTCGTGATCGGCCGCGTAGTGATCGCCGAACAGGCCCGTGGCCAGGGCCTGGGTCATGCCCTGATGGAGCAGGCGCTGAAACAGGCACAACGGCACTGGCCAGAAACCCCGATCTACCTCTCGGCCCAGGCCCATCTGCAGGATTACTACGGACGCTACGGCTTCATCGTCGCGGGTGAGGAATACCTTGAGGACGGCATTCCCCATATCGGCATGCGCCGGGCCTGAGACTCAGGGATAACCCAGCACTGTCTTGATCTGCCGCAGATTGGGCTCGATCCAGCCCTTGTCGATGGCCCCCCAGCTATGGATTCGGTAGCGCCCGGCATGATTGCGGGCGCCATCCTGCTGCTCGAACTCGCAGAGGATGTCCAGGTCCGCCAGGGCGGCGATGGTGTCCTGGGCGGTGCGTCGGGGCATGCCCGTGACTTCGGTCAGCGCCGGCACACTGCTGGCCAGGCCGCTGTCGATCAGATACGCCACATACAGGCGGCGGTAGAAACTGCTCTTGGTCTTGCTGACATCCATCGCCTACTCCCTTTCACTAAGCACTAATCCGCCGCTCCTGCCTTGGCTTGCAGGTCGCGCCAGGTCAGGTAGACCCGCAGGTCGAACTCCAGCTGGTGATAGCCCGGCAGCATATGCTCGCAGAGCTTGTAGAACGCCTTGTTGTGATCCGATTCCTTGAAGTGCGCCAGTTCGTGCACCACGATCATCCGCAAGAACTCCGGCGCCGCCTCCTTGAACAGGGAGGCGATGCGGATCTCCTTCTTGGCCTTGAGCTTGCCGCCCTGCACCCGGGACACCGTGGTGTGCAGGCCCAGGGCGCGGTGAGTCAGATCCAGACGGTTATCGAACAGCACCTTGTCGATGGCCGGGGCGTTGCGCAGGTATTCCTGCTTCAGTTCCAGAGCGTAGTTGTACAACGCCTTGTCGCTCTGTACCGCGTGCTTGTGCGGATAGCGCCGGCTCAGGTAGTCCCCCAGGCGATCTTCGTCGATCAGCTGGCGCACTTGCTGTTGCAGGGCGACGGGGTAGGCCTGAAGGTATTTGAGTGCAGTCATGAAGGGGCAGCGCAAGGTGCAAAGAGCGCCAGTGTAGCGAATTCAGGCCGGCAACGCGCTCCAGTCAAAAGGCTGGGCAAACTGACTGGCACTGCTGGCAGTCAGGGGGCGCGCCACCAGGAAACCCTGCACATATTCACAACCATTGGCTTTGAGCCACTCGAATTGCTCGAGGGTTTCCACGCCTTCGGCAATCACCAGCAGGCCGAACTGTTTGCACAGATCGATCACGCTGCGGGCGATGGCGGCATCTCGCGGCGAAGTCAGCAGACGAGCGATCAGGTGCCGGTCAAGCTTGAGGGTGTCCAACTGCAGGTCACGCAGGTACGCCAGACAGCAGCTGCCTGATCCGAAATCGTCCAGGGCCACCCGCACCCCCAGTTCATGCAACTGCTGCAACTGCTTGCGGGTCTCGTCCAGGTTCTGGGTCAGTGCCGCCTCGGTCACCTCCACCTCCAGCTGACGAGGCAGCAGGCCATGGCGCAACAACACCTGGCGCAGTTCGGTTGCCAGGTTGGGCATGCCGAACTGGGTAGCGCTGAGGCTGACCCCCAGCACCAGGTCCGGGCTGAACACCTGTTCCCAATCCTTGCGCTGAGCGGCGCCCTGCTGATAGATCCAACTGCCCAGGCGGCTGATCAACCGTGCCTCTTCCAGCAACGGCAGAAACAGCCCCGGCGGTACATCGCCGACACTCGGGTGCCGCCAGCGCAGCAACGCCTCGAACCCTCGCAAGCGGCCATCGGCAATGGCCACCTGGGGCTGATACACCAGGGTGAACTCCTTGCGCTCCACCGCGCTGCGCACGCTTTCTTCAAGCATCAGCCGGGACCGGGCACGGCCGTTCATTTCATGGTCGTAGTAACGGTACTGCTGACGGCCGGCACGCTTGGCCTCGTACATGGCGATATCCGCCGCGCGCAACAGGCCATCCAGATTGGAACCGCAGTCAGGGTAGATGGCGATGCCAATGCTGGCCCCCAGCACCACCTCCATGCCATCGATCTGCTGGCTGATGGACAGGCGTTCGATCAGTTTTTCGGCGATTTTTGCCGCCTGCTCCGGGAAGCTCAGCTCCAGCAGGGCCGTGAACTCGTCGCCGCCCATGCGCCCGAGAATATCGAACGAATGCAGGCATTCCTTCAACTGCTCAGAGACCCAGCGCAGCACCCGGTCACCGGCATCGTGCCCCAGGGAGTCGTTGACTCGTTTGAAGCCGTCCAGGTCCAGGTAGAGCAGCACCAGAGACTTTCCCGAGCGATCGCTGCGCAGCAGGATGTTCTCCACGGTCTGATAGAAACCGCGCCGGTTGAGCAGGCCCGTCAGCGGATCGGTAACGGCCTGGTACTCCAGCTGTTGATGCAGGTGTCGAACCTCGGACATGTCCAGCAAGGTCACCACCATGGCCTTCTGTTCGCTGGGCAGGGGCGCGCAGGACAGGGCCACACAGATCTGCTGGCCGGGGACGGTACGCAACAGGGCGTCATGCAGACGATAGGTCTCGCCCCTGCGGTAGCAGGCGTAGAGTTCGGATTCGTTCCAGTCGGGGACGTGGGGCTTTTGCAGGTAATCGAGGAAGGGCGAACCTTCCAGATCTTGCACCTGGGCATTGAGCAAGCGCGAGACCGCTGGATTGGCGAAGCGCACATGGCCGCCTTCGTCCACCACCAGAATGCCTTCGGCGGCGTTGTCCAACACCGCGGCGTTGAACGCTCGCGCCACCTCCAGATCATGACTGAGGTGCTGCAGGGCTCGGCGGTTGCGCTGTTGCTCCAGCAAAGCCTGGACCTTGGGCTTGAGGATCTGCGGGTCGAAGGGTTTGAACAGGTAGTCCACTGCGCCACTGGCGTAGCCCTTGATCACGGCATCCTGGGACTGCTCGTTCGCGGTGAGGAAGATGATCGGTGTCAGCCGGGTACGCTGGCTGCCGCGCATCAGTCGAGCCACCTCAAAACCATCCATGCCGGGCATCTGCACATCCAGCAGCACCAGATCCACCTCATGCTCGAGCAACAGGCCCAGGGCCTCGACACCGGAGGCAGCGGTCATCACCCGCCAGTCCTGGCGCTGCAACAGAGCACGCATGCTTAGGAGATTTTCAGGATAGTCATCAACGATCAGAAGAGTGGAGTGGCCTTCGGCCACCTCCGGGTGCACGCATTCCATGCTGCTTCTCTTGCCTGTAATAAGACTGAGCGGGTGAGAAAACCTGGCTAAAACTGTGAATTCACTCTAGACCCGGATCTTGAAAAGCAGAAGCCGCCATGACGCCATCACTCCGCCAATGGCGCCGACTCCCGACTAACGGTCACAGTTGTGCAGCATAAAAACCGGGAAGGATGGCATTTCGATATTTTGCTGACGTCAGATATCCGCCGTACGGACCTCGCCCGGCATCCGTTCTGCGTTATAAAGACGCCCGAAGAAGCGCAGGCTAAAGCCCTCGGCGACCTGCACCAGACCTTTCCTTGCGGAACCTCTCACCATGATCGATCTGGCAACCTGGAACCTCAGCGTTCCCGTCGGCAGCCCACCGGCAACCATTGACACCCCCGCCCTGGTCAAAGGCTTCAAGGACCAGTACTTCCACTCCGATAGCGGCACCCTGTTCTTCTGGTCGCCGGTGACCGGATCAAAAACCGAGAACGCCATCTACCCGCGCACCGAGCTGCGGGAAACCTATTCCAACGGAAACCTGCGCAACTGGACCTACCCCGAGGCCGACAACCTGTTGTACGCCACCCTGGCAGTGAAGCAGGTGCCCTCATCGGGCAAGATCGTCGTCGGCCAGATCCATGCCTACAACAGCACCAAGCCCCTGGTGAAAGTGGAGTACCAGTACAAGACCCGCCAGGGCAGCGGCAATGTCGTGGCCAAGGTGCGCATGCGCCCGGATGACGACGAAGGCCGGGTCATCACCATCGCCAGGAACGTGCCCATGGATCGGGAGTTTTCCTACCTGATCCACCTGAGCCCCGGTGGTGCCCTGGGGATCAGTGCTGCGGGCTATCAATGGGATGGCCAACTGAGCGCCACCTGGCGCGACAAGCCGCTGTATTTCAAGGCTGGCGTTTATGTCCAGGACAACAGCGGCTACACCAGCGAGGGCGGCAAGGTGACCTTCTCCAAGCTGGATATCGACCACAACAAAATCTAACCCCGTCTCTGTGCAGGAATCCCAGGCACAAAAAAGCCCGCATCGCTGCGGGCTTTCCGGATGACGCTAAGGCTTAGTTGACCTTGGCGTTCAGCTCACCCTTGAGGTAGCGCTGGAACATCGCTTCCAGGGAGATCGGCTTGATCTTCGAAGCGTTGCCGGCAGTGCCGAAGGCTTCGTAACGGGCGATGCACACGTCGCGCATGGCGGTCACGGTGGCACCGAAGAACTTGCGTGGGTCGAACTCGCTCGGGTTGGTGGCCATCAGGCGACGCATGGCACCGGTGGACGCCAGGCGCAGGTCGGTATCGATGTTGACCTTGCGCACGCCGTACTTGATGCCTTCGACGATTTCTTCAACCGGCACGCCGTAGGTTTCTTTGATGTCGCCGCCGTACTGGTTGATGATCGCCAGCCACTCCTGCGGAACCGACGAAGAACCGTGCATCACCAAGTGGGTGTTGGGAATGCGCTTGTGGATTTCCTTGATGCGGTCGATGGCCAGCACGTCGCCGGTAGGCGGCTTGGTGAACTTGTAGGCACCGTGGCTGGTGCCGATGGCGATGGCCAGGGCGTCGACCTGGGTCTTCTTGACGAAGTCCGCGGCCTCTTCCGGATCGGTCAGCATCTGGCTGTGGTCCAGCACGCCTTCGGCACCGATGCCATCTTCTTCACCGGCCATGCCGGTTTCCAGGGAACCCAGGCAGCCCAGCTCGCCTTCTACCGACACGCCGCAGGCGTGGGCCATGGCCACGGTCTGTTGGGTGACGCGCACGTTGTATTCGTAGTCGGTCGGCGTCTTGCCGTCTTCGCCCAGGGAGCCGTCCATCATCACCGAGGAGAAGCCCAGTTGGATGGAACGCTGGCAGACGTCAGGGCTGGTGCCGTGGTCCTGGTGCATGCACACCGGGATATGTGGGAACTCTTCGATCGCCGCCAGGATCAGGTGACGCAGGAACGGCGCACCGGCGTACTTGCGCGCACCGGCGGACGCCTGAACGATCACCGGGGAGTCAGTCTTGTCAGCGGCTTCCATGATGGCGCGCATCTGCTCAAGGTTGTTGACGTTGAAGGCTGGGACGCCGTAGCCGAACTCGGCTGCGTGGTCCAGCATCTGGCGCATGCTGATGAGTGCCATTGTGTGTGTCTCTCCCGGTCGAGGGTCGTTAATCGTGCAAGCCTGCCGTAGCGGCGACTGCTATTCAAGTGATTGCAGATCGGGGGTCAGCCCGCCCTGTTGTATCTGTTAAAACCAAATCTCTACAGCCCTTCAGGAACCAGTTCGCCGGTAAAGGGGCCCTTGACCTTGCACCGGCCTGGACGCCGCCTTGGCTGGCAAGCCAGCTGCTACTGGGCCTTGCAGCCGCGGCCGATCAAGTCATTGGTGGCGACCCAGTAAACCAGGCCCTCTTCACCCTTGACGTGAAGCGCCAGCATGTCATCGCTGTACAGCGAACCCGAACCACTGGGCTCAAGCTTAAGGCGCCGAACCTGATCGTCGCCCCCCAGGCGCACGTCGACCGCCTTGCGGCTGTCGTCGGTGTAGCGCCAAAGCACTTGTGCCTGGCTGTCACACACCCAGGTCGTCCAGTTGTCGGGAGCCGGCGACTTGAGCAGGTTCAGGTTGGCGCACCCTGCCAGCAAGCCCAGCATCGCCACGGCGATCAAACCTTTCATCGATGTTCCTCGGCTGACAGCCCACAGGCCCCAGCGCGTTGCGTTAACCAATCCGACCCGTCAAGGGCAGCCCTGTTCCCTGGTCTTTGACGGTGTCTCGTACTTCTCCAGGCCCTCTGGGCCCAGACGCTTGTTAATCACCGGCGCCGTCTCGGCCTGCCAATCGGCCTGATAGCAGCCTTTGTCCGGCTCACCGGCCTCATCGGCCGATTTTACCTGCGCAGTGCCGGAGCACCCCGCCAGCAAAGCCGCGGCGATCAACAGTGGCAATGTCTTGACCATCAGAACACTCCTTTGCCCGGCCAACGGGAATCTCAGGCCTTGGCCCGGGCTTCCAGGACTTCAACCGCCGGCAGTACCTTGCCCTCGACGAACTCGAGGAAAGCGCCGCCACCGGTAGAAATGTAGGAGATCTGCTGGGCCACGCCATACTTGTCGATGGCCGCCAGGGTGTCGCCACCGCCAGCAATGGAGAACGCGGCGCTGTCGGCGATGGCCTGGGCCAGCACTTGGGTGCCGTTGCCGAACTGGTCGAATTCGAACACGCCTACAGGACCGTTCCAGAGGATGGTCTTGGAGGATTTCAGCAGCTCGGCGAACTGCGCGGCAGTCTGTGGACCGATGTCGAGGATCATGTCGTCAGCGGCAACATCAGCGATCAGCTTGACGGTAGCTTCGGCGCTTTCGGCGAACTCCTTGGCCACGACCACGTCCACCGGCAGCGGTACGCTGACCTTGGCGGCGATGGCACGGGCGGTGTCCAAGAGGTCCGGCTCGTACAGCGACTTGCCCACCGGATGCCCGGCAGCGGCCAGGAAGGTGTTGGCGATGCCGCCACCGACGATCAACTGGTCGCAGATCTGGCTCAGGCTGTTGAGCACATCCAGCTTGGTGGACACCTTGGAACCGGCAACGATGGCCGCCATCGGCTTGGCCGGGTTGCCCAGGGCCTTGCCCAGCGCCTCCAGCTCAGCAGCCAGCAGAGGACCTGCAGCGGCTACTTTGGCGAACTTGGCCACGCCATGGGTCGAACCCTCGGCGCGGTGCGCGGTGCCAAAAGCATCCATCACGAACACGTCGCACAGGGCAGCGTATTGCTGGGCCAATTCGTCGGCGTTCTTTTTCTCGCCCTTGTTGAAGCGCACGTTTTCGAACAGCACGATGTCGCCGGCCTTGACCTCGACACCACCCAGGTAGTCGGCCACCAGTGGCACTTCACGGCCCAGGGCGCGGCTCAGGTAATCGGCTACCGGCTTGAGGCTGTTCTCGGCAGAGAACTCGCCTTCGGTCGGGCGGCCCAGGTGCGAGCAGACCATCACCGCCGCGCCTTTTTCCAGGGCCAGCTTGATGGTCGGCAGCGAAGCCAGGATCCGCGCATCGCTGGTGACAACACCGTCCTTGACTGGGACGTTGAGGTCTTCGCGGATCAGTACGCGCTTACCTTGCAGATCGAGGTCGGTCATCTTCAACACGGTCATGGGTCGCAATTCCTGGGTTACTGTTGTTCAGAAACAGAGAGTTTAGAGTCAGAGCGTGGAGTGGCTGTTTGCAGGTAGTGCCCAGCAACATCCAGCATCCGGTTGGCAAAGCCCCATTCGTTGTCGAACCAGGCCAGGATGTTCACCAGCCGAGGGCCGGAAACGCGGGTCTGACTGGCATCGACGATCGCCGAATGGGGATCATGATTGAAATCACAGCTGGCGTGAGGCAACTCGGTATAGGCCAGCAAGCCCTTGAGCGGACCGCTGGTGGCGGCCTCGCGCAGGATCCGGTTGACCTCGGTGGCGTCGGTATCGCTCACAGTCTGCATGGTGATATCCAGGCAGGACACATTGACCGTCGGCACTCGCACAGCTTTGGCCTGAATTCGCCCGGCAAGTTCCGGCAACAAGCGCTCGATACCACGCGCCAGACCAGTGGACACCGGGATCACCGACTGGAACGCCGAACGGGTCCGACGCAGATCCTCGTGGTGATAGGCGTCGATCACCGGCTGGTCGTTCATCGCCGAGTGAATGGTGGTGATCGACACATATTCCAGGCCGATGGCCTGATCCAGCAGGCGCAACAGCGGCACACCACAGTTGGTGGTGCAGGAGGCGTTGGAGACCAGCAGCTCGGCGCCGGTCAGACACTCCTGGTTGACCCCGTAAACGATGGTGGCATCGACATCCGCCTCGCTGGCCATCGGCTGGGAGAACAACACCCGTGGCGCGCCGGCGTCGAGGAAACGCTGGCCGTCTGCCCGGGTGTGGTAGGCACCGGAGCATTCCAGCACCAGATCGACGTCCAGGGACGCCCAATCGATGCCTTCAGGGGTGGCACTGCGCAGCACTTTCACGCAGTTGCCATTGATATGCAGACAGTCGCCATCGACCTTCACCTCGCCGGGAAACCGGCCGTGGGTCGAGTCGAAGCGTGTCAGGTATTCAACACTGGCCATGTCGGCCAGATCGTTGATGGCGACGATCTCGAATCCAGCCGCAGCCCCCCGCTCGAACAGAGCACGCAAGACACAACGACCAACCCGGCCGTAGCCGTTGAGTGCAACTTTATAGGGACGCGATTGAGGCATGGGGTTCTCGATCAGGCACAGGCAGACGAACTTGTTATACGCACCCCATCGCAGGAGCTGGCTTGCCAGCGATCAGCGGCGTGTCAGGCAGGCCGCGAATCGCTGGCAAGCCAGCGCCTACAGAGGGATCGCGGTGGCTGGGCCACCGCGTGCTTTTTTAGTCTTCCAGCAGCTCTTCGGCCTGGCCCAGGATGTTGTCCAGGGTGAAACCGAACTCTTCGAACAAGGCCGGCGCAGGCGCCGACTCGCCGTAGGTGGTCATGCCGATCACCCGGCCTTCCAGACCCACGTACTTGTACCAGAAGTCGGCGTGAGCAGCTTCGATGGCGATCCGCGCGCTGACCTGCAACGGCAGAACCGATTGCTTGTAGCCCGCGTCCTGAGCGTCGAACACGCTGGTGCACGGCATGGAAACCACGCGCACTTTGCGGCCCTGCTCAGTCAGCTTGTCGAAAGCCTGGACCGCCAGGCCCACTTCCGAACCGGTGGCAATCAGGATCAGCTCAGGCTCGCCTGCGCAGTCTTTCAACACGTAGCCACCGCGGCTGATGTCGGCGATCTGCCCGGCATCACGGGTTTGGTGTTGCAGGTTCTGGCGGGAGAAGATCAGCGCCGATGGGCCGTCCTTGCGCTCCAGGGCGTACTTCCAGGACACCGCCGATTCCACGGCATCGGCTGGGCGCCAGGTGTCGAGGTTCGGGGTGCTGCGCAGGCTGGTCAGTTGCTCGATCGGCTGGTGAGTCGGGCCGTCTTCGCCCAGACCGATGGAGTCGTGGGTGTAGACGTGGATCACCCGCTGTTTCATCAGCGCCGACATGCGCACTGCGTTGCGGGCGTATTCCATGAACATCAGGAAGGTCGCGCCGTAAGGCACCAGGCCACCGTGCAAGGCAACGCCGTTCATGATGGCGGTCATGCCGAACTCGCGCACGCCGTAGTACATGTAGTTGCCGCTGGCATCTTCAGCGCTGACGCCCTTGCAGCCTTTCCACAGGGTCAGGTTGGAGCCGGCCAGGTCAGCCGAGCCGCCGAGGAATTCAGGCAGCAGCGGGCCGAAGGCGTTCAGGGTGTTCTGACTGGCTTTACGGCTGGCGATGGTTTCGCCCTTGGCCGCGACTTCAGCGATATAGGCGTTGGCCTTCTCGGCAAAGTCCGCGGGCAGATCGCCCGCAAGGCGACGTACCAGTTCATTGGCTTCGGCAGGGAACGCAGCGGAGTAGGCGGCGAAACGCTGATCCCACTCGGCTTCCACGGCGCGACCGGCTTCCTTGGCGTCCCACTCGGCGTAGATGTCGGCCGGGATTTCGAACGGGCCATGGTTCCATTTCAGCGCGGCGCGGGTCAGGGCGATTTCCTCGGCACCCAGTGGCGCGCCGTGGCAGTCTTCCTTGCCCTGCTTGTTCGGCGAACCGAAACCGATGGTGGTCTTGCAGCAGATCAGGGTTGGCAGCGGGCTCTTGCGCGCGGTGTCGATGGCGGTCTTGATCTCTTCCGGATCGTGGCCGTCGACATTGCGGATCACTTGCCAGTTGTAGGCTTCGAAACGCTTGGGCGTGTCGTCGGTGAACCAGCCTTCAACTTCACCGTCGATGGAGATGCCGTTGTCATCGTAGAAGGCGATCAGTTTGCCCAGGCCCAGGGTGCCGGCCAGGGAGGCCACTTCGTGGGAAATGCCTTCCATCATGCAACCATCACCCAGGAATACGTAGGTGTGGTGATCAACGATGTCGTGACCTGGACGGTTGAACTGCGCCGCCAGGACTTTTTCCGCCAGGGCGAAGCCCACGGCATTGGCCAGGCCCTGACCCAGTGGGCCAGTGGTGGTTTCCACACCCGGGGTATAGCCGAATTCCGGGTGGCCCGGAGTGCGGCTGTGCAGTTGGCGGAAGTTCTTCAGGTCATCGATCGACAGGTCGTAGCCGGTCAGGTGCAGCAGCGAGTAGATCAGCATCGAGCCGTGACCGTTGGACAGCACGAAGCGGTCACGGTCGGCGAAGGATGGATTGCTCGGGTTGTGCTTGAGGTAGTCACGCCAAAGTACTTCGGCGATATCCGCCATACCCATGGGGGCACCTGGATGGCCGCTGTTGGCTTTTTGCACGGCATCCATGCTGAGGGCACGAATGGCGTTGGCACGCTCACGACGGCTGGGCATCGCTGATCTCCTGAGGATTGAATAAAACGAAACGGAAAAAAGGCCTGCATTTTCCCTCAGGCGTCTGGCGGGGGCAATGACAGATAGTCACTCAGGCATGTTTTTCCCAAGGATAAGTACTCAATCCACTGGAGAAACCCGCTCGCCGTTCGTTGACAAGGCAACGAACGGCTCTGGCACAGGCCCCCGCAACACCAATATCAAAAAGTTTTGATATTGGAGTTGCAGGGCTTTGCAGGCACCTCTAGACTGCGCCCCTATGAACCTGCACGCACCCTCCATTGAGTATGACGATTGCGACGAACTGGCCGCCCTGTGCAAGGCCGGCGGCGATCCTCTGCGGCTCAATGTATTGCGCGCACTGAGCAACGACTCGTTCGGTGTACTGGAACTGGCTCAGATCTTCGCCATCGGCCAGTCCGGCATGAGTCACCATTTGAAGGTCCTGGCCCAGGCCAACCTGGTGGCGACCCGCCGTGAAGGCAATGCGATTTTCTATCGCCGCGCCCTGCCCCATACCGAACTCCTGGGGGGCAAGCTTCACGCAGCACTGCTGGACGAAGTGGACCAGGTGCGGCTGCCGGCGGATGTCCAGGGCCGGATCGGCCTGGTGCACCGGCAACGGGCCGCAGCCAGCCAGGACTTTTTTTCCCGGGTGGCGGAGAAATTCCGCGCCCAGCAGGACCTGATCGCAGGACTGCCGCAGTACCGCGACAGTGTTCTCGCGCTGCTGGACCAGCTGAGTTTCAAGCCAATGGCCACGGCCATTGAAGTGGGTCCCGGTGACGGTGGATTTCTCCCTGAACTGGCCCGACGCTTTGCCCAGGTCACCGCTCTGGACAACAGTCCGGCAATGCTTGAACTGGCGCGCCAGCTGTGTGAGCGCGAAACATTGGCTAACGTCAGCCTGCAATTGGCCGATGCATTGGATGGCGTGCCACTGACGGCCGATTGCGTAGTGCTGAATATGGTCCTGCACCATTTCGCCGCACCGGCCGAAGCCATCAAGCAGATGGCCCGATTGCTGCAACCAGGCGGCAGCCTGTTGGTAACAGACTTGTGCAGCCACAACCAGAGTTGGGCCAAAGAGGCTTGCGGCGATCTCTGGCTAGGGTTCGAACAAGATGATTTGGCCCGCTGGGCCAGCGCTGCGGGACTGACTCCCGGGGAAAGTCTCTATGTAGGCTTACGTAATGGTTTCCAGATCCAGGTCCGCCACTTTCAGCGACCGGCTGGCGACACTCACCATCGGTAAATTTAGGAAACTCTCGAGATGAGCGAATACTCCCTTTTCACCTCCGAGTCCGTGTCTGAAGGGCATCCGGATAAAATCGCCGACCAGATTTCCGATGCGGTGCTGGACGCCATCATTGCCCAGGACAAGCATGCCCGCGTCGCGGTGGAAACCCTGGTCAAGACTGGCGTGGCCATCGTCGCTGGCGAAGTCACTACCACTGCCTGGGTCGACCTGGAACAGATCGTCCGTGACGTGATCTGCGACATCGGCTACACCAGCTCGGACGTCGGCTTCGACGGCGCCACCTGCGGCGTGATGAACATCATTGGCAAGCAATCCCCCGACATCAACCAGGGCGTTGACCGCGCCAAGCCTGAAGATCAGGGCGCCGGCGACCAGGGCCTGATGTTCGGCTACGCCAGCAACGAAACCGCAGCGCTGATGCCGGCGCCGATTGCCTTCTCCCACCAACTGGTCCATCGCCAGGCTGAAGCTCGCAAATCGGGTCTGCTGCCATGGCTGCGCCCGGACGCCAAGTCCCAGGTCACCTGCCGCTATGAAAACGGCATCGTGGTCGGCATCGACGCCGTGGTGCTGTCGACCCAGCACAACCCGGAAGTGTCCTACAACGACCTGCGTGAAGGCGTGATGGAACTGATCGTCAAGCACGTGCTGCCAGCCGAGCTGCTGCACAAGGACACCCAGTTCCACATCAACCCGACCGGCCAGTTCATCATCGGTGGCCCGGTGGGCGACTGCGGCCTGACCGGCCGCAAGATCATCGTCGACAGCTACGGCGGCATGGCCCGTCACGGCGGTGGCGCGTTCTCCGGCAAGGACCCATCCAAGGTTGACCGTTCCGCCGCTTATGCTGGTCGCTACGTGGCCAAGAACATCGTTGCCGCCGGCCTGGCCGAGCGTTGCGAGATCCAGGTGTCCTACGCCATCGGCGTGGCGCAACCGACTTCGATCTCGCTGAACACCTTCGGCACCGGCAAGATCAGCGACGACAAGATCGTCAAGCTGGTACGCGAGCACTTCGACCTGCGTCCTTACGCGATCACCACCATGCTTGACCTGCTGCACCCGATGTACCAGGAAACCGCGGCCTACGGTCACTTCGGCCGTGCCCCACAAACCAAGACCGTGGGTGAGGACACCTTCACCACCTTCACTTGGGAAAAAACCGACCGCGCCGACGCCTTGCGCGCTGCTGCCGGCCTGTAAGCTTCACCTGGCAACATCCAAAGCCCCGTCCGGCTCGCCTGGCGGGGCTTTTTTGTGGCTGAAGGTTTCCTTGCAAAGCCAGCCGACAACCGTCGATACAGGGCCCTGCGCCATTGACGACAAGTTTTGGCGCCCGATGAAACACCCGGCAAACACCTTCGTCCAAGCCCACAGCCAATCCCCTCTAGCCTTTAGCGCATGCCCATCAGAGCAAGGATGCTCCCCATGCCGCCAAGACTCTTCCTGCTGCTTCTGGCCCTCGCCGCTCCAACCGCTCAGGCCCAATGTCCCGACTGGCCAACGTCCCAGGCCAACCTGGAAATCACCGCCCTGCAACAACAGCTCAAGAACTGGGATACCCCCTACCACCGGCACGGCCAATCGCCTGTAGCCGACGAGCTGTACGACCAGTCCCGTCAGCGCCTGGCCAACCTGCGGCACTGCTTTCCACAGATTCCCGTGACTGCGGACCGGCCGTTGCTCGACGCCCGGGGCAGCATCCCCCACCCTATTGCTCACACCGGAGTGGAAAAACTCCCCGATGACAATGCCGTCCAGCTCTGGCTAAAAGGTCGCGAAGGTGTTTGGGCCCAACCCAAGATCGACGGCGTGGCCGTGACCCTGATCTACCGCCAGGGTCGCTTCCACCAGGCGTTAAGTCGGGGTGACGGCCTGCTGGGCCATGACTGGAGCGCCAGCGCCCATCAGATCCCGGCCATCCCCAAACAATTGCCACAGCCCGTGGACCTGCTGCTGCAAGGGGAGCTGTATCAACGACTGGAGCAACACATCCAGTCCCGCGCGGGCAGCCTCAATGCCCGCAGCCGGGTCGCCGGATGGCTGGCACGCAAACACCTGTCGATGGCAGAAGCACAGCAGATCGGCCTGTTTGTCTGGGACTGGCCCCAAGGCCCCGCCACCTTGAGTGAACGCCTGGAGCAACTGGCGCAACTGGGTTTTCCCGAGGGCCGTGAATACAGCCGGCCCATCACCGGGTTCAGCGAAGCTCGACAATGGCGAGAACACTGGTACCGCTCACCCCTGCCCTTCGCCAGCGACGGCATCATCCTGCGGCAGAGCCAGCGCCCGGCCGCCGAGCGCTGGCAGGCCAAAGCGCCGCACTGGATCGCCGCGTGGAAGTATCCCTACGCCCAGGCCCTGGCCCATGTGCGTCAGGTTCGATTCCGCATCGGCCGCACCGGACGCATCACCCCTTTGCTGGATATCGAGCCTGTCACCCTCGACGACCGACAGATCCGTCGCGTCAGCGTCGGCTCGCTACAACGCTGGCGGGCACTGGACATAGCGCCCGGCGATCAGGTGGCCATCAGCCTTGCCGGACTGACCATTCCGCGCCTGGAGAGCGTGGTACTCAGGAGCCCGCAACGCCAGGCCATCCAGGCTCCGGCCCAGGAGGACTTTCATGGCTTGAGCTGCTGGCAGCCATCTCCCGGTTGCGAGAGTCAGTTTCTCGCGCGACTGACCTGGCTCAGCAGCAAACAGGGCCTGGACCTGCAGAATATCGGCGAGCGAACCTGGAGCAGGCTGATTGAAACAGGGCGTATCAAAGGCCTGTTGGATTGGCTGACCCTGGATCAGGCGGAGCTTGCTAACATTGCCGGCTTCGGCAAGCGCAGCAGCTCTCGTTTACTCGAGAGCCTGCACCGGGCAAGACAGCAACCCTTCCCTCGCTGGCTGAAATCCCTGGGGCTGCCACCCAGTGGCTCAGCTGACCTGAGCGGGCCATGGCAAACCCTGGCGCTGAAAAGCAGCCAGGACTGGCAGGACGAGGCAGGAATAGGAGCGGAACGTGCTGCGCAACTGACGGCATTCTTTCGTGATCCACAGGTACTGGCCCTGCGTGCCACCTTGAGTGAAGCGGGTATCGAAGGTTTTTAATCCATCATCCTGGGGCGCAGGTTGAACCACCCAGGCGGGATTGGGCTCCAACACCCCACTCCCGATGCCAGCGTCAATATTTTAATTGGTTATTTTTTGATCTTTTTTTCCACCTGGAGCCTTCCATGAAACTGTTTCCATCCCTCGCTGCCTTGACCCTGTGCAGCCTGATGAGCGCGCCCCTGCTGGCCGCCGAACAAGCTCCGCAACTGACCGGTTGTGCCGCCAAGCGCCAAGCGATCATGACCCAGATTGAACAAGCCAAGGCTCATGGCAACAGCAATCAGCAAGCCGGCCTGGAGCGCGCCCTGAGTGAAGTCAACGCCCACTGCACCGATGCCTCGCTGAAGAAGGATCGGGAAAACAAGGTGCTGGAAGCCAAGCACGAAGTCAGCCGGCGCCAGGCCGATCTGGAAAAAGCCATGAAGAAAGGCGACTCGGAGAAGATCAACAAGCGCAAGGACAAACTCGCCGAATCCCGCAAGGAACTGCAGCAAGCCCTGGACGAGCTGGACAAGTAAGCAGCGCTTGTCGTGGCGAGGGAGACTGCTCCCTCGCCAGCGCAAAACACCTTGTCAGAACCGCCACTCAGTGATTGCGGAATTCTTTGTGACAAGCACTGCAGACATCCTCGACCTTCTGCACTGCCGGCCCCAGGTTACTGGCCTTGTAAGGCTGGACCTGGCTGATGGTCACCAGTTCGCCGGTGGCCGCCTCCAGGTTGCGTGCCAGCTCCTGGAATCGCGCCTGCTTGCGCCAGACGTCATCGGTGGCGCTGGTGTGATCTTCTTCCTTGACCTCGGGGAAGTGCTTCCAGGGTTCATGGGACAGGCTGTCGAGCTTGACCGCACCTTCGGCAAAACGTGCACCGTCGAAAGGAATCCGCCCACGCAGCATGCCCCCCAGGTCCTCGCCGGTCTTGAGCATCTGTTTGAAGATCGCCTTGCGCTGACCCAGGGGAGAGTTGGGATCGACACCGCCACAGGCGGAAAGCGTCAGGCAGGCCAGCAATACAACAGAAAGTCTTTTTAGCGTCATGGTGGCTTCAGGTCAGGTCACGGAAACGGCGGCCAGTATCCTCGCCTCCCCGGCAAACACCAATAGCCCTATTAACAATAGGGGTTGCCCACTGCCATCCAGCCTGTGGATAACCCTTCAAGGAAATACAGCATGAACCCGAGCTTCCTCCGCTGGCGTCGCCACCTGCTCTGGACCCTGCCAGCCCTGGCGCTGCTTGCCGGCTGCAACGGCGGCGATAACGGCAAGCCTGCGCCAACCCACGCCTTGGCCACCTACAACAGTGCGCCCTGGGAGTCGTTGCCCAGCGTAGCCGATAACGACCTGCTGGCCGGCTTCGGCTCCTGGCGCAGTGCCTGCAACCGCCTGAAAGCCGACCCGGTGTGGGGCACCACCTGCGCTGCAGCAGCCAACGTGCCACAGACTCCGGCCGCCATCCGCGACTTTCTCAAGGAACACCTGGAAGTCTATGGGCTGCGCTCGGGCAGCGGCAGCAGCACCGGCTTGATCACCGGCTATTACGAACCGGTGTATCCCGGCAGCCTGACCCAGACCCGAACGGCCAATGTACCGGTGTACGGCGTGCCGGACGACATGATCATCGTCGCTCTGGACAGCCTCTATCCGGAACTCAAGGGCAAGCGCCTGAGGGGCCGTCTCGAAGGCCGGGTACTCAAGCCCTATGACGATGCCGCGACCATCGAAGCCAAGGGGGTGAAGGCTCCGGTGCTGGCCTGGCTGACCGATCCGATGGACCTGCAATTCCTGCAGATCCAGGGGTCGGGAAGGATCCAGCTGGATGACGGTCGCCAACTGCGGATCGGCTACGCCGACCAGAACGGCCACCCGTACCGGCCCATCGGCCGCTGGTTGGTGGAGCAGGGAGAACTGAAAAAAGAGGACGTGACCATGGGCACCATCGCCGCCTGGGCCAAGGCCCATCCGACGCGGATTCCCGAACTGCTGGGCAGCAACCCGAGCTACGTGTTCTTCAATCGCAACCCGGACAGCAACGAAGGCCCCCGTGGCTCATTGAACGTGCCGCTGACTTCCGGCTACAGCGTCGCAGTGGATCGCAAGGTCATTCCCCTGGGCAGCCTGTTGTGGCTGTCTACCACCCGTCCCGACGGCAGCAGCCTGGTACGTCCCGTGGCCGCTCAGGACACGGGCGGCGCGATTACCGGAGAAGTCCGTGCCGATTTGTTCTGGGGCACAGGCGAGGCGGCCGGGCAACTGGCCGGCGACATGAAGCAGCAGGGGCAGATCTGGATGCTCTGGCCCAAGGGCGCGGCGCTGCCCAAAGTACCGGAAGTGCCCGATACCCCTTGACCCCAGTAGCAGCCAGCTTGCCGGCGGAGGCGACCATGAAGACGCTTTCGCCGGCAAGAGGGTGTTTCAGACTGAAACGAAGAAGAAACTGGCGATCAGGCCCATGCCCACGAACCACACCAGGGACCGCAGGATCGCCCAGTCCGCCAGGTAGCAGATCATGTACAGCAGGCGGCTGGTGACAAACAGCACCGCCAGGACGTTGATGGTCACCAGTTCGGCGTTACCCGCCACATGGGCAATGATCACCGCCGCAGCAAATGCCGGAGTCACCTCGAAGCCATTGAGCTGCGCGTTGTGGGCACGCTTGGGCAGCCCCTCCAGGGTACTCAGGAACGCCCGTGGGTCATGGTTGTAGCGAAGCCCGTATTTACCTGCGCCCTTGGCGATGGCGGTACACAGGTAGGGCAGAACAATTGCGATCAACACACACCAGAAAGCGACAGTCATGGAGCAAATCCTTTTTTAGAGTTTTAGGGAGTGTTCAGAACTTCATCACCAACATGCCAATCAGCACCAATCCACAGGCTAAGAGCCGTGGCCGGCCGAAAGGTTCTTTCAGGTAGCGCATACCGAACAGCACCACCAGAATCACACTGATTTCACGCAGCGCCGCCGCTTCTGCAATCGAGCCCAACTGCATGGCCCAAAGCACCAGAGCGTAGCTCAACAGTACACAGAAGCCGACGCTCAGCCCCAGGCGCCACTGCTCACGCCAGAACTGCGCAAACGCAGGCCGTTTCCACACCACGGCCACCAGGGGAAAAGGCCAGGCGCTGAGCAGCGTGACCCAGGTCAGGTAGTCCAGCGGGTGCGACCAGCGGCGCAGGGCCTGGCCGTCGATAAAGGTATAGCAACCGATGCACAGGCCGATCAGCGCCACCACCGGCAGCATGCTCCAGGGCAGGCGCGCGCCGCCCCCGCCTTGCCAGAGCAGACACAGCATGCCGAAGGGAATCAGCAGGATGCCGAGGATTTGCTGGGTGCTCAGGACCTCACCGGCAAAAATCAGGGTCAGGGCCAGCACCACCAGGGGCGACAAGCCGCGCATCAACGGATAGACCAGCCCCAGGTCCCCCACCCGATACGCCTGGATCAGCAGATAGCGGTACAAGAGTTCGAAGGCCGCCGAGGCGATGATCCAGGGCCAGATCTGCGGCGGCGGCCACTGCAGGAAAAACAGCACGATCGCCACGAACAGCAACGCCACGCTGTCCATGCAGGCCACCACCAGCAATCGTTCACCGCTGAACTTGATCAGGGTGTTCCATGCCGCATGCAGCAGCGCCGCCACCAGAACCAGACTTGTCGCCAGCACCTCACACTCCCTGTTTGCCTGAAGGTCATCGGATCTCGTGCGGCACGGTCATGCTTGGGCAGAGTGCCCGACCACAGAGCGGGAATCCTCGCATGCCGGCTGCCCGGCTTGCACTGGTTGCCCGCTTTTTTGGCAGTGGCGACAGCGAATTCGGCAGCATGGGCGTGCTCGGGGCATTTTTACCGCCAGGCCTGCAACGTCGCCCCCTCGCTGCGGTCAATGGGTGCGGCTCAACAGCATTGCCGTGGCAAGGGCGCGGACTCTCGCGCCATAACGAACTGTGTCCCGTCCCGTCGCCGGCACATCAAACCTTTGGCCTGAAAGAGTTCAGGCTGTTTTTCCTGCGATCATCCAAAGGAGTCCGGATGCTTGAACTTGTCGCTGCTTTTATCTGCCTGACCACCCTGCTCACCTACGTCAACTTCCGTTTTATCGGCCTGCCGCCGACCATCGGCGTGATGGTCACCGCCCTGCTCTTTTCCTTGTTGCTGCAAGGACTGAGCTACCTCGGTTTCCCCGGCCTGGAAGAGCATGTCGAGGAACTGATCGGCAAGATCGACTTCGGCGACCTGCTGATGAACTGGATGCTGTCGTTCCTGCTGTTCGCCGGCGCCCTGCACGTCAACCTCAACGATCTGCGCAGTTATCGCTGGCCCATCGGCCTGTTGGCCACCGTCGGCGTGCTGATCGCCACCTTCGTCATCGGCAGCCTGGCCTACTGGATCTTCGGCCTGTTCGGCTGGCAGGTGAGCTTCCTCTACTGCCTGCTGTTCGGCGCACTGATCTCCCCCACCGACCCCATCGCGGTGCTGGGCGTACTGCGGACCGCCAACGCCTCCAAGCCGCTGAAGACCACTATCGTCGGCGAGTCGCTGTTCAACGACGGCACAGCGGTCGTGGTGTTCACCGTGCTGCTGGGCATCGCCCAACTGGGTGAAACCCCAACGGTGAGCGCCACTGCCTGGCTGTTCGTGCATGAAGCCATCGGCGGCGTGGTGTTCGGCGGCCTGATCGGCTACCTGGTGTACCTGATGATCAAGAGCATCGAGCAGCACCAGATCGAAGTGATGCTGACCCTGGCTCTAGTGATCGGCGGTTCGGCCATGGCCAGCGAGATCCACGTATCGGCACCGATCGCCATGGTGGTAGCCGGCCTGATCATCGGCAATCTGGGGCGCAACCTGGCGATGAACGACATGACCCGGCGTTACCTGGATGGTTTCTGGGAACTGCTGGACGACATGCTCAACGCCCTGCTGTTCGCCCTGATCGGCCTGGAACTGTTGCTGCTGCCGTTCAACTGGCTGCACTTGGCGGCCGCGAGCCTGCTGGCAGTGGCCATCATACTGTCGCGCCTGTTGACCGTGGCCCCGGCAATCCTCCTGCTGCGCCGCTGGCGCAGCGTGCCCCGGGGCACCATTCGCGTGCTGACCTGGGGTGGCCTGCGCGGTGGCGTCTCAGTGGCGCTGGCGCTGGCCCTGCCCCTGGGGCCGGAACGCGACCTGGTGCTGAGCATCACCTACATCGTGGTGCTGTCCTCGATCCTGCTGCAGGGTCTGAGCATCGGCAAGCTGGTGCGCCACGTCACCCAGGAAACCCCGGCAACCAAGACCGAGGCCCACTGATCACTTCTTGATCTGTCGCGGATCGGGTGCCCCTGCCCGATCCGCGTTTTTGTTCGGCGTGCCGCTCTCGCTGCGCACCTGGGCATGGCTGATCAGAGCGAAGATGAAACTGCCGCCGATGATGTTCCCCGCCAGGGTCGGCCCGGCGAACACCTGCCAGAAATCCCGCCACCCCAACTCGCCGGCAAACACCAGGTAAGAGACTTCGGCCGAGCCCACCACGATGTGGGTGAAGTCCCCCAGCGCCATCAGGTAGGTGATGAGGATGATGATCCACATCTTGGCGCTCTCCATGGACGGAATCATCCACACCATGGTGGCGATCATCCAGCCGGAGATGATGCCCTTGGCGAACATCTGCGAGCTGTCGTTCTCCATCACCTTGCGACCGATTTCCAGAAAGGCCTGGTCGGTTCGGCTGTCGAAGATCGGCAGGTGCAGCATCACGTAGGCCACCAGCAAGGTGCCGCACAGGTTACCCACCAGCACCACACCCCATAAGCGCAACAACCGCCCGAAGTTCTGCAGGCTCGGCTTGCTCATCACCGGCAATACCGCGGTCAGAGTATTTTCCGTAAACAGTTGCTGGCGCGCGAGAATCACCGCCAGAAAGCCCGCACAGTAGCCGAAGCTGGCGATCACTTTGAAGGCTTCGCCATCCGGCAGGCGGGAGTTGAGCAGGCCCATGCCCATCAGGGACAGGCCCATGGTCAGGCCGGCAGCCAAGGCCGACCACCACAGGGCAGCGACGCTGCGCTCCAGCTCCTGATCGCCCTGGGTGCGGATGATTTCATGCAGGACCGCCGCGCGGGGCGGCTGGTTACGGTCGACGTCCTGCTGCTCCGCGGCCGAAAGACCGGGGGTTTTACCGTCGTGTCGAGTGTCCATGGGAGTCCTGAACCAGGTGGGTCGTATGAGTTACGACACGCGAGGTTCAGGGCTGTTCCGTTCGGATTGGAGGCCTCAGGCTGGCGAATGGGGTCAAGGCACTCGCTGGCGCGTGGGTTCAGGCTTCGTCCTTGAACTGGTCCTTGACGTATTTGATTTCGGTGCGCCCGTGAGGCGCCGGCAGGCCGTCTTCACCCAGGTTGACGAAGACCATCTTCTCTACGGTGAGAATGGATTTGCGGGTGATCTTGTTGCGTACTTCGCAGGTCAGGGTAATGGAAGTGCGACCGAACTCGGTGGCGGTGATGCCCAGCTCAATGATGTCGCCCTGGCGTGAGGCACTGACGAAGTTGATTTCCGAGATGTACTTGGTGACCACTCGCTGGTTGCCCAGCTGGACAATGGCGTAAATCGCCGCTTCTTCGTCGATCCAGCGCAACAGGCTGCCGCCGAACAGCGTGCCGTTGGGGTTGAGGTCTTCGGGCTTTACCCACTTGCGGGTGTGGAAATTCATATTCACTCCTGACCGTCCTGCCAATTGATGCCCGGCATAATGGCAGACCGGACGGTCATGCTCTACGCAACATCGACTATGGTCGCGATTAACGATCTTCATCCAGGCGACAGAAACACTTTTGGAAGTCTGGCTCTGGCGGCTATAATCGCCACCGTTTCAAAACGGTCATCTGCACTTGATACCGTTTTCCCGCCACCTGTCCGAGGGGCGCTGCAGCAGGCATGACCTGTCAGGCTCGGATGGGGCGTTGTCGGTACAGGCTTCCCTGTACGGACACTAAACGCACAACGGCGCCCATTCGCACACTACGAATGGAGGCTCTTCATGAGCGCTGTAAACACGCCTGCAGATTTTACCGACTACAAAGTCGCCGACATTTCCCTGGCCGCCTGGGGCCGTCGCGAAACCATCATCGCCGAGTCGGAAATGCCCGCTCTGATGGGTCTGCGCCGCAAGTACCTGGCTGAACAGCCACTCAAGGGCGCGAAAATCCTCGGCTGCATCCACATGACCATTCAGACCGCCGTGCTGATCGAAACCCTGGTTGCCCTGGGTGCCGAAGTACGCTGGTCGTCCTGCAACATCTTCTCGACTCAAGACCAGGCCGCTGCCTCCATCGCCGCCGCCGGCATTCCTGTGTTCGCCTGGAAAGGCGAAACCGAACAAGAGTACGAGTGGTGCCTGGAGCAGACCATCCTCAAGGATGGCCAGCCTTGGGACGCCAACATGATCCTCGACGACGGCGGCGACCTGACCCAGCTGCTGCACGACAAATACCCACAGGTACTGGATCGCGTTCACGGCGTGACCGAAGAAACCACCACCGGCGTACACCGCCTGCTGGACATGCTGGCCAAAGGCGAGCTGAAGATTCCTGCGATCAACGTCAACGACTCGGTGACCAAGAGCAAGAACGACAACAAGTACGGCTGCCGTCACAGCCTGAACGACGCCATCAAGCGCGGCACCGACCACCTGCTGTCCGGCAAGCAAGCGCTGGTCATCGGCTACGGTGACGTGGGCAAGGGCTCGGCCCAGTCCCTGCGTCAGGAAGGCATGATCGTCAAGGTGTCCGAAGTCGACCCGATCTGCGCCATGCAAGCCTGCATGGACGGTTTCGAACTGGTTTCGCCGTTCATCGACGGTATCAACAACGGCACCGAAGCCTGCATCGACAAGGCCCTGCTGGGCAAGATCGACCTGATCGTGACCACCACCGGCAACGTCAATGTTTGCGACGCCAACATGCTCAAGGCCCTGAAAAAGCGCGCCGTGGTCTGCAACATTGGCCACTTCGACAATGAAATCGACACCGCTTTCATGCGCAAGCACTGGGCATGGGAAGAAGTGAAGCCACAGGTACACAAGATCCACCGTACCGGCCATGGCGATTTCGACCCACAGAACGACGACTACCTGATCCTGCTGGCCGAAGGCCGCCTGGTGAACCTGGGCAACGCCACTGGTCACCCAAGCCGCATCATGGACGGTTCGTTCGCCAACCAGGTTCTGGCGCAGATCTTCCTGTTCGGCCAGAAGTACGCCGACCTGTCGCCGGCCCAGAAAGCCGAGCGCCTGACCGTTGAAGTCCTGCCGAAGAAGCTCGACGAAGAAGTGGCCCTGGAAATGGTTCGCGGCTTCGGCGGCGTGGTCACTCAACTGACCAAGCAACAGGCTGACTACATCGGCGTGACCGTCGAAGGTCCGTTCAAGCCAGACGCTTATCGCTACTAAGAGCAGCTGCAAGCGTTGAGCTTCAAGCGGCAAGCCAGGGCCACAAGCCGGGCTTGCCGCACAGAGCCTCAAGCTTTGCCCCTATTTGCTTAAACAGTGTCAGGCAACAGGCTCCAGAATCAGGAGATGAGCGCACCCACGCTTCTCTTGGCGCTTTCAGCTTGCGGCTTGTAGCTGGAGGTTGCTTCCATGTCCCAAGATCGTCGCTACAGCTTCGAGTTCTTTCCGACCAAGACCGATGCTGGGCATGAAAAACTGCTTGCCACTGCCCGTCAGCTGGCCAGCTACAACCCCGACTTCTTCTCCTGCACCTACGGTGCCGGCGGCTCGACCCGTGATCGTACGGTCAACACCGTGCTGCAACTGGAGAGCGAAGTAAAAGTCCCTGCCGCACCGCACCTGTCTTGCGTCGGCGACAGCAAGGACGACCTGCGCGGTCTGCTGCAGCAGTATCAGGCAGCTGGCATCAAGCGCATCGTTGCCCTGCGCGGCGACCTGCCTTCGGGCATGGGCATGGCCAGCGGCGAGTTGCGCCACGCCAACGATCTGGTGAGCTTCATTCGTGAAGAAACCGGCAGCCACTTCCATATAGAAGTCGCCGCCTATCCGGAGATGCACCCGCAAGCGCGCAACTTCGAAGACGATCTCACCCATTTCGTACGCAAGGCCAATGCCGGTGCCGACAGTGCGATCACCCAGTACTTCTTCAATGCCGACAGCTACTTCTACTTCGTCGAGCGCGTGCAGAAGATGGGCGTAAACATCCCGATCGTGCCGGGCATCATGCCGATCACCAACTACAGCAAGCTGGCGCGTTTTTCCGACGCCTGCGGCGCGGAGATCCCTCGCTGGATCCGCAAGCAACTGGAAGCCTACGGTGACGACAGCACCAGCATCCAGGCTTTCGGTGAGCAGGTCATCAGCCAGATGTGCGAGCGCCTGCTGCAGGGCGGCGCACCAGGACTGCACTTCTACACCCTGAACCAGGCCGACCCGAGCCTGGCCATCTGGAACAACCTGAAGCTGCCGCGCTGATCGGCAACCCTTCACCAGGCCCCGGCGCAAACCGGGGCCTTTTTATTTGCCCAAGCCTTGAGCCAGAGCGGCTGGAACTCCCCCTAGCAATTGCATGATCTCTCGTCGTAATCTCCAGCAATGTCCGTCATTGCCCAGTTGCTGATAGCCCTCCTCTGCACTTGCCTGAGCGTCGCCGCCCATGGCGAGAAGCTGCGCATTGTCACCGAACCCTGGGCGCCTTATGTCTATGAGGAAAACGGCAAGGCCCTGGGGCTGGACTACGAAACCACGGCCATTGTCTTTCAGCGTCTGGGGATAGAAGTCGAGTGGCAGTTCCTGCCATGGAAACGCTGCCTGGCCATGCTGGAAACCGGCCAGGCCGACGGAGCCCTGGATATCTTCCATAGCGACCAGCGCGACCATACCTTGCTCTATCCCAGCGAGCCTCTCTCTGATGTGGAGTTCGTGATGTTCTACGCCAAGCAGCGCCCACATCCGTTCAAGCACCTGGATGAACTCAAGGGCCTGACCATCGGCACCTCTCCCGGCTACCTGTATAGCGATGACTTCAGCAATTCGACCCTGTTCAACCGCGAGCCGGCACCGACCCATGAAGCCAACTTCGGCAAGCTGCTACTGGGACGCATCGACCTGTTGATCACCGACAAGCGAGTGGGCCAGCATCTGCTGGACAGCCTGGGCATTCGCGATCAGGTCAGCCAGAACCCTACGGTCATCAGCCGCCAGAGCCAGTACCTGGCGCTGCGCCGCAACGCCGGGATGGACCTTTTGGTGCAACGCTTCGGCGCCGAACTCAAGCGCTTCAAGCGCGAGCCGGCCTACGCCGAGTTGAGCGCCAAGTACGGAGCGGAACCTGTTCTGCCCCCTGTCAGGTCATCCTCTACCCGGGGGTCAGAAAAAACCGTTGAGCAGCAGGAAAGCAGCGCATACTGATTGCTCTGTTATACTCCCGCCTCCCGCCAGGCTCACGCCCGGACGCTGGAACCTGTTCAAGGCCTCTCCACCCCGCTACGGCGCAGCCAACCGGCCCGCGCGAGCCTGCGTTGGATGAGTCTTCAGGCCAGCAGGACCGGACGGGATTGCGTCCTCTTAAACGCCATTCACGCCCGGCAAGATTATCCCTTTGGGCCAAGCCCTCACTAAAACAGGATTACTCATGTCCTTTGCTTCCCTCGGTCTCTCCGAGGCTTTAGTCGGTGCCATCGAAGCCGCCGGCTACACCCAGCCTACTCCGGTGCAACAGCGGGCCATTCCCGCCGTGTTGCAAGGTCGCGATCTGATGGTCGCGGCACAGACAGGTACTGGTAAAACCGGCGGTTTCGCCCTCCCGATCCTGGAGCGGTTGTTTCCCAACGGTCACCCGGACAAATCCCAGCGTCACGGCCCGCGCCAACCGCGCGTACTGGTCCTGACCCCGACTCGCGAACTGGCCGCGCAAGTGCATGACAGCTTCAAGCTGTATGCCCGCGATCTGAAGTTCGTCAGCGCCTGCATCTTCGGCGGCGTCGGCATGAACCCGCAGGTCCAGGCCATGGCCCGTGGCGTCGATGTGCTGGTGGCGTGCCCCGGCCGTCTGCTGGACCTGGCCGGCCAAGGCAGCGTCGACCTGTCCCACGTGGAAATCCTCGTGCTCGACGAAGCCGACCGCATGCTCGACATGGGCTTCGTCCATGACGTGAAGAAAGTCCTCGCGCGCCTGCCGGCCAAGCGTCAGAACCTGCTGTTCTCCGCGACCTTCTCCAAGGACATCACGGACCTGGCCGGCAAGCTGCTGCACAACCCCGAGCGCATCGAAGTCACCCCGCCCAACACCACGGTTGAGCGTATCGAGCAGCGGGTGTTCCGCCTGCCCGCCAGCCACAAACGCTCGCTGCTGGCGCACCTGATCACCGCCGGCGCCTGGGAACAGGTGCTGGTGTTCACGCGTACCAAGCACGGCGCCAACCGCCTGGCCGAGTACCTGGACAAGCACGGCCTGAGCGCTGTGGCGATCCACGGTAACAAGAGCCAGAACGCCCGCACCAAGGCCCTGGCCGATTTCAAGGCCGGCGACGTACGCATTCTGGTAGCCACCGATATCGCCGCCCGCGGCCTGGATATCGACCAACTGCCCCACGTGGTCAACTTCGAGCTGCCTAACGTCGACGAAGACTACGTGCACCGTATCGGTCGTACCGGCCGTGCCGGTCGCTCGGGCGAGGCCATCTCCCTGGTGGCTCCGGACGAAGAGAAACTGCTGAAAAGCATCGAGCGCATGACCAAGCAGAAGATCGCCGATGGCGACCTGATGGGCTTCGATGCCAGCGCCGTGGAAGCCGAGAAGCCGGAAGTGCGCGAGCGTCCGGACGTACGCAACCCGCGCAATCCTCGTGGCCCACGTGGCGACGGCCCGAACGGCGGCGGTGGCGGCGGTGGTCGCAAGGACAAGGGCAAGGACAAGGGCGGCAAAGACAAGCCGGCCCGTGGCGAGCGCCCGGCCCGCGAGCAGAAACCGCGTGAAGGCACTCCGGCCCGCGAACAGCGCCAGCCGACGCCACGTGCCGACCGGGCACCGGATGAGTTCCTCGACGACGACGTGGACAACTTCGGTAACCGCGCTGACTACGTCAGCCCATACCAGAACAAGAACAACCAGGGCCGTGGTCGCCGTCCAGGGGCTCCGGCCCAGGGCGCCGGTGCCGGCAATCCGCCACGCGGTGGCGCTGGTGGTGGCCAGGGTCGCTCCGGCAACCCACGCAACAGCAACGGCAGCACCACCGGCACCGCACCGGCCAAGCGCAGCGGCGGTCCACGCAACGGCGCCCCTCGTGACAGCCAGGGTCGTCGCGACGAGTCGCGCAATCGTCGTCCGAACCGTGACGAACAGCCACGCCAGGAGCCGGCAGTGCAGAATCCTCGGGGCAACCAGCCGAAGATCATGCACAAGGAGTCCAAGGCCGATCGCTTCCCGACGCCTGAGCAACTGGACCAGTTGCCGAGCCGCCCACGGGGCGAGAAGCCGGCACTGCTGACCCGCAATCGCTGAGTCCGCAGGCTGCAATGAAAAACGCCCCTGGTCGCAAGACCCGGGGCGTTTTTTGTGGCGGCTGGTCGAGGGCGCTTTCTGCAGCCGCTGCCGCAGGCTGCGAACGACGGGGAGGCCGGCGCAAGGACCTGCCAGGCTCACCGTGTTGCATGACGGGCAATAAAAAACGCCCCCGATTTGTGGTCGGGGGCGTTTTTTTGCCCTGGCGCAGCTTGCGATCAGTCCAATAAGGGCTGTGCGAATTGAATCGCGAAGGCCCTGCGGGCCTTGTCGCAGCCTGCGGCAGTGGCTACAGACGAAGCATTACTTCGCTTTCACACCTTCGAAGGTGATGTACAGGTCGACGTTGTTGGACGCCGGGCCCAGGTCCATCATCTTGCCGAAATCCTGGCGATTGATGCTGGTGGTGCCTTCGAAACCGGCACGGTAGCCGCCCCATGGGTCCTTGCCTTCACCCAGGAAGGTGGCCTTGACCACAACCGGCTTGGTCACACCGTGCAGGGTCAGGTCGCCGGCCACATCAGCGGTCAGCTTGCCGTCGGCATTCTTGCCGGTAGGCTTGACGCTGGTGGAGACGAACTTGGCATCGGCAAACTTGCCAGCGTCGAGGAAGTCCTTGCTGGTGATGTGCTTGTCACGTTCGGCGTGGTTGGTGAACACGCTGGCGGTGCGCACATTGACTTCGATCTTGGCGTCTTCAGGCTTGGCCGCGTCGAAGCTGAACTTGCCGTCCAGGTCCTTGAAGGTACCGGTGATGAAGCTGTAGCCCAGGTGGCTGATCTTGAAGTCGACGAAGGCGTGCTGGCCTTCCTTGTCGATCACGTAGTCCGCTGCCATCACTTGACCGGCCGCCAATACAGCCGATCCGATTGCCAGAGCGGCGAGAGTCTTTTTCAACATGCTTTCTATTCCTTTTGAGTCGAGGTTGAACATCAGGCTTTGCGACCCAGCATACGGGTGAGGGTCGCATCACGATCGATAAAGTGGTGCTTCAAGGCCGCCAGACCATGGATGCCGGCAAAGATCACCAGCGCCCAGGCCAGGTACAGATGCACCACGCCTGCTACATCTGCCTGGTCCGGCAGTCCGGAAACCAGAGCAGGAACTTCAAACAAGCCAAACACCGGGATACCGACGCCGTCTGCGGTGGAGATCAGGTAACCGGCAATCATGACCGCGAACAGACCCAGGTACAGGAACCCATGTCCCAACTTGGCCCCCAGGCGGGTCAGACGCCCATGATTGGCCGGTGCCGGTGGTGGTGGGCTGACAAAACGCCACAGCACCCGCAGCAGCATGATCGCAAACAGCGTCAGGCCAATACTCTTGTGCAGGTCCGGGGCGTCTTTGCGCCAGGTGCTGTAGTAGTCGAGACCGACCATCCACAGGCCCAAAGCGAACAATCCGAAGACGGCCAGGGCCACGCCCCAGTGCAGAACAATGCTTACCCAGCCGTAGCGCGAAGAAGAATTACGTAACTGCATCGAGTTGCATCCTGTAAGAAACGCTGACCAAGACTAGCGATTTACCTATCGAATTAAAGCGAAAAATTTTGCTTTGAAATATCGAGAAATACGATCGATAGTCTGGGCCGAGCTCGTTAAGAAAAGATTAAGGACCGTTTCAGAAGACTCAGGGATAACCAAGGGCGGGTGCCCTGGCAGCTCTCAGACACGTCTTTGCGTACAGGGCGCATTTGTCTGACCGTCGCCCCACACAATAGGTTGTCCCGCGGCCATGCATTGCATAGGCTTGCCCGATTCCGCCTCCAGGAGACTCTACATGGGCCTGAATAACCAGTGGATGCAACGCGATCTCGCGGTGTTGTGGCATCCCTGCACCCAGATGAAAGACCACGAACAACTGCCTTTGATCCCCATCAAGCGCGGTGAAGGCGTCTGGCTGGAAGACTTCGAAGGCAAACGCTACCTGGACGCGGTCAGTTCCTGGTGGGTCAATGTATTCGGCCATGCCAATCCGCGCATCAACCAACGCATCAAGGATCAAGTGGACCAGCTGGAGCATGTGATCCTCGCCGGTTTCAGCCACCAGCCGGTGATCGAGCTGTCCGAGCGCCTGGTGCAGATCACCCCCGAAGGCCTGACCCGCTGCTTCTACGCCGACAACGGTTCGTCGTGCATCGAAGTGGCGATGAAGATGAGCTTCCACTACTGGCTCAACCGCGGTCAGCCGGCCAAGAAGCGCTTCGTCACCCTGAGCAACAGCTACCACGGCGAAACCATCGCCGCCATGTCGGTGGGCGACGTACCGCTGTTCACCGAGACCTACAAGGCCCTGCTGCTGGACACCCTCAAGGTGCCTAGCCCGGACTGCTACCTGCGTCCCGACGGCATGAGCTGGGAAGAGCATTCGCGAAACATGTTCGCCGCCATGGAACAGACCCTGGCCGAACACCACGACACGCTAGCCGCGGTCATCGTCGAGCCATTGATCCAGGGCGCCGGCGGCATGCGCATGTACCACCCGGTGTACCTCAAGCTGCTGCGCGAAGCCTGCGACCGCTATGGCGTGCACCTGATCCATGATGAGATCGCCGTGGGCTTCGGCCGCACCGGCAGCATGTTCGCCTGCGAGCAGGCCGGCATCCGTCCGGACTTTCTGTGCCTGTCCAAGGCCCTGACCGGCGGCTACCTGCCTCTGGCCGCGTGCATGACCACTGATGAGGTCTACAGCGCCTTCTACGATGACTACCCGACCCTGCGCGCCTTCCTCCACTCCCACAGCTACACCGGCAACCCGCTGGCCTGTGCGGCGGCGCTGGCGACCCTGGACATCTTCGAGCAGGACAACGTCATCGAGAACAACCGCGCACTGTCCCAGCGCATGGCCAGCGCCACCGCGCACCTGGTGGATCACCCCCACGTGGCCGAAGTGCGCCAGACCGGCATGGTCCTGGCCATCGAAATGGTCCAGGACAAGGCCAGCAAGAGCGCCTACCCGTGGCAGGAACGTCGCGGCCTGAAGGTTTTCCAGCACGCCCTGGAGCGCGGCGCCCTGTTGCGCCCCCTGGGCAACGTGGTGTATTTCCTGCCGCCCTACGTGATCACCCCGGAGCAGATCGACTTCCTCGCCGAAGTCGCCAGCGAAGGCATCGACATCGCCACCCGCGACAGCGTCAGCATGGCCGTGCCCAAGGACTTCCACCCGGGCTTCCGCGATCCGGGCTGAGTCCCTCGCCCCGCTCCTGCACCCTCTGGCGCAGGAGCGGGCTTGCCAGCGAAGCGCTTCGCCACGCAGCGCACCATCGTTTATCGCCGGCAAGCCGGCTCCTACAGCACAGAGAAACCAGATGAGATTGTCCCGCTTCTTTATCGACGCCCCCTTGAGCCTTGGCGAACACGAACTGCCGGAAGCCCAGGCCCATTACATCGGACGCGTGCTGCGCATGGCCGAAGGTGACGCCTTGCAGGTGTTCGACGGCTCAGGGATGGAGTTTCGCGGCACGCTGGTGGAAGTGGGCAAGAAGCGGGTACGGGTGCAGCTGGATGAACGCTTTGCCGGCCAGGACGAATCACCGCTGCAGATTCACCTGGGCCAGGGCCTGTCCCGGGGCGAACGCATGGACTGGGCGATCCAGAAAGCCACGGAACTTGGGGTCAGCGAAATCACCCCGATCTTCAGCGAGCGCTGCGAAGTGCGGCTCAAGGACGAACGCGCCGACAAACGCCTGCTGCACTGGCGCCAGGTGGCCATCAGCGCCTGTGAGCAATGCGGTCGCTCCCGCGTTCCGCTGATTCATCCACCGGTATTGCTGGCGGACTGGATCAAGCAGACCCAGGCGGACCTGAAACTGGTCCTGCATCCCGTGGCCCAGCCCCTGGAAAGCCACGCCAAACCCCAGACCCTGGCCTTCCTGATTGGCCCGGAAGGCGGTCTGTCCGATGCCGAAGTGGATCAGGCCCACGGTGCAGGCTTTCTGCCTGCCCGTCTTGGTCCTCGCGTGCTGCGCACCGAAACCGCCCCCGTGGTCGCCCTGGCCGTGGCCCAGCAACTGTGGGGCGACTTCTAAAACAGTCCCCGTTCAAACACCCACCGTAGGCGCTGGCTTGCCAGCGAAGGCGCCCATCAGCCCCGTACACGTATCAAAGGCCCCTTCGCCGGCAAGCCGGGTCCTACAGGTGGCGGCGCAACAGCCGGTTATTGCACCGGGTCGCTGGTGGGCTGGGCGATGATCGCCTTCAGCTCGGCAGTCATGGGGAACTCCAGGTTCAGGCCCTTGGGCGGAATCGGCTGCTGGAACCAGCGCTGGTAGATGCCGTTGATCTCGCCACTGCGATACAGATCCGCCAGGACCCCATTCACCAGGGCCAGGAATTGCGGGTCATCCTTGCGCACCATGCAGCTGTAGATCTCCCGCGACTGCTCCTCCCCCACCACCACCCAATTGTGCGGGTCCCGCGCCTTGGCCCGTTCGCCGTAGAGCAGCGCATCATCCATGTAGAACGCCGCCGCACGCCCCGACTGCAGCATCTGGAATGCCTCGCCGTGGTCCTTGGCGCTGATCACGAACATGTCGATCTTGTGCTCGACGTTGTAACTCTTGAGAAACCGCTCGTTGGTGGTCCCCGCCGTGGTCACCACGTTCTTGCCCCGCAGATCGGCGAAGCTTTTGATCCCGCTGTCCTTGGCGGTCAAGAGTTGCCCTTTGACGTAGATAAAACCGTAGGAAAACGCCACCTGCTTCTGCCGCTCGGCTGTCACGCCGGTAGAACCGCACTCCAGATCCACGGTGCCGTTCTGCACCAGGGGAATGCGCGTCTGGGACGTCACCAGGTTGTACTTCACCTTCAGCTTGGGCAGGTGCAACTGCTGCTGGATGCGCTCCACCACCTTGCCCGCCAGCTCCACCGAATAGCCCATGGGCTGGCCGCTGTTGTCGCCGACGTAGGAAAAGGGCACCGAGGCATCGCGATAACCCAAGGTAATACTGGAGCTATTGGCGATCTTGGCCAGGGTGCCGTCCAGGGGCGCCTCGTTGGCCTGGGAAACGGCGCTGAACAACAGCCCCAGGGTGCAGCCGAGCAACGTGATCTTATGCATTGTTATTCTCCGTTGTGGGTAGAGGTGATTCAGCGGCGAGCAGCGATGACGCTGATTTCGACGAGGATCTGCGGGCGCGCCAGGGCCGCCTGCAAGGTCGTGCGCGCCGGCGCCTGCCCGGGGGACAGCCAGGCCGACCAGACTTCGTTCATCACCGCGAAATCGGCCTGGATGTCCTTGAGGTAGATCGTCGCGCTCAAGAGATGATCCTTGTCGCTGCCCGCCTCGGCCAGCAAGGCGTCGATCTTCTCCAGGACCTCCCGGGTCTGGCCGCCGATGTCGCTGCTGGCCCCCGGCACCTGGCCGGAAAGGAACACCAGTCCGGCAAAGGTGACGGCACCGCTGAGGCGATGGTTGCTGTGGATACGCTGGATACTCATCTGAAGACTCCTGTTGAACGTTCAGGCGACGCGGGGCGCCAGGCCCTGCATGTCGATGCTGGTGGAACGCTGGCCAATCAGTTCGCCCAGCAGCTGGCCACTGCCACAGGCCAGGGTGAATCCCAGCGCGCCGTGACCAAGGTTGAGCCACAGATTGCGATAAGCGGTGGCGCCGATCAGCGGCACGCCGCTGGGAGTGGCGGGACGCATCCCGGCCCATTCGCTGGCCGCCGCATAATCACCGGCGGCGGCGAAGGTCTGCTCGGCCTGACGCCGCATCAAGGCCAGCCGAGCCGGGTCCGGGGACGGATCGAAGCCGACGATGTCGACCATGGCCGCCACCCGCAACTGCTGGCCGATCCTGGCGTAGACGATCTTGCGGTTGTAGTCGGTGATGCTGATATCCGGCGCGCGGTGCTCAGGACCGATGGGCACGCTGAGGCTATAGCCCTTGAGCGGATACAGGGGCAGCTTGAGCCCGGGCAGGCGCAGCTCGGCGCTGCGGTGACCGGCCGCCAGCACCAGGTGCTCCACCGGTAAGAGCCGGTCGCCCAGATCGATGGCCTGCACCCGGTCGCCCTGGTGATGAATGCCCCGAACCCGCTGGCCCAGGAGAATCTCGCAACGCCCGGAAGCCCGCAGCCGCGCCGCCAACTGCTGGCAGAAGCCATGACAATCGGCCACTTCCTCGTCGGGGGTGTGGATGCCGCCGACAAAGGGCGCGTCGCCCAGGGTCGGTTCCAGCGCCGCGCACTCGGCGGCCGACAACACCTGCTGCTGGCGGCGGTCCGCGAGGTTGTGCCGAGCGTGGTCGAAGCTGCCACGCTCACGAAAGGTCACCAGCTTGCCATTGCGCCGCCAGTCGAAGCCCGCCAAGCCGTCGTCCTCGCGCCAGCTCTGCAACGTGCTCTGGCTGAGCAGCGCCAGGCGCAGCAGATGAGCAGCATTGCGCTGGTTCACCGAATGCCGGCAGGCGCCGAGAAACCCCGCCAACCAACGCCATTGCGCCGGGTCCAGGCGCGGGCGCAGCTTGAGCGGCGAGTCGCCCTTGAGCATCCAGCCCAGGGCCTGCCAAGGCACACCGGCATCGGCCAGGGGCGCTACATAGCGATAGGACAACTGCCCGCCATTGGCGAAGCTGGTCTGGCTGCCGAGGGCATCCTGGGCTTCCACCAGCGTCACTTCCAGGCCCTGGCGAACCAGGGCATAGGCGCTGGCCAGGCCAATGACGCCACCGCCGATGATGCAAACCCGCTGACTCATGACTGTCCCCGACCGCTTGTTGAATGGCGCAAGGTTAGGGGCAGGTGACAGGCGCCGAACAATGAATAAAGATGGACCACCCATAAACAAAGGTTATGGACTGCCCATGCGACTGCGTCACATCGAAATCTTCCAGGCCATTCGCCAGACCGGCTCCATCAGCGGCGCCGCGCAGCTGCTGCACGTCTCCCAGCCGGCAGTGAGCAAGGTCCTGCAGCACGCCGAACTGCAACTGGGTTTTCCGCTGTTCCTGCGGGTACGGGGCAAGTTGCAGCCCACGCCCGAAGCCCTGGAGCTGGAGCGGGAAGTGGACAAGGTCAGCGAAAGCCTGCAAGGGGTCAGGCGGCTGGCGCAGAACCTGCGCCGGGCGCCGGGCCAGAGCCTGCGCATCGGCGCCACCCCGGCCCTGGCCCTGGCACTGCTGCCGCCGGCCATCAGCGAATGGACCCGCCGATACCCGGACAGCCTGTGCGAACTGTCCAGCGCCCATAGCCGCGAACTGGTGCAGAACCTGCTGATGCGGGAAATCGATGTGGCCCTGACCCTGCAGCGCCCGGACCACCCCGGGCTCTGTGCACAGCCCCTGGCCGAGGGCGTGCTGGTGGCCCTGGCCCCGCAGGACTACTGGCCGCCCGCCATGCGCGGCCAGCCGCTGGCGTTGATGGAATTGGCGGATGCACCACTGATTGGCCTGAGCAGCAGCGACCCGCTGTCGGCCCGGCTCGACAGCTACCTCAAGGCCGTGGAACCGCCGCCGCGGATCAGCATTGCCGTACAGACCTATTCCCTGGCCCGGGCCATGGTCGAATCCGGCGCCGGGTTGGCGCTGATCGACCCGTTCACCGCCCTGGGCGCGTCAACCGCCAGCACCGCCATCCGCCCCCTGAGCCCGCCGCTGCCCATCACCCTGTACGCCGTGACCCGCGCCGCCGAACCACCGCCCCACACCCTGGCCAGCCTGTTGGAGATCTTCGCCCACCAGGCCCAGGCCCAGCTGGACCACCCCTTATAGGACGTAGAACAGGATGGCGATGAAGTGCAGCAGGCTGCCGGCGATCACGAACAGGTGCCAGATGCCATGGGCATGACGCAGGCGGCTATCCAGGGCAAAGAAGATGATGCCCACGGTGTACAGCACGCCACCCGAGGCCAGCCAGGCAAAACCGGCGGGGCCCAAAGCCGCCAGCAGCGGCTTGACCGCCACCAGCACGATCCAGCCCATGACCGCGTAGATCACGATGGACAGAATTCGCGCCTCGGAACGCGGCTTGATCTCCTGCAGGATGCCAATCAGCGCCAACCCCCAGACAATCCCGAACAGGGTCCAGCCCCAGGGCCCGCGCAGGGTCACCAGGCAGAAGGGGGTGTAGCTGCCGGCAATCAGCAGATAGATGGAAAAGTGATCGACCTTCTGCATGATGCCTTTGGCCCGCCCACGCACGCTGTGGTAGACCGTGGACACGCTGTAGAGCACCAGCAAGGTGAAGGAATAGATCGCCACACCGACGATCTTCCACGGGTCGCCATCGAGGCTGGCCAGCACCACCAGCCAGATCCCGCCGACAAACGCGGCGATCGCACCCAGCAAGTGGGTCCAGGCGTTGAATCTTTCTCCGTGATACATCTGTCGCTCACCCTTGAAACATTGAAAAAACACGCAAGGCTCAGGCCTGCAGCTTGAAAGCGCAACATGTCTATTGGGGCACGGCCAATAAAAAACCAGCGGCCACGCCCTGACTCATCGGGCATCATCAGCCCCTCATCAGCCGAGGCCAGTCCATGCTCATCGACGAAGAGTTGACCCTGAAAAAGCTCGAAGTGTTTCTGGCCTTCATGCGCACCGGCAATCTGGCCCGCGCTGCCGCCGAGTTGCAGACCAGCAATGTCAGCGTGCACCGCGCCATCCACTCCCTGGAAAACGCTCTGCGCTGCCCGCTGTTCAAGCATGAGGGGCGCAACCTGACGCCGCTGGAAAGCGCCTTCGTCCTCGAAGAACGCGCCCAGAAGCTGGTCCAGGACGTGGTCGAGAGCGTGCGTTTGACCCGTGAAGCGGCGGGCTTTTCCGCAGAACGTTTCAAACTCGGCGCGCTTTATTCGCTGACGGTGAAAACCGTGCCGCAGCTGATCATGGGCCTGAAGCTGCGCCGCAGCGAACTGAACATCGACCTGATCCTGGGCTCCAACATCGACCTGCTGTACAAGCTCAAGAACATGGAAGTGGACGCCATCCTGATTTCCCTGGACGACAGCGTCAACGACCCGGACTGTGAACAACTGCCGCTGTTTTCCGACGACATTTTCCTTGCCACTCCCGCCGATTCGCCCTTCGCCCAGCAGCGTGAAGTGGACCTGGCCGACGTGCGCGATGCCACCTTCATCACCCTGACCCAAGGCTTTGCCACTCATCAGGATGGGGTGCGGGTGTTCAAGCAGGCGGGGTTCGAACCCAAGGTAGCGATGCAGGTCAACGACATCTTCACCTTGCTGAGCATGGTCAGCTCAGGGGTGGGTTACGCGTTGCTGCCGGGGAGGATCGCGGCCGTCTACGAGAACCGCGTGAAACTGATACCGCTGCAGGCGCGCTACCGCCTGCAGCAACATATCGGCGTGGTGTTTCTCAAGGCCAAGGAACGCGACCCGAACCTGTTGGCACTGTTGGCCGAATGCCGGATGTACGCCAATCGGCAAATCACGTAGGAAGCCGGTTCCTGCCAAAACGCGTCATTGGCAACACCGCAACCCGCCGTAGGAGCTGGCTTGCCAGCGAAGGCGTCCATAAGACCTGTGCACGTCTCAAAGGCCCCTTCGCCGGCAAGCCGGCGCCTACGCGCCCAGCAGGCCACGCATCAGCAGGAACAGCAGCGACGGCCCCAGCAGGCAGCCCAGGGCCGTGTAGAACGCCGCCGTCAGGCAACCATAGGGCACCAGCTTCGGATCGGTGGCCGCCAGGCCCCCGGCGACGCCGCTGGAAGTGCCCATCAAACCGCCGAAGATCACCGCGCTGCGCGGGTTGTTGAGGCCGATCAGCGGTGCCACGAAGGGTGTCATCACCATCACCAGAATCGCCTTGATCAACCCCGCGGCAATCGACAGCGCCATGACCTCGGAGCTGGCGCCGATGGCTGCGCCAGTCACCGGCCCGACGATGTAAGTCACCGCCCCGGCGCCAATGGTGGTCAGGCTCACCGCATCGGTGTAACCAAACGCCATGGCCACCCCCACTCCCGCCACAAAGGACGAGCCAACCCCGACAAACAGCGCCAGCACCCCTACGAATCCGGCGCGTTTGAGCTCCTCGACACTGACACCGAAGGCGGTGGCGACAATCGCGAAGTCCCGCAGCATCGCTCCGCCCAACAAGCCGATGCCCGAGAGCAGCGGGATATCCACCACGCCCTTCTGCCCACCGGTGAAGGCGCCGCCCACGTAGGACAGCACCAGCCCCAGCAGAATGGCGATGGCCGAGCCATGCAGGCGGCCCTTGGTAAAGGTGTTGGAGATCCAGTAGGAGACCCACATGGTGATCCCGATCACTGCAAAACCGCTGATCAGCCCGTAGCCGGTAATGACCTTCATCATCGATTCGTACATGGCCCTTACCCCGCTGTTTTCTGAGCAACGGCCGCATCCGGCGCCTTGTTGCCGATGCGCACCAGCACCGGCACCAGGGCAAAGGCGATCACCACCGCCAGGGTGCCCGCCAGGATCGCCATCGGCCCGCCCTTGAGCGCGCCATACACGTTTTGCTGGGCGGCCATGGCCACCACGATGGGGATGTACACCGCGCCCCAGAACTCCACGCCCTGCTCGGACTTGCCGGCGAACAAGCCGCGCTTGTGCAGGTAGCTGCCCAGGCCGATCAACAGCAGCATGGCAATACCGACGCCGCCGACATTGGCCGGCACGCCGATCAATTTGCCCAGCAGCTCACCGATGAAAATACCCACCAGGGTACAAAAGGCCAGGAAGGCCACACCGTAGATAATCATTGTTGTTGTCCTCAAAGTGCATCGTCGAAGTTGTTGTTCTTGTGCTTCGTCAGCCTGAGTCGGTGCTCTATCGGTCGCGGCTTCCCTCCTCACGCATCAGCGCCTGCAAGGTGTCCAGGCGCGCGCCGTCGAAGGCGATCACCGTCCCCTGGGCAAACACCCGGCGGGCCAACCCGGTGAGTACCGCGCCGGGTGGCAGTTCGATCTGCAGGCGCACCCCGCGCTCGTAGGCGCTTTGCACGGTGCCGCGCCAGTCCACCACCCGGCACATGTTGAACGCCAGGTCATCGCGCACCTGTTCCACCGTGCGCAACGGTCGGGCCCGGCTGCCGCTCAGATAACCCAGGGCGGGCACCTGCAAGGGCACTTCGGCAAAAGCGGCGGCCAGGATCTGGGCCGGTTGTTCCAGCAACGGGCAATGGGACGGCACGCTGACCGCCAGACGCTTGGCCACGCCGACTCCACACCCCCGGGCCAGCTCGGCCACGGCATGCATCGCCGCATCGCTGCCGGCGATCACCACTTGGCTGTCGGCGTTGATATTGGCCAGGTACACCGGCGTTTGCGGGCTGTGGACCTGGGCCAGCAACCCCTCCACCTGCGCCAGATCCAGGCCGATCAATGCGGTCATGCCATAGCCCTGCGGATAGGCTTGCTGCATCAACTGGCCACGCAGGCTCACCAGTCGCAACGCATCGGCAAACCCCAGGGCCCCGGCCACCACCGCCGCCGGGTAGGCGCCGATGGACAAGCCCGCCACATAGTCCGCCTTGACCGGCGCTTGCAGCAGGGTCCGGGCACAGGCCACGCCAGCGATCAACAGGCACAACTGCACCGCCCGTGTGCTGGCCAGGGCCTGGGGCGAATCCAGGGTCAGCACATCCTCGCCCAGCACTTCGCTGGCCTCGTCCAGGCAGGCGCGGATTTCAGGGCTTGGCGGCAAACGCTGGAGCATCCCCGGCTGCTGCGCGCCCTGGCCCGGAAACACCAGCAAGCTGCTCATGCCGCCTGCTCCAGCGCGCACCAGGGGTCGCTGACCAAGCGCGCGCCCCCGGCACTCTTGAGCAGCACCCGAGGCGCCGTTCCCGCCCATTCCCGCAGGGCCAGAGCGCCGGCCGGCACCTGCAATTGCAGATCCACCGGGCACTCGGCGCACTCCAGCAGGGCCAGCAACTCGCGGGCCTGAGCCCGGGAAAAAGGTTCCGGCGTGCGCAGGATCAGGTCCAGGTCGCTGTGCTGATGCAGCGCGGCAATCCCACAGGCCAACTCAAAACCGGCGCTGCCGCTGACGCCCCAGACCAGGCCCAGGGCATCCAGCTCGCCGCGTAACTGCTGCAACGCCCGAAGCGCCGGCAATGAGCGCGAGCCGGACATCCGGCACAGCGCCTCGGGATGTACCCCACGCTGCACCGACTCCAACGCCAGCACAGCCGGGTAGCGCTGCTCACGGGTGCCACCGCGCAGGCCGACAGCAATCTGCCCCGGCGCCGTCAGCGCCCGCCGCACCACCACCGGCTGCCCGGCCTCCAGCACGGCAAAGGCCCAATCCGGCGCATCGGCGGCCAACTGCGCCGGGGTCATGCCCCACAGCAAGTCGTGGGGCAGCCAGGGGCCGAGGCTGTTCACCACTGTTCCCGCAGCAATTGGCGAACCCGGCTCGACGCCGCCCGGTTCGACGCCCCCAGACGGCAGCTCAGGTCGACACCTTTGGCCCGCACATCGGCAATCGCCGCCAACAGGCATTCCTCGACGACCGCCAGATCCTCCACTGCCGGCTGTTCAATCTGCCGCACCGATACGCTTTCCCAGAGCAGCCCGAGACTGGCGTAGCTGCCGATGTCATAGGCCATGGGCGGCACGCTGGCGGCCAGGGCTTCCAGTTCCTCGACACTGCGCAGGGTGACCCGCGCCGCCGAGGCCTTGCCCATGGCATGCACCATCACCCCGGGATCGCGCAGGGCGATCAAGCGGTTGGCCTGATAACCGTGGGCCAGAAAGGCTCCGGACATGGCCTTGCCCACCAACAGGGCAATCACCGGGTGCCCGGCCAGCCGCGCCCGGGCGTAGCTGTCGGCCGCCGCCGCGAGGGCCTGATGGATGCCCAGGGCCTCTTCGCGACGGCCATAGGCCTGGCTCGGCACATCGACAATGGCGAGCAGCGCCCGCTTGTGAGGCTGGTCGCAGTCGGCATCGATCAACTCATCCACGGCCTTGGCCAGGCCCCAGCCTTCCAGTAATCCAACCTCGCCCTGACGGGCACGGGGAAAGCGATTTTCCGGGTCGGCCACCACGGCGATAAAACGCACCGGCTGCCCCGCCAATTCACCATCGGCCACCCGCAGCGACGGCGGCAGGCCGGCCACCAGCGCGGCGCCGCCACTCAAGGCGTTGAACCAGTTCAAACCCCGCAAAGAACAAGCACTCATGAGCGGTCTCCTTGATACAGATCGCGAACCGTCGCCGCATCGATTTGCGGCGTGGTGTCCAAACGGGCCAGGCGTTGCAGGTACAGATCGGCCTCGCGGCTGCGTTGCCGCTCGGGCAAGCCAAGGGCCAGCAACTCGCGGACCTGGGCCTGGATCTGCGCCACGTCGTCGGCCACGTAACGGTCAACCAGGCCGCTGGCAAAACGCTGCTCGCCGCCGGTCAGGCTCCAGATGAACGGCCGATCCCGGGAGTCGTACTCCTCAAGCCCGGCTTCCTGCTCGATCACTTGCGGGCCGTTGAGCCCCAGGCGCGCTTCCTGGGTGACCACGAGATAACTGCACAGCCCGGCGGCAATCGACATGCCGCCAAAACAGCCGACACTGCCGGCCACCACGCCGATCACCGGCTGGTACTGGCGCAGGTCGACAATCGCCGCATGGATGTCGGCAATCGCCGCCAGCCCGAGGTTGGCTTCCTGCAGGCGCACGCCACCGGTTTCCAGCAGCAGCACGGCACAGGTCGGGATGCCGTTGCGGTTGTCCTCGGCAGCCAGTTCCAGGGCTCCGGCGATCTTCGCCCCGCCCACTTCACCCAGGCTGCCGCCCTGGAACGCGCCTTCGATGGCGGCAATCACCACCGGCAAACCGGCGATGCTGCCCTTGGCGATCACCACGCCGTCGTCGGCCTGGGGCACCACGCCCTGACGCGCCAGCCAGGGCGACATGACCCGCTGGAAAGGGTCCAGCAGCTCGCGAAAACTGCCGGCATCCAGCAAGGCCCGGGCCCGCTGCCGAGCACCCAGCTCGACGAAGCTGTGCTTGTTCAATAAACGTGCGCTGTCAGTCATGGCCGATCTCCTCGAAGCCCTGTTCCAGGCGCAGGCGCACCACCCCGGGAGTGGCGCCGAAATCATGGATGTCGATCAGCAGCGCCGGCGGCAACTGGCCGTCGAACATGCGCTCGAACAGGTGCTGCCAGCGGGCGGCGCTGCCGTTTACCGAAGTCTGCACCTGGATGGTCAATGTGCCGGGCTGACCCGGCTCCAGCAGCACTTCCAGGTCGCCGGAGCCCACACAGCCCACCAGGGCGCGGCCACGGCCGGGCTGGCCGGCGGGGAATTGAAAAGACAAGGTTTCCATTACAGCGCTCCCTGGATAAAGGCGTCGGCGGATTCGATCCGGTCCAACAGCAGGCTGGCCGCCAGCAAATCAGCAGCACCGCCGGGCGAGGCATTCAAGGTCAACAGTTGCAGGTCCAGCTCATGCAAACGACGACGACCGGCAAGGCTGGCGCTGCCACCGGCATCGAGCACCGCCTGGGCGCCCTGCTGCATGGCCTGCAAGCCTTGCTCACCGGCGCGGTACAGCACGCAGGTATCCGCCAGACGGCTCATGATCGCCAGCAAGGCATCGAGTCGGGCGTTCTGTTCGCCATGGCCCTGGGCGCGGCTGCGCTTGAGCTGTGGCAGCCCCCATTGCAGCACCGCGGGGAAGCCTTGCTGGGCTTCTTCCCGAGCACCGCGCACGCCGTAGCGCAGCGCCACCTGGGCGCCATGACTCAAGGGCCGTGGTGCATAGCGATCCTCCAGCAGGGCCAGGCGCGCAGCCCGCAGCGCAACACTGCCGGCACCTGTGGATCGTGGTTCCAGCGCGGCGGCGGCCACCAGCAGGCCCAGGGCCCAGATCGCCCCACGATGGGTATTCACCCCCGCCGTGGTGGCGAGCATGGCCTGTTCGCCTTCGCGGCCGATGCGGCCCAGGGCTTCGCGCAGAGGCAGGCCGACTTCACCGAACGCCAGCGCCGCTTCGGCCATCTCCTTGAAGGCCGGCCACAGGGCCAGGGCCGAAGCGTGCATCAAGCCCAGGTGCAGATCGGTATGGGCACCATTGCCACGGCGGTCCACCAGGGCCGGCTTGGGCGACAGGTCGGCCTCGTCGATCAGCGCGTCCACCGCCAGGTCCGCCAGGCGTTCGGCCAGGCTCAGGGGTTGTGATTGCAGGTTGAGTGCGTGCATTACCAGCTCCTGAACTTGGCGGGCGGGTTGTACAAGCCACCGGACCACTGCACCAGATCGGCGACGCTTTTCGCCGCCAGCAGCTCGCGACTGGCGTCGGTCCGGCGGATGCCCAGGTCTTCGGGCAAGGCGATCAGCCCTTCACGGCGCATGCGCGCGGTGTCTTTGGGGTTGTGGCGCAAACCGATGGCGGTCACCCCAGCCACGGCGGCAATCATCGCCTGGCGTTCTTCCAGGGAGCGGGCCTTGTACAGGTAGGCGATGCCTTCCTCGGTGAGCAGGTGAGTGACGTCGTCGCCGTAGATCATGATCGGCGCCAGGGGCATGCCGCTCTTGCGCGCCACCTCCACGGCATCCAGGGTCTCGACAAAGGTCGGTTTGCCGCCTTCCTGGAAGGTTTCCACCATCTGCACCACCAGCTTCTTGCCGCGTTCGAGCATGGCCTGGGGTGCATCGCTCTGATCCTGGCGCATATCGAGCCAGGCCGGAGTGCCGTGGCGCCGCCCGCGTGGGTCGTGGCCCATGTTCGGTGCGCCGCCGAAACCAGCCAGGCGGCCGCGGGTCACGGTGGAAGAGTGACCGTCGCCGTCCACCTGCAAGGTGGCGCCGATAAACAGGTCCACCGCGTATTGCCCGGCCAGCTGACAGAACATCCGGTTGGACCGCAGCGAGCCGTCGCGGCCGGTGAAGAATACGTCCGGACGCGCGGCGATGTAGTTCTCCATGCCCAGTTCGGTGCCGAAGCAATGCACGCTTTCCACCCAGCCGCTTTCAATGGCCGGGATCAGGGTCGGGTGAGGATTGAGGGTCCAGTTGCGGCAGATCTTGCCCTTGAGCCCCAGGGACTCGCCGTAGGTCGGCAGGATCAGCTCGATGGCCGCGGTGTTGAAACCGATGCCGTGGTTCAGCGACTGCACCTTGTGTTTTTCGTAGATGCCGCGGATCGCCATCATCGCCATCAGCACGTGCACCGGCTTGATATGCCGTGGATCGCGGGTGAACAGCGGTTCGATGTAGAACGGCTTGTCGGCCACCACCACGAAGTCGACCCAGGAGGCGGGGATGTCGACCCGGGGCAGCTCGCTGACGTCATCCACCAACTGGTTGACCTGGACGATGACAATGCCGTCGCTGAAGGCCGCCGGCTCGATCAGTGCCGGGGTGTCCTCGGTGCTGGGGCCGGTGTAGATGTTGCCGGCGCGGTCGGCCATGAAGCCGGCGGACAGCACCACATTGGGGATCAGGTCCACCACCAGCCGCGCATAGAGTTCGATGTAGGTATGAATGGCGCCGATTTCCAGCAGCCCGTCTTCCAGCAACTGGCTGATGCGCAGGCTCTGGGTGCCGGCGAAGGAGAAGTCCAGCTTGCGGGCAATGCCGCGCTCGAACAGGTCCAGGTGCTCGGAACGGCCGACACTGGGCATGATCATGTGCAGGTCATGCAGCTTGGCCGGGTCGGCCTTGGCCAGGGCGCGGGAGAGAAAGTCCGCCTGCTTCTGGTTGTTGCCTTCCAGCACCACCCGGTCGCCGGGCAGGATCAGGGCTTCCAGGGCGGCGACGATCTTGTCGCTCGGCAACACCACGCCATCGGCGATGGCCCGCACCTGCTCGAGGCGCCGCTGCTTTTCGCTGCGCCGCCGCGACCAGCGCGCGTCGGGGGAAATTATTGTTGTCATGCTCACTCCACGGGTTCGCTGTCGTGGCAGTCACCATAGGAGTGAAACCTGGGGTCATCAATCAAGCCCGGCGTTGGATAGTTACGCTGAGCGTAACGATTGCCAAGCCAATGGCGCCGTTTCTCGCTCTCGGTACACAATGCCCACCGGACCGGCCAGCCAATGGCCTGAGCAGACAACAATGAGAGTCAGCATGGACACACCGATTCGCTCGAACCAGGCGTTGCTGGAACAGATCAAGCACGGCCTGAAGCCCGACTACCTGATGTTCTGGGGGCACCAGCCGACCCGGGACGGGCGCCCTTCCCCGAGTTGCTTCAGCCAGTGGTTTGCCGCCGGTCTCGAGATCGAGGGCATCCACTATCCCAGCGCCGAGCACTTCATGATGGCCGGCAAGGCCCTGCTGTTCGACGACCGGGAAACCCACGGGCGCATCCTCAAGGCCGTGACGCCCGCCGATGTGAAGCAACTGGGCCGTGAGGTTCGTGGTTTCGATGACACGCAATGGCAAGCGGCGCGCTTCGACATCGTGGTCCAGGGCAACCTGGCCAAGTTCAGCCAGCACTCGGCCCTGGGCGAGTACTTGCTGTCCACCCGGGACCAGGTGCTGGTGGAAGCCAGCCCGGTGGACCGGATCTGGGGCATTGGCCTGGCCGCCGAGGACGCCAAGGCCAACCGGCCGGAGCAATGGCGCGGCCTGAACCTGCTGGGCTATGCGCTGATGGAAGTGCGGGACAGGTTGCGTACTGCCTGAGGCGCTGCTTTCGCTGGCAAGCCCGCGCCTACAGGCGGTTTTGTGCAGGAGCCGGCTTGCCGGCGAAGCGGCCCTAAAGCCCCCCCACCAGCAACTCTTCCAGCGCCAGCAGATCCGGCACCTTGGCCACCAGCTCGGCCACCTGCACCGCGGCTTTTTCCAGGGGGGCCAGGGGCACGTCGACATAGCTCAGTTGGCTGTCGAGCTTGCAAGAGCGGGGAATGCCCTGCACCAGCAAGGCGATGAACTTCAGTTCCGGGCGCCCGCCCAGGGCATTGAGCACCACGATGCGAGCCCGCTCGCCGATCACCGTCTTGTTGCCACAGGCCGATTCGAAACTGATCAACGGAATCCGCCGCTCGCGCCAGAGCACCTGGCCCAGGTACCAGGGTGGCGAGTCCAGGTCGAAGGCGCCCTGCTGGTAGTCGATCAACTCGGCCACCGCCACGTTCGGCAAGATCAGGGTGCGGTCGGCCAGGGGCAACAACAGCCCGGTGAGGGTGCTGGAGCGGTGATCAAGCATGGTTCTTGCTCCACAGGGCGATGCTTTCCAGCAACACCGACTCTTGATAAGGCTTGCCGAGGTAGTCGTTGACCCCAATGGCCATGGCCCGATCGCGGTGTTTCTGGCCGGTACGGGAGGTGATCATGATGATCGGCAAGTGCTGCAGACGGGGATCGTTACGCACCTGGATCGCCACTTCGAAGCCGTCCATGCGCGGCATCTCGATATCCAGCAGCATCAGGTCCGGGGTGTGCTCGGCCAGCACGGCCATGGCATCGACTCCGTCCTTGGCAGTGAGCACGTTCATGCCGTGGCGCTCCAGCAAGCGGCTGGTGACCTTGCGCACGGTGACCGAGTCATCCACCACCAGCACCAGCATCGGCCGTGGCGGCTCCACCTCGCTCAGTGCTTCTTCCCCGGCCGGACGCGGCACGGGCGCTTGCAACTGCTGTGCGCGGATATGCGCCAGCAGGTCGAGAATCAGCACCACCCGGCCATCGCCGAGAATCGTCGCACCGGACAGGCCCTGCACTGCCGCGAACTGCGGGCCCAGGCTCTTGACTACGATCTCCCGGGTGCCGGCCGTGGTGTCCACCTGCACCGCGATACGCTGCTCGTTGCAGTGCACCAGCAGCACCGGCAACGGCAGCACCTGGCCCAGGAGTTTTGGCCGCGGCACGGTGTGCAGCAGCTCCCCCAGGTAGCACAGGTCATAGCGCTGGCCGGCGTATTCATAGCGCGGCGGGTCGAGTTGGTAATAGGCGTCCAGCTCACCCGGCAGCACCCGGACGATGCCTTCCACGGTGTTCAGCGGGATGGCGTACTGCTCGTCGGCGCACTGCACCATCAATGCCCGGTTGACCGAGACGGTGAATGGCAAACGGATACGAAAATGCACCCCCTGCCCGGCCACCGAATCAATGCTCATGCTGCCGCCCAGTTGGCGTACTTCTTCATGGACCACGTCCATGCCGACGCCACGCCCGGAGATCTGGGTGATCTTCTCGGCGGTGGAAAAGCCCGGCTGCATGATGAACTGCAGCACCTCGCGGTCGCTGATGGGGGCTTGCGGGTCCAGCAGGCCGCGCTTGATGGCCTTGTTGCGCACCGCCTCCAGGGGCACTCCGGCACCGTCGTCGCGCATGTCGAAGATGATGTCGCCGCCCTCGCGGGACAGGTCGAGGGTGATCCGCCCCTGTCGCGGCTTGCCGGCGGCCAGCCGCGCCTCGACGGATTCCAGGCCGTGGTCCACGGCGTTGCGCAGCATGTGCTCCAGGGGCGCGACCATGCGTTCGAGCACGTTGCGGTCCATTTCCCCCTCGGCATTGCCCACCACGAATTCCACGTCCTTGCCCAGCTCTTCGGCCACTTGGCGCACGATGCGCTTGAGCCTTGGCACCATGCGTTCGAAAGGCACCATGCGGGTGCGCATCAGGCCTTCTTGCAACTCGGTGTTGATGCGCCCCTGCTGCTGCAACAGGTTCTCGGCGTCATGGTTGCGCCGGTCGAGGGTTTCCTTGAGGTCCAGCAGGTCCGAGGCCGATTCGAACAGGGCCCGGGACAGCTGCTGCAACTGCGAGTGTCGATCCATTTCCAGGGGGTCGAACTCTTCGTAGCCCAGGCGCTCGGCCTCCACCTGCTGGCGGCTGAGAATCCGTCCCTGGGTTTCGGTGTCCAGGCGGCGCAGCTGGTCACGCATCCGCTCGATGGTGGTTTCCATCTCGCCGAGGGCCACCCGAGCATCGTTGACCTGTTGTTCGATGCGGCCACGAAAGATCGACGTCTCCCCGGCCAGGTTCACCAGGTCGTCCAGCAACTCCGCCGATACCTTGACCATGTCCCCGGCTGCCGCCGCTTCTGGAGCGGGTGCAACAGGCTCGGGCTTGCTCGCCGGTAGCGGGGTTGGCACCCCAGACGTGGACGGCACACGGGGATGGCTCAGGTCGTGGATGGCGTCGATGAGTTTCTGCGCCGCCTCGATGGGCTGGCCAGCCCGGGCTGCGTCGAGCATCTGCGCCAGACGGTCGTGACTTTTCTGCAACAGGGTGAACAGCGCCGGGCTGGGTTGCAGCAGGCCGGCGGACAGGCCTTCGAAGAGAAACTCCAGCTCGTGGGCCAGATCGCCGATGGGAGCAATCTCCACCATCCGCGCACCGCCCTTGAGGGTGTGCAGGTCCCGCAGCAGGGTTTCCACCTCCTGGCGGGCCTGGGGGTCGGCCTGCCAGCGCCCCAGGGCCGCGGCGGAGCTGTCGATGATGTCGAAGCCCTCTTCGAGGAAGATCTCCAGCAGCTCCGGGTCCTGGGCGGCACTGTCTTCCTGCGCCGCGCTCGGCACCGGCTCCGCAGGGCTTGCGGCCTGCTGCCGGTAGGCCCGCACGGCATCGACCTGGGCCCGGGACTCGTCCAGCGGCCGTTGCCCCTGCAATTGCTCCAGCAGCAGCGCCAACTGCTCATGGCTGCTGCGCAATAGCAGGCCCAGGTGCTGACTGTGGCTGTAGCGCCGGTCCACCAGCCCCTCGTACAGCGACTCCAGCTCATGGGCCAGTTCCGCCACCGGGGCCACTTCGGCCATGCGCGCACCGCCCTTGAGGGTATGCATGTCCCGCTGCAGGGACGACAGCGGTGCAGCATTTTCAGGATCGGCCAGCCAGCGCTGCAAGGCCTGGTCGGCGCTTTCGAGGATATCCACCGCTTCTTCGAGGAAGATCTCGACGATCTCGTCATCGGCTTGCAGAGGATCTGCAACCTGCTCCAGGCCAGCGGTGGCCGCCCCCAGTTCACTGATACTCAGGACACGGCTGCCGTCGCTTCTGATCAAGCCGGTGGCGGACGGGTCGAGGCCCTGGTGCAACAGTTCGCGCAGGGCCTCGACCCGCTCCGGCCGCGGGCTGACTTCCTGGCCCGCCGCCAGCTCGTCGAGCATGTTGATCAGGGCTTCATGGGCGCTTTCGGCTTCATTGAAGAAGCCCTCGCTGACCGCCAGGCTGCTTTCCTCCACGGCGCCATAGAGATCGAGCAGGGCCTCGCACAGCTCATCCACCGGATGCAGGTCGGCCAGGTGAGCGCCTTCGCCAAGGGTGGTCAACTCGTCCAGCAAGGCGCTGAGCTCCTGGCGCTCGCCGGGATGCTGCTGCCAACGCCGCAACAGGCTTTCGGCATCCAGCAGGATGTCCATGCCCTGGGCCAGGAAGTTGTTGATCAGTTGCGGATCGCGCTTGGCCCGAGGGGCACTGTCCGGGGCGTTGAGCAAGGCTTCCAGCCGCTCCCCCAGCAGCACCAGGACGCGGCCGACCAATGAGCGGGCACCATCGATGGGCGCCAGCGGATCACTGTCCAGCTGCCGCAAGCCACGGCGCAGCAGGCCTTCGGCCTCCAGCAGCAGTTCCACTTCGTCCAGGTCCAGGGGAATCAGGTGCGCCCGGTACTCCCGGGCCAATTGGTCGAAGGGCCCGGCCAGCTCGGCGATGGGCAGCACTCCGGCCATGGAGGCGCTGCCCTTGAGGGTGTGCAGGGCACGTTGCAGTGCGTCGCTGGCCTGCAACGGCACGTGCTCGGCGGCCTGATCGAGAAAACGCTGGATGCTGTCCAGGTGGGTCTGGGCTTCGGCACGGAAGATTTCCAGCAACTGCGGGTCGAGGGCGTGGTCGTCCGGCGCCACGCTGGCAGGCTCCTCGGCGCCCTTGGCCAGGGCATGGGCACGCGCCGCCAGGCGATCGACATCATCGCGCTGACGCTGACCCTGGACGGCGAATTCGGCGATCAGCTCAGGCAACAGCTCCAGCGTGTCCGCCACCAGCTGCAGGACCTCGGGGCCGGGGGCCACGCTGTGTTCCAGCACCCGATTGAGGAGGTTCTCCACCGCCCAGGCCAACTCCCCCAGCACCAGCGCGCGCACCATGCGGCCGCTGCCCTTGAGGGTATGAAAGGCCCGGCGCAGCTCACTCAGGGCGGACGTGCCCTGGGGGTCGGCCGCCCAGCGCGGCAGGTACTCGCGAAGCATTTCCAGCACTTCCTCGGTTTCTTCGAGGAACACTTCCCGCAGTTCGTCGTCCACGGGCTCCTCGTCCCGAGGGGGCGGCAGCAGGCTGCCCGGGGTGATCAGGGCCGGCGGGTTGAGGGCCGATACCGGCAGCGCCAGCGCATCCGCCAGGGACTGCGCCACCTGGGGATCATCCTGCGCCTGCAGGTCCTGCGCCACTTGGGCCTGGTTGGGACTCAGGGGCTGATCCAGCAACGGCACCTGTTCCACCGGTACATAGCCAAGGGCGGCCAGGCCTTGCTCGGCAACGTCGAGGATCTTTTCGCCCGGGGCTTCATGGTCCTCGCTCAAGCGCTCCAGGTAGTACTCCAGGCTGGTGATCACGTCAGCCAGATGGTCCAGTTGCTGCCAGGCCGGCCTGGGTTGCGCCAGCAGCAGATGCTCGACGATGAACTGGTTGCAGGCCTCCATCAGGCTGGCGGCGCGGGGCAGCGGAATCATCGCCAGGGCACCGCGCACCTGGGTCAGCAGCTCTGGCAGCGAAACCAGTAGCTCGCGCTCCCAGTCACCTTCGATGCACTCGATGATCAGGTCCTTGGCCTGCTGCAGGCAGAGCCGTGCCTCCCTGATCACCAGTTGGTGGATCTGGGTCAGGTCGGTGGTGGGCAGGCGGCTTTCTTCGCGACTCTCCGGCTCCACAGTACCGACCATGCCGGCCAGGGTCGCCTCGACATACAACAGGGCACCGGCCACATCCATCAACACCGCGTCGTCCGGCGCCCGCTGGCCCTGAGCCAGACTCTGCACCACCGCCAACTGGTCGATGATCACCTTGCGCGGCTGGCCGAACCCCAGCACTGCCAGGGTGTCGGCGATCTGCCGCAGCGGCGACAGCAGGCTGTCCAGGTCGCCGGCGTGCTGGCGATCGCTGCGCACGAACAGGTCGAGGCGCTCCTTGACCCGCACCAGGCCGTCGCACACGGCCGCCAGCACCGAACGCATGGCATCGCGATCGGGGCCGGCCATGCGGGCCCGCTCCTCGTCGACCACCGCGCTGTCGGGCAAGGCATCGTCCAGTCCGTAACGTTCTTTCATGGTCAGCATCAATGGAGTGGGATGGCGCGCCTTGGCGATGTAGAACAACAGGCTCTTGAGCAACTCGGCGGGCGCCGCCTGGTTGATGCCGGGCATGCCCTGCTCCAGGAGCCGCTTGAGTTCCTTGTCGGCGTCCTTGAGCAGGCTGCGCACCGCCGGGCTGTTGGCGATTTCGTTCTGGCGCATGCCTTCCACCAGGGCCGAGGCGATATGCCACAAGGGCGCCAGCGGTGCATCCTGGCACAGGGCCTCCAGGCGCTCGAAGACCTTGGCCATGTGGCCCAGGCAAATGTCGGCGTCCTGCTCACGCAGCAGGTCCACCAGCGCGGTCTGCAGCATGTGTCGCAGCTTGCGCAACTGGGTCGGGAATTCCAGGGGTTCCAGCGCTGCCAGGGCCTTGTCGGAAAGAGGCGGCAGGCTGGGCAATTGCGGGCTGAACAGGCTGGTTTCCGAAAGCAGGCTTTCACCCCGGGCGCTGCGCAGGTCGTTGAGCAGTGGCAACACCACCAACGGCAGGTCGCGCCGGGCGCTCTGCACCCGGTCCAGGTACTGGGGCAACTGGCTGATGGCCTGGCGCAGCAGGCGCAGGGCTTCGTCACGCTGGGCCACCCGCTGTTGCTGCAGGGCCAGGGCGAGTTTCTCCATCTCCTCGGCCAACAGCGCGGCGCCGTAGAACTCCACCATCTGCAGGCTGCCATGGACCTGATGAATCCCCTCCAGGCACTGGTCGAGGGCGTCCAAGGCCTGGGGATCGTCCGCCAGGTGCTCCAGTGCCTGATAGGCCTGCTTCAAGGTCTCGGCAATTTCGCCCTTGACCCATTCCAGGGCCACATAGTCATGCCGGTCAACCATAACCACTCCAGTCAAAACCTTCTGTGCTCGCCAGATCGCAAACGGGTTCCCAGCGTCAGCGGTTGTCATTCGGGGCCGGTCCCCGGGTCGCCGGCAGGGTAAAGCCGGATACAGAGCGGCGCAGTTGGCTGGCCATCTTCGCCAGGTTGCCGATGCTCTCGGCGGTCGCAGTGGAGCCGGACGAGGTTTGCGAGGTGATCTGCTGGATCACGTTCATGGTCAGGGAAATCTGACCGGCCGAGGAGGTCTGTTGCTGGGCCGCATTGGAGATGCTCTGGATCAGCGCCGCCAGGGTCCTGGATACGCCTTCGATTTCTTCCAGGGCCACCCCAGCGTCCTGGGCCAGGCGCGCACCGCGCACCACTTCGGTGGTGGTCTGCTCCATGGAGATCACCGCCTCGTTGGTATCGGTCTGGATCGCCCGCACCAGGGTCTCGATCTGTCGCGTGGCCGCCGAGGAGCGCTCCGCCAACCGTTGCACTTCATCGGCCACCACGGCAAAACCGCGCCCGGCATCCCCGGCCATGGAGGCCTGGATCGCCGCGTTGAGGGCCAGGATGTTGGTCTGGTCGGCAATGTCGTCGATCAGGCTGACGATATCGCCGATTTCCTGGGAAGACTCACCCAGACGCTTGATGCGCTTGGCGGTGTCCTGGATCTGTTCACGAATGTTGTCCATGCCGTGGATGGTGTTGTGCACCACTTCGTTGCCCTTGTTGGCGATCTCCACCGAGCGCTCGGCCACCGCCGAGGACTCCGCCGCGGTGGCCGAGACCTGATCGATGGACTGGGCAATGTCGTTGATCGCCGTGGAGGCTTCGCAAATCTGCTGCGCCTGATGCTCCGAGGCTTCCGCCAGTTGCATGGCGGTGGCCTGGGTTTCCTGCACCGCGCCGGCCACCTGACCCGCCGTGAGGTTGATGGTGGCCACCAGGTCGCGCAGTTGGTCGACGGAATAGTTGATGGAATCGGCAATGGTGCCGGTGAAGTCCTCGGTCACCGAAGCGGTCACTGTCAGGTCGCCGTCCGCCAGGTCCTCGATCTCATCCAGCAGACGCATGATCGCGTTCTGGTTGCGCTCGTTCTTCTCGGCGGTTTCCCGCAACTGGCGGTTGGTTTCGCGGACCATCACCAGGCCGATGAGGATGATCGACGCCAGTGCCAGCAGGCCCAGGACATAACCGCCGATGGTGTCCAGCTTGCGGCTGCCGGCCAGGTTCTCGAAGCCGGTGGCCAGCAGCGAGGCTTCGTCCAGCAGGGTCTGGGACAGGCTGAAGATGTTGCTCGCCGATTCGCGGACCTGGAACAGCTCGGGCGAGGTTTCGAGGATCTCGTCCACGGAACCGGAAACGAACTCGAACAGTTCGGAAATCTCCGTCAGGCGGGACCGGGCGTCGAGGTCTTCGACCTGGCTGATCTTCAGCCCCGGGTTGCCTTGCAGCATGCCGTTGAGCACCTGGCCGAAACGCGCGGCATCGCGGCCGAATGCATCGGCGGCCTGCACGGCGTTTTCGTCGCCGGCCAGCACCGTATTCACCGCACCGAGAATCCGTTCGGCCAACAGCGACTGGCGCTGGGCCATGGCCACCTGGGCTGCCGGGGCGCCGCGCTGGAGCAGGATCTCCACCACCTTTTCGTATTCCACCTGCAACTGCGGCACGGTTTCCGCCAGGGTCGCGGCCACCTGATGCAGGGACAACACCGTCTGTTCGCTGGCCAGGATCGCGTCGGTGTTCTTCAGCAGTTTTTCCCAGTCCAACTGCACGGCGCGCATTTCCTGACGCAGGGCCACCGGGGCCCCGGGCAGGCCGGTGGCCGGGTCGCCCTTCTTCAGATAGCCCCAGCGCTGGGCAAAGTCGTTGCGTGCATCCCCCAGCAGCTTGAACGCCGCGGCCTTGCCCGCCGCCGCTTCGGTGGCGTTCTTGGCGATGCGCTGGGACAGCACCCGCAGCTCACCGGCATGGCCGATGTACTGCTTGTCGTAGGTGGCCTGGGTATTGAGGTAAGCGAAGTTGGCGAACAGCAGCATGATGAACACGATCAGTGCGATGAACAGCACGATGATCTGCGAGCGACTGCGGGAGCCCTCCAGGGGCTTGCCGGTTTTGGCGTTGGTCATCGATCAGGCCTGTGGCGAGCGGGCGGTCCCGCGTTCGGGTCCCCGGGACGCACGCATCGCCAGGGCAGCATGGATTGATCCAGGAAGGCACGGGCCTGCCATGGCACTGCAAACGGGCTGCACAGCCGTCGGGGAGTCATTCATGCCGCCACCTCCAGGAACCCGGGAGAACGGGCCAGGGCGAAGGGGCTGAACACCTGCCAGACCTGATCACGACGGAACTGCCCTTGCAGGTAGGGATTGATCGCGGCGTCGGAGAATCCGCCAAGGCCGGGCTCCAGGCTGTCCTGGGCAAAGTGCTGCAGGCCGGCCACCTCATCCACCAGCAGGCCGGCGAACAGCTCTTTGTACTCCACCACCAGCACTCGCCGCTGCTTGCGCAGGGGCGACAGTTCATGACCGAAAAAACCGCACAGGTCCATAATCGGCAGCAGGCGCCCACGCAGGTTGGCCACGCCCTTGACCCAGGGTTTGACCCCGGGCAGCAGGGTGTAGCGCGGCTCGTGCAGGACTTCGCTGATCTCGCCCATGGCCGCGACATACCAGTGCTCTCCCAGGCGGAAACCGATACCGCTCCAGCTGTGCTGGCGGGTTTCCTGGGACGGCAGGTCGGCAGCCAGCAGGCGGCAGCGCTGGTCGATCTCCAGCAGCAGCTCGAAGGCGGTCTGGGATTCGCTCATGGCCGGGCGGTCAGCCGGCCAGGACGTTGTTCAGGGTCTTGATCAGGGTCTCTTCGTCCACCGGCTTGGTCAGGTAGTCCTTGGCGCCCTGGCGGGTGCCCCAGACCTTGTCGGTTTCCTGATCCTTGGTGGTGATGATGATCACCGGGATGTGGCTGGTCTCGGCGTCCTTGGTCAACTGCCGGGTGGCCTGGAAGCCGTTGAGGCCGGGCATGACGATGTCCATCAGCACCGCATCGGGTTTTTCTTCCCGGGCCAGGGCCACGCCGTCGGCACCGTTCTCGGCCTTGAGCACTTCATGGCCGTGCTTTTCCAGCATGCCGGTGAGTTTGTACATTTCAGTCGGCGAGTCATCGACGATCAGAATACGAGCCATGGTCTTCCCCATACGGTATAGGCGCGCGGCCCGCGGGCCGGACGCCATTGTGCGTGTCTACTGTGGCGCAAGCGCGATAAAGTCCGGAACGTGGGCCTTGATTGCGCTCAGCAGTTCTTCCTTGCTGAAGGGTTTGGTCAAAAACTGGTCGGAGCCGACGATACGCCCCTTGGCCTTGTCGAACAGGCCGTCCTTGGAGGACAGCATGATCACGGGAATGGACTTGAACGCGCTGTGGTTCTTCACCAGCGCACAGGTCTGATAACCGTCGAGCCGCGGCATCATGATGTCGACGAAAATGATTCCGGGGTGGTGGTCGACGATCTTCGACAGCGCTTCGAAGCCGTCCACTGCGGTAATGACTTCACAGCCGACGTTCTTCAGCAGCATTTCGGCCGTGCGGCGAATCGTCTTCGAATCGTCGATCACCATCACCTTCAAGGCGTTGGAATGCTGTTCCATATCTGCTCTGCCATCGCCCCAGCGAATGATTTGATCCGGTACCGCTGGCCAACGCCCCAAACCCTTGAACTTCAAGGCCTCGGCCCGGCCTGCGAGCCTTTTTAGCACACTCTCCCCCCTGCAATCTATGGACCACGCCAGGCAGTGGTTTTTCCTTGACCCAGGCCCTTGTCAGCGCCACTCTGACGCCACTTTTTTTGCCTTACTTCCACTCATTTTCTTAAAGGAATCCACCCATGAGCGTTCGCGTCGGGATTGTCATGGACCCTATCGCCAGCATTTCCTACAAGAAGGACAGCTCGCTGGCCATGCTGCTGGCCGCCCAGGAGCGCGGCTGGACCCTCTTCTATATGGAGCAGCGCGACCTGTACCAGGGCGCCGGCGTGGCCCGGGCGCGCATGCGGCCGCTGCAGGTGTTCGCCAACCCGGAGAAATGGTTCGAGCTGGACGCCGAGATCGACTGCCCGCTGAGCGATCTGGACGTGATCCTGATGCGCAAGGACCCGCCCTTCGACATGGAGTTCGTCTACTCCACCTACCTGCTGGAACAGGCCGAAAGCGCCGGCGTGCTGGTGGTCAACAAGCCCCAGAGCCTGCGCGACTGCAATGAAAAGCTGTTTGCCACCCTGTTCCCCCAGTGCACCCCGCCCACCGTGGTCAGCCGTCGCGCCGATGTGTTGCGCGAGTTCGCCGCCCAGCATGGCGATGTGATTCTCAAGCCCCTGGACGGCATGGGCGGCACCTCGATCTTCCGTCACCGCGCCGGCGACCCGAACCTGTCGGTGATCCTGGAAACCCTGACCGTGCTCGGCAGCCAGCAGATCATGGCCCAGGCCTACCTGCCGGCCATCAAGGACGGCGACAAGCGCATCCTGATGATCGATGGCGAACCGGTGGATTACTGCCTGGCGCGCATCCCCGCCGCCGGTGAAACCCGTGGCAACCTGGCCGCTGGCGGTCGTGGCGAGGCCCGTCCACTGAGCGACAAGGATCGCTGGATTGCCGCTCAGGTCGGCCCGACCCTGCGGGCCAAGGGCCTGCTGTTCGTCGGCCTCGACGTGATCGGCGAGCACCTGACGGAAATCAACGTCACCAGCCCCACCTGCATCCGTGAAATCGACAATGCCTTCGGCACCCAGATCGGCGCGCGGCTGATGGATGCCATCGAACGCAAACTGCAAGCCGCCAGCAACAAGCCGCAAGCTTGATCTGCATCAAGCTGCAGCTTGTCGCTTGAAGCTTGGCACTCAAGGCTTGAAACCAACATTGCGTTATCATGCGCCGCCTGTGAAACCGTGATGTTGGTTGTGTGATGCCTCCTGTGATGTCGAACCGTCGATGAACCTCCCGTCCGATCTGCCCCCCGAGCTGGCCCATAGCGGCGTGCGCGCGGCCGATCGCCTGGGATTTACCCTGTTCCTGGCGGCGCTCCTGCACCTGGCACTGATCCTCGGCCTGGGCTTTTCCTTTGCCGAACCCAAGGCGATCAGCAAGACCCTGGAAATCACCCTGGCCACCTTCAAGAGCGAGACCAAGCCGAAGAAGGCCGACTTCCTCGCCCAGGAAAATCAGGAAGGCAGCGGCACCCTGGACAAGAAAGCCATTCCGAAAACCACCGAAGTCGCCCCCTTTCAGGACAACTCGGTGAAAAAGGTCGTGCCGCCACCGTCAGTCAAACCTGAAGTCAAGGAAGTCGCGCCCAAAGCGGCCGTGGCCACCACCGCGCCGAAGCCGAAAAAGACCGTGACCCAGCGTGAAGAGGTCAAGAAAGACCCGACGCCAAAGGCCGATACCCCGCGTTTCGACAGCGCTCAACTGTCCAGCGAGATTTCCAGCCTGGAAGCCGAACTGGCCAACGAACAGCAGCTGTACGCCAAGCGTCCACGCATCCACCGCCTGAGCGCCGCCTCCACCATGCGCGACAAGGGCGCCTGGTATAAGGACGAGTGGCGCAAGAAGGTCGAGCGCATCGGCAACCTCAACTACCCCGAGGAAGCCCGGCGTAAGCAGATCTACGGCAACTTGCGGCTGATGGTCTCGATCAACCGCGACGGTTCCCTGTACGAAGTGCTGGTGCTGGAGTCCTCCGGCCAGCCGCTGCTGGACCAGGCCGCCCAACGCATCGTGCGCCTGGCGGCGCCGTTCGCCCCCTTTACCGGCGACCTGTCGGACATCGACCGCCTGGAAATCATCCGCACCTGGCGCTTCGCCCGGGGCGACAAACTGTCCAGCAACTGATCGTTCGCCCCTGCGGCCTCGAAGAGGCCCGACAGAGTGGCGCAAATCCCAATGACGCCTTCGCTGGCAAGCCAGCTCCTGCACAGGGCGCGCTTGTCAGCCGGGCCCGCCACCGCCACACTAGCGCTCATGAAAAATGTCAGCCCCAGCTATCTCAAGCATCACTTCCTGATCGCCATGCCCCATATGGCCGACCCGAATTTTGCCCAGACGTTGACCTATATCGTCGAGCACAATGCCAGCGGCGCCATGGGCCTGGTGATCAATCGGCCCCTGGACCTGAGCCTGGCCGATATCCTCGAACAATTGCGCCCCGACGAAGAACCGTCGCTGCTGTGCCAGCATGTGCCGATCTTCAGCGGCGGCCCGGTGCAGACTGATCGCGGTTTTGTCCTGCACCCCAACGGCCCGATCTATCAGGCCACGGTGGAATTCGAAGGACTGTCCCTGTCCACCTCCCAGGATGTGCTGTTCGCCATTGCCGACGGCGTGGGCCCGGCCAAGAGCCTGATCGCCCTGGGCTATGCCGGCTGGGAAGCCGGGCAGCTGGAAGCCGAACTGGCGGACAACGCCTGGCTGACCTGCCCCTTCGACGCCGACATCCTGTTCAACACCAGCAGCGAATTGCGCCTGGAAGCCGCCGCCCGGCACCTGGGGGTCAACCTCAGCCTGCTCACCAGCCAGGCGGGGCACGCCTGATGGCCTTGCGACTGATCCTGGGCTTCGACTACGGCACCAAGCAGATCGGCGTTGCCGTGGGTCAGGCCATCACCGGCCAGGCCCGGGAGCTGTGCACCTTGAAGGCGCAGAACGGCGTGCCGGACTGGAATCAGGTGCAAGCGCTGATGACGGAATGGAAACCCGACGCCGTGGTGGTGGGCCTGCCCCTGAACATGGACGGCAGCCCCAGCGACATGTGCGTGCGCGCCGAGAAGTTCGCCCGGCGCCTGAACGGCCGCTTCAATGTGCCCTTCTATACCCACGATGAACGCCTGACCACCTTCGAGGCCAAGGGCGAACGCCTGGCCCGGGGCGGGCAGAAAGGCAGTTACCGCGACAACCCGGTAGACGCCATCGCCGCGGCCCTGCTGCTGCAGGGCTGGCTCGACGAAAACGCCACGCTGTTGAATACCTGAGATCCCGAATCCTGAAGATGCGCGGCCCAAGGCTGCGCGCCTCCTGGCCCAACACCAGCCGTAAGTTCCCGTGCCCTGCTGCCCGGCAGCAGGCGCGAGCCCACGAAGGAGCCACCATGAGCCTGCCCAATCCCGCCGCCCTGATCAGCCAGATGGCCACTGATCTCAACGCCCACCTGGCCCAGCGCGCCATCAGCGAGCCGCGCTTCATCGGTATCCGTACCGGTGGCGTGTGGGTGGCCCAGGCCCTGTTGGAAGCCCTGGGCAGCGACGCCCCTCTGGGCACCCTGGATGTGTCCTTCTACCGCGACGACTTCAGCCAGAACGGCCTGCACCCGCAAGTTCGCCCTTCGGAACTGCCGTTCGAGATCGAAGGCCAGCATCTGGTGCTGATTGATGACGTGCTGATGAGCGGCCGGACCATCCGCGCCGCCCTCAACGAGCTGTTCGACTATGGCCGTCCAGCCAGCGTGACCCTGGTCTGCCTGCTGGACCTGAACGCCGCCGAGCTGCCGATTCGTCCGAATGTGGTGGGCGCGACCCTGTCGCTGGCCGCCCACGAGCGGGTAAAATTGTCCGGTCCTGCGCCGCTTCAACTCGAGCTCCAAGACCTCGCCCTCTAACTCGCCCTTTTAAGAGTCCATTGCGATGACGCCTCTAGACGCCAAGCGCCCGCTGCAGCTCAACGATCAGGGCCAGCTGCGCCATTTCCTGTCCCTCGACGGCCTGAACCGCGAGCTGCTGACAGAAATCCTCGACACCGCCGACTCCTTCCTCGAAGTCGGCGCCCGGGCGGTCAAGAAAGTCCCGCTGCTGCGCGGCAAGACCGTGTGCAACGTGTTCTTCGAGAACTCCACCCGGACCCGCACCACCTTCGAACTGGCGGCCCAGCGGCTGTCGGCGGACGTGATCACCCTGAATGTCTCGACCTCCTCGGCGAGCAAGGGTGAAACCCTGCTGGACACCCTGCGCAACCTGGAAGCCATGGCCGCCGACATGTTCGTGGTACGCCACGGCGACTCCGGCGCCGCGCACTTCATCGCCGAACACGTGTGCCCTCAGGTAGCGATCATCAACGGCGGCGACGGCCGTCACGCCCACCCGACCCAGGGCATGCTCGACATGCTGACCATCCGCCGGCACAAGGGCGGCTTCGAGAACCTCTCGGTGGCCATCGTCGGCGACATCCTGCACTCGCGGGTAGCCCGCTCGAACATGCTGGCGCTGAAAACCCTCGGCTGCCCGGACATCCGCGTGATCGCACCGAAAACCCTGCTGCCCATCGGCATCGAGCAGTACGGGGTCAAGGTCTACACCGACATGACCGAAGGCCTGAAAGACGTGGACGTGGTGATCATGCTGCGCCTGCAGCGTGAGCGCATGCAGGGCGGCCTGCTGCCCAGCGAAGGCGAGTTCTACCGCCTGTTCGGCCTGACCACCGCACGCCTGGCCGGGGCCAAGCCCGACGCCATCGTCATGCACCCGGGCCCGATTAACCGCGGCGTGGAGATCGAATCGGCGGTGGCCGACGGTCCGCACTCGGTGATCCTCAATCAGGTGACCTACGGCATTGCAGTGCGCATGGCCGTGCTGTCCATGGCCATGAGCGGGCAGACCGCCCAGCGACAATTCGAGCAGGAGAACGCCCAGTGAAGCTCAGCATTCTCGGCGCCCGCGTCATCGATCCAAGCAGCGGCCTGGATCAAACCACTGATCTGCACCTGGAAGCCGGCAAGATCGTCGCCATCGGCGCCGCCCCCAATGGTTTCAATGCCGTCACTATCATCGACGCCAAGGGCCTGGTGGCCGCGCCCGGCCTGGTGGACCTGAGCGTGGCCCTGCGCGAGCCGGGCTACAGCCGCAAGGGCAGCATCGCCAGCGAAACCCGCGCCGCCGCGGCCGGTGGCGTCACCAGTCTGTGCTGCCCGCCGCATACCAAACCGGTACTGGATACCTCGGCCGTGGCCGAACTGATCCTCGACCGCGCCCGGGAAGCCGGCAACAGCAAAGTCTTCCCGATCGGGGCTCTGAGCAAGGGCCTGGAAGGCGAGCAATTAGCCGAGCTGATCGCGTTGCGTGACGCCGGCTGCGTGGCCTTCGGCAACGGTCTGGACGGCTTCCGCAGCACCCGCACCCTGTGCCGTGCCCTGGAATACGCCGCCACCTTCGACCTGACGGTAATCTTCCACTCCCAGGACCGCGACCTGGCCGAAGGCGGCCTGGCCCATGAAGGTGCTACCGCCAGCTTCCTCGGTTTGCCGGGGATTCCCGAAAGCGCGGAAACCGTGGCCCTGGCCCGGGACCTGCTGCTGGTGGAACAAAGCGGCGTGCGCGCTCACTTCAGCCAGCTGACCAGCGCCCGGGGCGTTGAGCTGATCGCCCAGGCCCAGGCCCGCGGCCTGCCAGTGACCGCCGATGTGGCGCTGTATCAGCTGATCCTCACCGATGAGGCGCTGATCGACTTCTCCAGCCTGTATCACGTGCAGCCGCCACTGCGCTCGCGGGCCGACCGTGATGCCCTGCGTGCAGCGGTGAAGTCCGGGGTGGTGCAAGCCATCTCCAGCCATCACCAGCCCCACGAGCGCGATGCCAAGCTGGCGCCGTTCGGAGCCACCGAGCCCGGCATCAGCAGCGTCGAGTTGCTGCTGCCACTGGCCCTGACCCTGGTTCAGGACGGTTTACTGGACCTGCCGACCCTGCTGGCGCGCCTCAGCGCGGGTCCTGCCGAGGCCTTGCGCCTGCCGGCGGGCAAGCTGGTGGAAGGGGGTGCAGCGGACCTGGTGCTGTTCGACCCGGCCAGTTCCACCGTGGCCGGCGAGCGCTGGCTGTCCAAGGGCGAGAACTGCCCGTTCCTCGGCCATAGCCTGCCGGGCGCCGTGCGCTACACCCTGGTGGATGGGCATATCAGCTATCAAGGCTGATTGCCTGGCTGGCGCCCTGTAGCCGCTGCCGCAGGCTGCGAACGGCTCCGAAGGAGCCGCCGCTCCTGATGGCGGCCTGCGGCAACAGCCCCATGCAACGCCATCACCGCCTGCGCCGCTGACTGGATCAGCGGCGTTTGGCGTTTTCCAGGGAGACCTGGTCGTTCAGGGTCCAGAAGTCGTACAGCACCCCCAGGAAGAACAAACCACCGGTGAACAGGTAGAGCACACCGCTCAGCCATTTGCCCTGGTACATGCGATGTACGCCAAATACCCCGAGGAAGGTCAGCAGAATCCAGGCCACGCTGTATTCCAGGGGACCAGAGGTAAAGCGCAAGTCCGCTTCCCGGTCCATGGACGGGATCAGGAACAAGTCGATCAGCCAGCCAATGCCCAATAGACCAAGGGTGAAGAACCAAATGGTCCCGGTCACCGGCTTGCCGTAATAGAAGCGGTGAGCGCCGGTAAAACCGAGAATCCACAACAGGTAACCGATCACCTTGCTGTGGGTGTCATGGGCGGATGCATCCTGACGATAGGTGTTCATTAAGAGCCTCTTGCTAGGTGATAGATAAATATTCTTAAAATCTTTGTGACTTTTTTACAGGCTTTCGACGTGTGGACAATGTTACCTTCTGTTCCGCCAAAGCCTTGTACTGCCTGACTTCTGACGGTTTTCTGCGTCAAGTTGCCACCTCTTTGCCGAAGTTGACCCCAAGGTTGAATCGACAAACGGCCACGGAAGTGACCTGAAAGCTGTTATAAAGTTGCGCGCTAACCAAATAAGAGCCTTGCCTAATGCGACCATTTTTCAAGACATGGCTAACCATTTGCCTATTAATGCCACTGGCCGCCCACGCCACCAACCGTGAGCAACGACTTCCCAACGTTAATGGCTACACCCCGAAACCCCATGTTTCGACGGTCACCGCCAAGAACAAGACCACCATCAAGCACCCCACCCGCCTGAGCAAGGCCGACAGCAAGCTGGTGGCCAACAACGCCGGCCGGCCAAGCACCACTGTCCTCAGCCGTGCGGTCAATGTGCTGGGCACCCCCTATCGTTGGGGCGGCAGCAGCCCAAGTAAAGGCTTCGATTGCAGCGGCCTGGTGCGCTACGCCTTCAATGACGTCGCCGCCGTGGACCTGCCACGCACCTCCAACGCCATGGCCAGCGGCCACGGGCAGAAGGTCGAGCGCAAGGACCTGAAGCCGGGCGATCTGCTGTTCTTCAACATCAAGAGCCGCAAGGTCAACCACGTCGCCATCTACCTGGGCGAAGACCGCTTTATCCACGCCCCACGGCGCGGCAAGGCAGTGACCATCGACACCCTGAAGAAACCCTACTGGCAGAGCCACTACGTGGTTGCCAAGCGGGTACTGCCCAAGGAACAGGCACCTCTGCGGGTCGTGCAGCGCTGATCTGCTGATTCGCCCATTCGCCGGCAAGCCGGCTCCTACACCCACCTGTAGGAGCCGGCTTGCCGGCGAATGCATTTCCAGCCCTGTCAAAAGCTCTCCGGCATCCGGGCCTGCTCCCGCGCCTGTTCACGGCTGATCAGCCCTTGCCCCAGCAATGCCTTGAGGCTCATGTCCAGGGTGCGCATGCCCTGGGCCCCGCCGGTCTGGATCGCCGAATACATCTGCGCCACCTTGTCCTCGCGAATCAGGTTACGGATCGCCGCATTGCCCAGCATGATTTCGTGAGCCGCCACCCGCCCACCGCCCACTTTCTTCAGCAACACCTGGGCAATGACCGCCTGCAGCGACTCGGCCAGCATCGAGCGCACCAGGGCCTTTTCCTCCCCCGGGAACACGTCCACCAGCCGGTCGATGCTCTTGGCCGCGGATGCAGTGTGCAGGGTGGCGAACACCAGGTGCCCGGTTTCGGCGGCGGTCAGGGCCAGGCGAATGCTTTCCAGATCGCGCAACTCTCCCAGCAGGATCACGTCCGGGTCCTCCCGCAGCGCCGCACGCAAGGCGGTGGCGAAACTGCGGGTATCACGCGGCACCTCGCGCTGGTGGATCAGGCAACTTTTCTGCGGATGAATGAACTCGATGGGGTCTTCGAGGGTGAGGATGTGCTGCTGCCGATGCTGGTTCAGGTGATCGATCATCGCCGCCAGGGTGGTGGATTTGCCGCTACCGGTGGGCCCGGTGACCAGCACCAGCCCCCGAGGCGCTTCGGCAATCTGCTGAAACACTTGCCCCAGTCCCAACGCCTCCAGGCTCTGTACCCGTGACGGGATCAGGCGCAGCACTGCAGCCGCTCCCCGGACGTGCTGGAAGGCATTGACCCGGAACCGCGCCACGCCCGGCAGTTCGTAGGCAAAGTCCAGATCCTGCTGGCTGGCGAACACCTGCCGCTGTGGCTCGCTCATCAAGCCATGCATCAAGGACAGCACCTGCTGTGCATCCAGGGCCGGGCTGTCCAGCGGACGAATATCGCCATCAATGCGCAACATCGGCGCCAGTCCGGCAGACAGATGCAAGTCGGAAGCACCCCGGGAGATGCTCAAAGTCAGGAGTTCGGTGATGTCCATAGTGCCCCCCAATTCCAGTAGAATGCCGCGAGCTTCAGACCCAGCCGCCATGCCAGGCAATGACCGGCGCGGCCCTTGAGCGATGCTCGGGCCGGTCGACAATCAGGGTCTGGTGGATTCATGCGGCGGTTGGCGGCCAAGGTCACAGGCTCCCGGTCGCCGGTACTTTTGAGAAGAAATCGAATGTCCACGATAGCAGACAACATTGCCCAGCTAGCCGAGCGCATCCGCAGCGCCTGCCAGGCCGTACAGCGTGCCCCGGACAGCGTCATGCTGCTGGCCGTGAGCAAGACCAAACCCGCCGCCGCCCTGCGCGAAGCCTATGCCGCCGGCCTGCGGGACTTCGGCGAGAACTACCTGCAAGAAGCCCTGGGCAAACAACAGGAACTGGCGGACCTGCCCTTGAGTTGGCACTTCATCGGCCCCATTCAGTCGAACAAGACTCGCGCCATTGCCGAGCACTTTGCCTGGGTGCATTCCGTGGATCGCTTGAAAATCGCACAACGCCTGTCCGAGCAACGCCCCGCCGAGCTGCCGCCGCTGAACATCTGCATCCAGGTGAATGTCAGTGGCGAAGCCAGCAAGTCCGGCTGTACCCCGGCCGACCTGCCAGACCTGGCCAGGGCCATCAGCGCCTTGCCACGCCTGCAACTGCGCGGGCTGATGGCGATTCCCGAGCCCACCGAGGACCGCGCCGCCCAGGAAGCCGCCTTCGCGGCGGTGCAGGCCCTGAACAACCAACTGCGCGACAACCTCAAGCTGCCCCTGGACACCCTTTCCATGGGCATGAGCCACGACCTCGAAGCGGCCATCGCCCAGGGCGCCACCTGGGTGCGGATCGGTACCGCACTGTTTGGTGCCCGCGACTACAGTCAGTCCTGATGCGACTGACCCTGACCTCTCATAAGGACCTGTCATGAACACGACTCGTATCGCTTTTATCGGCGCCGGCAACATGGCGGCCAGCCTCATCGGTGGCCTGCGGGCCAAAGGCCTTGAGGCGGCACAGATCCGTGCCAGTGACCCCGGCGCCGAAACCCGGGCCAAGGTGGCTGCCGAACACGGCATCCAGGTGTTCGCCGACAACGCCGAAGCCATCGCCGGCGTCGATGTGATCGTCCTGGCGGTCAAACCCCAGGCCATGAAAGCCGTGTGCGAAGCCCTGCGCCCGAGCCTGCAGCCGCAGCAGCTGGTGGTGTCCATTGCCGCCGGCATCACCTGCGCCAGCATGAACCACTGGCTCGGCGAGCAACCGATCGTGCGCTGCATGCCCAACACCCCGGCGCTGCTGCGCCAGGGCGTCAGCGGCCTGTATGCCACCGCCCAGGTCAGCCCTGAACAGCGCCATCAGGCCGAAGAACTGCTGTCCGCCGTGGGCATCGCCCTGTGGCTGGATCAAGAGCAACAACTGGACGCTGTGACCGCGGTGTCCGGCAGCGGCCCGGCGTATTTCTTCCTGCTGATCGAAGCCATGACCGCCGCTGGCGAAAAGCTCGGCCTGCCTCGGGAAACCGCCGCCCAACTGACCCTGCAGACCGCCCTGGGGGCGGCTCACATGGCAGTGTCCAGTGACGTCGACGCCGCCGAGCTGCGCCGCCGCGTAACGTCGCCAGCCGGCACCACGGAAGCCGCGATCAAATCGTTCCAGGCCAACGGCTTTGAAGCCCTGGTGGAAAAAGCATTGGGTGCCGCCGCGCACCGCTCGGCCGAAATGGCCGAACAACTCGGTCGTTAACTCGCCCCTACAAAGGAATCGATAATGTTCGGACTCAACGACGCTGCCATTTTTGTGATTCAGACCCTGGGCAGCCTGTACCTGCTGGTGGTCCTGCTGCGCTTCATGCTGCAAGTGGTGCGAGCGAACTTCTACAACCCTATCTGCCAGTTCATCGTGCGCGCCACCCAGCCATTGCTCAAACCCCTGCGCCGGGTGATCCCCAGCATGTTCGGGCTCGACATGTCCTCGCTGGTCCTGGCCCTGATCGTCCAAATGGCGCTGTTCGCCATCGTCCTGACCCTCAGCCAAATCTCCTTCAATGCCCTGGGACTGCTGCTGTGGGCGCCGATCGGGATCTTCGCGCTGTTCCTGAAGATCTGGTTCTTCGCCATGATCATCAGCGTGATCCTGTCCTGGGTCGCTCCTGGCAGCCAGAGCCCGGGCGCGGAACTGGCCTACCAGATCAGCGAGCCGCTGCTGGCCCCATTCCGGCGCATCGTGCCCAACCTGGGCGGCCTGGACATCTCGCCGATCCTGGCCTTCATCGTGATCCAGCTGGTGCAACAGTGGCTGATTCCGCGCCTGGCGCTCTACACCTTCATGCCCCCTGAGTTGTTCGGGCTGATCTGATGAGCTACTTCCGCTGGGACGGTGACGATCTGATTCTCGATTGTCACCTGCAACCCAAGGCCAGCAGCGACGAGTTCGCTGGCCTGCATGGGGAGCGGCTGAAGATCCGCCTCACCGCCCCGCCTGTGGAGGGCAAGGCCAATGCTCACTTGATGGGGTTCCTGGCCAAGGCTTTCGGCATTCCCAAGAGCCACGTCAGCCTGGTCAGTGGCGAGTTGAACCGGCAGAAGCGCGTGCGCCTGCAAGCGCCGAAGAAGCTGCCGGATCTGCCGGGGCTGGCGCGCCCTGCCTGATTCTTCGGCAAGCCGGCTCCTACGCCCCAGGTCCGCTGTAGGCGCTGGCTTGCCAGCGAATCTCACCCCGCTATTTCTCCAACCAAATACAGCCCCGGGCTTTGCTTGCCGCTGGGGGCAGCGGTCTTTAGACTTACGCCTCATTTAAATGAGAGCAGGGTCGATGCCAACTGCCTTTCCCCCCGATTCTGTTGGTCTGGTCACGCCAGAAATAGCGCACTTCAGCGATCCTCTGGCCCTGGCCTGCGGACGCGCGCTACCGGCCTACGACCTGATCTACGAAACCTATGGTCAGCTCAACGCCAGCGCCAGCAACGCGGTGCTGATCTGCCACGCCCTGTCCGGCCATCATCACGCCGCCGGCTACCACAGCGTCGATGACCGCAAGCCCGGTTGGTGGGACAGCTGCATCGGTCCCGGCAAGCCCATCGATACCAACAAGTTCTTCGTGGTCAGCCTCAACAACCTCGGCGGTTGCAACGGCTCCACCGGCCCCAGCAGCCTCAATCCGGAAACCGGCAAGCCGTTCGGCGCCGATTTCCCGGTGCTCACCGTGGAAGACTGGGTGCACAGCCAGGCGCGCCTGGCGGACCGCCTGGGCATTGCCCAGTGGGCGGCGGTGATCGGCGGCAGCCTGGGCGGCATGCAGGCCCTGCAATGGACCATCACCTACCCGGACCGGGTACGGCACTGCCTGGCCATCGCCTCGGCGCCCAAGCTCTCGGCGCAGAACATTGCCTTCAACGAAGTGGCACGCCAGGCGATTCTCACCGACCCGGAGTTCCACGGCGGTTCTTTCCAGGAACAAGGCGTGATCCCTAAACGCGGGCTGATGCTGGCGCGCATGGTCGGGCACATCACCTACCTGTCCGATGACTCCATGGGCGAGAAATTCGGCCGCGGTCTCAAGAGCGAAAAGCTCAACTACGACTTCCACAGCGTCGAATTCCAGGTGGAAAGCTACCTGCGCTACCAGGGCGAAGAGTTTTCCGGGCGTTTCGACGCCAACACCTACCTGCTGATGACCAAGGCCCTGGACTATTTCGACCCGGCGGCGAACTTCGACGACGACCTGGCCAAGACCTTCGCCAACGCCAGCGCCAAGTTCTGCGTGATGTCCTTCACCACCGACTGGCGCTTCTCCCCGGCCCGTTCCCGGGAGCTGGTGGACGCGCTGATGGCGGCGCGCAAGGACGTCTGCTACCTGGAGATCGACGCACCTCAGGGGCACGACGCCTTCCTGATCCCGATCCCGCGCTACTTGCAGGCCTTTAGTCACTACATGAACCGCATTACCTTGTGAGGACACGATGAGAGCCGATCTGGAAATCATCCAGGAATGGATCCCCGCCGGCAGCCGCGTCCTCGACCTGGGCTGCGGTAACGGCGAGCTGCTGAGCTGGCTGCAGGAACACAAGCAAGTCACCGGCTACGGCCTGGAAAACGACCCGGACAACATTGCCGAGTGCGTGGCCAAGGGCATCAACGTGATCGAGCAGGACCTGGACAAGGGTCTGGGCAACTTCGCCAGCAACAGCTTCGATATCGTGGTCATGACCCAGGCCCTGCAGGCCGTGCACTACCCGGACAAGATCCTCGACGAAATGCTCCGGGTCGGCCGCCAGTGCATCATCACTTTCCCCAACTTCGGCCACTGGCGCTGCCGCTGGTACCTGGCCAGCAAGGGTCGGATGCCGGTCTCGGAGTTCCTGCCGTACACCTGGTACAACACGCCGAACATCCACTTCTGCACCTTCGAGGACTTCGAAGAGCTGTGCCGCGAGCGCCAAGCCCGGGTGATCAACCGCCTTGCCGTCGATCAACAACACCGTCACGGGTGGGCCAGTAAGCTATGGCCTAATCTGTTGGGAGAGATCGGCATCTACCGCGTCAGCAGTCCCGGCCTGCAAGATCACAAGGTCGCGGTATAAACCACGTTGCATCGAGGAGAACCATCATGGGACGTCTGGTGACATTTCTATTGGCTGCCTGCCTGAGCTTCAGTGCCCTGGCGGCAGACCCGATCAAGAGCGAGCGCAAGGAGGTGTTCGGTGACATCACCGTGCACTACAACACCTTCAACTCCACCTACCTGCAACCTGACGTCGCCAGGGCCGCGGAGCTGGTTCGCAGCAAGAACCAGGGCGTGATCAACGTCTCCCTGATCAAGGATGGCAAGCCGCTGGTCGGCCAGGTCAGCGGTACGGTCAAGGACCTGACCAGCAAGAGCATCCCGCTGAAATTCCGCCAGATCACCGAACAGGGCGCGATCTACTACATCGCCCAGTTCCCGGTGGAACAGCAGGAAACCCGTACCTTCACCATCACCGTGCAAACGGGTGGCGATACCAACAGCTTCAGCTTCAACCAAGAGCTATTCCCGGGCGAATAATGAACCTTACGCAACTCGTACTGGCCAGCCACAACGCCGGCAAACTCAAAGAACTCCAGGCCATGCTCGGCGCCTCGGTGCAACTGCGCTCGATCGGCGAGTTCAGCAGCGTCGAGCCGGAAGAAACCGGTCTGTCGTTCGTCGAAAACGCCATCCTCAAGGCGCGCAATGCCGCACGCATTTCCGGCCTGCCGGCACTGGCGGACGATTCCGGCCTGGCCGTGGACTTTCTCGGCGGCGCGCCGGGCATCTACTCGGCGCGCTATGCCGACGGCCAGGGCGACGCGGCGAACAACGCCAAGCTGCTCGAAGCCCTGAAAGACGTCCCCGAAGCCCAGCGCGGCGCGCAGTTCGTCTGCGTCCTTGCCCTGGTGCGGCACGCCGACGATCCGTTGCCGATCCTCTGCGAAGGCCTGTGGCACGGGCGCATCCTCACCGCCGCCAGTGGCGAACACGGTTTCGGCTACGACCCGCTGTTCTGGGTGCCGGAACGTGACTGCTCCAGCGCCGAGCTGGGCCCCGTGGAGAAAAACCAGCTCAGCCACCGCGCCCGCGCCATGGCCATTCTGCGGCAACGCCTGGGCCTGAAATGAGCCAGGACCGATCCGCGTCGCCGCTGATTCTCGGCGGCGCGCCAACGCCTCGGGCGGCGCTGCCCCAGTTGCCGCCCCTGGCGCTGTACATCCACATCCCGTGGTGTGTACGCAAATGCCCTTATTGCGATTTCAACTCCCACGCCGCCAGCCCGACGTTGCCGGAAGAAGAGTACGTCGACGCCCTGCTGGCCGACCTCGACCTGGAGCTGCACGCGGTGCATGGCCGCGAGCTGAGTTCGATCTTCTTCGGCGGCGGCACCCCGAGCCTGTTCAGTGCCCAGGCCCTGGGGCGGCTGCTCCAGGGCGTGGAACAACGCATCGCCTTCGCCAGCGATATCGAAATCACCCTGGAAGCCAACCCCGGGACCTTCGAGCAGGAGAAATTCACCGCCTATCGCGCCCTGGGAATCAACCGCCTGTCCATCGGCATCCAGAGCTTCCAGGAACAGAAGCTCAAGGCCCTGGGCCGCATCCACAACGGTAACGAAGCGGTACGCGCCGCCGGTATGGCGCGCCAGGCCGGGTTCGACAACTTCAACCTGGACCTGATGCACGGCTTGCCGGATCAGTCCCTGGACGATGCCCTGGGCGATCTGCGTCAGGCCATCGCCATGAAGCCGACCCACCTGTCCTGGTATCAGCTGACCCTGGAACCCAACACGGTGTTCTGGAACCAGCCGCCGGTGCTGCCGGAGGACGACACCCTGTGGGATATCCAGGAAGCCGGCCAGGCACTGCTGGCCGAGCATGGCTACGCCCAGTATGAAGTGTCGGCCTACGCCCAGCCCGGACGCGCGGCGCGGCACAACCTGAACTACTGGAGCTTCGGCGACTTCATCGGCATCGGTGCCGGCGCCCACGGCAAGCTCAGCCACCCGGACGGGCGCATTTTGCGCACCTGGAAGACCCGCCTGCCCAAGGACTACCTGAACCCGGCCAAGCCGTTCAAGGCTGGCGAGAAGACCCTGGGCAACGACGAGCTGCCGTTCGAGTTCCTGATGAACGCCCTGCGCCTCACCGATGGCGTCGACGCTGCACTGTTCGCCCAGCGCACCGGCCTGGATCTGGCCAGCCTTGCCGAAGGTCGGCGTCAGGCCGAACAAAGTGGCTTGTTGCAGGTCGAACCGTCACGCCTGGCGGCCACGGCCCGCGGGCAACTCTTCCTCAATGACCTGCTGCAATACTTTCTGATCTAAGGAAATCACATGGATCTGGTACTCGACCTGCTTGCCACCGTGTCCCGCTGGAGTCGCAGCAACCTCTCGGAAATCGCCCTGGCATTGGTGGGCTGCCTGCTGGTGCTGTTCGGCGCGGACATCAAGGGCTGGGTCGAGCAGCGCCTGGGCGGCATCGCCGGCGCCCTGCGCGTGCCGCTGATGGCCTTGCTGTGCATGGTCGGCAGCGGCCTGGCGCTGATCTACGCCACGCCGTGGATCGTCCGCGGCCTGAGCCAGTTCAACAACTACAGCCTGGCGCCAGTGCTGCTGGTGGTGCTGGTGCTGATTGGCGTGGTCGCCGACCGCCGCTGACCTGCAGCCGCTATTCAAGGAAGAACATGAGCAAGAAAGTCATCGAAGACACCAGCAAGTTCCTCAGCTACGTGCTGCGCCACGAGCCCCAGGCCATCGGTCTTGAGCTGGACAGCCAAGGCTGGGGCGATATCGAAGCGCTGATCAGCGGCGCGGCCAAGAACGGCCGGCAACTGAACCGGGAACTGATCGAGCGGGTGGTCGAAGGCAACGACAAGAAGCGCTTCGCCCTCTCCGCTGACGGCCAGCAAATCCGCGCCGTTCAGGGACACTCCAACAAGGCCGTGCAATTGCAGCTTGAGGCAAAGCAACCGCCCGCCGTGCTCTACCACGGCACTGCCACGCGCTTCATGGAGTCGATCAATGAGAAGGGGCTGATCCCGGGCTCACGCCATCACGTGCACCTGTCCCAGGAAATCGACACCGCCCGGGCCGTGGGCCAGCGTTACGGCAAGGTGGTGATCCTGCAGATCGACGCCCAGGCCATGCAGGCCCAGGGTTTCACCTTCTATCAGGCAGAGAATGGGGTGTGGCTGACCGACCAGGTGCCGGTCAGTTTCATCCAAGCCTTGTAGGAGTCAGCTGGCTGGCGAAGGCGTCCTTGAGGGCACCTTCGCTAGCAAACCAGCGCCTACAACAGCGGCTGTACGGGGCTCAGTCGAGCTTTTCGAACTTCAGATCCCACACGCCATGACCCAGGCGCTCGCCACGACGCTCGAACTTGGTGATCGGGCGTTCAGCCGGGCGCGGCACGCACTTGCCGTCTTCGGCCAGGTTGCGATAACCCGGGGCAACGTTCATCACTTCCAGCATGTATTCGGCATAGGGCTCCCAGTCGGTGGCCATGTGCAGAATGCCGCCCACCTTGAGCTTGCTGCGCACCAGTTCGGCGAAGGAGGCCTGGACGATGCGGCGCTTGTGGTGCCGGCTCTTGTGCCACGGATCGGGGAAGAACAGCATCAGCCGGTCCAGGCTGTTGTCGGCGATGCAGCGGTTGAGCACTTCAATGGCGTCGCAATCGTAGACCCGCAGGTTGGTCAGGCCCTGAGTCAGCACGCCATTGAGCAGCGCGCCGACGCCCGGACGGTGAACTTCCACACCAATGAAGTCCTGCTCCGGAGCCGCCGCGGCCATTTCCAGCAGCGAATGGCCCATGCCGAAGCCGATTTCCAAAGAGCGCGGCGCAGAACGGCCGAACACCTGGTCGTAGTCCACCGGGGCGTCAGCCAGGGGCAGCACATACAGCGGCGCGCCCTGATCCAGGCCGCGCTGCTGGCCTTCGGTCATGCGCCCGGCGCGCATCACGAAACTCTTGATGCGGCGGTGTTGGCGCTCGTCGCCGGCTTCCGGCTGGATTGGCGTGTCGTTTGATTCAGTCATCAATGGCTCTTACTTGATCAGACCATCCAGCGGCGAAGAGGCGCTGGCATAGAGTTTCTTCGGCATGCGACCGGCGAGGTACGCCAGGCGGCCCGCGACAATTGCGTGTTTCATGGCTTCGGCCATCAGCACCGGTTGCTGCGCATGGGCGATGGCCGAGTTCATCAGCACCGCTTCACACCCCAGCTCCATGGCGATGGTGGCGTCGGAGGCAGTGCCGACACCGGCATCCACCAGCACCGGAACCTTGGCTTCTTCGAGGATGATCTGCAGGTTGTACGGGTTGCAGATCCCCAGCCCGGTGCCGATCAGGCCCGCCAGGGGCATGACCGCGATGCAGCCCATTTCCGCCAGTTGGCGAGCGATGATCGGGTCATCGCTGGTGTAGACCATCACGTCGAAACCTTCCTTGACCAGCACTTCGGCGGCCTTGAGGGTTTCCAGCACGTTGGGGAAAAGGGTCTTCTGGTCGGCCAGGACTTCCAGCTTGACCAGGTTGTGGCCGTCCAGCAGTTCGCGAGCCAGGCGGCAGGTGCGTACCGCTTCCACTGCGTCATAGCAGCCGGCGGTGTTGGGCAGGATGGTGTAGCGATCCGGTGGCAGAATATCCAGCAGGTTCGGTTCGCCCGGGTTCTGGCCGATATTGGTCCGGCGCACGGCGACGGTGACGATCTCGGCACCCGAGGCCTCGATGGCCAGGCGGGTTTCTTCCATGTCGCGGTACTTGCCGGTGCCTACCAGCAAACGCGACTGGTACGTCCGACCGGCCAGGACGAAAGGCTTGTCACTACGAACGTTGCTCATCGGAAATCCTCTGTTGGGGTGAGGTTCTTGCAGAATTCTTCATCAGGCCCGGGGCCCTGGAGCCTTCATTCCGGGGCCGGTGAACGCGTCTTCCATGGGAGAGGCCCGGAGCCGGGCCAGGGCGCTGCGCAGAATACGTAGCAGCGCGATTGACGCCAGTGGCTAGCCGCCGCCGATGGCGTGGACCACTTCCACCTGGTCGCCCTCGTTGAGGGCGGTCTCGGCGTGCTGGCTGCGCGGAACGATATCCAGATTGAGTTCCACCGCGATCCGGCGTCCGGTCAGGTCCAGACGGGTCAGCAGGGCCGCAACGGTCGAGCCGTCGGGCAGTTCAAAGGATTCACCGTTCAACTGAATGCGCATGCTCGAGGCCGCCATCATTTTTAGGGGCCAGCATTCTAGCCCGATCGTGACCTAAAGGTCAGCTACAAGCGTCAGCCGGCCCCTTGCAGGCGCCAGGCGGCAAGGCCCAGCAGAAACCAGCCAACCAGGAAGGCCAGGCCACCGAAAGGGGTGATGATGCCCAGCTTGCTGATGCCGCTCAGGGTCAGCAGGTACAGGCTGCCGGAGAACAACAGGATGCCCAGGGTGAACGCGATACCGGCCCAGGTCACCAGCCGCCCTGGAATATGCGCCGCCAGCAAGGCGACGCCGAACAGCGCCAGGGTATGCACCAGCTGGTAAGTGACCCCTGTATGAAAAATAGCCAGGTACTCGGTGCTCAGGCGGTTTTTCAGACCGTGAGCGGCAAAGGCGCCGAGGGCGACCCCGGTGAAACCGAAGAAAGCGGCCAGCATCAGGAAGCCACGCAACATGAGGAACTCCAGTCAGATTCAGCGCAAAGGGTCTGTATAATGGCGCGCTCAACGGGTTCGGCCAAGCCATCTCTATGCTGCGTTATCTGTTTCGTCGCCTTGTAAAAGCCTTGATGTGGTTCGTCGTCGGTAGCGTGCTGCTGGTGCTGCTGTTCCGTTTCGTGCCGCCGCCGGGCACCGCCCTGATGGTGGAGCGCAAGGTCGAATCCTGGATCGACAACGACCCCATCGACCTGCAACGCACCTGGAAGCCTTGGGATGAAATCTCCGACAACCTCAAGGTGGCGGTGATCGCCGGCGAGGATCAGAAATTCCCCGAGCACTGGGGCTTTGATATCGATGCAATCCAGGCAGCGTTGATCCACAACGAACGGGGCGGTTCGATCCGTGGTGCCAGCACCCTGAGTCAGCAAGTGTCGAAAAACCTGTTCCTCTGGTCCGGCCGCAGCTACTTGCGCAAGGGGCTGGAAGCCTGGTTCACCGCGCTGATCGAGGTGTTCTGGCCCAAGCAGCGGATTCTTGAGGTCTACCTCAACAGTGTCGAATGGGATGAAGGGGTGTTCGGGGCAGAAGCCGCGGCGCGCCATCACTTCGGCGTCAGCGCGGCCAACCTGTCACGCCAGCAAGCCAGCCTGCTGGCCGCTGTCCTGCCCAATCCAAGGGTGTGGAGCGCAGCGCGGCCCAGCACTTATGTGATGCAGCGGGCGGGCTGGGTTCGGCGGCAGATGAGCCAGTTGGGTGGGGCCGATTACCTGAATCGGTTGAATGAAGCCCGTAAAGCGCCGTGGGCGGGTTAGGTAAACCAGGTCTATTCGCCGACAAGCCGGCCCCTACAAAAGACGCGCAAACAAAAACGCCCCGATCATCTCGGGGCGTTTTGCATGACGCTTCAGGCTTAAGCGGCGATGGACAGCTTCAACTTGTTCATCGCGCTCTTTTCCAGCTGGCGGATACGCTCGGCCGAAACGTTGTACTTCTGCGCCAGGTCGTGCAGCGTGGCTTTCTCTTCGGCCAGCCAGCGCTGGTAGAGGATGTCACGGCTGCGCTCGTCCAGCACTTCCAGCGCTTCGTGCAGGTTGTGGGTGGAGTTGTCGCTCCAATCGGCATCCTCCAGTTGCAGCGCCGGGTCGTAGCGATGGTCTTCCAGGTAGTTGGCCGGCGATTGGAAGGCGCTGTCATCATCCGCTTCAGCAGCCGGATCGAAGGCCATGTCCTGGCCGGTCAGACGACTTTCCATCTCGCGCACTTCACGGGGCTCAACGCCCAGGCTCTCCGCCACGCGATGCACTTCTTCATTGTTCAGCCAGGCCAGACGCTTCTTCTGGCTGCGCAGGTTGAAGAACAGCTTGCGCTGAGCCTTGGTGGTCGCGACTTTCACAATCCGCCAGTTACGCAGGATGAACTCGTGAATTTCCGCCTTGATCCAGTGCACCGCAAAGGACACCAGGCGCACACCCATTTCCGGGTTGAAGCGCTTCACGGCTTTCATCAGGCCAACGTTGCCTTCCTGGATCAGGTCAGCCTGGGCCAACCCGTAGCCGGAATAGCTACGGGCGATATGTACGACAAAACGCAGGTGGGCGAGCACCATCTGCCGAGCCGCCTCAAGATCCTGCTCATAGTAGAGACTCTCGGCCAGTTCACGCTCCTGCTCGGGCGTCAGCAATGGAATGCTGTTCACCGTGTGCACATAGGCCTCCAGGTTTGCGCCTGGAACCAATGCGTAAGCAGGTTGCAAAGAAGTGGTCATACGAAAAAACCTCCGACTCACATAACTCGTGCAGTTCAGCACTGCGAAAATTGACCGGAAACCGCGAAACAAGTTCCCAAATATTCTGAAAGGTCAATACAAGCAAAATGACATTACTTCGGTGCCAACTCCCTCAGGTGGCGGGCCACCGCAATCCACGCACCGATATAACCCAACAGCACCGCACCAAGCAAGAGCGATAGACCATCAGCAACCGGCACCCCTGCCAGGGCAAAATCACTGCCGTACAAGCCGGCCAAGCCGATCACCGCGTCGTTCAGCCAGTTCAGGCCAAACGCCAATACGCCCCAGGACAGAATCCCCGCACCGAAGCCATACAACGCGCCCATATAAAGGAAGGGACGGCGCACATAGCTGTCTGTGCCGCCGACGAGTTTAATCACTTCTATCTCTGTGCGGCGGTTTTCAATATGAAGACGAATGGTATTGCCTATCACCAAAAGTAATGCAGAAACCAGCAACACCGTCAGGCCGAAGACAAAACGGTCCCCCAGCTTGAGGATGGCCGCCAGCCGCTCGACCCATACCAGGTCCAACTGCGCCAGTTGCACCTTGGGCATTTCCGACAACCGCTGACGCAAGGCCTCCAGGGTCGCCTTGTCCACTTCGCTCGGCGTGACCAGCACTACGCCCGGCAGCGGATTGTGGGGCAGCTCGCGCAAAGCCTCACCCAGGCCGGACTGCTGCTGGAATTCTTCCAGCGCCTTTTCCTTACTGATGAACTCGGCATCCGCCACACCGGGCAGGCCCTTGATCTCTTCGCCAAGCTTCTCACCTTCGCTGGCTGAAGCCCCCAGATCCAGGTACAGCGAAATCTGCGCTGCCCGCTGCCAGGAACCGCCCAGGCGCTCGACGTTGCTGAGCAGCAACGACAGGCCCATGGGCAAGCTCAGGGCCACAGCCATCACCAGGCAGGTAAAGAAACTGCCGATGGGCTGCTTGCCCAGGCGCCGCAGGCTGTCCAGCAAGCTGGCGCGATGGCTTTCGATCCAGGCATGCAACAGGGTGGCGAAATCCGGACCGTCGTCCTCGTCGCGTTTTTTCTTCGGTGGCGGTGCTTCGGAGGCCTTGGGCGCTACGCGCTCCGCCACTTTAGGAGTACGTGTGGCACTCATACGCCGGCCTCCCCGTCACCAATCAATCGGCCGCGCTGCAGGGTCAGCATGCGGTGACGCATGCGCGCGATCAGCGCCAGGTCGTGACTGGCGATCAGTACGCTGGTGCCCAGGCGGTTGATGTCTTCGAACACGCCCATGATTTCCGCCGCAAGACGCGGGTCGAGGTTACCGGTGGGCTCATCCGCCAGCAGCAAGGCTGGACGGTGGACGATGGCTCGAGCAATACCTACGCGCTGTTGCTGACCGGTGGACAGATCACCTGGGTAAAGATCGGTTTTATCCGACAAGGCCACGCGCTCCAGGGCCGAATCCACGCGCTTGGCGATTTCCGTCTTGGACAGACCGAGGATCTGCAACGGCAGAGCGACGTTGTTGAACACCGTGCGATCGAACAGTAACTGGTGATTCTGGAACACCACGCCAATCTGCCGCCGCAGGAAAGGGATCTGTGCATTGCTGATCTGACCCAGGTCCTGACCCGCCAGCAGCAATTTGCCGGAGGTCGGACGTTCCATGGCCAGCAGCAGGCGCAGCAAGGTGCTTTTGCCGGCGCCGGAATGGCCGGTGACAAACAGGAATTCGCCACGACGGACGCGAAAGCTCAGCTCATGCAGGCCAACGTGGCCATTGGGATAGCGCTTACCGACCTGTTCGAAACGAATCATGAACGCTCCCGCTCGGCAAACAGTGCCTGGACAAAGGGTTCTGCTTCAAAAGTACGCAAGTCATCGATGCCTTCACCGACCCCGATATAACGGATCGGCAGACCGAATTGCTTGGCCAGGGCGAAGATCACCCCGCCTTTGGCCGTGCCATCGAGTTTGGTCAGGGCCAGGCCGGTCAATTCCACGGTCTGGTTGAACTGTTTGGCCTGGTTGATGGCGTTCTGGCCGGTACCGGCGTCCAGCACCAGCAGCACCTCGTGCGGCGCATCGGCGTCGAGCTTGCCGATCACCCGGCGAACCTTCTTCAGCTCTTCCATCAGGTTGTCTTTGGTGTGCAGGCGCCCCGCCGTGTCGGCGATCAGCACATCGATACCACGGGCCTTGGCCGCCTGCACGGCGTCGAAGATCACCGAAGCGGAATCGGCTCCGGTGTGCTGGGCGATGACCGGGATCTTGTTGCGCTCGCCCCAGACTTGCAGTTGCTCCACCGCCGCGGCGCGGAAGGTGTCGCCAGCCGCCAGCATGACTTTCTTGCCTTCCAGCTGCAGTTTCTTCGCCAGCTTGCCGATGGTGGTGGTCTTGCCGGCGCCGTTGACGCCCACCACCAGGATCACGAAGGGTTTGTTCTGGGCGACGATTTTCAGCGGCTGCTCCACCGGCTTGAGCATGCTGGTGAGTTCGGCCTGCAACGAGGCGTACAGCGCATCGGAGTCGGTGAGTTGCTTGCGCGCCACCTTCTGGGTCAGGTTCTGGATGATCACCGAAGTCGCTTCGACCCCGACGTCGGCAGTCAGCAGACGGGTTTCCAGGTCTTCCAGCAACTCGTCATCGATGGCCTTCTTGCCCAGGAACAGGCTGGCCATGCCTTCGCCAATGCTGGCGCTGGTCTTGGACAGGCCCTGCTTCAAGCGGGCGAAGAAACCGACCTTGTTCTCTTCAACAGGACGGACCGGCTCGACCACGGGCTCGGGCTCCGCCACCTGGGCAACCGGCTCGGCAACAGGAGCAGGAGCAGGAGCAGGAGCAACAGGCTCCGGCGCGACGAATACCGGCGCTACCGGCGCTACCGGCGTTTGCACTTCGAGCACAGGAGCCGGGGTGACAACCGGCGCTTCGACCACCGGTTCAGATGCTGGGGTCAGGGCTGGAATCGGCGGAGTGACGTGCTCCGCCTGAGCGTCCTCCACCAGGGCCACCGGCTCTTCCGCTACCGGTAGAGTCAGCCAGGGCTTGTGCTCCGGGCTCGGAGTCAGGGGCAACTCGGGCGCAACGGCCGCTACCGGCTCGGCCTCGCCCCGGGGTTGCAGCACCGGTTCGCCGGTCGACAGCACCACCGGCTCGCTCGGGGCAACGCCGGGAGCGGTTTCAATAACTGGAGCCGGCACCGGCTCGACAGGCACTTGCGGCTGTTCGACGACGGGTTCCTGCGGCTTTTTGCGCAGCCATCCGAACAGGCCTTTTTTCTCGCCAGCCGCGGCTGGGGTCTTTTTGTCGTCGTTGGAACCAAACATGGAGACGGCTATCTCAAGGTAGCGATGCGCCAGTGGGCGCTTCGGTAAATAAATATTCGATGCAGAACAGACTGTGTTTCATCCAGCTTGTTCACGCGCAACATGTTGTCGAAATGCCCAAAAGCACTTCAAGGATCGATTTTACTTAAGGACTGGAACGGCAAAATCGGCGAAAAGTCGAAGTTTAGCTGACAAATCAAGGCTTTTTGCCGGTAACTCATACAACCTGCCCAAGCACACTCTGATTCGTGCAAGCCTGATAGGCGTGGCCGCCAGTAAAACGGATCAGTATCCTAGCACCTCCTCGCCCGCACAGGCTAAGACCAAGCGGGCAGCCCAACAGGTTTAAAAACGAATGAATGCTCTAGCCCGCCGCGCTGCAGGCCTGCTGCTCAGCACAGTTTGTCTGCCCCTTGCAGCCCTGGCTGCCGACCCGCAACCCACCCACGAATTCACCCTCGACAACGGCCTCAAAGTGGTGGTCCGCGAAGACCATCGCGCACCGGTAGTGGTGTCGCAGGTCTGGTACAAGGTCGGCTCCAGCTACGAAACCCCGGGCCAGACCGGTTTGTCCCACGCCCTGGAACACATGATGTTCAAGGGCAGCGAGAAGGTCGGCCCGGGTGAAGCGTCCCTGATCCTGCGGGATCTTGGCGCCGAAGAGAACGCCTTCACCAGCGACGACTTCACCGCTTATTACCAAGTCCTGGCCCGCGACCGCCTGGGCGTAGCCCTGGAGCTGGAAGCCGACCGCATGGCCAGCCTGCGCCTGCCGGCCGACGAGTTCGCCCGCGAGATCGAAGTGATCAAGGAAGAACGCCGCCTGCGCACCGACGACAAGCCGCTGTCCAAGGCCTACGAGCGCTTCAAGGCCATGGCCTACCCCGCCAGCGGCTACCACACGCCGACCATCGGCTGGATGGCCGACCTGAACCGGATGAAGGTCGAGGAACTGCGCCACTGGTACCAATCCTGGTACGCGCCGAACAACGCCACCCTGGTGGTGGTGGGCGATGTCACCCCGGATGAGGTCAAGGCTCTGGCCCAACGCTATTTCGGCGCCATCCCCAAGCGCGACGTGCCACCGACGAAGATCCCCCTGGAGCTGGCCGAACCCGGCGAGCGCCTGATCACCCTGCATGTGAAGACCCAACTGCCGAGTCTGATGCTGGCCTTCAACGTGCCCAGCATCGCCACAGCTGAAGACAAGCGTTCGGTCAACGCCCTGCGCCTGGCCGCGGCCCTGCTGGACGGCGGCTACAGCGCGCGCATTCCGACCCAGCTGGAGCGCGGCGAAGAGTTGCTGTCCAACGGCTCCACCAGCTATGACGCCTACACCCGAGGCGACAGCCTGTTCATGCTCTCGGCCACCCCCAACAGCCAGAAGAAGAAAACCATCGCCCAGGCCGAAGCCGGGCTGTGGCGCCTGCTGGACCAACTGAAAACCACCCCGCCGTCGGCCGCAGAGTTGGAGCGGGTCCGGGCACAAGTGATTGCCGGGCTGGTCTACGAGCGTGACTCGATCACCAGCCAGGCCAGCGCCATCGGCCAGCTGGAAACCGTCGGCCTGTCCTGGAAGCTGATGGACACCGAGCTGGCGGAACTGCAAAGCGTGACCCCGGAAGACATCCAGAAAGCCGCCCGCACCTATTTCACCCGGGAGCGTATGAGCGTGGCCCATGTACTGCCTGAGGAGTCCGCTCATGAGTAAGCGCAAGAATGCTTCACCGGTCCTGCTGGGCCTGGCCCTGGTCGCCCTGCTCACCGCCGGTGGCCTGTACCTGTCGCGCTCCGGCGAGAGCAATGCCAGCCAGGCCCTGGACAACGCCAAGAGCAGCCAGAAGCTGCAATCTCTGGCCGAGCTGGATGGCAAGGCCCCCAGCCATCGCAACCTCAATGTGCAGACCTGGAACACTGCCGAAGGCGCCAAGGTGCTGTTCGTCGAAGCCCGCGAGCTGCCGATGTTCGACATGCGCCTGATCTTCGCCGCCGGCAGCAGCCAGGACGGCAACACTTCCGGCCTGGCCCTGCTGACCAACGCCATGCTCAACGAAGGCGTGCCCGGCAAGGATGTGGGCGCCATCGCCCAGGGCTTTGAAAGCCTGGGCGCGGATATCGGCAACGGTGCCTACAAGGACATGGCCGTGGTCTCGCTGCGCAGCCTCAGCGCTGTGGATAAACGCGAACCGGCGCTTGAGCTGTTTGCCGAAGTGGTGGGCAAGCCGACCTTCCCTGCCGACTCCCTGGCGCGGATCAAGAACCAGTTGCTAGCCGGCTTCGAGTACCAGAAGCAGAACCCCGGCAAGCTGGCCAGCCTGGAGCTGATGCAGCGCCTGTACGGCAGCCATCCCTATGCGCATGCCAGCGAAGGCAATGCCAAGAGCGTTCCGACTATCACCCAGGCGCAACTGCAGGCCTTCCACGCCAAGGCCTATACCGCCGGCAACGTGGTGATCGCTCTGGTCGGCGATCTGTCCCGCAGCGACGCCGAGGCAATTGCCGCGCAAGTCTCCGCCGCCCTGCCCAAAGGCCCGGCCCTGGCGAAGGTCGAGCAACCCACTGAACCCAAGGCCAGCATCGGCCACATCGAATTCCCGTCGAGCCAGACCAACCTGCTGCTGGCACAACTGGGGATCGACCGTGACGATCCGGATTACGCCGCCGTGTCCCTGGGCAACCAGATCCTCGGCGGTGGCGGCTTCGGCACCCGGCTGATGAGTGAAGTGCGCGAGAAACGCGGCCTGACCTACGGCGTGTACTCGGGCTTCACCCCGATGCAGGCCCGCGGGCCGTTCATGATCAACCTGCAGACCCGCGCAGAAATGAGCGAAGGCACCCTGAAACTGGTGCAGGACGTGTTCGCCGATTACCTGAAAAACGGCCCGACCCAGAAGGAACTGGATGACGCCAAGCGCGAACTGGCCGGCAGCTTCCCGCTGTCCACCGCCAGCAACGCCGATATCGTCGGCCAGCTGGGCGCCATGGGCTTCTACAACCTGCCGTTGAGCTACCTGGAAGACTTCATGCGTCAATCCCAGGCACTGACGGTGGAACAGGTCAAGGCCGCCATGAACAAACACCTCGGCGTCGACAAGATGGTCATCGTCAGCGCCGGCCCCACCGTCGCGCAGAAGCCGTTGCCGCCCCCCACTGACAAACCCGCCGAGCAGCCGCTCGGGGTTCCGGAGCACTGATGGCCCGTCCAGCCCGTCCCAGCAAGAAGCCCGTCCACAACCAGCACAATGGCGTGGGCCAGCTGCGCATCATCGGCGGCGAATGGCGCAGCCGTAAGCTGAGCTTCCCCGATCTGCCGGGGCTGCGCCCGACCCCGGACCGGGTGCGCGAAACCCTGTTCAACTGGCTGGCCCCCTATGTGGCCGGGGCCAAGGTCATCGACCTGTTCGCCGGCAGCGGGGCGGTGTTCCTTGAAGCCCTGTCCCGCGGCGCCGCCTCGGGGCTGGCCCTGGACAGCAGCAACGTAGCGGTCTCCAGCCTGCGCGAGCACCTGGGAACGCTGCGTTGCTCTGTGGGCCAGGCGCAGACCGCTGACGCCCTGCGCTACCTGGAAACCCAGCCGGCCACGCCGTTCGACCTGGCGTTTCTGGACCCGCCGTTCAACCAGAACCTGCTGCCCGCCGCCTGCGCCCTGCTGGAGGAACGCGGCTGGTTGGCGGACGACGCCTGGATCTACACCGAAAGCGAAACCGCGCCATCGACCCTGGGTCTGCCCGGCAGTTGGCGCCTGCACCGTGAACAAAAATCCGGGCAGGTGTATTACTCCTTGTGGCAACGTATGGCAGACAGCGCCGCGTAGAACCTGTTTACGCTCGGCCGGAACAAGCTGCGCAGCCCACCCGGGCTGCGCAGCGCCGCATCGAGACTCACCCCGTGCCCAACTCGCCTGATCGTTTCATCCCCGCCTTCGGCCTTGGCAACCCGCACCTGCAGACGCTGTGGGGTCCGCTGTGGCGCCCGACCACCCACCTTGAGCGCCAGCGCGAACGTCTGTGGCTGGATGACGGCGACTTTCTCGATCTTGACTGGCACGGCCCCCATAGCGCCGAGGCCCCGCTGGTGCTGGTGCTGCATGGGCTGACCGGTTCTTCCAATTCACCTTATGTGGCCGGCCTGCAACAGGCCCTCGCCACCCGAGGCTGGGCCAGCGCAGCGCTGAACTGGCGCGGCTGCTCCGGCGAACCCAACCTGCTGCCCCGCAGCTACCACTCCGGCGCCAGCGAAGACCTGGCTTCGGCCATTGCCCATCTGCGGGCCAAGCGCCCCCAGGCACCGCTGTTCGCGGTGGGCTATTCCCTGGGAGGCAATGTACTGCTCAAGTACCTGGGGGAAAGCGGCAGCGCCAGTCCGCTGCAAGGGGCTACGGCGGTGTCGGTACCGTTTCGCCTGGACCAGTGCGCCGACCGCATTGGCCAGGGGTTCTCCAAGGTCTATCAGGCCCACTTCATGCGCGAGATGCTGGCCTACATCAAGGACAAGCAACGCCAGTTCCAGCACGACGGCCGCCATGAAGGCCTGGCGACCCTGGCGCAACTGGGCCCGCTGACCAAGATGCGCACCTTCTGGGACTTCGATGGCCGGGTCACCGCGCCGCTGCATGGCTTTGCCGATGCCCAGGACTACTACCGCCGCGCTTCCAGCCGCTATTACCTCGGGGAAATCCGTACCCCGACCCTGATCATCCAGGCCGCGGACGATCCCTTTGTGTTCCCCCACAGCCTGCCCGAGGCCGGCGAACTGTCCGCCAGTACCCAGTTCGAACTGCAGGCCAAGGGCGGCCACGTGGGCTTTGTCGGAGGCAGCCTGAAACACCCGAGCTACTACCTGGAACAACGCATCCCGCAATGGCTGACCGGCCTGGACCGCCATGGATAAGCCCGCCCGGGAGTCGATCCGCTTCTGGCAGACCGCGCCCCTGGCCGGGGTCGAGTTGCTGGCCGCGCGTTATATCGAACAGCGCTTCGTGCCCCATGTGCACGAGGGTTATGTGATCGGCATGATCATGGCTGGCGCTCAGCGTTACCGCTACCGCGGGGCCGAACACCTGGCGGGCAGCGGCACCCTGGTGCTGATCAACCCGGACGAATTGCACACCGGGGCCAAGGGTGTTGAAGACGGCTGGCTGTATCGGGCCTTTTACCCGGACAACCGGCAGATTCTCGGCTTGCTGGATGAACTGGAACTGCCCAGCGGCAGCCTGCCGGCCTTTGGCGCCACCCTGTATCGAGACCCGGATCTGGTGCAGGGTTTTGCCCGCCTGCACCACCTGCTGGAAAGCCCGGCCACCGCCCTGCAACAACAGACCCAGTGGCGTGAAATGCTGCTGATGCTGTTGCAGCGCCACGCCGGCGTCCGGGCACCGGGTGAACCTGGGCAGGAACACCGGGCGATTGTCCAAGCCAAGGAACTGCTGCGCTCGCAACTGGCCGCGCCGCCGTCATTGGAAGAGTTGGCGGCGGCGGTAAACCTGTCGCCGTTCCATTTCGCCCGGGTGTTTCGCCGGACCACCGGGATTGCACCCCATACCTGGTTGATGCAACAGCGCATCGCCAAAGCCCGGGCCTTGTTGCGTGATGGCTGCCTGCCGCTGGCAGTGGCGACACAGTTGGGATTTGCCGACCAAAGCCATCTGAGCCGGCAGTTCAAGCAGGTGTATGGGGTGACGCCGGCGGCTTATCGCAGCGCCGCTCTGAAGTAGGGCGGCGCGGCTTTCGCGAGCAGGTTCGCGGGGGCCTGCGGGCCGCAGGAGCTGGCTTGCCAGCGAAGAGGCCGACGGGGGCAGCCCGTCAATCGCCGGTGGCGACAGGCCGCTGGGCATCGGTGATCCATTCGCTCCACGAACCGGCATACAGGCGCCCCAGCGGGTAGCCGGCCAGGCACAAGGCGAACAGGTTGTGGCAAGCGGTGACGCCAGAGCCGCAGTAAGCCACCAACTGCTCCGGGGAGCGTCCGGCGAGCTTTTGCGCGAATCGCTGCTTGAGTCGGTCGGCCGCAAGGAAGCGCCCGTCCTCGCCCAGGTTGTCAGTGAATGCCGCGCATTGGGCACCGGGAATATGCCCGGCCACCGGATCGATGGGCTCCACCTCGCCACGAAAACGCGGCAGGCCACGGGCATCCAGCAGGGTCAGGTCCGCCTGGCCCAGGCGCTGGCGCAAGTGCTCGGCATCCAGTAGCAGACTGTGGTCGGGCTGGCCGGCGAACCGGCCCGGCACGGTTTGCGGTGCATCCAGGCTCAGGGGCAGGCCCGCGGCGTGCCAGGCTTTGAGGCCGCCATCGAGAATGAACACGCCATCACGCTTGCCCAACCAGGCCAGCAACCACCAGGCGCGGGCAGCGTAGGCACCGGGGCCGTCGTCATAGAGCACGATCTCGCTGTCGTTATCGATGCCCCAGGCCTGCAGGCGGGCCACCAGTTGCGCCGGTTCCGGCAACGGATGCCGGCCGGTCACGCCCTTGATCACCGGCGCGCTCAGATCCCGGTTCAGATCGGCGAAATGCGCCCCGGCGATATGCCCGTCGGCGTAACTGCGCTGGCCGTAATCCGGGTCTTCCAGAGCAAAGCGACAATCCAGAATCACCAGGCCGGGCTGTTGTTTTTTCTGGTCCAGGGCAAGCGGGCTGATCAACTGCGCGAGGGGCATAGCGGGCTCCTGTGAGTAAGTCGGAGATTGATCCTACTGCACTTCTTCCAGGGCTTGGGCCAGCGGTACGTAAAACTCTTCGAACAGGCCGTTGACCGCTTCCCGGGCCTGCTCGGTGACAAAACCGGCTTCCAGCACCAGCACCTGATAGACGCCGCGCTTGATGGCTTCCTCGCTCAGGTGGGTGGAGTTCTCCCGGGTGGTGCACAGAAAACGCACCCAGGAAGTAAGGATGATCCAGGCATTGAGGGTCAGGGATTCGATCTGCACCTTGTCCATGGCGACGATCCCGGCCTCGACGAAACGTCCGTAGATGGCCATGCCCTGGATCAGGCAGCGCTGGGAGAAGCGCCGGTAGCGAGCCGCCAGTTCGGCGTCGCTGTCCAGCAGGTGCTCCAGGTCGCGGTGCAGGAAGCGATAGCGCCACATGGCCGCCAGCAGCGCCTGCAGGTAATAGCGCTTGTCTTCGACGGTAACCGCACGCCCGGGGGGCGGGCGCAGGAAGCTGTCCACCAGACTCTCGTACTCGGCGAACAACACGGCGATGATCGCCTGCTTGTTGGGGAAGTGGTAGTACAGGTTGCCCGGAGAAATCTCCATGTGCGCAGCAATATGGTTGGTACTGACGTTGCGCTCGCCCTGTTGGTTAAACAGCTCAAGACTGAACTGAACGATGCGCTCGCGGGTTTTTATACGTGGGGCCATGGGCGTGGGCTTTAATCAGAAGGCTGGGGTGCATCTTACGTTCTATCCCCCTGTGGATAAATCGCGACCGGCACCGGATGGTATTTGACAATTTAGAGCATAAGCTCTAAAAAACTAGCCACCCTATAAAAACCGGAGCCCGTCCATGTCTGCCGAAATCGCTTACCTGCAGGATTCCCTTCAGCAACAGGACGAGCTGCATGCGCTGTTCGAAGCCCAGCGCCGGGCCTTCGCCGCCAATCCCATGCCACCGGCCGCACAACGCCAACAATGGCTCAAATCACTGCAGAACCTGCTCGACACCGAACGCCAGGCGCTGATCGATGCCATCAGCCAGGACTTCAGCAACCGCAGCGCCGATGAAACCCTGCTGGCCGAGCTGATGCCCAGCCTGCATGGCATTCACTACGCCAGCAAGCACCTGAAAAAATGGATGAAGCCGTCTCGTCGCGCCGTCGGCCTGGCCTTCCAGCCAGCCTCGGCCAAGGTGGTTTATCAGCCGCTGGGGGTGGTGGGCGTCATCGTGCCGTGGAACTACCCGCTGTACCTGTGCATGGGCCCGTTGGTGGGGGCCCTGGCCGCCGGCAACCGAGTGATGCTCAAGCTCAGTGAATCCACCCCGGCCACCGGCCAGTTGCTCAAACAGTTGCTGGCCCGGGTGTTCCCCGAGGATCTGGTGTGCGTGGTGCTGGGCGAAGCCGAAGTGGGCATGGCGTTCTCCAAGCTGCGTTTCGATCATCTGCTGTTCACCGGCGCCACCAGCATCGGCAAACACGTGATGCGCGCCGCCGCGGAAAACCTGACCCCGGTGACCCTGGAGCTGGGCGGCAAGTCCCCGGCCATCGTGTCCCACACCGTGCCCCTCAAGGACGCCGCCGAACGTATCGCCTTCGGCAAGACCCTGAACGCCGGGCAGACCTGCGTCGCCCCGGACTACGTGCTGGTGCCGGAAGAACGCATCGGTGCCTTTGTCGAAGCCTATCGCCAGGTGGTGCGTGGTTTCTTCCCGACCCTGGCGGACAACCCCGACTACACCGCGATCATCAACCAGCGCCAGTTGACCCGGCTCAACGGCTACCTGAGCGACGCCACCAGCAAGGGCGCGCTGTTGGTGCCGCTGTTCGAACAGAGCCAGGAGCGGCGCCTGGGCCATAGCCTGCTCTTGAATGTCACCGACGACATGACCGTGATGCAGGACGAGATCTTCGGTCCGATCCTGCCCATCGTGCCCTACAAGACCTTGGACCAGGCCCTCGCCTATATCACCCAGCGTCCGCGCCCCCTAGCCCTGTACTACTTCGGCTACGACAAGTCCGAACAGCAGCGGGTGCTCAACGAAACCCACTCCGGCGGCGTGTGCCTCAACGACACCCTGCTGCATGTGGCCCAGGATGACCTGCCGTTTGGTGGTGTCGGCCCTTCCGGCATGGGCCACTACCACGGGCATGAAGGCTTCCTGACCTTCAGCAAGGCCAAGGGAGTGTTCATCAAGCAGCGCTTCAACGCGGCGCGCCTGATCTACCCGCCTTATGGAAAATCGATCCAGAAACTCATCCAGAAGCTGTTCATTCGTTAACCAGTACATCGCCGGGTAATAACAACAATGACCCCTAGCCTGTCTGAAACACCCGCGCTGTCACGGCGCGGATTGCTGAAAATCAGCCTTTGCGCCAGCGCCTTCCTGGCCACCGCAGGACTGGGCGCAAGCCTCAGCGGTTGCTCTGCCAGCACGCCCGCCAGCGGCTTCGCCATGCTGCGCAGCAATGACCTGCCGTTTTTGCGGGCGCTGATCCCGGTGATGCTTGAAGGCGCCGTGGCGGCGGACAAGATGCCCGCCGCCATCGACGGCACCCTGGCCAACCTGGACAACGCCCTCAATCACCTATCGCCGGAAATGTTCAAGCTCACCCAGCAGTTGTTCGATGTGCTGGGCATGGCGGTCACCCGCGGCCCGCTGACGGGGATCTGGGGCAGTTGGGAAAACGCCAGCGCCGAGGCCATCCGCAACTTCCTCAGCCGCTGGGAAAACAGCTTCCTGGCCCTGCTGCGCATGGGCCATGCCTCGTTGCTGCAACTGGTGATGATGGCCTGGTACACCCGCCCTGAGTCCTGGGCCCATTGCGGTTATCCCGGGCCACCGAAGGTCTGACCGGCCTTTGTAGTCGCTGCCACAGGCTGCGCACGAGCGTTTAGGTTCGTGGGGCGATGGGGCAGCGGCTGGGGATCGTCAAGCAAGGCCCTGCGGGCCTTTTCGCAGCTTCGCAGGCTCAGCAGCGGCTACAGTGGATCCGCGCCGAGCCTTCAATAATAAGAGAGCGTCCGATATGCCTGTACCTGATCTGTTCCGCGAAGGCCTGAACCGTGGCTGGAAAACCTACAACGGCTCGCAGCTGGAGCAGGACCTGACCCTGGAAGCCGATGTCGCCATCATCGGCAGCGGCGCCGGTGGCGGCACCACCGCCGAAATCCTCAGCGCCGCCGGCTACAAGGTGCTGCTGATCGAGGAAGGCCCGCTCAAGACCAGCGACGACTTCAAGATGCTGGAGGACCAGGCCTACACCAGCCTCTATCAGGAAGGCATCGGGCGCATGAGCAAGGACGGCGCCATCACCATCCTCCAGGGCCGCGCCGTGGGCGGCACCACCCTGATCAACTGGACATCGAGCTTCCGCACTCCCGACCCGACCCTGGAACACTGGGCCAGGGAACACGGGGTGGTGGGCCACAGCTCGGCGGAGATGGCGCCCTGGTTCGAGAAAATGGAGCAGCGCCTGGGGGTGGCGCCCTGGGTCATGCCGCCCAACGCCAACAACGACGTGATCCGCAAGGGCTGCGAAGCCCTGGGCTACAGCTGGCACGTGATTCCGCGCAACGTCCGTGGCTGCTGGAACCTGGGCTATTGCGGCCTGGGCTGCCCCACCAATGCCAAGCAATCGATGCTGGTGACCACCATTCCGGCAACCCTGGAGAAAGGCGGTGAGCTGCTGTACCTGGCCCGGGCCGAACGCCTGTTGATCAAGGATGACAAGGTCAGTGGCCTGCAATGCCAGGCCATGGACGCCCGCTGCGTCGCCCCCACCGGGCGCACCATCACGGTCAAGGCCAGGCACTACGTGCTGGCTGGTGGCGGCATCAACAGCCCCGCCCTGCTGCTGCGCTCCGATGCCCCGGACCCGCATTCGCGCCTGGGCAAACGCACCTTCCTGCACCTGGTGAACTTCTCCGCCGGCCAGTTCGACGAGGTGATCAACCCGTTCTACGGCGCGCCGCAATCGATCTACTCCGACCATTTCCAGTGGCAGGACGGCACCACCGGCAAGATGTCCTACAAACTTGAAGTGCCACCCCTGCAACCGGCCCTGGCCAGCACCCTGCTAGGTGGTTTCGGGCCGCAGAGCGGGTTGTCCATGGAGCAACTGCCCCACACCCACGCCATGCTGGCCCTGCTGCGGGACGGCTTCCACCCCGACAGCACCGGCGGCAACGTCGAGCTGCGCGGTGACGGCACCCCGGTGCTCGACTATCAGGTCTCGCCCTACGCCTGGAACGGCCTGCGCCGGGCCTTCCACAGCATGGCGGAGATCCAGTTCGCCGGCGGCGCCAAGGCGGTCAAGCCGCTGCACAGCGACGCCCGCTTCGCCAAGACCCTGAATGAAGTCCGCACCCAGATCGACGGCCTGGACCTGGCGCTGTACCGCACCCGCCTGGGCAGCGCCCACGTGATGGGTGGCTGCGCCATGGGCGAAGACCCGAAAAACGCCGTGGCCGACAGCCTCGGGCGCCACCATCAACTGCGCAATCTGTCGATCCACGACGGCTCGCTGTTTCCCACCAGCATCGGTGCCAACCCGCAGCTGTCGGTCTACGGCCTGACCGCGCAATTGGCCACAGCCCTGGCGGAGCGCTTGAAAACGGCGTGAAAAAGCGGGGTATTTTCGTCGTCTATAGTGCTTTCTTCCCTAAAAGGCGACTTGGCCGACCGGGAAGGCTGCGATACCATCCGACTCCCCAACGGATTCCCGCCAGGACGACGCGATGAACCGAGTGTTGTACCCAGGTACCTTCGACCCTATTACCAAGGGCCACGGCGATCTGGTCGAGCGCGCCTCCCGGCTGTTCGACCACGTGATCATCGCCGTTGCCGCCAGCCCCAAGAAAAACCCGCTGTTCCCCCTGGAACAACGCGTGGAACTGGCGCAAGAGGTGACCAAGCACCTGCCCAACGTTGAAGTCGTCGGCTTCTCCACCCTGCTGGCGCACTTTGCCAAGGAGCAGAACGCCAATGTCTTTCTGCGGGGCCTGCGAGCAGTTTCGGACTTTGAATACGAGTTCCAGCTGGCCAACATGAACCGCCAACTGGCGCCGGACGTGGAAAGCCTGTTCCTGACGCCGTCGGAGCGCTACTCGTTCATTTCCTCGACGCTGGTTCGTGAAATTGCTGCCCTGGGTGGCGATATCACCAAGTTCGTCCATCCGGCCGTCGCCGATGCACTGACCCTGCGCTTCAAGAAATAAGCCGTGCGGCCCCGCAGAGGGCCCTTGCCAGGCGTCAGCCATCGCGCCCGCGTGCACTGCGGGCGTCAATACGGCACAATTGCGCGCATTCGTTTTTACATGCCCGGGCCTGCCGCCCAGGCCGGAGTCCCCCATGTCCCTGATCATCACCGACGATTGCATCAACTGCGACGTCTGCGAACCCGAGTGCCCCAACGCGGCCATCTCCCAAGGCGAGGAGATCTACGTCATCGATCCGAACCTGTGCACCCAGTGCGTCGGCCACTACGACGAGCCGCAATGCCAACAGGTATGCCCGGTGGATTGCATTCCGCTGGACGAGGCGCGTCCGGAAACCGAAGAAGAGTTGATGGCCAAGTACCGGAAGATCACCGGCAAGGCTTGAGGAATTCAGCGGCCCTTCAGGGCATTTTCGCCGGCAATCCTGCTCCTACGGCGTTCGTAGGAGCCGGCTTGCCGGCGCAGCTTCTCAGCGCTGGCAACGTGGGCAATAGACGCTGGCCCGCTGGCCCAGCTTGATCTCCCGCAGCCCCGTGCCGCAGACCTTGCAGTGCTCCCCGCCACGTCCGTAGACGAACAGCTCCTGTTGGAAGTACCCAGGCTGGCCGTCGCCGCCGATAAAGTCGCGCAAGGTGGTGCCGCCCCGCTCGATGGCCGCCGCCAGGATGCGCTTGATCTCGATCGCCAGTTGCAGATAGCGGGCCCGGGAAATGCCCTTGGCTTCACGACGTGGATCGATGCCTGCGGCGAACAGCGCCTCGGTCGCATAGATATTGCCCACCCCCACTACCACCGCGTTGTCCATGATGAACGGTTTGACCGCCATGGAGCGCCCCCGGGATAACTGGAACAGGCGCTCACCATCGAACAGGTCGGTCAGCGGCTCCGGCCCCAGGCGCGCCAGCAACTCGTGGTTCAGCGGGTCCAGGCTCCAGAGCATGGCGCCAAACCGGCGCGGGTCGGTGTAGCGCAGGGCCAGGCCCGACTCCAGTTCGATATCCACATGTTCGTGCTTGGCCGCCGGCAGGCCGATTTCCACCAGGCGCAGATTGCCCGACATGCCCAGATGACTGATGAGGGTGCCGACCTCGGCATTGATCAGCAGGTACTTGGCCCGACGATCCACCTGGACGATGCGCTGCCCGGACAGGCGCACATCCAGATCCTCGGGGATCGGCCAGCGCAAACGCCGGTCACGGACGATGACCCGACTGACCTTCTGGCCTTCCAGGTGCGGTGCGATCCCGCGCCGGGTGGTTTCGACTTCAGGTAATTCAGGCATGTCCGCCCCTGGCACTCATTGCGAAATGAACGATCAGTGTGCGCCCAGCTCGCGCACGGTTTCCTTGAGGTTCTCGAAGTCGTAATCCGACAGACCGACGTAGTCGAGAATCAGATGGCCAATGCTGTTCCACTCGTGATCTTCCACCTGGTTGCCCAGCACCCGGTAGGACGCGCAGATGTGCTCGGCCATTTTCAGGATCGCCAGCAGGTTCTTCAGCTGGCTGTTGCGCGAGGACTCGTCGCTGAAGATCGCCAGGGCGTTGTGGTGATTGGCGATGGCATTGGTCACATGCTCCGGCAAGCGCCAGGACTTGGCGGTGTAGTACCCCACCACCGCGTGGTTGGTGTTGAAGGCACGGTTTTCCGTGTCCACCACCCGCTGCTCCGGCCCGGCACTGCCATAGGCTTCTTCCAGCACGCTCATGTAGTCGGGGAAACGCTTGAGCATCAGCGGCACGCCGCAGTCGTGGAACAGCCCCAGGGCATAGGCTTCATCCACCGCCTGGGAGCCGGTGCGCTTGGCCAGGGTCAGGCAGGTCATGGCCACATCCTGGGCGGTGTCCCAGAAGCGGTTGAGGGTGACGATGGTTTCATCGCTCATCTCGCCCTTGATCGACTGCGCGTTGATCAGGTTGATGATCGAGCGGCTGCCCAAGAGATTCACCGCGCGCTGGATCGAGGCGATCTTGTTGCTCAAGCCGTAATACGGCGAATTGACGATCTTCAGCAGCGCGCCGGACAGGCCCGGGTCCTGGGATATCAGCTTGGCAATCACTTCCAGGTCGGGGTCGGGCATGTACTGCTCCATCTGCAAATCCACCATGATTTGCGGTTGAGGCGGCACGCTGATGCCTTGCAGGGCCTGCTGAATCTGTTCGGCTGATAGCTCTTGGGACATAAGTACACACTCTGGCTGAGGCGGCGATTCTAACCTCTAACGAGCCAATGTTGGGCGAACGGACAGGAACTTTACCCTGCGCCTTTAGCCGCAGGTCCATTGGCCGTCGCTGAAGTTGCGCAGCAAGGTATAATCGCGCCCTTTTTTCCGGAGCGACGTCATGTCCCTGCCAAGCCTGCGCCTCAAAGCCAACGCCGATCGCCGCCTGCGCGCCGGCCACCTGTGGGTCTACAGCAACGAAATCGATGTAGCCGCCACCCCTCTGCACGGCTTCAAGGCAGGCGACCAGGCGGTACTGGAAGCCGCCGGCGGCAAGCCCCTGGGCGTCGTTGCCATGAGCCCGAACAACCTGATCTGCGCCCGCCTGCTGTCCCGAGACGCCAAGCTGGCCCTGGACAAGTCGCTGCTGGTGCACCGCCTGAACGTGGCCCTGTCCCTGCGCGAGCGCCTGTTCGACAAACCGTTCTACCGCCTGGTCTACGGCGACTCCGACCTGCTGCCGGGCCTGGTGGTCGACCGTTTTGGCGACATCCTGGTGGTACAGATCGCCTCGGCGACCATGGAAACCCACAAGGACGACGTGATTGCCGCCCTGACCCAGGTGCTCAAGCCCAGCGGCATCCTGTTCAAGAACGATTCCGCCGCCCGTGACGCCGAAGGCCTGAACCGCTACGTCGAAACCGTGTTCGGCCTGGTGCCGGAATGGGTTGCCCTGGAAGAGAACGGCGTCAAGTTCGAAGCCCCGGTGATCCAGGGCCAGAAAACCGGCTGGTTCTACGACCACCGCATGAACCGCGCCCGCTTGGCGCCGTACGCCAAGGGCAAGCGCGTGCTGGACCTGTACAGCTACATCGGCGGCTGGGGTGTGCAAGCCGCGGCGTTCGGCGCCAGTGAAGTGTTCTGCGTCGATGCCTCGGCCTTCGCCCTCGATGGCGTGGAGCGCAACGCCGCGCTGAACGGTTTCGCCGAGAAAATGACCTGCATCGAAGGCGACGTCTTCGAAGCCCTGAAAGAACTGAAAGCCAGTGAAGAGCGCTTCGACGTGATCGTTGCCGACCCACCCGCCTTCATCAAGCGCAAGAAAGACCTGAAGAATGGCGAAGGCGCCTACCGCCGCCTGAACGAGCAAGCCATGCGCCTGCTCAACAAGGACGGCATCCTGGTCAGCGCCTCGTGCTCGATGCACCTGCCCGAGGACGCCCTGCAGAACATTCTGCTGACCAGTGCCCGTCACCTGGACCGCAATATCCAACTGCTGGAACGCGGCGGCCAGGGCCCGGATCACCCGGTGCACCCAGCCATCCCGGAAACCCGCTACATCAAGAGCATCACCTGCCGCCTGCTGCCTAACAGCTGAGCCCGGGCCGACGGCCATTCCTGCCCAGCGCGGGAATGGCCACCGCCCTCGATTGACTTTGCACGACCATGGTTCGATTCTCGGCACCTTCTCAAGGACCGAGAGCGCCACACCATGGGCCACTCCCCCGCGACCACGAAAAAGACCTCGGTAGTCATTCTGCTGCTGAGCGCTGCCGCCCTGGGCCTGAACAGCCCGGTCAACCGTCGTTATCAGGGCGCTTGCGTCTGAAGATCGCGCAGACGACACAGATCCCTGAGATACAGCAGGAAGGAAAACGCCAAGGGCGGGCCAGTGAAGTAGCGCAAGGACAAAAACCCGCTCTTGAAGGGGTCCAGATGGTGCTCGCGGGTCCAGAAATCGAACAACGCCTGCACCAGCCACGCAGCGCAAAGAGCCACCAGCATCCAGGCTCCGTCACCCAACAGCCGTCGTTTAAAACCGTCACGTCCCGGCAGCCAGGTGGCGCTGAGCAGCGTCATCAGCAGCAGGAGCGCCACCACGCTGTAGATCACCCCGCGGGTAAAGGGCAACTCACTGCAGGCCTGCACCACGACCGCCGCCGCAAAGGCCAGCAACAGTGCGGCCTTCCAGGTGCGCCACTGGCGCCGCTGCCCGGCCAGCAGCTGCACGAAGCCGCCGCCCGTCAGCAGGGCCGCGCCCACCACGGCCATGGTGCTGCCGGGCCAGTCGCTATAGAGCACCAGCCACATCAGCATCAGCCCTTGCAGCAGGCCCGTGCCGAGGTAGAACCTCAGGGATCGCATGTTCGCGGACATTCCAGCTCCATTGGAAGGTGATCGAGGGGCGGCGAGTCTAAACCAGGAGCGGCCAGACGGGCAGCCTCCCTCTCAGATCCTGGCAATCGCACGCCACAGAGCGGCCACGGCATTCCTTCCTGACGCCAGCGGTGTAGAATCGGCGAATTCATCGCCAGTCATCCCCCGGCGGGTTTATGAGCTCAGGCTGAGGCGCGCGGCGATCCCGCGGCGTCATCGGCAGCTTTCGGACACACGGCCATTTCTGAGTGTTCCCAAGGTCAATAGAAGCTCACTCCCCATTTGTTCCCTGATTAGCCGCCCGGAGTGCTCCATGCCTGATTACCGCTCGAAAACATCCACCCACGGCCGCAACATGGCCGGTGCTCGCGCCCTGTGGCGCGCCACGGGGATGAAAGATGCCGACTTCAAGAAGCCGATCATCGCCATTGCCAACTCCTTCACCCAGTTCGTCCCGGGGCACGTGCACCTGAAGGACCTGGGTCAGCTGGTGGCCCGCGAGATCGAACGCGCCGGTGGCGTGGCCAAGGAATTCAACACCATCGCCGTGGACGACGGCATCGCCATGGGCCACGACGGCATGCTGTATTCCCTGCCGAGCCGCGAGATCATCGCCGACTCCGTGGAATACATGGTCAACGCCCACTGCGCCGACGCCATCGTCTGCATCTCCAACTGCGACAAGATCACCCCCGGCATGCTGATGGCCGCCCTGCGCCTGAACATCCCGGTGATCTTCGTCTCCGGCGGCCCGATGGAAGCCGGCAAGACCAAGCTCGCCAGCCACGGCCTGGACCTGGTGGACGCCATGGTCATCGCCGCCGACTCCAGCGCTTCTGACGAGAAGGTTGCCGAGTACGAGCGCAGCGCCTGCCCGACCTGCGGTTCGTGCTCCGGCATGTTCACCGCCAACTCCATGAACTGCCTGACCGAAGCCCTGGGGCTGGCCCTGCCGGGCAACGGTTCGACCCTGGCCACCCACAGCGACCGCGAAGAGCTGTTCCTGCGGGCCGGGCGCACCATCGTCGAGCTGTGCCAGCGCTACTACGGCGACAACGACGAGTCGGTGCTGCCGCGCAACATCGCCAACTTCAAGGCGTTCGAGAACGCCATGACCCTGGACATCGCCATGGGCGGTTCCACCAACACCATCCTGCACCTGCTGGCCGCCGCCCAGGAAGCCGAGATCGACTTCGACCTGCGCGACATCGATCGCCTCTCGCGCCACGTGCCACAGCTGTGCAAAGTGGCGCCGAACATCCAGAAGTACCACATGGAAGACGTGCACCGCGCCGGCGGCATCTTCAGCATCCTCGGCGAACTGGCCCGTGGCGGGCTGCTGCACACCGACCTGCCCACCGTGCACAGCAAGACCCTGGCCGAGGGCATCGCCCAGTGGGACATCACCCAGACCAGCGACGAAGCCGTGCACCACTTCTTCAAGGCCGGCCCGGCGGGCATCCCGACCCAGACCGCGTTCAGCCAGTCGACCCGTTGGGACAGCCTGGACGACGACCGTGAAAATGGCTGCATCCGCAGTGTCGAGCATGCCTACTCGAAAGAAGGTGGCCTGGCCGTGCTCTACGGCAACATTGCCCTGGACGGCTGCGTGGTGAAGACCGCCGGTGTCGACGAGTCGATCCACGTGTTCGAAGGCAACGCCAAGATCTTCGAAAGCCAGGACAGCGCCGTGCGCGGCATCCTCGCCGACGAAGTGAAAGAAGGCGACATCGTGATCATCCGTTACGAAGGTCCGAAAGGCGGCCCGGGCATGCAGGAAATGCTCTATCCGACCTCCTACCTGAAGTCCAAGGGTCTGGGCAAAGCCTGCGCCCTGCTCACCGACGGCCGCTTCTCCGGCGGCACTTCAGGCCTGTCCATCGGCCACGCCTCGCCAGAAGCGGCGGCCGGCGGCGCCATCGGCCTGGTGCAGGACGGCGACAAGGTACTGATCGACATTCCCAACCGTTCGATCAACCTGTTGGTCAGCGATGAGGAACTGGCGGCGCGCCGCGTCGAACAGGACAAGAAAGGCTGGAAGCCCGTGGAAGCTCGCCCACGCAAAGTGACCACCGCGCTGAAGGCTTACGCCCTGCTGGCCACCAGCGCCGACAAGGGCGCGGTACGCAACAAGGCCATGCTCGACGGCCTGTGATCGTCGCCCGCAAATGAAAATGCCCCGCCAAGTGCGGGGCATTTTTTTGGCCTTGCATCGCCCTTGCGGACGCCTTCGCTGGCAAGCCAGCTCCCACAGCAGCATTCGAGGTGCTGGCGCCGCCACCGTAGGAGCCGGTTCCGGGTTCTCAGGGCATGCGTTCGCCCAACTGCCCGCGCAGGAAGCGGTACAGGCCATCGGCGCTCTTGCGGTAGCCGTCGGCGGTCAGGTGCACCAGGTCGTTACGCGCCAGGTCGCTGCCCTGCCATTTGCTGATGGAGCAATCCCCGCCCATGAACGCCTGCCAGTCCCAGAACAGGGTGCGACTGCTCTTCGCCACATCCTTCTGGATCTGCACGATCTGCCGCAGCGGTTGCGGTTGGGAAGCCGCACAACTCCCGGCATTGCGGCGCTTGATGGAGTCCGGCGGCCCCACCAGCAGGATCACGGCCTTGGGCAGGTTCTTGCGCAGCAGCCTGACCTTTTCCTGCAACTGGCTGCGGTACAGCTGCAGATCCAGATCGTCATCGAAGGCTTCGTTGGTGCCATAGGCCAGCACCACCATGTCCGGGCGCAGGGCCTTGAGGGTTTCCAGCCAGCCGGGCTGCCACTTGTCCAGCACATCCAGGCGCGCGCCATTGATGCCCAGGGAGGAGTAGATCACCCCGGCGCTCTTCTGCCCGAGGATGTTCCAGCCGCCCAGGGCCAGGCCCTGGTTGTTGGCCACGTTGAAGTCCAGCGGCAGAGTCAGATTGTTGAACGGCGGACTGAAGCGCCACTGGCCCCCGGTGGCGGCCAGCATGCGGCTGCTTTTGTTGAGGTTGTCCCGGGCGGTCAGGGTGTTGTTGCTGGACGCCTGGTACAGCGCGGAAATGCGGTACTGCTGGTTGCTCGGCTGGCGCTCGGCGATATGCACCCGAGCCCCCGGGGTCATCGGTAGCGACAGGTAACCGCCCAGGGGAAACTGGTTGCTCTGCTGGTTGCGCGCCGATACCAGGGACCACTGGCGCTTGGCCGCCCCGAGGATCACCCGTTCATAGCGGGTGCCGGGCACCGGTGTGGCCGCCACGAAACCAATGCCGCCATCGCCGTACTGCGCTTGCAACAGGCGACGCATCTCGCCGCTGAACAGGTCGGCGGCGGTATGGGAGTCACCCAGTTGCACGATGTTGATGGGGGTGCGGTTGGAGGTGCTGAACTTGCGCGCCAGCAGTGCCAGGTTCGGGTCGGTGCCGGTGGTCACGACTTTCTTGGTTCCGCTCCCGGACCGGGCCAGGGCCGAGGCCGGAGTGGCCTGGACCTCGGTGGTCGGGCTGCAACTGCTCAGCAAGGTAATGCCCAGCAACAGCGCAATGCCTTGCAGTCGCCCCATATCAGTGCTCCGTCAATTGTTGACTGGGAAAGTTGATCAGCGAGATCACACGCTCAGCGATCAGCTTCTGCCCAGTGGTGGTGAAATGAATACCGTCGTCGACCCGGGTCTTGACCTTCTTGCCATCGCCGGTGGTGCGGTAATAGGAAAACTCGTCGTTCTGGTAGCCGAGAATCTCGTTGGCCGAGACGAAATGCTGCTGATAGCGCTCGATCTGGCTCTTGTACAGGTCGCTCAGGTAAGCCATGGCCGTAGACAGCTTGGGCTTCTCCATGTTCGGCGGACCGACCCAGATCACTTGCACATTGTGGGCCTGGGCGGTGTCGAGGATCGAATCGATGCGCTGGCGATAGGCTGCTTCCCAGTCCGGGGTCTTGAAGCGCAGGAACGGTTTGCCCTTGACCACCGGCATGTCCCACGGATCGTTGGGACCGAGGAAGATCACCATCAGGCGTATGTTGGGGTTGCTGGCCAAGGTGCTCTCAACGGTCTTGGGCCAGTTGAAGAAGCTCGGGTAGGCAAGGCCAGTGCTCTGCTTGCTGAGGTTCAGGCTCTTGACGTTGTAGCGTTTGCGCAAGGTGTTGGCCATGTGCGGCGCCACGCCCTGCATCAAGGAGTCACCGACGAAGAACACCTCATCCCCCGTGGCCAGGCTGGCCATCAGCGGCGCCGTGCGTCCCGGCTCCACCTGAGGCGGATGGCTGACCACGGGAGCCACGGCCACTGGCTGCGGATGCACCGGGGCCGGGACAGGAGCCTGGGTGGCCGTATGGGTCGGTGCCGCGTGCGCAGCACTCAGCGGCGGGTGCTCGGGCGCCGGTGCCGCCGCGACCTTCGGCAACGGCGCAGGCTCTTCGTCCGCGGCTGCTTCAGCCTGGGCCACCAGGCTCAGGTCGGCGGTTGCGGCAAAGCTGCCGACAAAGGCCACCCGGGCATTTTCCAGGGCCTGGTTGAGCTGCGCGCCAAAGCGCCACTGCGGGTTCTGCGACAGCCCCGGGATCTCGCAGTCATCGTGGTACTTCTGCTGGCAGTAGAGACGGATCGACTGCTGGTTGAACCACACCAGTAACAGGCTGGTCACCACCAGGGCATAGAACACCTTGGCTGCGCTGCCGAGGCTGACCGATAAGGGCGAACGGTTAGAAACTGGCATAGATGAACCCCGGCACGCCCGACGGTGAGGCGAAGATGACTACGCAGATGAACAGCCCCAGCGGCACTGGATACAACAGCCATGGCAAGCCGGTGGCAGCGGCGAACAGGCGCTGCAGCAGCGCCACGATCCGTGGGTAGAAGGCGACGAACAACAGGCAGCCCAACAGGCTCAAGGCACTGCTGGCCAGCCCGCTGAAGGACAGACCACCCAGGCCACTGAGCATGTCCATGGCGTCGGACAAGGTCGCGCAGCGGAAGAAGATCCAGGCAAAAGCCACGTAGTGGAAGGTCAGCAGGCGAGCCATCAGATCCGAACCGATCCAGCTCGGCCCCCGGGCCAGCAACGGGCTGCACAGTTTGTACAGCGCCAGGCCAACGCCGTGCAGCGCGCCCCAGATAATGAAGTTGGCGCTGGCGCCGTGCCACAGGCCGGAGATCAGCATCGCCAGCAGCATGTTCAGGTTGCCGCGCCATACCGGGCCACGGTTGCCCCCCAGGGGGATGTACACGTAGTCACGGATGAAGGTCGACAGGCTGATGTGCCAGCGCCCCCAGAACTCCTTGAGGTTGCGCGCCGCATAGGGGTAGTTGAAGTTCAACGGCAGGCGGAAGCCCAGCAACAGGGCGATACCGGTCACCAGATCGGTGTAGCCGCTGAAGTTGAAGTAGATCAGGAACGAATAGCCGTACACCGCCCGCAGGATCTGCTCGGCCGAGAAGGCCACCGGGCTGTCGAACACCGGGTCGACCCATTCATTGGCCAGCCACGAGCTGAGGAAGAACAGTTTGACCACCGCCACGGCGATCAGGCCCAGGGCCCGCTGCGGCTCCAGCACCTGACGCAACTGCGGCGGGTTGATCTGTTCCAGCATGGGGATCGCCCGGTTCACCGGACCGGCAATCAGGCTGGGGAAAAACGCCAGGTACAGCGCCAGGTCGAAGGGCGAACCCGGCGTCAGCTCTCGACGGTTGATCGACACCAGGTAGCTGACCGAGTGGAAGGCATAGAACGACAGCCCCACCGGCAACAGCACCTCCAGCAGCGGCAACGACACTTCCATACCGAACTGGGCGAAGGCGTTCTGCACCGTGCTGGTGAAGAAATCCTGGTACTTGAACAGATAAAAGGCCCCGAGCACCAGCAGCAACATCAGGCCATTGACCCAGCCCCGCCCGGGGTAACGCTGGCTCAACAGGCCGAGCAGATACACCAGGGCCGTATAGCCCAGCAGGATGTAGAGGAAGTTCAGGCTGAAGCTGGCGAGGATCGCGTAGCTGGCGGCCAGTAGCAGGCCGTTCTGCAGGCGCAGGCTGAAGCCCAACCCCCAATAAAGAATGAAGAACAGGATGAAACAGAGGCCGAATTCGATCGAGAGATAGCTCACAACGTAGTCCATTACGTGCAGACGGGGACAAACCCGGCACAGGGAGAGCAGGCAGGAGGAGTGGAAACGGGCGCGATTATGGCAGAGGGGGTTTGGCAGTCACAAGTTGAAACATCCTCCACCTGGAGCGGACGCCGGCTCCGCACCGAACGACAGGCGCCCCTTGCAGGAGCTGGCTTGCCAGCGAAAGCGTCCACAAGGGCGATGCCAGATCCAAGGAACTCTTCGCCGGCAAGCCGGCTCCTACGGATGAAAGCGGCTTGGCGGATCGGTTTACCGTAGGAGCTGGCTTGCCAGCGAAAGCGTCCACGAGGGCGACGCCAGACCCAAAGGCCTGTTCGCCGGCAAGCCGGCTCCTACAGAGGGGCGGTGTAGGGGCAGGATTACTGGATGTCTTCGGGCTTGACGATCACCCAGTTCTTGTCGGCGGTCACCGGCAGCCCTTCCTTGGCCTGGGCCGCGGCGTGCTTGGCCATCATGCCGTTGAGCTGGGTCATGTACTTGTCCTTGCGGTTGATCCACAGGTGGATGCCGCCCTTGGCCACGTCCACATCATGGAACAGCATGTAGCCGTCGCTGGTCGGGGTGTCGCCACCTACCAGCACCGGTTTCTTCCACTCGTCGATGTAGGTCAGGATCGCCGCGTGCTTGCCCGCCATCCAGGTGGCCGGGGTCCACAGGTAAGGCGTCAGCTCCAGGCCAAGGTTGGCTTTCTCGTCGTACTTGCCGTCGGTGATCTGCTTGCGCGCGGTGGTCAGGGCGCCGGTCTTGCGGTCCTTGAGCAGGGTGGTCACGCCAATCACGTTCTGCGGCTTGACGTTGTAGCCGTACTTGGGATCGGAGGCGACCATGCGCACCAGCTCTTCGGAGGCGGCGGTCATCACATAGACCTCGATGCCGTTCTCCATCAGTTTGTTGTACAGCTCGGTCTGGCCGGTGAAGACCTTGGGCGGGTTGACCTCGATGGTCTTGACCACGTCACCGTCGTAATAGGTGCTCGGCACCGGCTTGCCGGAGGCCATCAGCTCGTCGACGTAGCCCTTGAGTTCCTTGAGGGTGAAGCCGGAGAACACCTGCGCCACCCAGGGGTAGCAGACCATGTCGTCGATTTCACACAGGCGGTAGTAGTAGCTGAACAGGCTTTCCTTGTGCTCGGCGGTGTCCTTGAACGGAATCAGTTTCAGCGACGGGTCGAGGGTCTCGCGGGTGATCAGCCCCTTGTTTTCCATGAAGGGCAGCAGGGACTCTTCCAGATCGTAGCGGTAACTGGTGTTGTCCATGTCGAACACCGCGAAGTTACCCTTGTTGGCGTTGGCCGCGATCATCGCGTCCAGCTGCTTGGCCTGCTCCTGCGGCCAGTGCTTCAACTCGGTAGCGAAGGCCTGGCCGGCAAGGCCCAGGCAGAGTGCAACGGCTAGAAATTTCGGCGCGAACTTCATCTGCGGTTTCTCCCTGAGTGAAAGGTTCGACGCTAACAAATCCCTGTGACAGTTCCCGTCTCCACGCGACCGCTTGCGTCCCGAGAGCGCCAACCACATGCGCCTGAGCGTCAGCCGCTTATTCCAAAAACGACAGTTGCCATGCGATATCGTTATTAATTCAATAGATTTCAAGCTGTTAGGCTTGCCGGTTCGCAATCGCCCTGAGCCGCGATTGACACAAGTCTTATCGGAGCCCCAATGAATCTGCCGCTGATCCTCAACCTGCTGGTGTTCCTGGCCCTGCTGCTGGGCCTGGCACAAACCCGCCACACCACCTGGAGCCTGGCCAAGAAGGTCCTGCTGGCCCTGGTGCTGGGCGTGGTCTTCGGCATCGCCCTGCACAGCCTCTACGGCGCCGGCCACCCGGTGCTCAAGGCCTCCATCAGCTGGTTCGACCTGGTGGGCAATGGCTACGTGCAGTTGCTGCAGATGATCGTGATCCCACTGGTGTTCGCCTCGATCCTCAGCGCCGTGGCCCGCCTGCACAACGCATCGTCCCTGGGCAAGATCAGCTTCCTGACCATCGGCACCCTGCTGTTCACCACCGCCATCGCGGCGCTGGTGGGCATCGGCCTGACCAACCTGTTCGGCCTGACGGCCGAAGGGCTGGTGGCCGGCACCCAGGAAATGGCCCGCCTGCAAGTGATCCAGAGCGATTACGCGGGCAAGGTCGCCGACCTCAACGTGCCGCAGCTGCTGCTGTCGTTCATCCCGCAGAACCCTTTCGCCGACCTGGCCCGGGCCAAGCCGACCTCGATCATCAGCGTGGTGATCTTCGCCGCCTTCCTCGGTGTCGCGGCGCTGCAACTGCTCAAGGATGACGCCGACAAGGGCCAGAAGGTGCTCAACGCCATCGACACCCTGCAAGCCTGGGTAATGCGCCTGGTGCGCCTGGTGATGAAGCTGACCCCGTACGGCGTGCTGGCGCTGATGACCAAGGTGGTGGCCGGTTCCAACCTGCAGGACATCATCAAGCTCGGCAGTTTCGTGGTGGTGTCCTACCTCGGCCTGGGCCTGATGTTCGTGGTCCACGGCCTGCTGGTGGCCCTGGCCGGGATCAACCCGCTGCGCTTCTTCCGCAAGATCTGGCCGGTGCTGACCTTCGCCTTCACCAGCCGCTCCAGCGCCGCCAGCATTCCCCTGAGCATCGAAGCCCAGACCCGGCGCCTGGGCATTCCCCAGTCCATCGCCAGCTTCGCCGCTTCGTTCGGCGCCACCATCGGCCAGAACGGTTGCGCCGGCCTGTACCCGGCCATGCTGGCGGTGATGGTTGCCCCCACCGTGGGCATCAACCCGCTGGACCCGCTGTGGATCGCCACCCTGGTGGCTATCGTGACCTTGAGTTCCGCGGGCGTGGCCGGCGTGGGCGGTGGCGCGACCTTCGCCGCACTGATAGTGCTGCCGGCCATGGGCTTGCCGGTGTCGTTGGTGGCGTTGCTGATTTCCGTGGAGCCGCTGATCGACATGGGCCGCACGGCGCTGAACGTCAGCGGTTCGATGACCGCCGGCGCCATCACCAGCCAAGTGATGCAGCAAACCGACAAGGCGTTGCTGGACGCCGATGAGCACGCGGAACTGGCTCAGGCTTGATTGACCTCTTCGCCGGCAAGCCACCCCCGACGAGGGACGACTTGCCGGCGAAGCGCTTAACGCTTCTCCCACACCTCGAAGCGGTACGCCGGCTTGTCCCCTTCCGGCGGATTCGGCACATCCGACACCAACTGCCATTGGTCCAGATCGAACGCTGGAAACCAGGCATCCCCTTCCGGGCTCAAGGCCACCCGCGTCAGATACAGACGATCGGCCTGCTCCAGGCCTTGGCTATAGAGCTGCGCGCCGCCTATCAGCATCAGCTCGTCGGCCCCCTGCTCCAGGGCCCACTCCTGGGCACGGACCACCGCGGCCTCCAGTGACGGATAAACCTCGGCACCTTCGAGCACCAGATCGGTCTGACGACTGACCACGATATTCAACCGCCCCGGCAAGGGCCGGCCCAGGGAGTCCCAGGTCTTGCGCCCCATGATGATCGGCTTGCCCAGGGTCGTGGCCTTGAAGTATTTGAAATCCCCCGGCAAGTGCCAGGGCATGCTGTTGTCGACGCCGATCACGCGGTTTTCACCGAGGGCCGCGATCAGGCTGAGAGGGAGAGATTTTTTCATGCCGGCGAGGATACCAGAGGGCCCAAGCCTGGCAACTTCACCCGACCGCCGCTGCAGCAGTTATGCTCAGCGCACTTTAAAGCGATGGAATGACGCGTGACTGCACTGACTCCCCTGCAACGACTGTGGCTGACCGAAACCGTGCGCCTGCGCGAGGAGCACGCCGGGCCACTGGACGATCAGGAAGCCAACCGCCTGGCCCGCAACCAGGGCGGCGACCTGGCCACCCGCATCCAGACCCGAGCCCTGTGGCTGGCCCAGCGCGACGGTCTGCACAGCGCTTTGCTGCACTGGCTGCAAGGCGCCCGCCTGGCCTTGCTGATGCTGGCAGTATTGGCGGTCCTGAGCGGTGCCGGCCTGGCCTTCAGCGCCCTGGGCAACACCCAGCAACCGGTCAATGTGTTCTGGGCCCTGGGCAGCCTGCTGGGCCTGAACCTGATCCTGCTGCTGAGCTGGCTGATCGGCCTGCTGTACGCCGGCGAGCACAGCGCCAGCCTGGGCCGGCTGTGGCTATGGCTGAGTGAAAAGTTCTCCCGCGACGCCAAAGCCGCGCAGTTGCCACCGGCCCTGTTGCTGTTGCTGCAGCGGCGCAAGCTCAATCGCTGGGCCCTGGGCGCCCTGGTCAACGGCCTGTGGTGCCTGGCCCTGTTCAGCGCCGTGGTCATGCTGCTGTTGCTGCTGACCACCCACCGCTACAGCTTTGTCTGGGAAAGCACCCTGCTGGGCGCCGATGCCTTCGTGGCCATTACCAACGCCCTCAGTGCCCTGCCCCGCAGCCTGGGCTTCGGCGCGCCGAGCGTGGCGAGCATCCAGGCCAGCACCCGGGACGTCTACAACACCGAGCTGATCCGCCAGTCCTGGGCCATCTGGCTGGTGGTGCTGGTGATGATCTACGGCGTGCTGCCGCGCCTGCTGCTGATGCTGTTCTGCCGCTGGCGCTGGAAACGCGGAAAGGCCCGCCTGCAACTGGACCTCAAGCTGCCGGGCTACGCCCAATTGCGTGAGCGCCTGATGCCCAGTAGCGAGCGCCTGGGGGTCAACGATGCCGCACCCGAGCAGTTGCACCGCGTCGAAGGCGGGGTCAGCGCCCAGGACAGCAGCGGCGCCCTGCTGGTGGCCATCGAGCTGGACGACCAGCGTCCCTGGCCGCCGCAACTGCCGGACAGCGTCAAGGACGCCGGCATCCTCGACAGCCGCGAGTCGCGCAACCGCCTGCTGGAACAGATGAGCCGCTTCCCCCCGGCGCGCCTGGTGATCGCCTGCGATCCGCGACGCTCGCCGGATCGCGGCAGCCTGGGACTGATCGCCGAACTGGCCCGCAGCGCCAGCGCCACCCGGGTCTGGCTGCTGCAAGCTCCGCCCGGCCAAGCCCTGGATGCCGACCGCCTGGGGGATTGGCACACCGCCCTGCAGCAGCTGGAGCTGCCGTTCGCCGATTGCGCGCCCCTCAACTGGCTGGAGACCGGTCATGACTGATGTTCGCCAAAAACCCCTGAAACTGGCGGTGGTCGGCCACACCAACGTCGGCAAGACCTCGCTGCTGCGCACCCTGACCCGGGACGTGGACTTTGGCGAAGTCTCCCACCGCCCCAGCACCACCCGGCATGTGGAGGGCGCCCGCCTGTCGGTGGATGGCCAACCCCTGCTGGAGCTCTACGACACCCCGGGCCTGGAAGACGCCATCGCCCTGCTGGACTATCTGGAGCGCCTGGAACGCCCGGGCGAGCGCCTGGACGGCCCGGCCCGGCTGGCACGCTTTCTCGACGGCAGCGAGGCTCGGCAACGCTTCGAGCAGGAAGCCAAGGTCCTGCGCCAGCTGCTGGCCTCGGACGCCGGGCTCTATGTGATCGACGCCCGGGAACCGGTGCTGGCCAAGTACCGGGATGAGCTGGAAGTGCTGAGCGGCTGCGGCAAGCCGCTGCTGCCGGTGCTGAACTTCGTCAGCAGCGCCGAGCAGCGTGAAGGCGATTGGCGCGAAGCCCTGGCCCGCCTGGGGCTGCACGCCCTGGTGCGGTTCGACAGCGTGGCACCACCGCAAGACGGCGAACGGCGCCTGTATGAAAGCCTGTCCCTGCTGCTGGAGCATGCGCGCCCGGCCCTGCAACGGCTGATCGACGACCAGCAGGCCCAACGTCTGGTGCGCCAGCAAAGTGCGGCACGGCTGATTGCCGAACTGCTGGTGGACTGCGCCGCCTGCCGCCGCAGCGTAGCCAGCGACACTCAGCAGGAACAGCAAGCCATCAGTGAGTTGCGTCAGGCGATTCGCCAGCGTGAACAGCGCTGTGTCGAAGCCCTGCTCAAGCTCTACGCTTTCCGCCCTCAGGACGCCTCGGCCAGCGATCTACCGCTGCTGGACGGGCGCTGGGGCGACGACCTGTTCAACCCGGAAACCCTCAAGCAACTGGGGGTGCGTGTCGGTGGCGGAATCGCCGCGGGCGCGGCGGCCGGGGCCGGCGTGGATCTGCTGGTGGGCGGCTTGACCCTGGGCGCCGCGGCGCTGGCCGGGGCCATTGCCGGCGGCGCGCTGCAGACCGCACGCAGTTATGGCAGTCGCCTGCTGGGCAAGCTCAAGGGCCAGCGCGAATTGACCGTGGACGACAGCGTACTGCGCCTCTTGGCCCTGCGTCAGCGGCAGCTGGTGCAGGCACTGAACCTGCGCGGACACGCGGCCATGGACAGCATCCGCCTGGCCACGCCGGAGGATAAGAGCTGGCGCGAGGGCAAGTTGCCGGAAGCCTTGAGCAAGGCTCGGGCTCATCCGCAGTGGTCATCGCTCAATCCCCATGCGCGCCTGAGCCAGGCCGAGCGCCAGGAGCAGATCGAGGCCCTGGCTCAACATCTGCTGTAGCCGCTGCCAAGCCCGCGAGGCTGCGCCAAGGGCCGCAGGACCTTCAACACTCCCAGAAGCGGCGCCTCCTGCGCAGCCGTTCGCAGCCTGCGGCAGCGGCTACAAAAACCAAGCCTGAACCACGATCAAAGCAGCGCCAAGGCCTTGTCCTTGAGGATCTGCAGGTCCATCACCGGCACCCACATTTCCTTGGCCTGCTCGTCCCAGTGACGCATGCGCAAGCTCAACGCACACAGCGGGTCGAGTTCAAAGGCCGCCGCCTCTGCCGCGCTCATCACCCCACCCTGATACGCCAGGGTACGTCGGCTGGCCTCGCTCAGCCGCTGGTAATACCCCGGCTCCTTGAACGTCAGGTAACGCTTGGCCTGGACGTGGTATTCCACCAGTCGTGCCAGGCGCTCGCTGAAGCCCGCCCGGCGCAGATAATCGCCCCCCCGGCGCTCATGGCTGACCACGCCAAAACCGCCCATGTTCTCGGCATCCTGCTGACAGATGTGCCCGATGTCGTGGAAGAACGCCGCCAGCACCACTTCGTCGTCATAACCTTCCGCCAGGGCCAACTGCGCCGCCTGGGACATATGCTCGATCTGCGACACCGGCTCGCCGATGTAGTCGTCATCGCCAAAGCGCTCGTACAGGCCGAAAACCTCATCAATCACTTGCTGGCGACTCATCACGCCTCCTCCAGTATCCGGACGATATTGCCCTCGGCCATGGCCGGACCGACGCTCATGCCCACCCCAGTGTGCATCAGCGCCACATGGACCCCGGGGGCCGCCTCCAGGAAGGAGAACGGCCCAGGCCCGCGAGCACCATAGACGCCCTGCCAGCGCTCCACCACCTGGACCTTGCAGCCCAGGGTCTGCTCGGCCAGCTCGATCAGCCAGTTATCCACCTGTTCGCCATTGAAAGGCGACGGATCGCTGCCGTAATCATGGGAATCGCCGATGATCACCTCGCCATAAGGAGTCGGGCTGATCAGCAAGTGAATGCCGTGCTCATGCAGGTGTGGCGCTTCACGCAGGATCTGCGCCTGTACGGCGGCCGCTTCCGGCAGATCGGCAAAGGCGCCGTAATGCACGCAACTGAGCCCGGTGAGCAACGCATGTTGCAGGTTCAGGTTGACCTGGGGCCGGGCGCGAAGCATCTGCAAGCGGCAGATCTGCGGTTGCAAGGCCGCGATCTGCTCGGCCAGCAGGGTCTGATAATCGTGCCCCGAACACAGCACGATGCGTGGCGCTTGGAAGCGGCCAGCGGTGCTGTGCAGTTGCCCCGGCTCGATGTCACGCACCAGGGTCGAAAAGTGGAACTGCACCCCCAGGTCGCGGCGCAGGTAGTCGATCAACAGCGCAATGGCTTCCCGGGAATAAAGCTGCTGGTCGTCCAAGCCATGCAAGGCCGCCCGATGATGGCGGAACTGGCCACCGTACAGATCATTCAGCGCCGCGCCCTGAAGCAGCTCGACGCGGTAGCCGTGCTCGCGCGCGCGGCCGGCGCAGAAGGCCTCCAGCAACTGCTCTTCGGCTTCGTTGCGGGCGAACAGGTAGGAACCGTTGCGCTTGAGTGGCAAGCCGGCCAGTTGCTGCCAGTCGGCCCAGATATCGCGGCTGGCACGGGCCAGCTCCAACATGCGGCCCGGTGGCTGGCCGGTGACCAGGGCCTGGCCGAAGTTGCGCACCGAAGCGCCCAAAGGCGTGGCGCTGCGCTCGAAAACTCGCACCCGCAGACCGCGTTTGGCAGCCGCGTAGGCGTGGGACAGGCCGAGGATGCCGGCGCCGACGATCAGTAGATCGCTGTGATGGGTCATGAGTGGTGTCCTGGTGGGAAGCGCCTTCGCTGGCGAGCCGGCTTCTACAAACCCGGTAGAAGCGGCTGGCCGGCGAAAGCGATTGATCGGTTACTGCTTGGCAACTTTTTCCGACTTGCCGTCATAGCGCTTGCGCCATTCGGCGAGGATCTGGTCGCGGTTCTTCGAGGCCCAGGCAAAGTCATTCTTGATCAGGCGCTGCTCGTAGTCCGCTGGCAGCTCGGTCTGCGGCTTGGCGATGCCCGGCTGAGCCAGGACGGCGAAGTTTTCCTTGTACAGCTCCATGGCTTCGGGGCTGGCGGAGAAGTCGGCGAGCTTCTTCGCCGCCTCTTCATGAGGGGTGCCCTTGATCACTGCGGTGGCTTCGATTTCCCAGCCCAGGCCTTCCTTGGGCAGGATGATGTCCAGCGGCGCGCCCTGGCGCTTGAGCTGCACGGCCGGGTATTCGAAGGAAATGCCAATCGGGAACTCGCCGGCGGCGGCCAGCTTGCACGGCTTGGAGCCGGAGTGGACGTACTGGCCGATGTTCTGGTGCAGGTCGTCCATGTACTGCCAGCCCTGTTTCTCGCCGAAGGTCTGCAGCCAGGCGCTGACGTCAAGGAAGCCGGTGCCCGAAGACGCCGGGTTGGGCATGACGATCTTGCCCTTGTACTCGGGCTTGGTCAGGTCCTGCCAGCTCACCGGTTTGCTCAGGCCCTGCTTCTCGGCCTCCACGGTGTTGAAGCAGATGGTCGCGGCCCACACGTCCATGCCGACCCAGGTCGGTGGGTTGGCGGCGTCGCGGTAGTTCGGGCCGATCTTGCCCAGGTCCTTGGGCGCATAGCTTTGCAGCATGCCCTGCTGATCGAGGATCGCCAGGCTGGACGCCGCCAGGCCCCAGACCGCGTCCGCTTGTGGACGGGCTTTTTCCGCCAGCAGCTTGGCGGTGATGATCCCGGTGGAATCACGCACCCACTTGATCTCCACGTCCGGGTTGGCCTTTTCGAAGGCTTGCTTGTAGGACTTCAATTGCTCGGCTTCAAGGGCCGTGTAGACCGTCAGTTCGGTTTTCGCAGCAAAGGCGTTCAGGCTGACAGCAGAGAGGACGGCAGCGGCAAGAGCCAGGGGCTTGAACATGGTGCGGTTCCTTAGTGAGTGCAGATCAGAGGGTGAGTGAGCAGGAAATCAGTGGCCCGGGGCGCTTTGCCGCCAGGCCTGGGAGCGGCGCAACAGCCCGCGGGAAGCCCCCGCCAGCAGCAGCGAGACGCCGGCCGAGGTGAACAGGATCAGGGTCGACATCGCCGCAGCGCCGCCCACATTGCCGGCGTCGTCCATGTTCAGCACGGCCACGGCGGCGAGGATGGTGTCGGGGCTGTAGAGGAAGATCGCTGCCGACACCGTGGTCATGGCCGAGACGAACAGGTAGCGCACGATGTCCAGCAACGCCGGCAGGCAGATCGGTACGGTAACCCGCAGGTAGTGCCGGTACAGCGGCGCCTTGAGCGACAGCGCGGCGGCCTCGAACTCGGCATCCAGCTGGCGCAGGGCGGTGGTGGCAGTCATCTGCGCGGTGGTGAGGTAGTGGGCGATGGTGCACACCACCAACAGGGCCATGCTGCCGTAGAACACATGCAGCGGATTGCCGTTGAGGTTGAAGAAGAACACATAGCCCAGGCCCAGCACCAAACCGGGCACCGCCATCGGCACGAAGCTGAGCATGCGCAACGCCAGGTTCAGGCCACGCTGGCCGCTGGTTTTCTCCATCAGGTAGGCCCCCGTGAAGATCACCACACTGCCGATCAACGCTGTGCACAGGGCCATGGTCAGGCTGTTGCGGTAGGCCAGCCAGCCGCCACCGGCGGTGTCGTTGAACTGGTAGTGATTCAGCGACAGCGACAGGTTGTAGGGCCAGAACTTCACCAGGGAGGAATACACCGCCATGCCGAACACCAGCAGCAAGGTCGCGCAGATCAGCAGCACGATGGCCAGGTAGCAACCATCGCGCAGCCGCGACGGCGCCGGTTTGAACACCTGGGCACGACCGCTCATGGAGTCGCCATGACGACGGCGCAACCAGGCATCGACGCCGAAACTGAACAACGCCGGCAGCAGCAACACCATGCCGATCAAGGCGCCGCGGCCGAACTGCTGCTGGCCCACCACCGCCTTGTAGGCCTCCAGGGCCAATACCTGATAGTCGCCGCCCACCACCACCGGCACGCCAAAGTCGGTGATGGTCAGGGTGAACACCAGGCAGAACGCGGCGAACACCGCTTGCCGGGTGGCCGGCCAGGTGATGCTGCGAAAGGCCTTGGCGGGGCTGGCGCCCATGCTCGATGCGGCATCGAACAGCCGCGCATCCGCCAGGGACAGGGCCGAGAGCAGGATCATCAGGGCATGGGGAAAGGTGTAGATGACTTCGCCGAGAACGATGCCCCAGAAGCCGTAGATGTTCTCGGCGAACAGGCCACGCAGCATCCCCTGGTTGCCGAACAGATAGACCAGGGCAATGCCCGGCAGCATCGACGGCGCCATCAGCGGCAACAGCGACAGACCACGCCACAGGCCCTTGCCGGGAATCAGCGTGCGTTGCAGCGCGTAGGCGAACAGATAAGCCAGGGGCACCACGATGGCGGCCACGCTGAGGGAGACTTTCAGGCTGTTGCCCAGCAACCAGTGGAAGTTGTCGCTGGCCACCAGTTCACGGGCCGCCACCCAGCCACCGCCCTGCCCGGCCTCGGCGCTGAAACCGCGCCAGAAGATCGCCAACAGGGGCAACAGCACCGCTACACCCAGCAGGAGCAGAAGCAGAACCTTGCCGCCGACGACAAAGATACGGTCGCCGATCTCGGCACGAGAAGCCTGGCGCGCCCGCTTGGCAGGTAGCGGCAGGGACATTGGCACGCTCATCTTAGGCAAACACCTGGAGGCTGCGCGGCGGCAAGGCCACCCAGATGTCCTGGGCGCCCAGGCGCGGCATGGCTTCCGGGGCCAGCTCCGCCAGCAGTGCATGCCCCGGCAGCTCGTTGAGTTCAAAGCTCATGCGGCAGCGATTGCCGAGGAAAGTGATCTCGCGGACCTTGGCCGGGAACAGGTTTTCCTCATGCACCGGCGGGTTCACGCTGATGGCTTCCGGACGACAGAACAGGCGACCCGAAGCGGCCTTGGCCGAATCGTCGGCCAGGCGCACATTCATCCCGCCGACCTGGGCGTGGCTGTCGCTGTTGCGGCTAAAAGGCAGCCAGTTGCCCTGGCCGACGAACTCGGCGACGAAGGGTGTGGCCGGACGATCGTAGATTTCCTGGGGCGTAGCGTACTGCTCGACCTTGCCGTTGTTCATCACGGCGATGCGGTCGGCCATCAACATGGCCTCGTCCTGATTGTGGGTGACCATCAGGGTGGTGATCCCCAGACGCCGTTGCAGCTGGCGCAGCTCGGTGCACAAGTGCTCGCGGACCCGGGCGTCCAGGGCCGACATCGGTTCGTCCAACAGCAGCAGCGACGGTGACGGCGCCAGGGCACGGGCCAGGGCGACGCGCTGCTGCTGGCCGCCAGACAGCTGGCCGGGGTATTTCTTCTCGCTGCCGGTCAGCCCGACCAGTTCCAGCATCTGTGCCACACGCTTGCGCACTTCCTCACGGCCGCTACCGGCCAGGCCGTAGGCGATGTTGGCTTCCACCGTGAGATTGGGAAACAGCGCATAGGACTGGAACAGGATGCCGTAGTCCCGGGCTTGTGGCGCCAGCAGCGAAACATCCCGATCCCCCAGGTACAACTCGCCCTGGTCCTGGCGCTCAAGGCCGGCGATGCAGCGCAGCAGTGTGGTCTTGCCGCAGCCGGACGGGCCCAGCAGACACACCAGTTCGCCGGCCGCGACGTCCAGGGACACGTTGTCCAGGGCGGTGAAGGCGCCAAAACGCTTCTGGATACCCCGCACCTTCATCGGCGCGCCGGGGTTGCTCAGGGCAGTTGCAGTGGAGTGGTTCATGGACGGACCTCATCTAGCAGATGAGGCAAATCCTAGAGTTGTAATGCGTCGGCCATATGGCAGTAAGGCAAAAACGACCGATAGTGGTATTCAGGGATTTTGGTTCAACCTGTAAGTCAGGTGCTGCCTGATCTGACGCCTTCGCGAGCAAGCTCGCTCCCACAGGGGGAATGCATTTCAATGTAGGAGCGAGCTTGCTCGCGAAGGCATCGGCATGACCGATGCAGGTCTTTCAGGCGGGAGCCATTTCCTGGGCCAGGCCGAGGAAGGCCGCGGGCAGGCGCGCGTTCTTGCGCTCCTTAAGGCAGTACAGGTACTCGACGATCTGCGGCGCATGCTCGATGGTCAGGACCCGCAGTTGCGGATCGTGGGGCACTTCCTGACGGGCAATGATGCTGATGCCGATATTGCGCAGCACCGCCTCGCGGATCGATTCGCGACTGCCGATTTCCAGCAGCGGGCCAAAGCTGACGTGGGCGTCCTTGAGCAAGGTTTCAGTAAGGCTGCGGGTGGTGGAGCCCGGTTCACGCATCAACAGGGTATGCCCGGCCAGGGCATTGAGCGGCACGTGATCCAGCGCCGCCAGGGGGTGGTTGCGATGCACCGCAAGTACCAGCGGATCACTGCCCAATACCCGGCGGATCAGCCGCGCATCCTCCAGCAGTTGCGAGGAGGCCGCCACATCCACCCGGTAGTCTTCCAGGGCTTCGAGGACTTGCTGGGAGTTGCCGATCTCCACCGACACTTCGACCTGGGGCAAACGCTCGCGGAAAGTCTTCACCAGATCGAGGATGTAGTACGGCGCGGTGGCAGCGATGCGCAATGTGCCCTGCACCTGCCCGCTGTTGCGCAGGAAGAACTCGATGTCAGCCTCCTGCTGCAACAGGTCCTTGACCATGGGCAGCAGGCGCGTGCCTTCGTCGCTGAGGCTCAGGCGCCGACCGCCGCGGTAGAACAGCTCCACCGAATACTGGCTTTCCAGGTTGCGGATCTGCGTGGTCACCGTCGGCTGACTGAGGCCAAGCTTCTTCGCCGCCAGGGTGATGCTGCCCAGGCGGGCGACCATGTAAAAAGCCTTCAGCTCGGCACTCAGCATGGCGGCTTGCCGCAGCTGCAAGCTTTGAGCGGCAAGCCGCAAGCTGAAGCCGGTGCGTGTGAGTTCATCACTCTGGTTCTCCCCTCAGTTGCTTGTTGCTTGCCGATACGGTGGCCTATTTGCGCAGCAGGCGCAGGCCGTTGAATACCACCAGCAGGCTGACGCCCATGTCGGCGAACACCGCCATCCACATGGTGGCGAGCCCGGCAAAGGTTACCCCAAGAAAGATCGCCTTGATGACCAGGGCCAGGGCGATATTTTGCTTGAGCACCACCGAGGTCTGGCGCGACAGGCGAATAAAAGCCGGAATCTTGCGCAGATCGTCGTCCATCAGCGCTACATCCGCAGTCTCGATGGCCGTATCGGTGCCCGCCGCGGCCATGGCGAAACCAATCTCGGCCCGGGCCAGGGCCGGGGCGTCGTTGATGCCGTCGCCCACCATGCCCACCCGATGCCCCTGGGCATACAACGCCTCGATGGCTTGCAGCTTGTCGGTGGGCAACAGGTCGCCCCGGGCCTGATCGATGCCCACCTGGGCCGCAATGGCCTGGGCGGTGTGAGGGTTGTCGCCGGTGAGCATCAGGGTCTTGATCCCCAGCTCATGCAACTGCTGGATGGCCTCGCGGCTGGATTCCTTGACCGTGTCGGCCACGGCGAACAGTGCCAGGGGGCCATTGCTGTCCAGCAACAGCACCACGGTCTTGCCCTGCTTCTCCAGGGCGAAGAGTTTTTCCTCCAGGGCCGGGGAGCACAGGCCCAGCTCTTCCACCAGGCGGTGATTGCCCAGGTGATACAGCTGGCCGTTTATCTCGCCGCGCACTCCGCGCCCGGTCAGGGCTTCGAAGTTATCCACAGCATGCAGCGCCAGCTGCTTATCCACAGCCGCCTGGGCAATGGCCAGGGACACCGGATGATCGGAACGTCCCGCCAGGCTCGCGGCCAGGGCCGGAGCCGTGTCCTGCGCCAACGGGTCCAGGGACAGGAAATCGGTCTGTACCGGTTTGCCGTGGGTGATGGTGCCGGTCTTGTCCAGGGCCAGGTAGTCGAGCTTGTAACCGCCCTCCAGGTAGACCCCGCCCTTGACCAGGATGCCCTTACGGGCCGCAGCCGCCAGGCCGCTGACGATGCTCACCGGGGTGGAGATCACCAGGGCACAGGGACAGGCCACCACCAGCAACACCAGGGCGCGGTAGATCCAGTCGAACCAGACGCCACCCATGAACAGCGGTGGAATCAGCGCCACGGCCAGGGCGAAGGCGAATACCGCCGGGGTGTAGATTTTCGAGAAGGTATCGACGAAGCGCTGGGTCGGCGCCCGGGCGCCCTGGGCCTGCTCCACGGCGTGGATGATCCGTGCCAGGGTCGAGTTGTTGGCGGCGGCGGTCACGCGATATTCCAGGGAACCGGCCTGGTTGATGGTGCCGGCGAACACCTTGTCGCCCACGGTTTTTTCCACCGGCAGGCTTTCACCGGTGATCGGCGCCTGGTCGATGGTGGAGCTGCCGGACACGACCTCGCCGTCCAGACCGATGCGCTCTCCCGGGCGAACTCGCACGCGGGCGCCCAGCTCGACGTTTTTCGCCTCCAGTTCGCTCCAGCTGCCGTCCGCCTGCTGCACCGTGACCTGTTCCGGGGTCATCTGCATCAGGCCGCTGATGGCGTTGCGCGCCCGGTCCAGGGAGCGGGCCTCGATCAACTCGGCCACGGTGAACAGGAACATCACCATCGCCGCTTCCGGCCATTGGCCAATCAGCACTGCACCGGTCACGGCAATGCTCATCAGCGCATTGATATTCAGGTTGCGGTTCTTCAGGGCGATCCAGCCCTTCTTGTAGGTGCCCAGGCCGCCACTGAGGATCGACACCAGGGCCACCAGCGCCACGACCCAGTCGGGTGCGGCATTGGTGAAGTGAATGACTTCGGCGGCCAGCGCGCCGATACCGGACAGGGCCAGCGGCCACCAGGCTTTCTTCACCGGCGCTGCGGCAGGCGCGACTTCGGCGCCATCCTGCTGCAGAGGCTCGGCGTGCATGCCCAGGGATTTGATCGCTTCGATGATCGGCGTCGTGCTCGGCAGGTCGTGGGTCACCCCCAGCACGCGGTTCATCAGGTTGAACTCCAGCGCCTGAACCCCCGCCAGCTTGCCCAGCTTGTTCTGGATCAGGGTCTGCTCGGTGGGGCAATCCATGGCTTCAATGCGGAAGCTGCTCAGACGCGCGCCGGCAGTCGGTGTTTCGCTCAGGGTGACCTTGGACGGCGCCGGGCCGGCAGAACCGCAGCAGGAGGCACCGTGGGTGGCGTGATCGTGCGCCTTGACCGGCTGCAGCTTGCCCGCAGAGGCAGGGGCATGGGAATGGCTGTGATCGTGATCAGCATGGGCGTGCTGGGCGTCGGGTTTGCGCGGGTTGTGAATGGAGTCGCTCATAGGGGTCGCGTCCGTATAAAGGTGCTTGTTGCCAAGTGAACACCCTGTAGCCACTATAGGGTCAAGCACCCATTCGGAGACGACGGCAATGAAGATTGGCGAACTGGCGAAACTCACCGACTGTCAGGTCGAGACCATCCGTTACTACGAGCGCGAAGGACTGCTGCCGGAACCGGCCCGCAGCGAAGGCAACTACCGCCTCTACACCCAGGCCCACACCGAGCGCCTGACCTTTATCCGCAACTGCCGCAGCCTGGACATGACCCTCGAGGAAATCCGCAGCCTGCTCAACCTGCGGGACAGCCCCGAAGGCCAGTGCGCCAGCGTCAACGCCCTGATCGACGAGCACATCCACCACGTCAAGGCGCGCATCGACGGGCTACTGGTGCTCCAGGAACAACTGCTGGACCTGCGCCAGCGCTGCAGCGAAGGGCCGGACCTGGATCACTGCGGCATCCTCCAGCGCCTGGAAGTCAGCGGTTCGGTGGCTCCCAGCGAGGCCGAGCCGTCCCATGTCGGCCGCAGCCACGGGCATTGAGGGAATCGGCTCCTTTTCCATGCTAAAGAGACTGATTGCGCAGCTTTTCGCTCAGTAAAATACACCCGTTCAAACGACAATATGACCAAAGGACTTGGAGATGTTCAAACTTTCAGCAAAAGTCAAACAACAGATCAACTCAAGCTTCTACAAAGAAGTCAGTTCGAGATACCACACAAAACGCAAATATAACTGCTTGTATCCTAACTGCTCAAATCTAGCTGTACATTCGCATTCCATATCCAAAGAGACTTCTCTTCGCCCTATTTCCACAGACGGCAACCTATTAACGATACAGCCAAAAAGAGATGACACAAAAGATCTCAGAGACATAGAAATCTGCAGTGAAGGGATCAACAACGCCACAACATTCAAGGGATTCTGCAGTACTCACGAAAAAATATTTCACAGCATAGATACTCGCGGCATATCCACGCTAAAAGACATATTCTTACAATGCTATAGAAGTATAAGCAAAGACAGCTTCACAAGAAACTTATTAACGCAGAGTGAACTAAAGTCCCAAAAAAGCAACATCGTGTTCAACCCAAATATAGAATCAGAGAAAGTAATAAATTCTAGCAAGCTGACAGAATCACTCATCGACCTTATCGAAAATGGCAAAAACCTACACCAAGAGATCGATATACCACCCTCAGCAACAATGGTGATTTCATTAACAGAAGCATGTCAGGCCAATTACCAGTTGCTTTACAGAAAACTGGATGTCGCTTATCCCGTTGCGATTGAAAAACGCTTAACAATTCGATTACTTGACAAAGCTTCTGACAGCTATATCACCGTAATCCCAGAATCACATCAGACCCATATAATAGTCATCAGCCATGAATCACAGATTGATCTTTTCGCAGCTAAACTATCAAGCCCAATCGACACACTATGCTTTGTAGAATGGGCGATGATACATGATGCAGAATTCTGGATAGCACCTGACGTTGTCAAAAGCTGGTCAGAAGAGAAAGCAAACCACATCGTCAGAGACTATCAATTCTTCTACGAGCACTCGACACTGGGTGAGTATGACACATCGATCTTCGATGACCTGCGAATAAAACTATGCGAAGACCTAAGTGAAGATAGAAAAAACAAAGAACTAAAAAAGATAAATCATCTTACAAAACGAAAACCGCTCAGCCTTAGAGAGGCTGAACTTGAAAAGGTCTTGAATCCGTTCAATTAGAAATAACATCTATCTTAGCCCTATGAAGTAAAAAGCAGAGCGTCAATTTACGCTCTGCTTTAATAATCACAGGAAGTGAAAACTACACCGCCATCGGCGCGGTCATCGGCGCGTGGTGCTCATAGCCTTCCAGGGAGAAATCGCTCGGCTCGATCAGTTCCAGCCACTCCGGCTGGTAGACGCCAGTCTTGGCGAACTCCGGCACGCGCTCGGAAATCACCAGCTTGGGCATCGGGAACGGCTCGCGCTTGAGCTGTTCGTTGAGCATGTCCAGGTGATTTTCGTAAACGTGGGCATCACCGATGAAGTAGGTGAACCAGCGCGGCGTGTAGCCGGTCAGGCGACCGATCAGGCTCAGCAGCGCGGCGCCCTCGGTGAGGTTGAACGGCGTCCCCAGCCCCAGGTCGTTGGAGCGGATGTAGAGGGTCAGGGAGATTTCCCGAGTCTCGACATTAGGGTGGAACTGATACAGCAGATGGCACGGCGGCAGGGCCATTTCATCCAGCTGCGCGCAGTTCCAGCCGTGGAACAGGATTCGCCGGCTGCCCGGGTCGTTGATGATGGTGTCAACGCACTGGCGCACCTGATCGATGGCCTTGTACAGCACCACGTAACCCTGGCCGTCTTCCTCGCCGGCGGCGATCTGCCGGTAGCCCTGGCTCAACGCCAGGTCAATGGCGGCCTGGTTGCTGGTCTTGATCTGCTTGTAGGCCGGCCACTTGCGCCACTGCACGCCGTAGATCTCGCCCAGATCGTCATCGCCCTGGCGGAACGGGTTGGCCAGCCACTGGGCGTTTTCGTTGGCGTTCTGGTCCCAGACCTTGCAGCCCAGGGCACGGAACTCGGCGGCGTTGTTCACCCCACGCAGGAAGCCAACCATCTCGCCGATGGCCGACTTGAAGGCCATCTTGCGGGTGGTGATGGCCGGGAAACCTTCCTTGAGGTCGTAGCGCAGCATGGCCCCGGGAAAGCTGATGGTGTTCACACCGGTGCGGTTGGCCTGCTTGGTGCCGTTGTTGATGACATGGGCCACCAGATCAAGATATTGCTTCATGAATTACCTGCATCCTTGAACCCGGGGCACGCCCCGGGATTCGAATTTATTGCGCCGCGCTCTGGGCCGGAGCGCGATGATAAGCCAGCCAGATCAGTCCCAGGCCGCCGAGGATCATCGGCACGCACAGAACCTGACCCATGGTCAGCCAGTTCCATGCCAGGTAGCCCAGCTGTGCGTCCGGCACCCGGACGAACTCGACGATGAAACGGAAGATCCCGTAGAACAGGGCGAACATACCGGAAACCGCCATGGTCGGCCGGGGTTTGCGCGAGAACAGCCACAGGATCAGGAACAACGCCACGCCTTCCAGGGCGAACTGATACAACTGCGACGGATGACGCGGCAACTGCGCCGGATCGCTGAACGGCGGGAAGATCATCGCCCATGGCACGTCGGTGGGTTTACCCCACAATTCGGCGTTGATGAAATTGCCGATTCGCCCGGCACCCAGGCCGATTGGCACCATGGGCGCGACGAAGTCCATCAGTTCGAAGAACGTCTTGTTGTTGCGCTTGCCGAACCACCAGGCCGCCAGCATTACTCCGATGAAACCGCCGTGGAACGACATGCCGCCCTTCCACACCTCGAAGATCAGGGTCGGGTTGGCCAGATAGGCGCTGAGGTCGTAGAACAGCACGTAACCCAGTCGCCCACCGACGATCACCCCCATGGACATCCAGAACACCATGTCCGAGAGCTTTTCCTTGCTCCAGGTCGGATCGAAACGGTTCAGCCGGCGCGAGGCCAGCAGCCAGGCACCGCCGATGCCGATCAGGTACATCAGGCCGTACCAGTGGATTTTCAGCGGGCCGATGGCCAGGGCCACCGGATCAATCTGCGGGTAAGGCAGCATTGCGACTCCTCGTAAGGGTTAGAACTCAAATGTCCCGGGGCAAACTGCCAGCCCAGGATTAAGCCAGGATTGCGTCACCACTCAGAACAGGAAGCTGATCCCCACGCAGAACAGTAGCGCGGCGAACAAGCGTTTCAACAGGCGTGGCGACAGTGTGTGGGCCAGGCGCGCACCGATACGGGCGAACACCATGCTGGTCAGGGCAATGCCCAGCAGCGCCGGCAGATAAACGAAGCCGAGACTATGAGCCGGAAGCTGCGGATCATGCCAGCCCAGAATCATGAAACTTAAGGCGCTGGCCAGGGCGATGGGCAAGCCGCACGCCGAGGATGTAGCCACCGCCTGCTGCATCGGTACGCTGCGCCAGGTGAGAAACGGCACCGTCAGCGAACCGCCGCCAATGCCGAAGATCGCCGAAGCCCAGCCGATCACACCGCCGGCCGCCGCCAAACCCAGCTTGCCGGGCACCTGGCGACTGGCCTTGGGCTTGAGCTCCAGGGTCATCTGCAAGGCCACCACCAGGGCGAAGACGCCGATGATTTTTTGCAGGTGCGGGCCGGAAATCGCTTCGGCGGTCAGCGCGCCGAAACCGGCCCCCAGCAGGATGCCCAGGGCCATCCAGGCGAAGATCGGCCAGCGCACCGCGCCACGGCGATGGTGTTCGCGAACGGCGTTGACCGAGGTAAAGATGATGCTGGCCAAAGAAGTGCCGACCGCCAGATGGGTCAGCACCGAGGCATCGAAGCCTTGCAGGGTGAAACTGAACACCAGCACCGGGACAATGATGATCCCGCCGCCCACGCCGAACAGCCCGGCCAGCACACCTGCACAGGCGCCCAGCAGCAGATAGAGCAGAAATTCCATGGGAGCATCCGAAAATAAGACCGGCATGGTAACGGATGCGCCGCCCCGGACTCCACTGGATGGCGATGGATACCCATTGGATCTGTGCGTAAAGTGGGCAAAAACACACAGGGGGCCACCTTAATGTGCTTGATCGTATTCGCCTGGCGGCCGGGTCATGCTCAGCCACTGATCGTCGCGGCCAACCGTGACGAATTCTACGCCCGGCCCAGCCTGCCCCTGGGGCAATGGCCGGAGTCGCCGCAGATCCACGCCGGACGCGACCTGGAGGCCGGAGGCACCTGGCTTGGTGTCGGTGCCAATGGCCGCTTTGCCGCCCTGACCAATATCCGCAACCCGCATCAGCCCCCGGCACGACGCTCCCGGGGCGAACTGGTGGCGCGCTTTCTCGAAGGCGACGTAGCCCTGGAAGATTATCTGCACGATGTGGTGGGCCGCTCGGTGGAGTACGCCGGGTTCAACCTGTTGCTGGGCACAGCAGAGCAACTGTGGCACTACAACGCCCAGGATGTGCAACCGCAATTGCTCAAGCCCGGCGTCTACGGCCTGTCCAATGCCGGGCTCGATACGCCGTGGCCCAAGCTGCTCAAGGCCAAGGCCGCGCTGCAGGAAGTGCTGTCCAATCCACAACCCCAAGCCCTGCTGGCGTTACTCAGCGATCCGCACACCGCGCCCTTCGCCGAACTGCCGGACACCGGAGTGGGTTTGGCTACGGAAAGCCTGCTGTCCAGCGTATTCATCGCCAGCCCCAGCTACGGCACCCGCGCCAGCACCGCGCTGATCGTCAACGCGGACGGCTCGCGGCATCTGCTGGAGCGCAGTTTTGGCCCTTATGGCGGGCATCTGGGAGAGGTCGAGCTGAAAGTGTGAAACGTTCGCCAGCCAGCCGGCTCCTACACAGGCCGTTGTAGGAGTCGGCTGGCCGGCGAAGCAAATACTTCGATTACAGGGTCTTGCTCGAAGCCGGATTGATCATCCGTGCCAGGCCGAGTTTCTTCAGCGCCAATTGCAGCGAGCTGTGGATAACTTGCGGGTTGTCGATGGTCATCATCTCGTCCAGCAGTTCCTTGGCTTTGCTCATGTTGATCTGACGCAGCATCCACTTCACTTTCGGCAAGTTGGTGGCGTTCATCGACAGGCTGTCGAAACCCATGGCCATCAGCAGCACCGCCGCCGCCGGATCGCCGGCCATTTCGCCACAGATGCTCACCGGCTTGCCTTCGGCATGGGCATCACGCACCACGTTCTGCAGCGCTTGCAGCACGGCCGGATGCAGGTAGTCGTAGAGGTCGGCGACCCGCGGGTTGTTGCGGTCTACCGCCAGCAGGTACTGGGTCAGGTCGTTGGAGCCCACCGAGAGGAAGTCCACCTGGCGCGCCAGTTCCCGGGTCTGATACACCGCCGCCGGAATCTCGATCATCACCCCCACTGGCGGCATGGGCACGTCGGTGCCTTCATCGCGGACTTCACCCCAGGCACGGTGGATCAGGTGCAGGGCTTCTTCCAGCTCATGGATACCGGAAATCATCGGCAGCAGGATGCGCAGGTTGTTCAGGCCCTCGCTGGCCTTGAGCATGGCCCGGGCCTGCACCAGGAAAATTTCCGGGTGGTCGAGGGTCACGCGGATGCCGCGCCAGCCGAGGAAGGGGTTGTCTTCCTTGATCGGGAAGTACGACAGCGACTTGTCGCCACCGATGTCCAGGCTGCGCATGGTCACCGGTTGCGGATGGAAGGCCGCCAGCTGCTCGCGATAGATCGCCAGCTGTTCTTTCTCGCTGGGAAAGCGCTGGTTGATCATGAACGGCACTTCGGTGCGATACAGGCCTACGCCCTCGGCACCGCGCTTCTGCGCCCGGGCCACATCGGCCAGCAGGCCGGTGTTGACCCACAGCGGCATGCGGTGGCCATCAGGGGTGATGCAAGGCAGGTCGCGCAATGCGTCCAGGCCCTGGGCCAGTTGCCGCTCTTCTTCCACCACATCGGCGAACTGCTTGCGCAGCACGTCACTGGGGTTGGTATAGACCTCGCCGTGATAGCCGTCGACGATCATCTGAATGCCATCGACCTTGGAATACGGCAGGTCGACAAGGCCCATCACCGTGGGAATGCCCATGGCCCGGGCCAGGATGGCCACGTGGGAGTTGCCCGAACCCAGCACCGAGACCAGCCCCACCAGCTTGCCTTCCGGCACTTCGCCGAGCATGGCCGGGGTCAGTTCTTCACTGACCAGGATGGTGTTGTCGGGGTAGACCAGGGTCTGCTGGCGCTCTTCCTGCAGATAGGCCAGGAGCCGCCGCCCCAGGTCCTTGACGTCCGAGGCGCGCTCGCGCAGGTAGGCGTCGTCCATCAGTTCGAAACGGTTGACGTGATCGGTGACCACTTGGCGCAACGCACCCTGGGCCCATTGCCCGGTCTTGATCACGGTCTTCACTTCGCTGCCCAGGGAGGCGTCGTCGAGCATCATCAGATAGACGTCGAACAGCGCGCGCTCTTCCGGACGCAGTTGGGTCGCAAGTTTTTCCGACAACGCGCGCATATCGGCGCGCACCCCTTCCAGGGCGGTCTTGAACAGCGCCAGTTCAGCGTCGATGTCGGTGATGTATTTGTCCGGGACCACATCCAGATCAGCCGGTGGCAACATCACCACCGCGCTACCTACCGCGGCGCCAGGGGAACCTGGCACGCCGACAAACTTGGCTTCCTGAATACCCTTGCCCTGACGCCCCAGGCCGCGGATCGAACCGGTGGCCTCGGCGTGGGCGATCACCCCGGCCAGTTGCGCGCTCATGGTCACCAGAAAGGCTTCTTCACCCTCGTCGAACTGGCGGCGCTCTTTCTGCTGGATGACCAGTACGCCAACTACGCGGCGATGGTGAATGATCGGGGCGCCGAGGAACGAGGCGTAACGCTCCTCACCGGTTTCGGCGAAGTAGCGATAACGCGGGTGATCGGCGGCGTTTTCCAGGTTGAGGGGCTCTTCCCGCGTGCCCACCAGGCCCACCAGGCCTTCGTTGGGGGCCATGCTGACCTTGCCGATGGAACGCTTGTTCAAGCCTTCAGTGGCCATCAGCACAAAACGGTTGGTTTCCGGGTCCAGCAGGTAGACCGAGCAGACCTGGCTGCCCATGGCCTCTTTGACGCGCAATACAATAATCCCTAACGCCGCCTTGAGATCCTTGGCGGAGTTAACTTCCTGGACGATCTTGCGCAGCGTATTGAGCATGGCTCGGGGTCGAACTCCGTCGTCAGTCGCGCACTAAAAGGCGCGGGGCAAGCTCTTTGAGAGCGCGGCGATACACTTCGCGCTTGAATGTCACCACCTGGCCCAACGGATACCAATAACTGACCCAGCGCCAGCCATCGAATTCCGGTTTACCGGTCAAATCCATCCGCACCCGCTGCTCGTTGGAGATCAGGCGCAGGAGAAACCATTTCTGTTTCTGGCCGATGCACAGCGGCTGGCTGTGGGTCCGGACCAGGCGCTGCGGCAAACGATAGCGCAACCAGCCCCGGGTGCAGGCAAGAATTTGCACATCTTCGCGCTCCAGCCCTACTTCTTCGTTCAACTCGCGATACAAGGCGTCTTCCGGCGTCTCGTCGGGGTTGATGCCCCCTTGAGGAAACTGCCAGGCATCTTGATTGATACGGCGAGCCCATAGCACCTGTCCGGCATCATTGGTCAGAATGATCCCGACATTGGGGCGGAAACCATCGGGGTCGATCACGGCTACAACCTCGCAAACGCATGTCGCCGCATTGTTCCACAAAGCTTGGGAATGCAGCAACGAGGCTGCTTACCTTATGTGCACTCTTGTGAAAAGACCGTATTCTGGGCACCTTTTTCCGCGACTTTTCAGCGAGTAACTGCAATGCGCCTGGCTTTATTCGACTTGGACAACACGCTTCTGGGCGGCGACAGCGACCACGCCTGGGGCGACTACCTGTGCGAGCGGGGCTTCCTCGACGCCGTCGCCTACAAGACCCGCAACGACGAGTTCTACCAGGACTACCTGGCCGGCAAACTCGACAACGCCGCCTACCTGAACTTCTGCCTGGAAATCCTCGGCCGCACCGAGATGGCCGTGCTCGAGCAATGGCATCGCGACTACATGCGCGACTGCATCGAGCCCATCCTGCTGCCCAAGGCCCAGGCCCTGCTGGCCCAGCACCGCGAGGCCGGCGACAAGCTGGTGATCATCACCGCCACCAATCGTTTCATCACCGCGCCGATCGCCGAGCGCCTGGGGGTGGAACACCTGATCGCCACCGAATGCGAAATGCAGGACGGCCGCTACACCGGACGCAGCACCGACGTACCGTGCTTCCGTGAAGGCAAGGTCATCCGCCTGCAGCGCTGGCTGGAAGAAACCGGTCATGACCTGGAAGGCAGCTACTTCTACAGCGACTCGATGAACGATCTGCCGTTGCTGGAGCAAGTGGCCACCCCAGTGGCCGTCGACCCTGATCCAAACCTGCGTGCCGAGGCTCTCAAGCGCGGCTGGCAGGTGATCAGCCTGCGGGATTGAGCGCTTCGCCGGCTCCTGCAAGCCGCAGGAGCCGGCTTGCCGGCGAAGGCTGCTAAACCGGCTTGGCCACCATCAGATAGAAAATCGCCATGAAGGCCAGAAACGCCGGCCAGCCCAAGGCGAACCACCAGCGCATGTAAAGATTGGCCCGCAGAGGCATCGGCACGCCGTCCCGCAGCGCCTGCTCAGCCATCTTGTGCACCCGGATCTGCAACCAGACCACCGGCAACCAGCACAGCCCCGCCAGGACATAGAGCCCCAAGCTCCACATCAGCCACGCTTGCTGGATCGGCCAGCCCGCCAGATGCACCAATCCCAGCCCACTCAACGGCTGGAAGACGGCCGTCGTTGCAGTAAAGGCCCAATCGGCGAACACCAAATGCTTGAACGTCACGGCAATCACTTCCAGCTTGCCGCTGCGCCAGGCCCGCAGTGCGTAATAGGCCGAGCCCGCGCCGAGGCCGAAAAGAACGGTCGAGGACAGGATATGCAGGGTTTTCAACAGCAGATAAGCACTCATCGACGGGGTTCAGTCCACAACAGCCATAGGGTCGCCACCATCAGCACCAGGTTCTTGGCCACGGCGGCATAAGGGTCAAACCAGAAATGCGGCAGGATCAGACTGATGATCAGGGTGTAGCCGAGCATCAGTGCGAGCTGCGCCTGCAGGGCCCGCCGGCGCCAACGCCGCAGCAGCAGACCGACACCCAGCACCGCGTCACAGAGCGATCCCGCGATCACCGCCAGTACCGCCCAGGCGCCCTGCACCCCGGCCTCGACCATGATCCGCAGGCCCCAGTCGTAGCCGGGACCGATGCACACCACCGCCGTACCCAGCCAGATCAGCACCATGACCGCCAGCAGCAGCGGTCGCAGGGCCAACTGGGTGCTCTGCGCGGCCTGCGGCCAGTCTTGCAGCCGGGCTGCCAAGGGCGCGGCGTGATAACCGCAGACCGACGCCAGTACTTCTGGGTCCCCCAGGTTGTCGCAACGGGCCATGCTCAGACTCTGCCGGTTCAGGGCCCGCCAGCCCAGGCGCTCCCCCACCCCTGCGACCAGCGCCAGGACCACTGAGGGCAACTGGAAGTAGCGCGCCGGGGCCCAGCCCTGGGCCGCACGCAGACGATCCAGCAACTGCGCCATGGTCATCCGTTCAGGGCCAACCAGCGGCAGCACCATGGACTGCGCAGGCCATTGCCCGATCAACGCAAGCACGGCAGCGCTCAAGTCATCCACATGCAGGGGCTGCATTCGGGCCTTGGCGGACAACAACGGAATCAGCGGCCAGGGCGACAGCCGGGCCAGCCAGCCACTGCTGGCGCCACCCGCGCCGAGCACCAGGGATGGACGCAACACCACGGCCGGAATCCCCAGGCGCAGCAGGTAATCATCCGCAGCCGCCTTGCTCGCCAGAAACGGCACTTGCGGCTGCTGGCCGGCGCCCAAGGCGGAAATCTGCAACACCCGCACACCCCGGGCCGCCGCCAGATCAAACAGCGCACGAGTCCCCAGATCCTGAGTCAGGGTCAACGCCTGGGCATCATTGCTCAACAACCCCGCAGCGTTGATCAACAGGTCGGTATCAGCGGGCAAGTCAAAAGGCTGGGGCTCAAGGCCCAGGCGATCGAGGTCCAGTTGCCGCCATTCCACGCCAGGCAGACTCCGGGTTTGCCGATGGCGACTGGTGGCGATGAGTTGATGGCCGGCGGCGTGCAACGCCGCCAGCAGATGACGGCCGACAAACCCTGTCGCCCCCACCAGAACAACCTTCATGGCAATCCTTAAGGCTTAGACCGGCTTGGCGCCCATGAGGCCAGCAATGGTGACGAAACACACCGCACTGAAGATTGCCAGTGCCAGGGTGAAGGTCAGGCCACTGGCCGCCTTGGCCAGACGCAGGCGGTTGAGGCGCACCATCAGCCAAAGCCAGGCCAGAGCGCCCAGGGTGTAGAGCACACTGGAGCCCAGAACCCAGGTCTGCCCCAGCGGCCAACCCACCAGATGCACCAGCCACCAGCCGCTGAATGGCAGGGCCAGCAAACCCACCGCCAGCAGCAGCCAGCCGAACAGTCCCGGGCGGTGCAGCACGCGGCTGTAGACCGTCGCATCACCTTGGCGGCGCAGGCGCCAGACCCAGATCGCCAAACCCAGCGCACTGCCCAAGAGCAGCACGGTGGCCAGCACATGAAGCGTCTTCAGCGTGGTCAGTGTTTCCATGTTCTCGCTTCCTTAAGGCTCCGATCCTCAGCGTAGTCGTTCAGCCGAGGAACAGCTGATAAGCCGGGTTATCGCTTTCATCCCAGTACGGATAGCCGATCTGCTCCAGAGCCGCCGGTACCAGATGACGCTCATCGGCCGGTACTTGCAGGCCGGCGACCACTCGGCCATCGGCCGCACCATGGTTACGGTAATGGAACATGGAGATATTCCAGCGCCCGCCCAGTTTGTTGAGGAAGTTGAACAATGCCCCCGGACGCTCCGGGAACTCGAAGCGCAGCACCACTTCGTCGCTGACCTTCTCGGCATGGCCACCGACCATGTAGCGGATATGCAGCTTGGCCAGTTCGTTGTCGGTCAGGTCGATCACCGGAAAACCCTGCTCGGTCAGACTGGCGATCAGGGCGCTACGTGGATCATTTTCCGGGTGGGTCTGAACGCCGACAAAGATATGGGCTTCGCTGCCGGTGTTGTAGCGGTAGTTGAATTCGGTGATCTGACGCTTGCCCACCGCCTCGCAGAACGCCTTGAAGCTGCCCGGTTTCTCGGGAATGGTCACGGCGATGATGGCTTCGCGGCCCTCGCCCAGCTCGGCGCGCTCGGCGACGTGGCGCAGGCGGTCGAAATTGACGTTGGCCCCGGAATCGATGGCCACCAGGGTCTGCCCGGTGATACCGCGCTGCTCGACGTACTTCTTGATCCCCGCAACGCCCAAAGCGCCGGCAGGCTCGGTGATCGAGCGGGTATCGTCGTAGATGTCCTTAATTGCCGCACAGATTTCATCGGTGCTGACGGTGATCACTTCATCCACATAGTCCTTGCAGATATCGAAGGTGTGCTGACCGATCTGCGCCACCGCCACGCCGTCGGCGAAAATGCCCACCGTCGGCAGCACGACCCGCTCACCCGCTGCCATGGCCGCTTGCAGGCAGTTGGAGTCGTCCGGCTCGACACCGATCACCTTGATCTCAGGACGCAGGTACTTCACATAAGCGGCAATACCGGCGATCAGCCCGCCGCCGCCCACCGGCACGAAAATCGCGTCCAGTGGCCCCGGGTGCTGGCGCAGAATCTCCATGGCCACAGTGCCCTGCCCGGCAATGGTGTGGGGATCGTCGTAAGGATGGATATAGACGTAGCCTTTTTCATCCACCAGCTTCAGCGAATAGGCCAGCGCTTCGGGGAAAGAGTCGCCATGCAGCACCACCTTGCCGCCGCGGGAGCGCACGCCTTCAACCTTGATCTCCGGCGTGGTCTTGGGCATCACGATGGTGGCCTTGACCCCCAGCACCTTGGCCGCCAGGGCCAGGCCTTGAGCATGGTTACCCGCCGATGCGGTGACCACCCCACGGGCGCGCTCGGCGTCGCTGAGTTGGGTCAGCTTGTTGTAGGCGCCGCGAATCTTGAACGAGAACACCGGCTGCAAGTCTTCACGCTTGAGCCAGACCTGATTGCCCAGCCGCTCGGAGAGCTGGCGGGCAGTCTGCAATGGGGTTTCTACGGCAACGTCATAAACGCGCGAGGTGAGGATCTTCTTGACGTACTGTTCGAGCATCGGAAAGCATCACTGAGCGGGTTGGGCAGGGCCAAGGAGTCTAACCCAGCGTTTGCCCGGGCGACCACACGAATACAGAGGTTTTAGCCGGCGCCCTCGCCGCCCTCCTGCGGATTGCCAACTCTCCTGCCCGGCCTGGCCGATTAGCCAAACGGGCAATGACCGGATCTGTCGCGGCGCCTATAATGCCGGCCTTTGTGCCCCCCATTGCCCGCTTCGGAGCCCGCATGACCCAGGATCAACTCAAACAGGCAGTCGCCCAGGCCGCCGTCGACCTTATCCTTCCGAAACTCGATGACAAGAGCATCGTCGGGGTCGGCACCGGCTCCACCGCCAACTGCTTCATCGATGCCCTGGCCCTGCACAAGGGCGCCTTCGACGGCGCCGTAGCCAGCTCTGAAGCCACCGCCGCACGCCTCAAGGGCCACGGGATTGCGGTGTACGAGCTCAACACCGTCAGCGACCTGGAGTTCTACATCGACGGTGCCGACGAGAGCGACGAGCACCTGAACCTGATCAAGGGCGGCGGCGCAGCCCTGACCCGGGAAAAGATCGTTGCCGCCGTGGCCAAGACCTTTATCTGCATCGCCGACGCCAGCAAGCTGGTACCAGTGCTGGGCAACTTCCCACTGCCGGTGGAAGTGATCCCGATGGCCCGCAGTCACGTAGCCCGCGAGTTGGTAAAACTGGGCGGCGACCCTGTGTACCGCGAAGGGGTGATCACCGACAACGGCAATATCATCCTCGACGTGCACAACATGCAGATCACCAACCCGGTGGAGCTGGAACGCCAGATCAATGCCATCGTTGGCGTGGTCACCAACGGTCTGTTCGCCGCGCGCCCCGCGGATGTACTGCTGCTGGGTACGGCCGAAGGGGTGAAAACCCTCAAGGCCTGAGCCTGCTTTGCGGGTAGGCTCAGGCTTGCCGGCGAGGGACGTCCCAAGGGCCTCTTCGCCGGCAAGCAGAATGCCGCCCGACCGCCTCTACAGTTCAGGCTTCTTGAAGACGTAGAACAGGTTCGGCTCGCTCACCAGATACAGGGTGCCGTCGTCATCCATGGCTATTCCTTCGGCCTGGGGCACGGCCTTGCTCAGGCCCTGGCGGCCCTTGCCCAATGCCAGGGTGCTCAGCGGGCGCCCGTCGACGTCCAGTTCCACCACCAGGCGCGACTCGTCCGACAAGGCCAGCAGATGGCCGCTGCGCTCGTCGTATTGCAGGCTGGAGAGGTCGCGTACAAAGAGCCCGGCATCCCGCTTGGGGTTGTTCAGCACATGCACCCCGTAGGACTTTTCCGGATCGTGATGGGGAAAGCCCTGCACCTCATAGATCAGCATCGGGTCGCGTTCCTTGGCGACGAACAAGCGCTGGCCCTGTGAATCGTAAGCCAGGCCTTCAAAGCCCTTGTTCCCCGAAAGGTGCACGCCGAGCGTGATCTGCTCGGCCTCTGCCGCATCCACCACGGTGGTTTCGTCGTCCAGCTGAATCTTGATCAACCGGTGCTGCCGTTCATCGCTGATCACATAGGTATTGGCGCTGATGAACTCCACTGCCTCCGGATCACCAAAGCCCAGCAGAGCGATACGCCGCAGGACCTGCCCGTCCAGGGACAGCTCTACCAGCTCGGAATTCTTGTTGGTCACGGTGAACAGGCTGTTGCGCAGCGGATCGTAGGTCAGTGCCGAAACCTCATCCAGCCCCTCAATAGGCTGCGCCTCCAGTACCACTCGATAATCACCCAGGCCCAGAGATTGCGGGGCCGTCACTTGCCAGTAGGATTGCCAGTCGAACCAGGCGCGCTGCCACAACCGATGGTTGTGGGCAAACGCGGCAAGCAGCACCGCCATCAGGCAGAGGATCAGATAGAGAGGTTGCAAGCGGGTCAGACGATACATGGCGGGCGAACTCGAAATCAGGACAGGCTGATGAAATATCACAGCCGTCTGAATTCAAGCTTAATCGACGATCCGGCAAAGGCGCCGGACCAGGAGGTCATTGCTTCTCGAAGCGATAGAACAGATTGGGCTCGCTGACCATGTACAGGTTGCCGGCCTCATCCATAGCCACGCCTTCGGCCCGGGGAATGGTGTTCTGCAGGCCGTTAAAGCCGCCGAGCAAGGCCATGAAGCTGACTTGCTCACCCTGCTCGTCCAGCTCCAGCAACAGATGAGAGTCGGCGGACAGCACCAGGGTATGACCGGTGCGCGGGTCAATGCCCAGGGCCGAGAGGTTGCGCAAATCGAGCTCCTCACTGGCGAGTTTCTGTTTGCTGCCCTTGAGCACCTGGCTGCCATCGCTGCTCCAGGTGAAGAGTGCCGCTGGACGCTCCTCGCCCAACAGCAGTTGCTGCTTGCGCGGGTTCCAAGCAATGGCTTCAAAAGCCTTGTTCTGATCTTCCGAAGGGCCCAGGTCGTAGCGCGGAAAATCGGCGATGTTCAGCTCTTTGGTACTGGCATCAACTTTGACGATCACCAGCGAATGCTGACGCTCATCGACTATCGCCAGTAAGCCATTCTCCAGGACTGCCACCCCTTCCGGGTTGCTCCAGCCCACCAGAGGGATCTTGCGCAGGACGTCGCCTTGCAGGGTCAGCTCCGCCAGGAACGGATGCTTGCCCATGACCGAAAATAAAGTTTTGGTCTGCGGGTTGTAGGAGAGATCCGACGCTTCATCGCTCTCCATGCCAGGCAGCGCCTTGGCATCGATGACCACGCGGTAACCGGGTAGCCAGATGCTGGCGCTGCGCTCGGAAGGACTGACAAACCGCTCCTGCACCCAGAGCGCGCCACGGTCGTCCCAATGCAGGAGACTGGCAACGCCATAGCAGATCACACCCGCCAGCAGCAGCCAGGAGTACCAGCGCATGCGCAGGCGAATACGCGACATACGACTGCCGAGAGGCTTAGTCAGGGGAGGAGCATCCATCACAAGAGTTCCAGAGGTCGGCCATGGTTAATAGCACGCAGTGTTCAGATCGGCGAACCATAGACCTAAGAATTATCCGGAACGAATGTGAAAAAACAGTAAAAGGCCATGATCTTTCTACGAGGTGTGCCGGATTCCCGGGTCCTCGTAGAAAGTTCCCGATCAACGGACGCTGCTGGTGAATCGACTGACGCCCGGCAGCTCCAGCACCAGTTCATCACCGACATTCAGCGGCCCGACGCCAACCGGGGTGCCGGTGAGAATTACATCGCCGGCCTGCAGGGAAAAGCAGCCGGCCATGTACTGGATCATCGGCACGATGGGATTGAGCATATCGCTGCTGTTGCCGTCCTGGCGTACCTCACCGTTGATGGTCAGGCGAATGCCGATATCCGTCAGGTCGGCAAAACTGCTGCCCACCACGAATGGCGCGATAACCGCCGCGCCATCGAACGACTTGGCGATTTCCCAAGGCAGGCCCTTGGCCTTGAGCTCGGCCTGCTTGTCGCGCAGGGTCAAGTCCAGGGCCGGGGCGAAACCGGAGATGGCGTCCAGCACTTCTTCGCGGCTGGGCTTGGTAGACAATGGCTTGCCGATCAGCACGGCGATTTCCGCCTCGTAGTGCACCGAGCCGCGCTCGGTGGGAATGGCAAAACCACCTTCCAGCGGCACCACGCAACTGCCGGGCTTGATAAACAGCAGGGGCTCGGTGGGAACCGGGTTGTCCAGCTCCTTGGCGTGCTCGGCGTAGTTACGACCGATGCAAACCACCTTGCCCAGAGGGAAATGAATCCGGGTACCGTCGACATACTGGTGCTGATAGCTCATTACCGACTCCTGCTCGTGTGCTTCATCAGGGCGCTGCTTGCACTCAAACAGCGAAGATCTTGCCCGGGTTCATGATGCCGTTCGGATCGAACACTGCCTTGACTGCCTTCATGTACTCGATCTCAACCGGCGAGCGGCTGTAGGTCAGGTAATCACGCTTGGTCATGCCCACGCCATGCTCGGCGGAAATCGAACCGTTGTACTTCTCGACGGTTTCGAATACCCACTTGTTGACCGTGGCGCACTTGGCGAAGAACTCGTCCTTGCTCAGGTTGTCCGGCTTGAGGATGTTCAGGTGCAGGTTGCCGTCGCCAATGTGACCGAACCAGACGATTTCGAAGTCCGGGTAGTGTTTACCGACGATGGCATCGATTTCCTTGAGGAAAGCCGGCACTTTCGAAACAGTGACCGATATATCGTTCTTGTAAGGGGTCCAGTGGGAAATGGTCTCGGAGATGTATTCCCGCAACTTCCACAGGTTCTGCAACTGGGTTTCACTCTGGCTCATCACCCCGTCCAACACCCAACCCTGTTCGACACAATGCTCGAAGGTTTCCAGGGCGTGGTTGGCCACTTCTTCAGTGGTCGCTTCAAACTCCAGCAAGGCGTAGAACGGGCAGTCGGACTCGAAGGGAGCCGGCACGTCACCACGGGCCAGGACCTTGGCCAGGGCCTTGTCGGAGAAGAATTCGAAGGCGGTCAGGTCGAGCTTGCTCTGGAAAGCGTGCAGCACCGGCATGATCGAGTCGAAATCGGCGGTGCCGAGCACCATCGCGGTGAGGTTCTTTGGCGCCCGATCCAGACGCATGGTGGCCTCGACCACGAAGCCCAGGGTGCCTTCGGCGCCGATGAACAACTGGCGCAGGTCATAGCCGGTGGCGTTCTTGATCAGATCCTTGTTCAACTCCAGCACGTCGCCCTTGCCGGTCACTACTTTCATGCCGGCCACCCAGTTGCGGGTCATGCCGTAGCGAATCACCTTGATACCACCGGCATTGGTGCCGATATTGCCGCCAATCTGACTGGAACCGGCAGAAGCGAAGTCCACCGGGTAGTAGAGGCCGTTTTCTTCCGCCAGGTTCTGCAGTTGTTCGGTGACCACACCCGGCTGGCAAACCGCGGTGCGATCCGTCAGGTTCAGGTCGAGTATCTGGTTCATATAGTCGAAGGACACCACCACTTCGCCGTTGGCTGCCACGGCAGCGGCCGAGAGCCCGGTCCGCCCGCCGGAAGGCACCAGCGCGACCTTGTGCTGATTGGCCCAGCGCACGATCGCCTGGACCTGCTCGATGGTCTTGGGAAACACGATGGCCGTGGGGGCCGGGGCGAAATGCTTGGTCCAATCCTTGCCGTAAGCTTCCAGGGAGTCAGCGTCGGTCAGCACCTTGCCAGGCTCAACCAGGGTCTTCAGTTCATCAATCAGGGCAGGATTGGTCATCGACAGAACTCTCGAACAATTCATGGTCATCCTGAGAACGCTTCACGTCGCAGGAATGAGTGTTTAGCGGGGCGCGTATGCTAGCATACCGCCCCCGCAGGAGAGTGCCCAAGGGCCTTCCCGCGGTGGCGGTTGCATGCCGTCCAGGTCAGCTCAAGCTGTCCATTTCCCTGCCATTTTTCTCCGGGACACAGGTTTACGCAGATGAGCAAGACTTCTCTCGATAAGAGCAAGATCAAGTTCCTTCTCCTCGAAGGCGTCCACCAATCCGCTGTCGACGTCCTCAAGGCCGCCGGCTACACCAGCATCGAGTACCTCACCGGTTCTCTGCCGGAAGCCCAGCTCAAGGAAAAGATCGCCGATGCACACTTCATCGGCATTCGCTCCCGCACTCAACTGACCGAAGAGATCTTCGACCACGCGAAGAAACTGGTCGCAGTGGGTTGCTTCTGCATCGGCACCAACCAGGTTGACCTGTCCGCCGCTCGCGAGCGCGGCATCGCGGTGTTCAACGCGCCTTACTCCAACACCCGTTCGGTCGCCGAACTGGTACTGGCCGAGGCCATCCTGCTGCTGCGCGGCATCCCTGAGAAAAACGCTTCCTGCCACCGTGGCGGCTGGATCAAGAGCGCGGCCAACTCCTTCGAAATCCGCGGCAAGAAGCTGGGTATCGTCGGTTATGGCTCCATTGGTACTCAGCTGTCGGTCCTGGCCGAAGGCCTGGGGATGCAGGTGTTCTTCTATGACACCGTGACCAAGCTGCCACTGGGCAACGCCACCCAGGTGGGCAACCTGCACGAACTGCTGGGCATGTCCGACATCGTCACCCTGCACGTGCCGGAAACCGCGGCCACTCAGTGGATGATCGGCGAAAAGGAAATCCGTGCCATCAAGAAAGGCGGCATCCTGATCAACGCCGCTCGCGGCACCGTGGTTGAGCTGGACGCCCTGGCGGACGCGATCAAGGACAAGCACCTGATCGGCGCGGCCATCGACGTGTTCCCGGTTGAACCGCGCTCCAACGACGAAGAGTTCGAAAGCCCGCTGCGCGGCCTGGACAACGTGATCCTGACTCCGCACATCGGCGGCTCCACCGCTGAAGCCCAAGCCAACATCGGCCTGGAAGTGGCAGAGAAGCTGGTCAAGTACAGCGACAACGGTACTTCGGTCTCCTCGGTCAACTTCCCGGAAGTGGCGCTGCCGGCCCACCCTGGCAAGCACCGCCTGCTGCACATCCACGAGAACATCCCGGGTGTGATGAGCGAGATCAACAAGGTCTTCGCCGAAAACGGCATCAACATCTCCGGTCAGTTCCTGCAGACCAACGAAAAGGTCGGCTACGTGGTAATCGACGTCGACGCCGAGTACTCGGACCTGGCGCAAGAGAAGCTGCAGCACATCAACGGCACCATCCGTTGCCGTGTGCTGTTCTAAGAGCTGCGGCAAGTCTCAAGCTGCAAGCCATAACTGGCTTGCAGCTTGTAGCTGAAACCTTGCAGCTAGCTGCGCAAAAAAGGGAGCCCATCAAGGCTCCCTTTTTTTGCGCAGCGTTTACGATTATTTCACTATTACTGTGATTTTCTTGGAGACGATGACCGGGCTGAACGGCACGTGGTTCTTGTCGCCCAGCTCCAGCTGCAGGGTGTGCTTGCCCGGGGTCAGGGTCACTTCGGTCTCGGTCTGGGCCTTGCCGAAATGCAGGTGGTTGGCGTCCATCGGAATCGGCAGGTTCTCGGCCGGCAGTTGATCGACATCGATCAGCAGGTGATGGTGGCCGGTATTGGCGGTCTGATCGCCCGCCGGTGCCAGGGCAATGCCTTCAACGCCGAACTTGACCTTGAAGGTCTTGTCCACGGTGGCTCCATCAGCAGGTGAAACGATGAACACCTTGGCGCCCGCTGGTGCCTGAGTACGAGGAATATCCGCCGCGCCCGCCAGCATCGAAGCTCCAAGCAACAGACTGGCCAAGGCCGCACGGGACATAAAATTTTTCATTATCTTCTCCAGTTTTTCCGCAAATCTTTTACGGTTATGACAACTTCGTGGCGATTCGTTGTCGAAGGCACTCAACACCTTAGCAAAGCGAGCCTGAACGGCGCATCGCTCATATAAATTCAAGGAGTGACCATGCGTTTCCTGCCTGGCCTGATACTTTTGCTACCCCTTGTGAGCACTGGCGCTCAAGCCGAACTGATGGACGACATCAATGACCGCGGGGAACTGCGCATCGCCCTGGAAGCCAATACGCCACCTTTCAACTTCAAGGACGACGGCAAACTCACCGGCTTCGAGGTGGAGTTGGGGCAGTTGCTGGCCAGTGAGCTGGACGTGCGCGCGGACTTCGTGGTGACCGCGGCGGCCGAGTTGCTGCCAGGTGTGGAGAGCGGCAAGTTCGACGTGGCCATCAACCACATAGCAGTGACCCCGGAACTCAAGGATCGTTTCGATTTCAGCGAGCCCTATAGCTATTCCAGCGCCCAGTTGATCGTGCGCAAGGAAGAACAACGCCCGCTGCTCTCCCTCCAGGCCCTGCGTGGCCAGGCGCTGGGCGTGGCTCAGGGCAGCCAGTTCGTTGATCAGGCACGGACCGTGGAAGGCATCAACCTGCGCAGCTATGCCGATGCCCAGCAACCGATCAAGGATGTGGCGGACAAACAGATCGACGCGGCCATCAGCGACCGCCTGCTGATTCCCTACGCCATTCGCGACAGTCGCCTGCCAGTCAAGGAAGGCGCCAAGGTGGGCCCGACCCTGAGCCTGGCGATTCCCTTCCAGAAAGGAAACCCGGCGTTCCAGGCGAGCCTGGACAGCGCCCTGCAGCGAATCAAGGCCGATGGGCGATTGATGGCCCTGTCGGAAAAATGGTTCGGCATGGATGCCAGCAAACCGCCCAAGAGCGACGCCGGGCAGTAAACGACACAACCTGCCGGATTGACCTGTAGCCGCTGCCGCAGGCTGCGAACGGCCCGAAGGAACGCAGGGATTTGGCCGCTAGAGGTCGGCGAGAGACCGCCAGGCAAGGCTCTGCGAGCCTTTTCGCAGCCTCGCCGGTGCTCGGCAGCGGCTACAAGGACAATGTGGCCAGGGCGGCAGCGGCTTCGGGGAGTTGCAGTTCGCTGAAGACCTGAACCCCGTACCGCTTCAGCAAAGCCGCGGTCACCCCTTCGCCCTGGACTTTGACCCCGCTGAAGGTGCCGTCGTAGGTCAGCAGGTTGCCGCAGGATGGGCTGTTGGCCTTGAGCACGGCAACGCGAATCCCGTGCTGTTCCACCAGCTCAAGCGCCTGGCGCGCCCCAGAGAGGAACTGGGCGCTGACATCTTCGCCTTCCGTGGTCATCACCGGTGCCCGCCCTGCAAGCACATCGCCGCCCTGACCACCGGGAATCTCCGCCGCCGCCCGTGGCGTCGGCAAGCCACCGGCCACTTCCGGACAGAGCGCAACCACCCGCCCCTCTTGCAGCCAGGCGGCCAGTTGATCAAACGGGCCGCTGGCGCCGCCGTCGTAACGTACGCGGTGGCCCAACAGGCAGCGGCTGACCAGGATCTTGTGCATGTTCAGAACGGCTCGTTACCACGACGCCGGAACCAACCGGTCAAGGACAGGCGTTCCCGGGTCGCTGGGAGGACTTCATGGGGTACCTCGCCAGAGAGAAACACCACTAGCCGGCCCCCGACGGGGGCTACATCGTATGGTTCCTGATCGTTCAGGTACATGCGCAGTTGCCCGCCGTGTTCGGGCAACCATTGCGAGTTGAGGTAGATCACTGCCGACACCATGCGCCGGTCGTCATCGCGAAAGCGATCCACGTGACGCTTGTAGAAGGCGCCCGGCGGGTACATCGCGAAGTGACATTCGAAATCCTCAAGCCCGAGAAACAGGCCTCGATTGAGGGCCTCACGCAGGCTGTCCATCAACCCCAGATAGGTATCGACGGCCTCGGCCTGGCCGGGCTCGAGCCACTGGATATGGTCGCCGCGAATACCCTCGCGTATCTCCTGAGCCGGGCCTCGCCCTACCGCCGCAGGCGCCAGTTCACCTTCTATTGCACGTTTACGGCACTCAGCCGCCAGTTCGAGGGTCAGACCCTCGGGCAGGAAAATATTCTGCTGCGACCAGCCACAGGCGGCCAGGTCGTCGACGATACGCAACAACAGCGGATGATCAGAGGGTATTTGCATGGCGCGCATAGTATCCAGCATCAGATAAATCTGACAGAGCCACAGAGCAGAGGATCACGCATTTTTTTCCAATGCACTTTCCACTCATTACTTTAGCGGGCGATCCTGATACGAATTCTCGACAACCATCGCCTTGCCCCGGAGAATAGTCGCCTGCTGACAGGAGTCCTTATGCGCCGTTTGCTTTTCTCACTGTTGATGTTCTGCGCCTTGCCTGCCTGGGCAGACAGCCACGACCAGTTGTACAAGGTCGCCGGTTGGCCGGAACAGCGCGCGCATTTCAACGATGCCCTCAGCGCCGCCCAGCAGCGCTACCAGAACAGCTTGCCGCCAGCGGTCTACCAGGCCCTGGTGGACAACAGCAACCAGCGCTTTGCGCCCCAGGCCGTGGACCGTCGCGCCGAAGAGCAACTGCGCCGGCATCTCGCCAATCCCGCCCCCGCCCTGGCTTTCTTCCAGTCGCCCCTGGGCCGCAAGATCGTCGCCGCCGAACTGCTGGCCACCCGTCGCGACCAGTTGGCCAAGAATGCTCAGGGCCTGCCGAAGATGCAGGTCAGCGATAACCGCCAATTGATCATCGGCCACCTGGCCCAGGCACTGCCGGCCAAGGAGGCCGGCGCGGAAGTCAGCCTGGCGATCGCCGGAGTCGCCGCAGACAGCCTGAGCCAGATGATTCCCGGCCTGCTGGGAGGGGGGCAGGCCCAGGGCATGCTCAACGGTCAGCGCCAGCGATTGATGCAGCAGATCGGCAACGACCTGAACAACACCCTGCTGTACGTTTACCGGGACCTGTCCGACACCGAGCTGGAAGAGTTCGCAACCTTCGCCGAATCCACTGAGGGCAAGGCCTATTACCAGGCAGCCCTGGCAGCGATTCGCGCCGGTCTGGCGGTCGGCCAGAGCACCTCCAGCCTCGCCCCCTGATCCAGCCAACTCACCTGTAGCCGCTGCCGAGCCCGCGAGGCTGCGCAAAGCTCCGCAGGACCTTGCCTGGCAATCCAGCGCCGAACCTCCAGCGACTCTTCGGGCCGTTCGCAGCCTACGGCAGCGGCTACACCCATCTCCCGGGGCTCAGACGTGCTGGGTCAGAAAGGCGAAGTACTGATCGCGGTACAAGGGAATTTCATTGGCCAGGTGATGCCGCGCCTCCGGCAGCATCAAGACCTCGGGGGCCGTGAACTTACCGCGAATCACTTGCAGGTTGTGCTCCCAATCCACCGTCATGTCCGCCTGCCCCTGCACGATCAGCGGCTGCCTTGAACTGCGCGGGGCCGCTTCCAGCCGCTTGATCCAACGCGCCAACGCGCCGACCCAGGCAGTGGGCAAACGTTGTGGCTGCAACGGATCGGCCTGGAGGAAGGCAAGAAAATCCGGATCGTTGGAGTTCTCGCTGAAGCGCCGGGCAATGCCGCTGACAAATGGCCGCAACAGGTAATAGCTGAGCATCGACCAGCCCCAGGCCCGCGGCCGTACCAAGGGCGAGAGCAGCACCACTTGCCCCTGGGCCGGGCTCTCGGCACCCTGGTTGAGCAAGTGATCCATGATGATCGCGCCACCGGTGCTTTGCCCGAACAAGTGCCAGGGCTGGGGCAACTCCAGAGACCGCGCCTCGGCGAACAGGCCTTGCAGTACCTGTTGATACACCGCGAAATCATCGATGCTGGCGCGCTCGCCACTGGACAGGCCGTGCCCGGGCAGGTCACAGGAAATCACCACGAAGCGGCGCTGCAGAGCCCACTCGATCACATGCCGGTACAAGCCCATGTGATCGTAGAAACCGTGGAACAGAAACAGCGTTGCCTGTGGCTGTTCCGGCCACCACACCTGCGTGACCACCTCGTAGCCCTCCACTTGAAAGCGCCCCAGGCGACTGCGTGGCACGAGCGCCCGTCCGGCGAAGTCCAGCCCATAGAAGCGTTGATAGGCCTGGGCCTCCACCGACAAGGGCTGCCCAGCCACCAGAGGTTGCAGACTGGCACGCAGGTGGTCGGGGTCGAAGGTCACGGACATGGGATTTTCCAAAGCGGGGGGCACCGGGGATAAAACAGGCTTTCTAGGCCTGCGATATTCATCTGTCGCGGCAAGCATGGCAAGCTACGCGACCTTCGAGGACCGATCTTAATGCGCCAGCCTTACCGCACCTCCCTGCTTGCCAGCCTGCTCGTCCTGATCTGCGCCGTGGTGCTGTGGTGCGCCTACGACTGGTTCCAGGGACGCTATCTGCGGGCCTTCAGTGAGCACACCGCGGTGTTCTCCGGCGACCCGCTGCAACTGCCCGCCGAGCTGGCCGGCCCCGGCGCCATCCGCCTGGTGCACTTCTGGGACCCGGCCTGCCCCTGCAACGTCGGCAACCAGCAGCACCTGGCTGAACTGATCGAAACCTATGGTCCGCGGGGCGTGGAGTTCTATTCCGTGCAGAAGCCCGGCAGCCACGGCCAACTGCCCGCCACCCTGGGCCGCCTGAAGCCCCTCGACAGCCTGCCCGGTGCCGAACAGATTCCCGCCAGTCCGGCGGTGGCGATCTGGGACCGCAACGGCAAGCTGGCCTACTTCGGGCCCTACAGCGAAGGCCTGACCTGCAACTCCAGCAACAGCTTCATCGAGCCTATCCTCCAGGCGCTCGAGAACCATCGCCAGATCAATGCCACCCACACCCTGGCGGTAGGCTGCTACTGTCCCTGGCCAGTCACTGCCAATTAAGGCATTCGCGACTATTCAAGGACTGCCTCCTGCGCGGGGCCCATGACTTGTGCTAAATCTCTGCTGCTCTTCCAGGGCGGCACTGAAAACAACAGCAAGGAGCCCGCATGAAACGCAGCCTGACCGTCGTCGCTGTCCTGATCCTCGCCCTGCTGGCGGGTGTCGTCGGTTATCTCTACAGCAAACAGCCGACGCGGCAGGGCCAGGTGGAAGTCCGTGGCCTGCAAGGCTCGGTCACTGTGCGTTACGACGAGCGTGGCGTGCCCCATATCCGCGCGGAGAACGAAACCGACCTGTATCGCGCCCTGGGTTACGTCCACGCCCAGGACCGACTGTTCCAGATGGAAGTCTTGCGGCGCCTGTCCCGGGGCGAACTGGCAGAGGTCCTGGGGCCCAAGCTACTGGATACCGACAAACTGTTCCGCAGCCTGCGCATCCGCGAGCGCGCTGACAGCTATGTGGCCGGGCTCGACCGTCAGTCTCCCGCCTGGAAGGCCCTGGAAGCCTATCTGGATGGCATCAACCAGTATCAGGACAGCCACGCCAGCCCCATGGAGTTCGATGTCCTGGGCATTCACAAGCGGCCATTCACCGCAGAAGACACCGTCAGCGTCGCCGGCTTCATGGCCTACAGCTTCGCCATGGCCTTTCGCACCGAACCGCTCTTGACCTACATCCGCGACCAGTTGGGCAACGATTACCTGAAGGTCTTCGACCTCGACTGGCAGCCCAAGGGCGTGCTGGCCAAAGGCAAGCCGCAACCTTCACAGCCCCTGGCCGCTGTCGACTGGCAGGACCTGGGGCAGATCGCCCTCCTGAGCCAGCAAGCCCTGAGCGAGGCCGGACTGCCGCAATTTGAAGGCAGCAACGCCTGGGCCGTGGCCGGCGCTCGAACCAAGAGCGGACGCCCGCTGCTGGCCGGCGATCCGCACATCCGCTACTCCCTGCCGTCGGTGTGGTACGAGGCGCAGCTTTCGGCACCGGGCTTCGAACTCTACGGCCATCATCAGGCCCTGGTGCCCTTCGCCTTCCTGGGCCACAACCTGGACTTCGGCTGGAGCCTGACCATGTTCCAGAACGACGATCTCGACCTGATCGTCGAGAAGGTCAACCCGGAAAACCCCAATCAGGTCTGGTTCCATGACAAATGGGTCGATCTGATCAGCAGCGAGCAGCAGATTGCAGTCAAGGGACAGGCGCCGGTGACCCTGACCCTGCGCCAGTCGCCCCACGGCCCGATCATCAACGACATGCTCGGCACCACCGTGGGCAAGGCCCCGGTGGCCATGTGGTGGGGCTTTTTGGAAACCCCCAACCCGATCCTCGATGGTTTCTACCAGCTCAACCGCGCCGATACCCTGGTCAAGGTCCGAGCGGCCTCCGCCAAGATCCACGCCCCCGGCCTGAACATTGTCTGGGCCAACGCCAAGGGCGATATCGGCTGGTGGGCGGCGGCGCTGCTGCCCAAGCGCCCGACCGGGGCGAAACCGGCGTTCCTGCTCGACGGCAGCACCGCCATGGCTGACAAGGAGGGCTTCTACCCCTTTAGCGCCAACCCCCAGGAAGAGAACCCGGCCCGGGGCTATATCGTCTCCGCCAACTTCCAGCCCGTCTCCCCGACCGGCATGGAGATCCCCGGCTACTACAACCTCGCCGACCGGGGCCAGCAACTGGACCGTCAGCTCAGTGACAAAAGCGTGAAATGGGACCTGGAAAACACCCAGAAGCTGCAGCTGGGCACGACAACCGCCTACGGGCCGCGCCTGCTGGCACCGCTGTTGCCCGTGCTGCGGGAAGTGGTCGACGCCCCCGAGGAACTGAAACTGGTGGAGCAACTGGCCAAGTGGCAGGGCGACTACCCGCTGGACTCCACCAGCGCCACCCTGTTCAACCAATTCCTGTTCGAGCTGGCCAACGCCACCTTCCATGAAAAACTCGGCGACGCCTACTTCGACGCCCTGATCCAGGCCCGAGTGGTGGATGCTGCCCTGCCCCGGCTGGCGGCCGATCCCGATTCCCCCTGGTGGGACAACCGCACCACACCCCAGCTTGAAAGCCGAGCCGACACGGTCAAGGTGGCCTGGCACGCCAGCATCGACCACCTCAAGCGCACCCTGGGCGCCAACCCCGCACAATGGCGCTGGGGCAGCGCCCATACCCTGACCCACGGCCACCCGCTGGGGATGCAGAAGCCTCTGGACCGGGTATTCAACGTCGGCCCCCTGGACGCCCCAGGCAGCCATGAAGTGCCGAACAACCTCACCGCCAAGATCGGTCCGGCGCCCTGGTCCGTGGTGTATGGCCCCTCGACCCGGCGCATCATCGACTTCGCCGACCCGGCCCACAGCCTGACCATCAACCCGGTGGGCCAGAGCGGCGTGCTGTTCGACAAGCACTACGACGACCAGGCCGAGGCCTACATCGAAGGGGTCTACCAACAGGCGCACTTCAGCGAAGAGGAAGTCACCGCCAACACCCGCAGCACCCTGAAGCTGCTGCCGGCCCGCCGCCCCTGAGCGCCCCGCCCCGTGGAGCTGGCTTGCCAGCGAAGAGGCCTGCAAGCCTGGCGTACATCTCGCGAACGCTTTCGCCGGCAAGCCGGCTCCTACGGCGAAACCGGCGGCATGAGGCAATAAAAAACCTCGCTCCCGGTTACGGGGCGAGGTTTTTTATTGCGAACCTGAGGTGTTGCGAACCTGAGGTCAGACCGCTTCCGGCGCCTGGGCCCGACGTACGTCCGGCTGCTTCCAGGAGTCGGCAGCACTCTCTTCGATGGCTTGCTGGATCGCGCGCTTGCGAGCTTCTTCGGCGCGGCGGCTGAAGAACCAGACCAGGAAGGTCACCAGGGACACCGCCAGCAGGATCAGGCTGGCCACGGCGTTGATCTCCGGTTTGACCCCCAGGCGCACCGCCGAGAACACTTCCATCGGCAAGGTGGTGGAGCCAGGGCCAGAGACGAAGCTCGCCAGGACCAGGTCATCCAGGGACAGGGCGAAGGACATCATGCCCCCCGCTGCCAGGGACGGCGCGATCATCGGGATGGTGATCAGGAAGAACACCTTCCACGGCCGCGCGCCCAGGTCCATGGCCGCCTCTTCGATGGACAGGTCAAGCTCGCGCAGGCGAGCCGACACCACCACCGCCACATAAGCTGCGCAGAACGTGGTGTGGGCAATCCAGATGGTGACGATGCCACGCTCCTGAGGCCAGCCGACCGCCTGAGCCATGGCCACGAACAGCAGCAACAGCGACAGGCCGGTGATCACTTCAGGCATGACCAGCGGCGCCGTCACCAGGCCACCGAACAGGGTGCGGCCCTTGAAGTGAGTGATCCGGGTCAGGACGAACGCCGCCAGGGTGCCCAGGGCCACCGCGGCAACGGCGGTGTAGCAGGCAATTTCCAGGGAGCGCAGGACCGAGCCCATGAGCTGAGTGTTATCCAGCAGGCCGATGTACCAGTTGATCGACCAGCCGCCCCAGACCGTCACCAGTTTCGAGGCGTTGAACGAGTAGATCACCAGGATCAGCATCGGCAGGTAGATGAACAACAGGCCCAGCACCAGCATCATGCTTGAGAAACTGAAGCGCTTCATTCCTTGCCCTCCATTTCTTTGGCCTGACTGCGGTTGAACAGGATGATCGGCACAATCAGGATCGCCAGCATCACCACCGCCAGGGCGGATGCCACCGGCCAGTCACGGTTGTTGAAGAACTCTTGCCAGAGCACCTTACCAATCATCAGGGTTTCCGGGCCGCCCAAGAGTTCCGGAATCACGAACTCGCCCACCACCGGGATGAACACCAGCATGCAACCGGCGATGATGCCGTTCTTGGACAGCGGCACGGTGATCTTCCAGAAGCTGTTGAAGGTGCTCGAACCCAGGTCGGCCGCGGCCTCCAGCAGGCTGGTGTCGTGCTTCACCAGGTTGGCGTACAGCGGCAGGATCATGAACGGCAGGTAGGAATAGACCACGCCGATGTACACCGCGATGTTGGTGTTGAGGATCTGCAGCGGCTCGTTGATCCAGCCCATGGACAGCAGGAAGCCATTGAGCAGGCCGTTGTTGCTGAGAATGCCCATCCAGGCATAGACCCGAATCAGGATCGCGGTCCAGGTCGGCATCATGATCAGCAGCACCAGCACCGTCTGCAGCTCTTTACGGGCACTGGCGATGGCATAGGCCATCGGGTAGCCGATCAGCAGGCAGAGGATGGTGCTGAAGAACGCCATCTTCAGCGAGCCCAGGTAAGCCGCGATGTACAGCTCGTCGTCGCCGAGCATCGCGTAGTTGCCCAGGTTGAGCAGCACCTGCAGCTTCTGGTCGACGTAGCTGTAGATCTCGGTATACGGCGGAATGGCCACGTCCGCTTCGGCGAAGCTGATCTTCAGCACGATGAAGAACGGCAGCATGAAGAACAGGAACAGCCAGATGAACGGAACCCCGATGACCAGCTGACGGCCACCGGGAATTATTCGATTGAGTCGGCGCTTGAGCTTTCGCATGTTCATGAGCGCAGTACCACGCCGCTGTCGTCTTCCCACCACACGTAAACCTGGTCACCCCAGGTCGGCCGGGCGCCGCGACGCTCGGCGTTGGCCACGAAGGACTGCACCAGCTTGCCGCTCGGCAGCTCGACGTAGAACACCGAGTGGCCGCCCAGGTAGGCAATGTCGTGCACCTTGCCGCTGGACCAGTTGTACTCGCAGGTCGGCATCTCGGCGGTCACCAGGAGCTTTTCCGGGCGGATCGCGTAGGTCACCGACTTGTCCTGCACCGAGGTACTGATGCCGTGGCCGACATAGATGCTGCGGTCCAGGTCCTTGCAGGTGATCAGGGCGTGACCTTCGGCATCGTCCACCACTTCACCTTCGAAGATGTTGACGTTGCCGATGAATTCGCAGACCAGGCGGCTGACCGGAGTCTCGTAGATATCGATCGGGCTGCCGATCTGGGCGATCCAGCCCAGGTGCATGATGGCGATGCGTTCGGCCATGGTCATGGCCTCTTCCTGGTCGTGGGTCACCATCACGCAGGTCACGCCTACGCGCTCGATGATCTCAACCAGTTCCAGCTGCATCTGCGAGCGCAGCTTCTTGTCCAGGGCGCCCATGGGTTCGTCCAGCAGCAACAGCTTGGGACGCTTGGCCAGGGAGCGAGCCAGGGCCACGCGCTGGCGCTGGCCACCGGACAGCTGGTGCGGCTTGCGCTTGGCATACTGGCTCATCTGTACCAGCTTGAGCATCTCCGCCACCCGGGCGTCGATTTCGGCCGCTGGGATCTTGTCCTGCTTGAGGCCGAAGGCGATGTTCTGGGCCACGGTCATGTGCGGGAACAGCGCATAGGACTGGAACATCATGTTGATCGGCCGCTCATAGGGCGGCATGTCGGTGATGTCCACACCATCGAGGAAGATTCGCCCCTCCGTTGGCCGTTCGAAACCGGCCAGCATCCGCAGCAAGGTGGACTTGCCCGAACCCGAGCCGCCGAGCAGGGCGAAGATCTCGCCCTTCTTGATTTCCAGGGACACATCGTCCACGGCAACCGTCTCGTCGAACTTCTTCGTGACCCGGTCGATTTTGACCAGCACCTGCTTAGGTGTCTGGTCGCCCTCGAGGGCTTTCTTATAGGCGCCGGAGGCAACTGCCATTTGCGAAACTCCCAACAAAATTTGCAGCCCGCCCCACGTGGGCGGACCTTGGATAGTTTGAGCCTGTGGAACTACTTACCCGTCTTGACCTTGGTCCAGCTACGGGTCATCAAGCGTTGGATATTGGGTGGCAACTCGATGGACACGTAGGTCTTGTCGAGTACAGCTTGCGGTGGATAAACCGCTTCGTCGGTGCGAATGGACTGCTCCATCAGCTTGTCCGACCCGGGGTTGGGGTTGGCGTAACCGACGTAGTCACTGACCTGGGCAATCACCTCAGGTTGCAGCAAATAGTTGATGAAGGCGTGAGCCTCCTTGACGTTGGTCGAGTCCTTGGGGATCGCCAGCATGTCGAACCACAGGGCACCGCCTTCCTTCGGAATCGCGTAGGCGATGTTCACGCCCTTGCCAGCGTCGGCGGCCCGGGCCTTGGCCTGGAACACGTCGCCGGAAAAGCCGATGGCCACGCAGATATTGCCGTTGGCCAGGTCCGAGATGTACTTGGACGAGTGGAAGTAGGTCACGTAGGGACGCACCGCCAGCAACTTGGCTTCGGCCTTCTTGTAGTCCTGGGGGTTGGTGCTGTTGGCATCCAGGCCCAGGTAATTGAGGACCGTGGGCATCATTTCATCGGCAGAATCAAGGAAGGCCACGCCGCAGCTGTTGAGCTTCTTGATGTTCTCCGGCTCGAACAGCACGCCCCAGGAGTCGATCTTGTCCACGCCCAGCACGGCCTTGACCTTGTCGACGTTGTAGCCAATGCCATTGGTGCCCCACAGGTACGGCACCGCGTACTGGTTGCCCGGGTCGTTCATCTCCAGACGCTTGAGCAGCGCCGTATCGAGATTGGAGTAGTTAGGCAGCAGGCTCTTGTCGAGTTTCTGGAAAGCCCCGGCCTTGATCTGTTTGCCCAGAAAGTGGTTGGACGGCACCACCACGTCATAACCGGTACGACCGGCCAGCAACTTGCCTTCCAGGGTTTCGTTGGAATCGAAAACGTCATACACCGGCTTGATGCCCGTGGCTTTTTCAAATTCGGCCAGGGTGTTCTGACCGATGTAGTCGGACCAGTTATAAATATGCACGGTCGGTGCAGCCTGCGCGCCAGCCACCAGCGTCAGGCTGGCGGCGACCAGCATGGCTTTGCGAAATAAAGAAATAGGCAAGTGGAGGTCCTCTTAAATAGTTGGGCCCAAGTTGCCCCGCGCTACCTGACAGCCTCCGAGCTGCCCAGCAACAAAACCGGCGCGCAACTTACCCTCGATAAACCAATCCAGCAAAACTTTCTGTCATTTAATTGTTACCTGTTGCCGCCCTCGCCACGATGACGGCAACAGGTCGTGCTGCAAATTGGCTTATTTGCCGGATTTGATCTTGGTCCAGCTGCGGGTCAGGATGCGCTGGGTCGCGGCCGGCAGGTCGGCAATCGCGTACAGCTTGGCCTGTACGTCAGCTGGCGGGTAAACGCCCGGGTCGCTGGTGATGTCTTTATCGACCAACGGGGTTGCAGCCGCGTTACCGTTGGGGAAACGCACGGCGTTGGTGATTTCGGCCATGACTTCAGGCTTTTGCAGGAAGGTCATGAACTTGTAGGCGCCGTCGACGTTTTCCGCGTCTTTAGGGATGGCGACCATGTCGTAGAAGCTGCCAGCACCCTCTTTCGGAATGTTGTAGCTGACCTTGACCTTGTCACCGGCTTCGGCGGCGCGGGCCTTGGCCTGATAGATATCGCCCGAGTAACCCACGGCGACGCAGATATTGCCGTTAGCCAGGTCGGAGATGTACTTGGACGAGTGGAAATAGGCGATCGAAGGACGGATCTTGAGGAACAGGGCTTCGGCTTCAGCCAGTTGCTTCTTGTCCTGACTGTCGGTCGGGTAGCCCAGGTAGTGCAGCGCCACCGGAATCATCTCGGTTGGCGAATCGAGGAAACTGACGCCACAAGCCTTCAACTTCTCGGCGTTTTCCGGCTTGAACAGCAGGTCCCAGGAGTTGGTCGGTGCGTCGGCACCCAACACCGCCTTGACCTTCTCGGCGTTGAAACCGATGCCGATCGAGCCCCACATGTAAGGGAAAGCGTGCTTGTTGCCCGGGTCGCTCACCGATACCGCCTTGAGCAGCGATTCGTTGAGGTTCTTCCAGTTCGGCAGCTTGGACTTGTCCAGCTCCTGATAGACACCGGCCTTGATCTGCTTGGCCAGGAAGTTGTTGGAAGGCACGACTACGTCGTAACCGGATTTGCCGGCGAGCAACTTGGCTTCCAGGGTTTCGTTGCTGTCGAACACGTCATAGACCACTTTGATGCCCGACTCGGCTTCAAATTTCTTGATGGTGTCCGGGGCGATGTAATCGGACCAGTTATAAACGTGCAGTACTTTATCGTCCGCCTGCGCTGCCGCCGCCATCACGCCCATCAGGGACATGGCGAGGAGGGTCTTGCCAGCTAACTTCATACCTAATGCCTTCATGCGTAATGCTCCAATTATTCTTTTTTAACCACTCGCTCAGCGGCCAGTCTCAGGGCAACCAAAACGGCGGGTAGTCTGGCAAGATCCAAGGCCGGCTTTCAAGGAAAGACCCATCCTTTATATCTGCTTCGAGCGCCGTGCCCGTAAGCACCACGCTCAAAGCCTAGCACTCAGTTCTGCAGCACACTCAAGGTCAGATCCAGGCACTTGCGCGCCTTGGCCACCAGTTCGTCGATCTCCGCCTCGCTGATCACCAGCGGTGGCGCAATGATCATGGTGTCGCCCACGGCACGCATGATCAGACCGTTATCGAAGCAGAACTGTCGGCAGATCATGCCCACGCCGCGGCCTTCATAGCGCGCGCGGGTGGCCTTGTCCTTGACCAGCTCGATCGCCCCCAGCAGGCCTACCCCGCGAACCTCACCCACCAACGGATGATCACTCAGCTCACGCAGACGTTTCTGCAAATAGGGTGCCGCTTTTTCGTGGGCGCGCTGGATAATTTTTTCATCGCGCATGATGCGGATGTTTTCCAGGGCCACGGCTGCGGCCACCGGATGGCCGGAGTAGGTGAAACCGTGGTTGAAATCGCCGCCCTCGTTGAGCACCGCCACCACTTCGTCACGGACAATCAGGCCGCCCATGGGGATGTAGCCGGAGGTCAGGCCCTTGGCGATGGTCATCATGTCGGGCTTGAGGTCGTAGAAATCGCTACCGAACCACTCACCGGTGCGGCCGAAGCCACAGATCACTTCGTCGGCGACGAAGAGGATGTCGTACTTGGCGAGGATTTCCTTGATCCGCGGCCAGTAGCTGTCCGGCGGCACAATCACGCCGCCAGCGCCCTGGATCGGCTCGGCAATAAAGGCACCGACGTTATCCACACCCAGTTCCAGAATCTTCTCTTCCAACTGGTTGGCCGCCCAGATACCGAACTCTTCGGGGCTCATGTCGCCACCTTCACCGAACCAGTACGGTTGCGGGATATGAACGATACCCGGGATCGGCAGGTCGCCCTGTTCGTGCATGTAGGTCATGCCGCCGAGGCTGGCACCGGCCACGGTGGAACCGTGGTAGCCGTTGACCCGGCTGATGATGGTCTTCTTGTTCGGCTGGCCCTTGATCGCCCAGTAATGGCGGACCATGCGCAGCATGGTGTCGTTGCCTTCGGAGCCGGAACCGGTGAAGAACACGTGGTTCATGCCTTCTGGCGCGATATCAGCGATCGCCTTGGACAGCTCCAGCACCGGCGGGTGGGCGGTCTGGAAGAACAGGTTGTAATAGGGCAGTTCGCGCATTTGCTTGCTGGCCGCTTCCGCCAGTTCATCACGGCCATAGCCAATGGCTACGCACCACAGGCCGGCCATGCCGTCGAGAATCTGATTGCCTTCACTGTCCCAGAGGTACACCCCCTTGGCATGGGTGATGATCCGCGGCCCCTTCTCCTTCAATTGCTTGAAGTCACTGAAAGGCGCCAGGTGGTGATCACTGCTGAGGGTTTGCCACTCGCGGGTTTGCGGGTTTTTATGAGTCATCAATCTCTCCTAAGTGTCAGTGAAGGCGCCGCTGGGGGGCAGCGGCGCCCGGCGAATCAGACGGCGAACAGCAGGAATTCCCGCTCCCACGAACTGATCACGCGCTTGAAGTTTTCGTGCTCGGCCCGCTTCACCGCGACATAGCCGGTGATGAACTTCTGGCCCAGGTACTTCTCGATGGTCTTGCTGTTTTCCATACGCTCCAGGGCGTCCTCGATGGTCAACGGCAGGCGCAGGTTGCGTCGTTCATAACCACGACCGACCACTGGCGCGCTCGGGTTGTGGCCTTCGACCATGCCGATGAAGCCGCACAGCAGGCTGGCAGCAATGGCCAGGTAAGGGTTGGCGTCGGCGCCCGGCAGGCGGTTTTCCACCCGACGGTTCTGCGGTCCGGCATCCGGCACCCGCAGGCCCACAGTGCGGTTCTCTTCGCCCCACTCGACGTTTACCGGCGCCGAGGTATCGGGCAGGAAGCGGCGGAACGAGTTGACGTTGGGAGCGAACAGCGGCAGCAACTCGGGGATGAACTTCTGCAGCCCGCCAATGTGGTTGAGGAACAGCTGGCTCATGGTTCCGTCTTCGTTGGAGAAGACGTTCTTGCCGGTGTTGATGTCGATGATGCTCTGGTGCAAATGCATGGCGCTACCAGGCTCGCCGGTCATGGGCTTGGCCATGAAGGTGGCCGCCACGTCGTGCTTGAGGGCCGCCTCGCGCATGGTGCGCTTGAACACCAGGATCTGGTCGGCCAGGGACAGGGCGTCGCCGTGACGGAAGTTGATCTCCATCTGCGCCGTGCCGTCTTCATGGATCAGGGTGTCCAGGTCCAGCTCCTGCAGTTCGCACCAGTCGTAGACATCTTCGAACAGCGGATCGAATTCGTTGGCCGCTTCGATGGAGAACGACTGACGACCGGTTTCAGGGCGGCCGGAACGGCCGATCGGCGGCTGCAGCGGGTAGTCCGGGTCGTCGCTGCGCTTGGTCAGGTAGAACTCCATCTCCGGCGCCACGATGGGCTGCCAGCCGTGGTCGGCGTAGAGCTTGAGCACCTTCTTCAAGACGTTGCGGGGCGACAGCTCGATAGGGTTGCCCTGCTTGTCGTAGGTGTCGTGGATCACCTGGGCAGTGGGTTCGATGGCCCAGGGCACGAGGTACACCGCGTTCTGGTCGGGGCGGCAAATCATGTCGATGTCCGCCGGGTCCAGCAACTCGTAATAGATGTCGTCTTCGACATAGTCGCCGGTCACGGTCTGCAACAGCACGCTCTCGGGCAGGCGCATGCCTTTTTCGGCAATGAACTTGTTGGTCGGCGAGATCTTGCCCCGGGTGATACCGGTCAAGTCGCCGATCATGCATTCGACTTCTGTGATCTTGTGGTCTTTCAACCAATCGGTGAGCTGGTCGAGGTTGTTACTCATAAATGCCTCTAGGCTGAGTTTCCTGACTCTCTATTAAGTCAGGCGTTGTGTGACGCTTCGGCGTCGCGTTGTTTTGCCCGTTTGCGGCAGGCATCACCAAAAGCCTGGAAGATGGCCAGATAGTGAGGATTGCAGCTTACCTGCCATTCGGGGTGCCATTGCACCCCCAAAGCAAATGCCTTGCCTCCCTCGACCGAGATGGCTTCCACCAGACCGTCAGGCGCCAGCGCCTCGACCCGCAGGCCCGGCGCCAGACGTTCAACGCCTTGAGCATGAATCGAGTTGACTTGAATCTTCTGCGGCAGGCCCAGATTTGCCAGGACCCCACCCGCCTGGACGTGCAAATCATGGGCAGGCGCGTACCAGGCATCCAGGGGCTGACCAGGCTCGTCATCATGGCGGTGGTCCATGAACGGCTGCACGTCATGCACGTTCTGATGAAGGCTGCCGCCCAGGGCTACATTCATTTCCTGGAATCCACGACAGATGCCCAGCACCGGAACACCGGCTTCGACGGCGGCATTCAACAGCGGCAGAGTGGCCGCGTCCCGTGCAGAATCATGAGCAGTGCCCGGCGCGCTGGCAGGCCCCTGGTAATGGAAAGGTTCGATATTGGAGGGAGAACCGGTAAAGAGGATGCCGTCCAGACCGTCCAGAATATCGGACGGGGAAAGCAACTGCGCCACGGACGGAAGAATCACCGGCACGCCCTGGGCTGCGCTGGCTACTGCCTGTACATACTCGTCGCCACTGATGTGATAGGCATGCAGACCGATCTGCCTGGAGCAGGCGGTGATGCCGATTAACGGCAGGCGAGACATGAAACACCCCGGTATTATTGCTGTTATGGGTTTGATTCGAGCTTAGCCTTGTTCATTTTTTTACACAACACCCCCGTAAAAAATACAACACGGCCCGCTCAAGTCTGCGCTACCCGAGGCAGTCGAGTCCCAAAAAACGCCCTGTTTTGCCCCAAAAGAGCCTCGCCAGCCCTTTATTAGGGCGTAAAGAGCCTTACTTGACTTCGGCATGCCGTTCGGGTTGACTGAAACCAGAAAAGATCAATGATTGATATTTTTAACAACAAAGGTGTTGCATCATGTCGGTACCCCCGCGTGCCGTTCAGCTCAACGAAGCGAACGCGTTCCTTAAGGAACATCCTGAGGTTCTGTACGTTGACCTTCTGATTGCGGATATGAATGGTGTGGTGCGCGGCAAGCGCATCGAACGCACCAGCCTCCACAAGGTTTACGAGAAAGGCATCAACCTGCCGGCCTCCCTGTTTGCCCTGGATATCAATGGCTCTACGGTGGAAAGCACCGGCCTGGGCCTGGACATCGGCGATGCTGACCGAATCTGCTATCCAATCCCCGATACCCTGTGCAACGAGCCCTGGCAGAAGCGTCCTACCGCGCAACTGCTGATGACCATGCACGAGCTTGAAGGCGATCCGTTCTTCGCCGATCCACGAGAAGTACTGCGCCAGGTCGTGGCCAAGTTCGACGAACTGGGACTGACCATCTGCGCCGCCTTCGAACTGGAGTTCTACCTGATCGACCAGGAGAACGTGAACGGCCGTCCACAACCGCCACGTTCGCCGATCTCCGGCAAACGCCCGCACTCCACCCAGGTCTACCTGATCGACGATCTCGACGAATACGTCGACTGCCTCCAGGACATTCTGGAAGGTGCCAAGGAACAAGGCATCCCGGCCGACGCCATCGTCAAGGAAAGTGCCCCGGCACAATTCGAAGTCAACCTGCACCACGTGGCCGACCCGATCAAGGCATGCGACTACGCGGTACTGCTCAAGCGCCTGATCAAGAACATCGCCTACGACCATGAGATGGATACCACCTTCATGGCCAAGCCTTACCCAGGCCAGGCGGGCAACGGTCTGCACGTCCACATTTCGGTTCTGGATAAAGATGGCAAGAACATCTTTGCCAGCGAGGATCCCGAGCAGAACGCCGCACTGCGTCACGCGATCGGCGGTGTGCTCGAGACCCTGCCGGCGCAGATGGCCTTCCTCTGCCCGAACGTCAACTCCTACCGTCGTTTCGGCGCACAGTTCTATGTGCCGAACTCGCCGAGCTGGGGCCTGGACAACCGTACCGTGGCCCTGCGGGTGCCGACCGGTTCGGCCGATGCCGTGCGCCTGGAACACCGGGTCGCCGGCGCCGACGCCAACCCGTACTTGTTGATGGCCTCGGTCCTGGCGGGCGTGCACCACGGCCTGACCAACAAGATCGAGCCACCGGCGCCGACCGAAGGCAACAGCTACGAGCAGAACGAGCAGAGCCTGCCGAACAACTTGCGCGATGCCCTGCGCGAGCTGGACGACAGTGAGGTAATGGCCAAGTACATCGATCCGAAGTACATCGATATCTTCGTGGCCTGCAAAGAGAGCGAGCTGGAAGAGTTCGAACACTCCATCTCCGACCTCGAGTACAACTGGTACCTGCACACCGTTTAAGCGGTTGTTGCAAAAAAAACGCCGCGGAGCTGACAGCCCCGCGGCGTTTTTTTGTGCCACTGATCCATGGCCGGCGGATACAGGAATTCTGACGCTCTCGCGTACAATGCCCGCTGCCCAGTAGGAGACACCGATGACGCGCACCGCCCCTCTTCGCAAACCCCGTGCACGCAGCCAGGCCCGGATCGACTCGATACTCGACGCCGCCCGGACCCTGCTCGCCAGCGAGGGTGTGGCCAGCCTGTCGATCTACAGCGTGGCCGAACGGGCGCAGATTCCACCGTCCTCGGTCTATCACTTCTTCGCCAGTGTCCCGGCCCTGCTGGAAGCCCTGACCGCCGATGTCCACGCAGCGTTTCGCGCCTGCCTGCAAGCGCCCATCGACCACGACCGGCTCGACAACTGGCGGGACCTGTCACGCCTGGTCGAACAACGCATGCTCGACATCTACGGCGAGGACGCGGCGGCCCGCCAGTTGATCCTTGCCCAGCACGGTTTGACGGAAGTCACCCAGGCCGATCGCCAGCACGACATTGAGCTGGGTGACCTGATGCACAAGCTGTTCAATCACCACTTCGAGCTGCCGACGCTGCCCCAGGATGTGGATGTATTCGCCCTGGCCATGGAGCTGGGAGACCGGGTGTACGCGCGATCGGTGCAGCAGCACGGGCAGATCACCCCGCGCATGGCGGAGGAAGGCATGCGGGTCTTCGATGCCTACCTGAGCCTTTACTTGCCGCCCTACCTGCCCAAGCGCCCAACGCCGCTCTGAGCGCTCACACCTGCCGCAGCAGCAACCTGTCGATGCTGTGATCCGCTGATTTGTGAATGATCAGGTTCGCCCGTTCCCGGGTCGGCAGGATGTTTTCGACGAGATTCTTCAGATTGACCCGGTCCCAGGTATCGGACGCCACCGACAAGGCGTCAAGGTCCGAAAGCCCCTTGTACTTGTTGAAATAGGAATCTGCCGCCTGAAAAGCGGTGTTCTTCAAGTAGACAAAGCGCTCCAGGTACCAGGCTTTGATCGCCTCCTCGGACGCATCGACGTAAATGGAGAAGTCGATGAAATCCAGGGAGCTCAGGCCTTGCCCCTGCTCCCCCTGCAGTACATTCAGGCCTTCGAGGATGATGATGTCCGGAGCCTCCACCGACTGCGCCTCATCGGCCAGGATGTCGTAGCGGACGTGGGAGTAGATGGGGATCTTCACGGACTCACCCTTCCTGCACACCGATTGCAGAAAATCCACGAACAACGGCTCATCGTAGGACTCGGGAAATCCCTTGCGGTGCAGGATATTTTTTTCCTGAAGGGTCGCCAGGGGGAAAAGAAAGGAGTCCGTAGTCACCAGATGCACATTGGGCTTGTCCGGCCAATAGGCCAGAAGGGCCGCCAGGACCCTGGCAAAACTGCTTTTGCCCACCGCGACACTGCCGGAAACACCTATGACATAAGGCGCCTTGAAACCTGCCTGGGGGGCCTTGAGTGACTCTACCTGGGCCGCATGCAAATGCAGCAGGCGCGACAGCGGGAGCAGGATCTGCCTCACCTCCTCGGGCGCCATGGGCTGGGTCGGACTGGTCAGCGTCTCCATCTCGGACGGTGACAGACTCATGGGTTCTGCGGCCCGCAGAGCTGACCAGCGCTCGCGATCAAACTCCAGATACCCTACGTTTGGACCCTGCTCTGTTGTCATGTTTGTACTGTTCAGGCCTTGCCGAAAGCAGGGAAAGTATCAAATCTGACCGTTATTTACAGCGTCCATGAAAAAAGCCCCGAAGGACTTGCACCCTTCGGGGCTGTTGCACTGCATCGCTCACAACTTGGCGATCGACACCTCGGTGGATTTCACGAAGGCAATCACCTCGCTGCCGATGGACAGTTCCAGCTCCTTGACCGAGCGGGTGGTGATCACCGAAGTGACAATCCCGGAAGCCGTCTGCACATCGATTTCCGACAGCACATCACCTTCGACGATTTCCTTGATGGTGCCTTTGAACTGATTGCGTACGTTGATGGCTTTAATGGTCATGGTATTTCTCCTGGGGTCGAATATGAGTCGCAGTTTTAAAGAGCCCAGCGCAACTGCGTGGGCAAGGGTGAAACGGGTTCCGGCTCCGGCGGTGAGCCTGGCAGTGACAGCACGCGATTGAGGACTTCGGTTTCCAGGGCCGCCAGGCGATGGGAACCGCGCACCCGCGGGCGTGGCAGCTCGACGTGCAGGTCAAGGCCCACCTCGCCGTCCTCGATCAGGATCACCCGATCGGCAATTGCCACGGCTTCGCTGACATCGTGGGTCACCAGCAATACGGTGAAGCCATGTTGCTGCCATAAACGTTCGATCAACTGCTGCATCTCGATCCGGGTCAAGGCATCCAGTGCTCCCAGCGGCTCGTCCAGCAGCAACAGTCGCGGCTGGTGAATCAGGGCTCGCGCCAAGGCCACCCGCTGCTTCTGGCCACCTGACAGCGCCGCCGGCCATTCATGGGCGCGATCGGCCAGGCCCACCGCCTCAAGGGCTTCCAGGGCCTGGGGCCGCCAGTGGCCCTTGAGGCCGAGCCCAACGTTGTCGATGACTTTCTTCCAGGGCAGCAAACGCGCCTCCTGGAACATCAGCCGGGTGTCTTCGATGGCTGCGCTCAAGGGCGCGGAACCGGCCAGCAACTCACCGCCCGAAGGCTGGTCGAGACCGGCCAGCAGGCGCAGCAAGGTGCTTTTGCCGCAACCGCTGCGGCCCACCACAGCCACGAACTGACCGGCAGGAATGTGCAGATCGATTTCCCGCAGCACCTGCCGCGCCCCAAAGGTCTTTTGCAATTTGCGCACGGCCAGGGGAATGCCCCGCAGCAGCCGTGGAGGTTGTTGAGCCGTCATTGGGCATCTCCCCTGGCCACTTGATAGGCCGGATGCCAGCGCAGCCAGACTCGTTCCAGGCCCCGCGCCGCAAGGTCTGCAAGCTTGCCTAGCAGCGCATACATGACGATGGCCAGCACCACCACATCGGTCTGCAGGAACTCCCGGGCATTCATGGCCAGATAGCCGATGCCGGAGCTGGCGGAGATGGTTTCCGCGACGATCAGGGTCAGCCACATGAAGCCCAGGGCAAAACGCACGCCCACCAGGATCGAGGGCAAGGCTCCCGGCAGGATCACTTGGCGAAACAGCGCAAACCCCGACAAGCCGTAGCTACGGGCCATTTCCACCAGCGCCGGATCGACGTTGCGAATGCCGTGGTACGTGTTGAGGTAGATCGGAAACAGAGTGCCCAGCGCCACCAGGAAAATCTTCGCCGACTCGTCGATGCCGAACCACAGAATCACCAGGGGAATCAGCGCCAAGTGCGGTACGTTGCGGATCATCTGCACCGAGCTGTCCAGCAAGCGTTCACCCCATTTCGACAAGCCGGTGATGAAGCCCAGCACCAGGCCGATACCGCCACCGATGACAAAGCCCAGCCCCGCACGCCAGCCACTGATAGCCAGGTGGGTCCAGATATCACCGCTGCGGACCAGGCTGATCCCGGCTTCGATCACCGCGCTGGGAGCCGGCAGGATGCGGGTCGACAGCCAACCCGCCGACACCGACAGTTGCCACACCGCGAGCAACAGCAACGGCAGCCCCCAGGGCGCCAGCCGATGCACTATGCGTTGTCCATTCATGGCCGCACCTCAGCTCTGGGACGCGGCTTTGGGAAGGATGTCATTGGCGACCATCTCCCCGAACGGGCTGACGTAACCGGCGGCTTCGGGCAGCTTGGGCCGTTCGATATCCAGGTGCGGAAACAGCAACTCGGCCACGCGATAGGACTCTTCCAGGTGTGGATAACCGGAGAAGATGAAGGTATCGATGCCCAGGTCCGCGTACTCTTTCATCCGCGCCGCCACCGTAGGGCCGTCGCCCACCAGTGCGGTGCCGGCCCCGCCACGCACCAGACCCACCCCGGCCCAGAGATTGGGGCTGACTTCCAGCTTGTCGCGACGCCCCCCATGCAGGGCCGCCATGCGCTGCTGGCCCACGGAATCGAAGCGCGCCAGGGACGCCTGGGCCCGAGCGATGGTGTCGTCGTCCAGATGGGAAATCAGGCGCTCGGCGGCCTGCCAGGCCTCGGCATTGGTTTCCCGCACAATCACGTGCAGGCGGATGCCGAAGCGCACGGAGCGTCCGAGCTTGGCTGCCTTGTCCCGCACTTGCTGGATCTTCTCGGCCACGGCGGCCGGTGGCTCGCCCCAGGTCAGGACCATGTCCACCTGCTCGGCGGCCAGATCCTGGGCGGCTTCCGAAGAGCCACCGAAATACAGCGGCGGGCGCGGTTGCTGCAGCGGTGGATAGAGCAGCTTGGCGCCCTTCACGCTGATGTGTTGGCCGTCATAGTCCACGGTTTCGCCTTCCAGCACCCGGCGCCAGATACGGGTGAACTCCACGGAGGCCTGGTAACGCTCTTCATGGTCGAGGAACAGGCCATCGCCGGCCAGTTCGTCCGGATCCCCCCCGGTCACCAGGTTGAACAGCGCCCGGCCACCGGACAAGCGATCCAGGGTTGCCGCCTGACGCGCCGCCACCGTCGGGGAAATGATCCCGGGGCGCAGGGCGACCAGGAACTTCAGACGCTGGGTCACCGGAATCAGCGAAGCCGCCACCAACCAGGAATCCTCGCAGGAGCGCCCGGTGGGGATCAGCACCCCGCCAAACCCCAGGCGGTCGGCGGCCTGGGCGATCTGCTGCAGGTAAGCATGATCCACGGCGCGAGCGCCTTCGGCGGTGCCAAGGTAATGGCCGTCGCCGTGGGTGGGCAGAAACCAGAAGATGTTGAGGCTCATGGAGTTGTCTCCTAAGGGGTCGATTTACGGCGCTTTGGCCACGGCGGCAGGGGGCGTCCAGATCACGTCTTTGATGCTCAGCGGCTTGGGAATCAGCTTGAGCTGATAGAAGCTGTCGGCAATTTTCTGCTGCGCGGCGATCACTTCCGGGGTCAGGAAGGCCGCACCGTAGCCCTGGCGTTTCACCGAGGTCAGGGTGATGTCGGTAGACAGACCCAGCAGCGGCGCCACTTGCTGGGTGACCTCCTGCGGGTTGGCCTTGGACCACTCGCCCACGGCCCGCACTTCTTCCACCAGGGCCTTGATCACCTCGGGGTGCTGCTGTGCGTAGGGTTTGGTCGCCAGGTAGAACTGGTGGTTGTCGACGATGCCACTGCCGTCACGCAGCGTGCGTGCCTGCAGTTGCTGCTCGGCTGCCGCCTGGTAGGGGTCCCAGATCACCCAGGCGTCGACGCTGCCACGCTCGAACGCCGCTCGGGCATCGGCCGGAGGCAGGAACACGGTCTGGATATCGCTGTACTTGAGGCCGGCGTCTTCCAGGGCGCGGACCAGCAGGTAATGAACGTTGGAGCCCTTGTTCAGCACCACTTTCTTGCCCTTGAGGTCCTGCACCGACTTGATCGGCGAGTCCTTGGGCACCAGGATCGCTTCGCTATGGGGCGCCGGTGGTTCGTAGGCCACATAGAGCAGGTCGGCACCGGCGGCCTGGGCGAACACCGGCGGGGTTTCGCCGGTCACGCCGAAGTCGATGGAACCGACGTTCAGCCCTTCCAGCAACTGCGGACCACCAGGAAACTCGGTCCACTTCACGTCCACACCCTGCTGCGCCAGGCGCTTTTCCAGGGTGCCCTTGGCCTTGAGCAGCACCAGGGTGCCGTATTTCTGATAACCGATACGCAAGGTCTCGGCTTGAGCTTGAACAATGGCGCCGAAGGACACAGCCGCAGCAAACAGAGCGACCAGACCGCGACGCAAAATGACAGGGCGCATGGCGCTCTCCTTTTTGCTGTGGGGTTGTGGCTGCACCTGCTTGCCCGTTGGCGGGCGAGTAAGGCCAGTACTTCAAATCAGGGGTGTGGCTCAAATGCTCCAGCGAGCACTCAACAGCCGTTCATTCAATACATGCGGGTCCAGCGGTTTGGGGCGACGGGCCATGGCGCTGTGAAACTGCTCCAGAGCCTCTTTCAAACGCAGCTCTAGAGCCTCGGCCAGCTGCGGCTGCACACTGCCTTCGCCATAAGCGATCTGGCTGTCCTCGGCAAAGATGCCCTGGAGCATTTCCTGGGCCTTGAGTGCCGAGAGCACAGGCTTGAGGGCGTAATCCACCGCCAGCATGTGGGCGATGCTGCCACCTGTGGCCATGGGCAGCACCACCTTGTGGCTCAGTGCGCGTTCCGGCAGCAGATCGAGCAGGGTTTTCAGCGCCCCGGAAAACGACGCCTTGTACACCGGTGTGGCGATCAGCAGGCCGTCGGCCTGTTCAATGTGTTGCAGCAGGTTGATGACCATGGCGCTGTCAAAGCGAGCGTGAAGCAGATCCTCGGCCGGGAAGTCCCGCACCTGGTAACTGACCACTTCCACGCCTTGCTGCTGCAACCAGCGCTTGGCCAACTCCAGCAGCACCCCGGAACGGGAGCGTTGGCTGGGACTGCCACCGAGAGAGACCACCAGCATGCAGGGGATTCCTTGAACAAGATAAAGCGATTCGCGGGATGCGATCTCGCCGGACTGAACAGACCTTAACAGCCTATTTTTATATCCATAAATCTTATTTATTCATTTGTTTATTCCTTAAATGAATATAAGGAACGATGATTTCCAGGCAAAAAAATAGGCCGTCGAAACGGCCTTAAAACCCCTGCTTTGTGGTTCTGTTACCTCGGCGTTCAGCGTAGGAACGGGCTTGCCCGCGAAAGAGTCCGCAAAACCTGCACCGGCCTCACCACCACCTTCGCCGGCAAGCCGGCCCCTACTGCGGTGAGTGGGTCAGCGATTGGGCTGCGGCGTCAGGCGCAGGTAAGGCTTCACTGCGCGATAACCTCTGGGAAAGCGGCGTTTGATCTCTTCCTCGTCCTTGAGCGAGGGCACTATCACCACCTCGTCACCGTCCTGCCAGTTGGCCGGAGTGGCCACTTTGTAGTTGTCGGTGAGTTGCAACGAGTCAATCACCCGGAGAATTTCGTGGAAGTTGCGCCCAGTACTGGCGGGATAGGTGATGGTCAGGCGAATCTTCTTGTTCGGGTCGATGACGAACAGCGAACGCACGGTCAGCGTGTCGCTGGCATTGGGATGAATCAGGTCATAGAGGTCCGACACTTTGCGATCGGCGTCCGCCAGGATCGGAAAATTGACGATGGTGTGCTGGGTTTCGTTGATGTCTTCGATCCAGCGGTGATGGGAATCCACCGGGTCCACCGACAGGGCAATGGCTTTGACTCCGCGCTGAGCGAACTCGTCCTTGAGCTTGGCGGTGAAACCCAGCTCGGTGGTGCACACCGGCGTGAAGTCTGCGGGGTGGGAAAACAGCACGCCCCAGCTATCGCCCAGCCACTCGTGGAAACGAATCTTGCCGGCACTGGAATCCTGTTCGAAGTCGGGGGCGATGTCGCCCAGTCTGAGGCTCATGGGGTGCTGCTCCTGTGAGTGCGTGATGGAGCTACTCTGCCTGCACCGGAGCTTATTTAAAAAGAATAAATATCGATTTATTCATAACCAAATTGAATATTAAAAATCTCTTCACTGGACGCGCGCGCAGGCGAAGACCACCCTTCTCAACAAGGTTCGAGAAGGCCTTGAGTAGCTGTACAAAGAGGGGGATTCAGGAAGGGCTCACGGGGGTGGGCCTGACTTGAAGCAATACCTCGCCCGGCATTGCGCCGGGCGAGGCTTTATCGCGCTATTACAACAGCGGGATCGAGTAGCTGACGATCAGACGGTTCTCGTCCTGATCGCGCTGGCCCGGGATGTCGTTACGCCACATGGCGTTCTTCCAGGTCAGGCCGAGGTTTTTCAACGGACCTTCCGGAATCACGTAGGCAACGGTCAGGTCGCGCTCCCACTCGGAGCGGCCAGTGGCCGAAACTGTACGTTGAGGAGTGGTAGACCCCACCTTGCCGGATGTATCGATGTTGTCGCCACGCAGGTAAACCACACCTGCGGTCAGACCTGGCAGACCCACTTTGGCGAAATCGTAGGAGTAGCGAGCTTGCCAAGTGCGTTCGCCGGCACGGGCGAATTTCTGGATCTGCATGTCGGTGGTCAGGTAAGCCGACGAGCCGTCACCCTGGTTCAGCCAAGGGAAATCGCTGTCACCGTTGCTGACCTGATAGCCGCCGCCGAAGGTGTGGCCGGAAACCGAGTACAGGAACAAGCCACTGAGCAGACGGTTATCAACCTTGCCCTTGGTGATGCCAGTGCCGTAGTCACCGGTGGTGTAGTAAGCCGAGTCGTGGCCATTGGCACCGTCGTTACGGCTGTTGAAGTAGCGCAGGTCAGACTTCAATACGCCCGGGCCGATAGCCCAGTTGTGCAGCAGGCCCACGAAGTGCTGTTTGTAGAAGTCTTGCAGGTTGCCATAGTAGTACTGAGCAGTCAGGTCTTTGGTGATTTTGTAGTCACCGCCACCGTAGATGAACTTGTTGCTATCACGGCCTGCTGCTGTGTGAGCATTGGCGCCAGCAATGGACAACTCTTCGTTGTTGCTGGAGTTACGACCTTTGGCGTGCTCGATCTGGCCACCGACCAGAGTCAAATCCTTGATCTCGTTGGTAGTGATCTGGCCGCCCTGGAAGGTTTGCGGCAGCATGCGACCATCGTTGGTCACGATAACCGGCAGTTTTGGCTGCAGGGTGCCCAGCTTCAGTTCGGTCTGCGAGACCTTGGCTTTGGCAGTCAGGCCCAGGCTGGAATAGTTATCAACGGCTTCGCCATTAGACTTGCTTGGGAAGACGGTGCCGCCATAGGAAGTGGAGGTGGCGCCGTTAGTACCGCCGCCCGAGTCCAGCTTGATGCCCAGCAAGCCGATTGCATCCAGACCGAAACCGACAGTGCCCTCGGTGTAACCGGAAGTGAAGTTGAGTTGGAAGCCTTGGCCCCACTCTTCCTGCTTACTCTGGGCACCCGCAGCTTTGGCATCGCCATCGCGGTTATCGGTATTGATATAGAAGTTGCGCAGCCCCAAGGTAGCCTTGCTGTCTTCGATGAAACCGGCGGCGCCTGCCTGCTGCGCCAAAACCCCTACGGCCACAGCCAGGGCCAAGGTGGACTTGTTCATGTTTCGCTCCTCTCGTTTCTAATTCTTGTGGTTCCTGGCCCCAGATCGAACGCCCGGGTGCCACAGATGCGCGATTAGCGCCAGACCGTGACCGACAAGTCAATCGTAACTATCTATGTCTACGACCATGGTCTAATCGCAGTGATTTGGTCCATGCAGGGTAATGAATTACTCATAAACCCAAAAAGAATTGTTTAGTCCTTTTTCATGCTTTTCAGGAATAACGCTAGCCACTGTAAAGCCGAGAGTCCCGGCCTAGGCACTCGCAAGCTTATTTCTGAAAATTTTTCCCCGATTCAGCCCTTCAAGGTCCTCCCCGCGCCAGAGGCGTAAAACGTCATGGAGGATCGAAAAAGCGACGCATCATGGCTAAGAGCCTATCCTCCCGTCAATTTGTTACAGTTTTTGTGTCGAAATGAAATTTTTCTGACATGTGCAGAAAACGACAACGCCTCGATCCTGGGGTCGAGGCGCTGTGTATTGCAGAACAGAAATGGACTCAGAGGGCCTTTTCGAAGATCTTCGAATTGCGCTGGTAGTTGTACAGCGAGGCCCTGGCCGACGGCAGACGTTCGACGCTACTGGGCACAAAACCCCGCTCGCGAAACCAGTGGGCGGTGCGGGTAGTGAGGACGAACAAAGTCTTCAACCCTTGAGCACGGGCCCGGGTTTCAATCCTTTCCAACAGTTCATCACCGCGCTTGCCATGACGATACTCCGGGTTCACCGCAAGGCAGGCCAGCTCGCCGGCGTCGGAGTCGGCAATCTGGTACAAGGCAGCGCAGGCAATGATCATGCCCTCGCGCTCGACCACGCTGAACTGTTCGATCTCACGCTCCAGCACCTCCCGGGAGCGCCGTACCAGGATGCCCTGTTCTTCCAGCGGGCTGATCAGATCCAACAAACCACCGACATCTTCAATCGCCGCCTCGCGCACCCGCTCGAATTGCTCTTGGGCCACCAGGGTGCCGCCGCCATCACGGGTAAAGAGTTCCGTCAGCAGGGCGCCATCTTCGGCATAACTGACGATGTGGCTACGTCCCACCCCCCCACGACAGGCCTCGGCAGCGGCATCCAGCAGTTCGGCCTGGTAATTGCTGCCCAGACGCTGCAAGTGCGCCGGAACCTGTTGCGGGCGCAACTCGCGCACCAGCTTGCCGTTTTCATCCAGCAGCCCCGGGTCGGCACCGAACAGCAGCAGCTTGTCGGCCCCCAGATCGATGGCGGCGCGAGTGGCCACGTCCTCGCAAGCCAGGTTGAAGGTTTCGCCAGTGGGCGAATACCCCAAAGGCGACAGCAGCACGATGGAGCGCTCGTCCAGCAGGCGATTGATGCCCTTGCGATCGACCCGACGCACTTCACCGGTGTGGTGGTAGTCGACACCTTCCAGCACGCCGATCGGACGGGCCGTCACCAGGTTGCCGCTGGCGACCCGCAACCGCGAGCCCTGCATGGGCGAGGAGGCCATGTCCATGGACAGACGCGCCTCGATGGCAATGCGCAACTGGCCCACGGCGTCGATCACGCACTCCAGGGTCGCCGCGTCGGTAATCCGCAGGCCGTGATGGTAATGGGGCGCCAGACCGCGAGCCGCCAGACGGGCTTCGATCTGTGGCCGTGAACCGTGCACCAGCACCAGGCGAACCCCCAGGCTGTGGAGCAGCACCAGGTCGTGGACGATATTGCCGAAGTTGGGGTGCTCAACGCCGTCGCCCGGGAGCATGACCACGAAGGTACAGTCACGGTGAGCGTTGATATAGGGAGACGCGTGGCGGAGCCAATTGACGTATTCGGGCATGAACCTGAGCCTGTAAATAAAAAGCAGCCTATAAAAGGACGAAACGGAAAACGCACAGCGGGCTGATGGTTATCGTCGGAACAGGCTTGGCAACACGCTTACTCTCCTCATGGGTACGGATCAGGACGCCGGTAATTTACTGAAATTGGGCCGGCGTCAGGCAGTAATGTTCAATCAACTCTCGTAGCAACTGCACAGTAGGCTGCAAGCGTGACATTTCGAGGTACTCCCCAGGCTGGTGGGCGCAGGCAATATCGCCCGGGCCCAGCACCAGCGTCTCGCAGCCAAGGCGCTGAAGATAAGGCGCTTCAGTGCCAAACGCTACTGCTTCGGCACGATGCCCGGTAAGCCGCTCCGCCACCCGCACCAGCTCAGCGTCCTCGGGCTGCTCGAACGGCGGCACCGCAGGGAACAGCGGCGCATAGTCGATCTGCACTTCATGCCGCTCGGCAATGGGTTGAAGTTTCTGCCGGATCGCCTCGCGCAGCACTTGCGGGTCCATGCCTGGCAAGGGACGCAGGTCGAACTCCAGGGAGCACTGGCCGCAGATGCGGTTGGGGTTGTCGCCACCGTGGATGCAGCCGAAGTTCAAGGTCGGTTGCGGCACGCTGAACTGTGGATTGCGGTACTCGCGCTGCCACAGCAGCCGCAACCCCCGCAGTTCGCCGATGGCGTCGTGCATGGCCTCCAGAGCGCTACGCCCCAGGCGCGGGTCAGAGGAATGACCACTGCGCCCGAGGATATCGATGCGCTCCATCATCACCCCCTTGTGCAGGCGGATCGGCTTGAGGCCCGTGGGCTCGCCGATCACCGCCGCGCGCCCCAGGGGCCGCCCGGCTTCCGCCAGGGCCCGGGCACCGGCCATGGAGCTTTCTTCATCACAGGTCGCAAGGATCAGCAGCGGCTGCTTGAATGGCTGCTCCAGCAACGGTCGCACCGCTTCGATGATCAAGGCGAAAAAGCCCTTCATGTCACAACTGCCCAGACCGACCCAGCGGCCGTCGACCTCGGTCAACTTCAGCGGATCGGTCTGCCATAAAGCGGCATCGAACGGCACCGTATCACTGTGCCCGGCCAGTACCAGGCCACCGGGACCGCTACCGAAGCTGGCCAGCAGATTGAACTTGCCGGGGCTGACCTGCTGGATATCGCAGGCAAAACCGAGGTCGCCAAGCCAACTGGCCAACAAGTCGATGACCGGACGGTTGGACTGGTCCAGCGCCGCTTGAGTGCAGCTCACCGACGGCGCGGCGATCAGTGCAGCGAACTGATCTTTCATGGACGGCAATGGCATGAACTGGCTCCGCAAATCCCAAGATGAGGACCATCATAGAGGCATCTTGTGAGAGGAAGGAACCGTCGTGGCGCCTCCGGGCGCCTGGTCCTGTACACTGCACGGCCTTGGCAGCCAACTCTTCCCCCGGCTGCACTCCCGATCCTGGATTTTCCGGCCATGCAGAAAGAAACCGAAATCAAACTCCGCGTCAGCCGCGAAACCCTCGCCGCCCTGCGCGAGCACCCGCTACTGAAAAAACGCAACAAAAGTGGCTGGGAACGCCGTGAGCTGATGAACCAGTACTTCGACACCCCAGAGCGCGATCTGGCCCGGGCCAAAGTCGCCCTGCGCCTGCGTCGTGACGGTGACGCAGTGATCCAGACCCTCAAGACCAGCGGCCAGAGCGTTGCCGGCCTGTCCGAGCGCAACGAGTACGACTGGTCGTTGGCCAAAGCCAAGCTCGACGTGAAAAAACTCGACGGCGAATGCTGGCCCGAAGCCCTGGCCGAGCTGGACAAAAAGACCCTCAAGCCGCTGTTCACCACCGACTTTGTCCGTGAACGCGCGGAAATCGCCTGGGGCCGTGGCAAGGCCAAAGTGGTGATCGAGGCGGCCCTGGACCTGGGCCAGGTGATCGCCGGCAAGCACAAGGAAGAAATCTGCGAGCTGGAGCTGGAACTGCGTGAAGGCGAACCCGCTGCTCTGCTGGAACTGGCGGCGGAGCTGGCCCTCACCCTGCCCCTGATGCCCTGCGACATCAGCAAGGCCGAGCGTGGCTATCGCCTGTTCGATGCCGGTAGCTACTCCTTGAGCCTGCCGGCGCCACAACTGAGCGCCGAAACCCCGCTGGACGATGCCTTCGCCGCCCTGGCCTGGCACCTGCTGGGCAGCAGCCAGCGCCTGGCCGAACAGTATCGCTTCAACGGTCACTGGCGCCTGCTGCAGGACTGGGTGGATAACCTCGCCGAGCTGCGAGCTCTGGCCAGCAGCCTGGGCCAAGCCGCGCCACGCCAATCCACCGCTGAGCTGCGTAGCGCCCTGGATGCCCTGCTGGAAGACTGGCGTCCGCTGGTACAAGCCGGCCTCGACGATGAAGACGTGCGCAAAGCCGCGCCGGAGCAGTTCATCGAGGAACTGCAGGACGTACGCTGGGGCCTGTTCTCCCTGAACACCTCGCGCTGGCTGCTGGCCCGAGCCTGGACCGCCGAGCGCAACACCCGTGGCAACCGCCAGGGTGCAGCGCAACTGGGCAGCTGGCTGCCACGCCTGCTGGCCGAGGAAGCGACCTCCCTGCAACTGCCGCGCTACCAGCAGCAGCCGGAAGATCTGGCCGAACAGTTGCCGCGGATCGAACGTATCCAGGCCTGGCTGCACCACGCCCGCGCCGCGCTGGACATTCCGGAGCTGGACCGCCTCTACGGTGAACTGAACAAGCTGGCACAACTGGCCAACGAGCCCATTACCGACGAAGCCCTCGATGCCCGCAAGCAACAGGCCATCGCGGTGTTCCAGAACCGCGCCTGGAAAACCCTGCTGCGCATGTAAGCCGCCCCTCAGCGCAGTACCGGCAGGCTGGTGGTGGACTTGATCTCCGACAGGGCAACGATCGAGTTCACCTCCTGAATGCCGGGCACCATGGACAGTTTCTCGAAGAAAAACCGCTCATAGGCTTCGATGTCCGCGGTCACGATGCGCAGCAGGAAATCCACCGCCCCCATCAGCACATAACACTCCAGCACCTCCGGAAAACCGCGAATCGCCTCGGTGAACTCGGTGAAGTTGGAGCGTCCGTGGGCGTTGAGCTTGATCTCGGCAAAGATCTGCGTGTTGAGGCCGATCTTCTTGCGATCAAGCAAGGTCACCTGGCCACGGATCACCCCCTCTTCCTTCAAGCGTTGAATCCGCCGCCAGCACGGTGACTGGGACAAGCCCACCTGTTCGGCAATCTGCGCACTGGAAAGTGACGCGTCCTCTTGCAGCAACGCGAGTATCCGGCGGTCGTAGGCGTCCAGCTCGCTATGCATAATAAATTCCCTTATCTATAAAAACTTGAATCAAACAATTCTACTTTCATGAATTCCGCTCAATCTTAGATAAGAAATACCCGAAACCGAATGTAAAAATTTCTCCACTGATCTGGAGACTGCCATGCCCCATCTCGAAGCCACCCCTGGCCAATCATCCCGCACCGATGTCTGGAACCAGAACAATGTCCACTGTCGCGTGCACTATCAGATGACGGCCGAGGCCGAAGCCGATGTCCTGTGTCGGGTGCTCAACCACTTCGCCCTGCAATTTCTGGTGCCCCAGCGGGTCACGGTGATCCAGCAAGACGCCACGCTGCACATCGACGTGGAACTCGACGGCCTGAGTTGGCACCGGGCTCGGGTGATCGGCGACAAGTTGCGCAACCTGATCAGCGTCTGCTCGGTAGAACTGGAACGGGCAGAGCCGGCGCAACTGCAGGCCGCTGGCTGAGGCCGGAAAAACCCTGCAACCCTTGGCAGGCGGCGGCCCAGTCTGGCGGGGCTATTCTTGGCCATTTGTGGTCAGAGACCCGCGTCTGGACAACAGCCCCAAGGAGCCCCCATGGCTGCCGCACACATTGCCCAGGATCACTGGCTGGACCTCAGTGAGCTGCTGCGTGAACTGCTGGCCCAGGGCCGCATCAGCCAGGATGCCGCCGAACAGGCCCTCAGCATCCGACGTCATGGCACCAGCCCCCCCTTGCATCCCCTGGAACTGATTGCCAGTCAGCATCTGCCGGACTTGCAGCGTCCCGGCCAGCATCTGGACCTGGACAGCCTCACCGCGTGGCTGGCCCGGCGCGCCGGCCAGCCCTACCTGCGCATCGACCCGTTGCAGATCGACGTCGCCAGCATCACCCCGCTGATGTCCTGCGCCTTCGCCCAGCGGCACAAGATCCTCGCCGTGGCGGTGGATGCCCAAAGCGTCACCGTGGCCAGCGCCCAGCCCTATGTCAGCGCCTGGGAGGCCGATCTGGCCCATGTCCTCAAGCGCTCGATCCACCGAGTGGTGGCCAGCCCGGTGGATATCCAGCGCCTGACCCTGGAGTTCTATCGCCTGGCCAAATCGGTCAGCGGGGCCAGCAGCGAGCAAAGGACAAGCGGCCCGGGCAACCTCGAGCAACTGCTCAAGCTCGGGGCCAGCGACCAGGAGCCGGATGCCGACGACGCCCACATCATCAACATCGTCGACTGGCTGTTTCAGTACGCCTTCCAGCAACGGGCCAGCGATATCCATATCGAGCCCCGCCGCGAGCACGGCACCCTGCGCTTTCGCATCGACGGGGTGCTGCACGGCGTCTACCAGTTCCCGCCCCAGGTGACCCTGGCCATCGTCAGCCGCCTCAAGAGCCTGGGACGGATGAACGTCGCGGAAAAACGCAAACCCCAGGATGGCCGGGTCAAGACCCGTACTCCAGAAGGCAGCGAGATCGAGTTGCGGCTCTCGACCCTGCCCACGGTCTTTGGCGAAAAGTTGGTGATGCGCATCTTCGACCCGCAGGTGCTGCTCAAGGATTTCGATCAGCTGGGCTTCGGCGCCGACGACTTGAACCGTTGGCAAGCCATGACCGCGCAGGCCCACGGCATCATCCTGGTGACCGGCCCCACAGGCTCGGGCAAGACCAGCACCCTCTACACCACCTTGAAAAAGCTCGCGAGCCCCGAGATCAACCTGTGCACCATCGAAGACCCGATCGAGATGATCGAGCCGGCGTTCAACCAGATGCAGGTGCAGCACAATATCGACCTGAGTTTTTCCAGCGGCGTGCGTGCGTTGATGCGCCAGGACCCGGACATCATCATGATCGGCGAGATCCGCGACCTGGAGACCGCCGAAATGGCTATCCAGGCTGCACTCACCGGGCACCTGGTGCTCTCCACCCTGCACACCAACGATGCCCCCGGAGCCATCAGCCGCCTACTGGAACTGGGAGTGCCTCACTATCTGATCAAGGCCACCCTGATCGGCGTCATGGCCCAACGCTTGCTGCGTACCCTGTGCCCCCACTGCAAGGCGCCCGCCGCCCTCGCCCCGGATGACTGGCAGAGCCTGACCTCCCCCCGACAATTGCCGCTCCCGCCCCTGAGCAAAAAGGCCGTGGGCTGCGCAGAGTGCCGTGGCACCGGCTATCACGGACGTACCGGCGTCTACGAAATCATGCCCTTGAGTACCCCGCTCAAAGCCCTTGTTCGAGACGACCTCGACCTCGCCGGCCTGCGTCGCCAGGCTTGCGACGACGGCATGCGCAGCCTGCGCCTGGCCGCCGCACAAAAGCTTGCCGATGGCCTGACCAGCCTGGAGGAAGTGCTGCGGGTGACACCTCAAAGCGAAAACCAGTAACCAGACCCCGCTCGCCCGGAGGCGAACCCCAAGTGCTGGGCTACGCTTTAACCACCGCCAAGACAAGCAGGAAGCCAGGCATGAATATTCGTCACAACATGATCGCCTCCGGGGTTCTCAGCCTGCTGGCCATTGCCCTGGTAGCCGGCCTCGGCCTCTGGGGACAGTCACGCCTGGCCAAGGCCCTGCATGACAATGAAGTCAATGCCAGTGCCCTGCGCAATCACCTGGAGGCCGACATGATGCACGACGCCCTGCGGGCCGATGTGCTGGAGGCTCTGAGCAGCGAGCCTGGCGACAGCGCGGCCGCAGAGGAGGTGCGCAACAGTCTGCGCGAACACGGCGATTGGTTCCGCAAGGCCCTGGCGGAAAACGCCCGGCTGCCCCTGGCGCCGGATATCCGCGATGCCATCAGCGAGTTGCAGCCAGTCCTGGAAAGCTACATTCATGCGGCCGAAAGCATCGCCGAACAGGCCCTCAAGGACCCCCAGGCCGCGCGCCTGCAAATGCCGGAGTTTTCTCAGCGTTTCAGTGAAGTGGAGACCCGCAACTCGGCACTGAGCAGCAAGATCGAAGCCGCTACCGCACAGACCAGCGCAGACAGTGAAACCGCCGTACGCCAAGCCGCCTGGTGGCTGATCGGCGGCAGTCTGATTGCCGCCCTGGCCCTGTGCCTGTTGACCCGCCAGTTGCTCATCCGGGTCCTCAAGCCCCTGGAAAAATCCGTCGCCACGGCCCGGGCCATCGCCCAGGGCAACCTGACCATGCCCATCAGTGTCGACAGCCGGGACGAAGCCGGCCAGTTGCAACAGGCCCTTGGCGAAATGCAGGACAACCTGCGGCAGATGATCACCACCATCCGCCATGAGAGCGAGGAGTTGCGGGGGCGTTCCCACAGCCTCAGCGACACCTCGCTGGGCATCGCCGACGGCGCCACCGAGCAGGCCGACGGCGCCACCGACATGGCAGCAGCCATGGAGCAGATGATCAGCAACATTGCCCAGGTCGCCGAGCACGCCCGCAACGCCCAGGGCATTGCCGCCCAGTCCGAGTCCCTGGCCGGCAGCGGCGGCCAGGTGATCCTCGGGGTCGTGGACGGCATGAGCCACATCGCCGAGGCGGTGAACCAGTCGTCCCAGAGCATCACCGCCCTGGGCCAGTCCTCGGAGGAGATCCATTCGATCATCCAGGTGATCAATGGCATCGCCGAGCAGACCAACCTGCTGGCCCTGAATGCCGCCATCGAAGCGGCCCGGGCCGGCGAGGCCGGACGCGGATTCGCCGTGGTCGCCGACGAGGTGCGCAACCTGGCGGCGCGCACCGCGCAATCCACCCGGGAGATCACCGGCATGATCGAGCGCATCCGTGAAACCACCGAGCAAGCAGTGAGCAGCATGCAAACCGGGGTCAGCCGGGTCAGCGACGGGGTGCACATGGCCCAGCAGGCGGGGACTTCGATCAACGAGATTCGCCAGGGTGCCCAACGTTCGGCGCTGATGGTGGAAGAGATTTCCCACACCATCGGCGAGCAGTCCAAGGCCAGCAGCGAAGTGGCGCAACGGGTGGAAATGATCAGTCAGGTAGCCCGGCGCAACAGCCAGGCCATGCGTGAGCTGACCCAAACGGTGGAGCAGATGGAAAACTCTGTGGCGACCCTGCAAACCTCGGTCACCCGCTTCCAGCTTTGAACCTTGCGGCGTGCCCGAATCGCGCCGGTGATGTGTGTCCTGATGATGCAAGGACCAAGGTATGCCGGCGCCGGGCCGGACACCGCCGTACACTCGTGCTCCTCGAGCCCTTGAGCAATGACTGAACAGGTGAATGTTATGCAGATCGGAAGCGTACTGTTACTTTTTGTCGGCCTCGCGGTGGCCCTGGTGTTCATGGGGTTCAAGGTCGTGCCCCAAGGCTACCAGTGGACAGTGGAGCGCTTTGGTCGCTACACCAACACCCTCAAGCCGGGGCTGAACATCATCATTCCGGTGATGGACCGCATCGGTCGCAAGATCAACGTCATGGAAAGCGTGCTGGACATTCCCCCTCAGGAAGTCATCACCGCCGACAACGCCACGGTGCAGATCGACGCCGTGTGCTTCTTCCAGGTGGTCAACACCGCCCAGGCGGCCTACGAGGTCAACAACCTAGAGCACGCCATCCGCAACCTGCTGCAGACCAATATCCGTACCGTGCTCGGTTCCATGGAACTGGACGCGATGCTGAGCCAACGTGACGGCATCAACGAGAAACTGCTGCGAACCGTTGACGAAGCCACCGCGCCCTGGGGAATCAAGATCACCCGTATCGAGATCAAGGACATCAGCCCGCCTGCCGACCTGATGGCGGCCATGTCCGGGCAAATGAAGGCCGAACGGGTCAAGCGCGCCCAGATCCTCGAAGCCGAAGGCCTGCGGGCAGCGGCCATTCTGACCGCCGAAGGCAAGAAGCAGGCGCAGATTCTGGAAGCCGAGGGTGAACGTCAGGCAGCCTTCCTTGAGTCCGAAGCCAGGGAGCGCCAGGCAGAAGCCGAGGCCCGGGCGACCCAGGTGGTATCCGAGGCGATCGCCAGCGGCAACGTCCAGGCGATCAACTACTTCGTCGCGCAAAAGTACATCGATGCCCTGGGCAAGCTGGCGTCGGCCAACAACAGCAAGGTGATCCTGATGCCACTGGAAGCCAGCCAGGTGATCGGCGCCGTGGGCGGCATTGGCGAAATCGTCAAGGCCACGTTCGACGGCAAGAAGGTCTGAGGCCCGATCCATGTTGGCATTCTTGCACGCCCTATCGTTCTGGGACTGGCTGGCCCTGGGCACCGTATTGCTGATTCTCGAAGTGTTCGGTGCCGGCGGCTACCTGCTGTGGATCGGCCTGGCGGCTGCCGCCGTAGGGGTCCTGACCTTTCTGATTCCCGGCCTGACCTGGGAGGTGCAGTTCCTCCTGTTCGGCCTGCTATCGGTGCTGACTGCCCTGTACTGGTGGCGTCGCCAACGCAGTGTGGTGCGCCCCAGCGACCAGCCGAACCTGAACCTGCGAGGGCAGGAGCTGGTCGGCAAGACCTTCGTGGTGCATCAGGCGATCGTTGACGGCCGTGGCCGGATCAAGGTCGCCGATGGGGTGTGGATCGCCAAGGGCGCCGACGCGCCTGTGGGCGCCCGGGTGCGCGTGATTGGCCAGGAAGGCGCCATTCTGCTGGTCGAAAACCTTGACTGATGGGTCACGGAACTCCGCTGGGGTATCTAGAATCAAACGGTGCAGATAACCCCCAGTTGGAGTCACCCATCATGCGTCTGAAAATAGCTGTCGCCACCCTTGCCCTGCTTTCTCTTCCCGTTGGTTCGGCAATGGCCGACACCTTCTGGCGTAACGTCATTTCCTCCGGCGCCACCACCGGCTCCACTTACCTGACCTTCAAGGATCACAAGCTGATCGTCGCCGCCCAGGACGACGCCGGCAGCTTCGTCGCCAGCGAAGGCAGCATTCGCGGCCCGTACCTGGAAGCCGCGATGCAGAAAGTCCGCGCCGACAATCCCGGCCTCAAGGCCACTGATATGGAACTGGCCAACGCGATCCTGGCGAAGAACGCCGTCGCACAGGAGTAAGGATCGTCCCAGGGATGGCTGACAGAAAGCGCCGACCTCAGGGTCGGCGTTTTTTTTCGCCCGAATGACACGCTAGGCTCTGCCAGAAGCCCGGGCCACCGCCGCCAGGCCAGCCAGGGCATAGCTCATCATGTGCTCGATCAGGGCCGGCGGGTCCAGCTCCAGGCCGGGCAGTACGTTGCGCGCCAGCGGCTGATGGGCGATCAGCAGGAACAGGCAGGGCGCGAACACACTGACGGCACTGCGCAACGTGGCCGGATCTTCCGGCGACAGGTGCATGATTTGGCCGAGAATGGTGCGCACGATCTTCGCCTTGGGGAACGCCTGCTCCTCCAGGACCGCCGGCAGCACCGACGAAGGCGACAGCAGCTCGCGGGTCAGCACTTTCAGTGCCCAGCCCTCGCGCTGATTGTTCAGCCCCTCGATCAGCACAGTGATGATCGCCCGCAGCTTATCTTCGGCACTGTCCTGGCTCTCGCTCAGGCTGATCATGGTCTCGATCCGCACCAGGCGATCGTGGGCTTCGCGCAGCACAGCCCGGTACAGGCCGTCCTTGTTCTCGAAGTGATAGTTGACCGAGGCGTTGTTGGCCTTGGAGTTTTCGCAAATCTGCTTGCTGGTGGTGTTGGCGTACCCCAGCTCGGCAAAGAGCTGGCCAGCCGTTTCCAGGATCTGCTGGCGAGTTGCCTGGCCATCCTGACGCGGCGCACGGGCCGCAGCAGGCGGCGGGGAAGCGGAAACGACCATAGACGCTCTCACTAAGTTAAATTCAAATTTGACTTTTGTTTATGGACTGCTTAGCTAAAAAGCGCCAGTTTCTCGTTCAACTCCGCGAGCGGATTGCACGAACGTGGCGGCTACTCGTCAATTCACGCCAAAGGATATCAGCATGGAAGCGCGCATCATGACTCCCTTCACCTACTTCTCACTGCCCATGCAGAAGCTCTTCCTGCGTAACCAGGTAGCAATCCGAAACAAGCCCTACGCCAAGTATTTCCGCTCGGAAATGCGCGTGCCGCTGTCCGCTGTACGCAAGATCCAACAAGGCCCGATGGACCTGAAAGACACCCTGACCCCAAGCGTCGAGGGCATCAATCGTCTGCTCGACCCGGACTTCGTCAGTGAGGAGTCCGGCTACGCCCTGCTACCGGGGCCGATGGCTTATGTGCAAAGCCGCAAGTTCTTCCCCGGCTGCACCGCACAGATGTTCAAGTGGTGGTTCATGTGGCACCCGGCGGAATCGGAGCGCTATACCCTGTGGTTCCCCTACGCCCATGTCAGCAACCCCTGCGTGAACCATCAGCGCCTGAGCGACGAATCCTTGAGCTTCGAGGAGCGGCTGTATGGCAACACTTTCTGCGCATCGGAGTATGTCGGCGATCGCCTGATGCACTTGCACATCGATTTTCAGGAACCAGCCAGCCTGGGCCTTGACCCTGACCTGTATCGCGAAGCGAAAATCGACGGCAGCGTCAGTGCCTTGATGAGCCTGGCCGATCACCCAGAGGTGCCGGTGTCATTGATGGTGCATCTGTTCAAGGAAGTGCCGGGCGGCATGTACCTGACCAGCCGTTACTGGGTCGGATCGCACCCATCGATGGCCCGCTTTCCCGGAGCTGAAAAAGCATCGGCGCTGCTCAAGGAAAGTGGCTTTGGCGAAGCCGAGCTGGAAACCCTGGCCTATGAATTTGCCGTGCACGATATGTGCGAGTTCAATCATCTGGCCAGCTTCCTGCCGGACCTGTATCGGGAGTTCGGCGCGACTTCAGCCTGAAACAACAGCCATTAAGCCCGCACAACTCAAGGGCTTAATGGCTGGCAATGAATCAACGTGGCGTATCAGGACAAACACCGTTGATCAGCAGAGAAGTGAACTCCTCAATGTCCTGTTCCGCCGTCAACTGCTCGGTCAGCAACCGATACCAGCAAAAACCAAAAATCATATCCAGCAGCAATTCACGGTTGGTGTCCTTGGGGAGCTCGCCATTGCTAATGGCATTTTCCACCAGCTTTTTCGGCAACTCCCTTCTGCGCTCCATGAATTGATCCTTGAGCTGGGTCAATGTTGCTGGATCCAACTGCGCTTCAGCGATGACACAGCGGAAAGCCTCTCCGCATATGGTTTCTCGCCAGACTTTCCAGAGATTGCGTAGCAAAAAGTCGAGATCAGCCTTGAACGAGCCGAGATCAGGAAATTTCCTGACCTGTTCACTCTCGTTTTCATAAACTTCCGCGATCAATGCCGCCTTGTTCGACCACCACCGATAGATCGTCGGCTTGCTGGCACCCGCCCGGCGGGCGACGGACTCGATACTAAGCCCGGAATAACCGCATTCCTTAAGGATTTCGATGGTGGAACTGAGGATGGCTTTATGGGTATGGGGACTTCGCAACGAGCCGATGGAGCTGCGAGATGGGGTACGAGCCACAATAAAAAATCTCCAGGCAGGGCGCTTGACAAACGCAACGCAGGGTATAGGATTCCTCCGAATCGAAATGAAACGGTCCGTTTCGTTTCATTCTTAAAAGAATCATGAACTTCTTGCACCGATCTATCTAGTTTTTAAAGTATCTCATTAGGGTTGAGTAAATCAGGCCCTGCAACTGCGAGTCCCTCGGATTCGAGGCTGCGGCCCGCTTCCCAAAAAGAGACTAGATCGTCTGAAATTATTACTAAACGAAACGTTCCGTATCATAGCATAGAGAGGTTAAGAAAAACAGCTTTCGAGTGGGTTTTCCCCTATTCGGAGTCTGCTGTCCCCCCCCTCTGGGCCGCCGGTTTATGCGGTGTCGCCACGAGACAGACAGCAAAATTGTTTTCCGTATGTTTCAAGGGTGCTTCTGAGCAGGCACGACCCAGTTTTCTCAAAAAGAATGGAATCAAGAGGAAAATGAACGTGAAAAAAGTAGGCATTGTCAGCTATGGCGCGGGTATTCCGGTATGCCGCCTCAAAGTCCAGGACGTGATCAACGTCTGGAAAAACACCGAGCTCAAGCTGGTCGAGGAAAACCTCGGCGTCACTGAAAGAGCCGTGCTGCAGCCCGATGAAGATGTCATCACCCTCGGTGTGCTGGCGGCGCAACGGGCCCTGGATAAAGTCCCCGGCCATGAGCTCGAAGCCCTGTACCTGGGTACCTGCACCAACCCCTACGACTCACGAGCCTCGGCTTCGATCATCCTGGAAATGCTCGGCAGCGGTTACGACGCCTATTGCGCCGACGTGCAGTTTGCCGGCAAGTCCGGCACCTCCGCCCTGCAGATCTGCCAGGCCCTGGTGGCCTCCGGCATGACCGGCAGCGCCCTGGCCATCGGCGCCGACACCATCAACCGCAACACCGCGCCGGGCGACCTGACCGAGTCCTATGCTGGAGCCGGCGCCGCCGCCCTGCTGATCGGCAATCAGAACGTCATCGCCGAGTTTGACGGCAGTTTTTCCTGCGCCGCCGATATCGCCGACAACATCCGCCCCCAGGGCGATCGCTACATTCGTTCCGGGATGGGCCTGGGCTCAGACAAGAACAGCATCGGCCTGGAAGATCAGACCCGCCGCGCCGCCGAAGGCCTGATGGCCAAACTGCGTACCAGCGCCGCCGACTATGACTACGTGGTGTTCCAGCAGAACCTGGTGTCCACGCCCTATTCCCTGGGCAAGCACCTGGGTTTTAACACCAAGCAGATCGAACCGGGGATCTACGCCGGCGATGTGGGTGACACTGGCGCCGCCAGCCCGCTGCTCGGCCTGATCAACGTGCTGGACCAGGCCCGTCCGGGGCAGAAGATCCTCATGGTGTCCTATGGTTTCGGGGCCGGCAGTGACGCCATTGCCCTGACCGTCACCGACGCCATCGAGCAGTACCAGAAGCACAACACGCCCCTGCGCGAACTGCTCGAAGCCAAGACCTATGTCGATTACGGCACCTCCATCAAGTACGAGTTCAAGTACCTGCGGGCTGACTACGCCCTGACCGCCTACCTCTGATTACGCCTGTCTACGCAAGGAGCATGTACATGTGCGCACGTCGTGTTGCAATCGTTTCGGCCGCCTATACGCCGAAGCCCGGAAGTTCACGAGTTCGGCAGACGTTCAAGGAAATGATCGTCGAGTCCGCCTATAAAGCCCTCAAGGACGCCAAGATGCACCCCCGGGAAATCCAGGGGGTCGCCTATGGTTATCACGGTGAAGGCATTTCCGAATATGGCGGCCTGGGGCCGACCATTTCCGACGCCCTGGGCATCAGCCCGGCGCCGACCTTCATGAGCACCGCCAACTGCACCAGCAGTTCGGTGTCGTTCCAGATGGGTCACCAGATGGTCGCGTCCGGTGAGTACGACATCGTCCTGTGCGGCGGTTTCGAGAAGATGACCGATCACTTCAACTACGCCGAGTACATCGGCTCCAGCACTGAATGTGAATACGATTACTTCCTCGGCATCTCCCATACCGACGCCTTCGCCCTGGCCACCGCCGAATACTTCCAGAAGTTCGGCTATGCCGGTCGCGAGGCTGATGTCCTGGCCACATTTGGCCGGCAGATGCGCGTCTATGCCCACAACACCCCGACCGCCACCCGCTATGGCCAGCCGATTCCCACCCTGGAAGCGCTGAAGAACAGCGAAGCCTGCGGTTCGATGCTGGCCTGGGGCGAAGCCAGTGGCTGCGCCATCCTGGTGGCCGAACACCTGGCCCACAAGTACACCGACAAACCGGTGTTCGTCCGCGGCTGTGCCTACACCGGGGTCTCACACTACTTCGGCACGCGCTTCCACAATCCGACCCTGCATCACCCGGGCCTGCCCAAGGACGTGGGCATGGCCGTCTCGGCCAACTCCATCGCCTGCGCGGAAATTGCCTACAAGAAAGCCGGGATCACCGCCAAGGACATCGACGTGGCACAGGTCTACGACCTGCTCGGCGCCGGACTGATCCAGATGGAATCCATGGGCATCTGCGGCAAGGGCCAGGCCGGCGACTTCGTACTCGAAGGCGGCATCGCCCTGGACGGCCAACTACCACTGAACACCGACGGCGGCAACATCGGCCGCGGCCACGCCTCGGGCTGCGACGGCATCCTGCACATCACCGAGCTGTTCCGGCAGCTGAGGGGTGAATCCGACAACCAGGTCAAGGGCGCACGCATCGGCGTGTCGCAGAACCTTGGCGGTTATGCGGCGCACAACTCAGTGATTGTCCTCTCGAACGACTAAGGAGCCCGGACCATGTCCATGTACCCAGAACAGATCCACAGAATGACCACTGCCAGCATGCTCCGCGAATGGCGCGAGCATGGCGGCAAGTACCGCCTCGAAGGCAGCCAGTGCGAAGAGTGCAACGAAATCTTCTTCCCAAGGCGCACCGTCTGCGGCGCCTGCAATTCCCTGAGCGTGAAGCCTTACCGCTGCAAGCGCACGGGCAAGATCGAAGTCATGGCCCACGCCGAGAACCCGGTCCTGGCCGCCATGGGTTATGGCGAAACCGTGCCGCGCGTCATGGCCATGGTGCGCCTGGATGACGGCCTGGTGATTGCCTCGGAGATCGTCGATGTCTGCGATCCACAGCAGCTGAAAGTCGGCGCACCAGTGCGCATGGTGATTCGCAAGCATGTGCGCGAAAGCAACCTGGCCTGGCAATACGCTTATAAGTTCGTACTGGATATATAAGTTGTTGTTCAAGGTGCCTTTATATAAGGCACCTTGAAGTTAGCCATTAAAATAAAATCCAACTTAAAAGTTACATCAACGGCCGCTTCACGCCTCGAAGTTGCCTTAAGGCCCTGATTTCCTTTAGGGCCTACAGATTCCTGTGCCTATGAACGGGGACTATCCCCACCCCTTAACTTATTGGCTTACTTAGAGCCAAGGACCCATCATGTCTACTCTTTGCCTTCCACACGTCATGTTTCCGCAACACAAGATCACCCAACAGCAGATGGTTGATCACCTGGAAAACCTCCACGCCGACCATCCGCGCATGGCCCTGGCCAAACGCATGATCGCCAACACTGAAGTCAACGAGCGCCATCTGGTGCTGCCGATCGACGAACTGGCGGTGCACACCGGCTTCACCCACCGCAGCATCGTCTATGAGCGTGAAGCCCGGCAGATGTCATCCGCGGCGGCGCGCCAGGCCATCGAAAATGCCGGGTTGCAGATCAGCGACATCCGCATGGTGATCGTCACCTCCTGCACCGGCTTCATGATGCCGTCGCTGACCGCGCACCTGATCAACGACCTCGGCCTGCCCAATTCCACCGTGCAACTGCCCATCGCCCAGCTGGGCTGCGTGGCCGGGGCCGCGGCCATCAACCGGGCCAACGATTTCGCCCGGCTCGATGCTCGCAACCATGTGCTGATCGTGTCCCTGGAGTTCTCTTCGCTGTGCTATCAGCCAGACGACACCAAGCTGCATGCCTTCATCTCCGCGGCCCTGTTCGGCGATGCGGTGTCGGCCTGCGTGCTGCGCGCCGACGACCAGGCCGGCGGTTTCAAGATCAAGAAGACCGAGTCGTTCTTCCTGCCCAAGAGCGAGCACTACATCAAATATGACGTGAAGGACACCGGCTTCCACTTCACCCTGGACAAGGCGGTGATGAACTCCATCAAGGATGTGGCGCCGGTGATGGAGAAGCTCAACTACGAGACGTTCGAACAGAACTGCGCGCACAACGACTTCTTCATCTTCCACACCGGGGGACGCAAGATCCTCGACGAGCTGGTGATGCACCTGGACCTGGCCTCGAACCGGGTCTCGCAATCGCGCAGCAGCCTCTCGGAAGCCGGCAACATCGCCAGCGTGGTGGTGTTCGACGTGCTCAAGCGGCAGTTCGATTCCAACCTGAATCGAGGCGATATCGGCCTGCTGGCAGCCTTCGGCCCAGGCTTCACTGCGGAAATGGCCGTCGGTGAGTGGACCGCCTGACGGGAAAACCTGCGTCTGTCCGACCTGACGTTGCCGGGCTGTAAGGCAACGTCAGGCCGCACCCTCACGGCGCGCCGCGCCGGGTTCATGGTTTTCAAGGAAGCAGAGCGATGAACGCTGGAATACCAACCACGGCTGCCGACAGCCGTTACGAAAGATCCATGGTGCTGTTGCTGTCACTGAGTTTCGGGCTGGTGGGGCTTGATCGCTTCATCATCCTGCCGCTGTTTCCGGTGATCATGCACGACCTGCAACTGGACTATCAGGACCTGGGCTACCTGTCCGCCGCGCTGGCCTTCACCTGGGGGCTGTCCGCCCTGGGCATGGGCGGCGTGATCGAACGCCTGGGCACCCGCCGCGTGCTGGTGGCCTCGATTGCCGTGCTGTCGCTGCTGTCCGGCTTCTCCGCGCTGGCCACCGGCGTGCTGGGGCTGGTGATCCTGCGCGGGTTGATGGGCATCTGCGAAGGCGCCTTTACCCCGACCAGCATCATTGTTACCAACGAAGTCTCGCGCCCTGACCGACGCGGGCTGAACCTGGGTATCCAGCAGGCGCTGTTCCCGATTCTCGGCCTGTGCCTGGGGCCACTGATCGCCGCGTACCTGCTGCAGCTTTCCGGCTCGTGGCGGGCGGTGTTCGCCATCATTTCCCTGCCGGGCCTGCTGCTGGCCGGCTACCTGTGGAAGGTCTACCGGCCGCTGCCGGCGCCCTCCACCGCAGGCCTGTCTGGCAGCGCCGGGCGCAACTGGCTGGCGGCGTTCAAGAGCGGCAACGTCAGCCTGAACATCCTGATCATGTTCTGCATCCTCACCTGTCAGTTCGTGCTCTGCGCCATGCTGCCCAGTTACCTGACCGACCACCTGCACCTGGAAACCCTGTCCATGGCCTTTGTCATCTCGGCCATCGGCCTGGGCGGTTTCATCGGCCAATTGATCATTCCCGGAATGTCCGACCGCCTCGGGCGCAAACCGGTGGTATCGGCCTGTTTCATGACCAGCAGCACCCTGGTGGGCCTGCTGATCGTCAGCCCGGCGATTCCCTGGCTGCTGTTTCTGCTGTTGTTCCTGCTGTCGTTTTTCAATTTCAGCCTGATCTGCATGACGGTCGGCCCACTGACCAGTGAATCCGTGGCCCCGGCCCTGCTGCCGACGGCGACCGGGATTGTCGTGGGTTTCGGCGAGATTCTCGGGGGCGGGCTGTCCCCGGCCGTGGCCGGGTTTGCCGCCAGCCATTTCGGCCTGCCGTCGATCCTGTACGTGGCCCTGAGCGGCAGCCTGATCGGCTTGCTGATGTCATTTCTGCTCAAGGAAAGTGCGCTCGAACCTCGCCGGACGCGAGCCCCCGAGCCGCTGCCCATCCTCCCCGCCCCCTTGCCCCTGAAGGACTAGAAAATCATGGACGATTACCTGCTGTTGCTGGATGTCTGCCACAAGGAACAGCGCGCCATCGGGCTGTTCGACTTGCACAATGGTCGCAGCATGCATGCCCTGTCCGAACACGGTGGGTTATACGAAACCCTGCATTTCTGCGCCCGCCGGCACCTGGATTGGAGCGAGTACCTGCGCAGCCTGCCAGCCCATCCGCAACAGCCTTGCGAGGGACACCCGCAAGGGCCGCTGCGTCCGCCACTCAAACCCAGCGACAGCCTCCTGGCCCAGGTCAGCGAGGTCAGCCTGAACACCCCGAACACCCGCCAGGGCTGGTTCTACAAGGGCAACGGCAGCCTGCTCAAGACCGACGGCGAGGCGCTGATGATCCCGTATCACGCCCTGAGCATTTGCAGTCAGCCGGGCGTGTTCTGCGTGTATCTGGTGGACCACTTCAAGCAACTGCGCTTTGTCGGCTTCAGCCTGGGTCATGACATCCATGACCCGCTGCTCAGCCGCCAGGACGCCAGTTCCTGCGCACAATCACGCCTGCGCCAGTGCGCCATCACTCCGGCGCTGATCCTCGGCGAGCTGCAGAGCAGCCTGTCACTCAATGTACGGGTTGAACGCCAGGGCGTGCAGTTGTCCTACCTCAGCTATCGCCTTGATCTGCAGAACTGGTGGGCGATCCGCAAATACTCCCAGGCCTTCCTCGAACAGCATGAGCAGTTCCTGCAACCGGGCATGGTCCACTACGTGTTCCACAGTGCCTGCCGGCGTGAGAACGAACTGCAGCTGCAGCACGGCGACTGGCTGGACCTGGACTGCCCGGAGCTGGAGCTGGGCCTGAGCAACCAGGTCAGCGAAGAAGAGCTGCTGCACCTCTATCCCCTGGAGAGTCAGCCACACCGGGACCGCGCCCACGGCAGCCGTCCCACGCGGCTACGCCAGCACTACTGAGGCGGACTCAGCGATAGGCCGCCACCGGGACACAGGCGCAGAACAGGTTGCGATCACCGTAGACGTTGTCCACCCGGTTCACCGCAGGCCAGTACTTGTGGGCCCGGGCATGGCCACTGGGCAGCACCGCCTGCTCGATGCTGTAGGGCCGCGCCCAGATCCCGGTGATGTCCGCCAGGGTATGGGGAGCCCCCTTGAGCGGATTGTCCTCGGCCGGCCAGTTGCCCTCCTGGACCTGGGCGATCTCGGCACGAATGCTCAGCATGGCCTCGACAAAGCGGTCCAGCTCAGCCTTGGACTCGCTTTCGGTGGGTTCCACCATCAGCGTGCCCGGCACCGGGAAGGACATGGTCGGGGCATGAAAGCCGTAATCCATCAGACGCTTGGCCACATCCTCCTCGGTAATCCCGGTCAGCGCCTTGAGCGGCCGCAGGTCGAGGATGCATTCATGGGCCACTCGGCCATTACGCCCGCTATAGAGCACCGGGAAGGCGCCGCTGAGCTGGGCGGCCAGGTAGTTGGCGGCGAGGATCGCCACCTCGCTGGCATCCGCCAGTTGCGGCCCCATCAGAGCGATGTACATCCAGCTGATGGGCAAGATACTGGCGCTGCCCCAGGGCGCCGCGCTGACCGCGCCATTCTCTGCAAGCGGCCCGTCGATGGGCACCACCGGGTGATTGGCGACAAAGGGCGCCAGATGGGCTCGCACGCCGATCGGCCCCATCCCCGGCCCGCCGCCGCCATGGGGAATGCAGAACGTCTTGTGCAGGTTCATGTGCGAGACATCGGCGCCGATGTCCGCAGGCCGAGTCAGGCCCACCTGGGCATTGAGGTTGGCGCCGTCCATGTACACCTGGCCGCCGTGGCTGTGGATAACTTCACAGATCTGGCTGATGCCCTCTTCATAGACGCCATGGGTCGAGGGGTAAGTGGCCATCAGGCAGGACAGCCGATCACCGGCGGCCTGGGCCTTGGCCGTCAGATCCTCCAGGTCGACGTTGCCAGCCTCATCGCATTCGACGATCACCACCTGCATCCCGGCCATTTGGGCCGAGGCCGGGTTGGTGCCATGGGCCGAGGCCGGTATCAGGCAAATGTGCCGCCCGCCTTGCTGGCGGCTCTCGTGGTAACGACGAATGGCCAGCAACCCCGCGTATTCGCCCTGGGCACCGGAGTTGGGCTGCATGCAGATGGCATCGAAGCCGGTGATGGCGCACAACCAACACTCCAGTTCCTCGATCATCAAGGTGTAGCCGACGGCCTGCTCCCGAGGGGCAAAGGGGTGCAGGTTGGCGAATTCCGGCCAGGTGATGGGGATCATCTCGCTGCTGGCATTGAGCTTCATGGTGCAGGAGCCCAAGGGGATCATCGACTGGTTGAGCGCCAGGTCCTTGTTCTCCAGTTGTTTGAGGTAGCGCAGCATCCGGGTTTCGCTGTGATGGGCGCTGAACACCGGATGCGTCAGGTAGGGGCTGCGGCGCAACAGGCTGTCAGGAAGACCCGAGGCCAGCACCTCGGCATCCAGTTCGGCGACGTCCAATCCATGATCCGCGCCGAGAAACACGTCCAACAGCCGGGCCACGGTGGTTTCGTCACAGGTCTCATCAAGGCTCAGGCCCAACTGGCCACGGCCGAGAATCCGCAGGTTGAACTGCAGCGCCTTGGCGCTCTCGATGATCGCGGTCTGACTGCCGCCCACCTCCAGGGTCAGGGTGTCGAAGAAGTGCCGGTTGACCCGCGTTATGCCGTGGCGCTCAAGGCCCGCAGCGAGGATGCAGGTCAATCGATGCACCCGCTGGGCAATGCGCTTGAGGCCAGCCGGACCGTGATAGACCGCATAGAAGCCGGCGATGTTGGCCAGCAGCACCTGGGCAGTGCAGATGTTGGAGTTGGCCTTCTCGCGGCGGATATGCTGCTCGCGGGTTTGCAGAGCCATGCGCAAGGCCACCTGCCCGCGGGCATCCTTGGACACGCCGATGATGCGCCCGGGCATCGCCCGCTTGTACTCGTCGCGACAAGCGAAAAACGCTGCATGAGGACCGCCGTAGCCCATGGGCACGCCGAAGCGCTGGGAGGAGCCCAGGACCACGTCGGCCCCCAGCTCGCCGGGCGGGGTCAGTACCAACAGGCTGAGCAGATCGGTGGCCACACAGGCCAGGGCCTGCTGGGCATGCAACTGATCGATCAACGGCCGCAAGTCGCGGATCTCGCCGTGGGTATCCGGGTACTGCAACAGCGCGCCAAACACCTGATGCGCGGGCAAGTTATCCACAGCGTCGACGATCACCTCGAAACCGAACCCCTCGGCCCGGGTGCGCACCACGGAGATGGTCTGGGGATGGCAGTGTTCATCGACAAAAAACAGATTGCTCCTGGACTTGGCCACGCGCTTGGCCAGGGCCATGGCTTCGGCCGCTGCGGTGGCCTCGTCCAGCAAGGAGGCGTTGGCCAGATCAAGGCCTGTGAGGTCGATGGTCATCTGCTGGAAATTCAGCAGGGCTTCGAGTCGGCCCTGGGCGATTTCCGGTTGGTAAGGCGTGTAGGCGGTGTACCAACCGGGGTTTTCCAACACATTGCGCAGGATCACCGTCGGCGTCAGGGTGCCGTGGTAACCCATGCCGATCAGGCTGGTCCAGACTTGGTTCTGCGCGGCATACCCCTTGAGCTTGGCCAGGGCCGCCTGTTCATCCAGTGCCGGTGGCAGGTCCAGGGCGCGATTGAGGCGGATGCCCGGCGGCACCGTCTGCTCGATCAGCTCGATCCGACTCCCCAGCCCGAGGCTGGCAAGCATCGCCTGCTGCTCCTCGGCATCGGGCCCCAGGTGCCGGTGGAGAAATGCGTTGGGCTCGCGTAACTGGCTCAGGGATGGCGACAGGGACATGGCAGGCTCTCTCCGATAAGCGGCGCTCAGCGTCGATGCAACAGGGTGCCAAGCAGCATAGCAGCCGATTCTGCGCGTCGACGCGCTGGCATCCCGAGGCAATCGGTACCATCATGCAGGGCGTCCGCGCGCCGGCCCCGGTGCGCCGCAACCCCTGCTCTCATCGTCCGCTTATCGGGTGCCCCATCGTCATGAGCCAACCGTCTTTCCTGCCGTTCTCCAAACCCACCATCGATGAATCCACCATCGCCGCCGTCGGCGAAGTGCTGCGTTCGGGCTGGATCACCAGCGGCCCCAAGGTCCAGGCGTTCGAAGCCCAGCTCTCGGCGTTCTTCGGCGGACGCAGCGTGCGTACCTTCAACTCCGGCACCTGCACCATGGAGATCGCCTTGCGCATTGCCGGCATCGGCCCTGGAGATGAAGTCATCACCACGCCGATTTCCTGGGTGGCCACCGCCAACGTGATTCTCGAAGTGGGTGCCACGCCGGTGTTCGCCGACATTGATCCGATCACCCGCAACATCGACCTGGCCCAGGTGGAAGCTGCTATTACGCCACGCACCAAAGCCATTATCCCGGTGTTCCTGGCCGGCTTGCCGGTGGACATGAGCCGCTTGTATGCCCTGGCCAAGAAACACGGCCTGCGGGTGGTGGAAGACGCGGCCCAGGCCCTGGGTTCCAGCTGGAATGGCCAACGCATCGGCGCCGGTGGCGACTTCGTGTCCTTCAGCTTCCAGGCCAACAAGAACGTCACTTCGTCCGAGGGCGGCTGCCTGGTCCTCAATACCCCTGAAGAAGTGCGCCTGGCCGAGAAGTACCGCCTGCAAGGGGTCACCCGCAACGGCTTCGACGGTCTGGATGTGGATGTGCTGGGGGGCAAGTTCAACATGACCGACGTCGCCGCCGCCATCGGCCTGGGGCAGTTTGCCCATATCGAGGCGATCACCGCCCACCGCCGCGAGCTGGCCCGACATTACTTCGAGTGCTTTGGCAGCGACTTCGAAACTCGCTATGGCGCCCAGCTACCGCCGGCGGATTTCAGCAACAGCAACTGGCACCTGTTCCAGCTGGTGCTTCCGGAGCGCAAGGACGGCAAGCCGGCCCGCGCCACCTTCATGGAGCAGATGCAGGAACGGGGCATCGGCATCGGCTATCACTATCCGCCGATTCACTTGCTGAGCCTGTACCGCGAGCGCGGTTTCAAGGAGGGAATGTTCCCGGTGGCGGAACGGGTCGGTCGTCTGATCGTCTCGTTGCCGATGTTCACCGCCATGAGCAAGGCCGACGTGGAACGTGCGGTGGCGGCGGTGAAAGAGGTGTTGCAGGCTTAAAGGGCCTTCGCGAGCAAGCTCGCTCCTGCACAACAGGAGCGGGCCTGCTTGCAGGAGCGACTTACTCGCCGATGGCGGCCTTGTAGCCGGCGGCGTCCAGCAGTTTCTCCAGATCGGCCGGGTTGCTCGGCTTGAGCTTGAAGATCCAGGCGTCGTAAGGCTCGCTGTTGAGCAGCTCGGGGCTGGTGCTCAGATCTTCGTTGACCGCGATCACTTCACCGGCCACCGGGGCATAGATGTCGGAAGCGGCCTTGACCGACTCCACCACGCCCGCCTGGTCCCCTGCGCCAAACACGTTGCCAACTTCCGTCAGCTCGACGAATACCACATCGCCCAGGGCTTCCTGGGCGTGGTCGCTAATACCCACGGTCACACTGCCGTCAGCTTCCAGACGGGCCCATTCGTGACTATCGGCAAAACGCAGGTGGGCAGGGATATCGCTCATGTTCTGTGTCCTCAAGAAGAAGTGTCAGCGGCGCAATGCCGGCTGGAAATAGTTAGATCAAGGTCTTGCCGTGGCGCACGAAGGTCGGTTTGACCACCCGGACCGGGTACCACTTGCCGCGGATTTCCACTTCGGCACGGTCAGCGGTGGCCATCGGCACCCGCGCCAGTGCGATCGATTTACTCAGCGTAGGGGAGAAACTACCACTGGTGATCTCACCTTCGCCAACATCGGCGATGCGAACCACTTGATGCGCGCGCAAAACCCCACGCTCTTCCAGTACCAACCCCACCAGCTTTTGCTTCACCCCGGACGCTCGCTCAGCCTCCAGAGCGGTACGACCGATGAATTTGCGTGACGACGGCTCCCAGGCAATGCTCCAGGCCATGTTCGCTGCCAAGGGCGAAACATCCTGGTGAATATCCTGGCCGTAGAGGTTCATGCCGGCTTCCAGGCGCAGGGTATCCCGGGCGCCCAGGCCGATGGGCGAGATCCCCGCTCCCACCAGATCGTTGAAAAAGGCCGGCGCCTGATCGGCGGGCAGGACGATTTCCAGTCCATCCTCACCGGTGTAACCGGTGCGGGCGATGAACCAGTCACCGTCGGTGCCGGCTTCGAAAGGCTTGAGCTGTTGAATCAGGGCGCCACGGGACTGGGTCACCAACTCGGCGATCTTGTGCCGGGCCTGAGGTCCCTGGATCGCCAGCATGGCCAGCTCCGGTCGCTCGCGCAGTTGCACCTGGAACTCACCCAACTGCGCCTGCATCCAGGCCAGGTCCTGATCCCGGGTGGCGGCGTTGAGCGCGAGGCGATAAGCGTCCTCGAGGCGGTAGACGATCATGTCGTCGACGATGCCGCCGCGCTCATTGAGCATGGTGCTGTACAAGGCCTGGCCAGGGTGCTGCAAACGTTCGACATCATTGGCCAGCAAGTGCTGGAGCCAGGCCTTGGCCTGGGCGCCGCTGACATCGATCACGGTCATGTGCGATACATCGAACACACCGCAATCACGTCGCACCTGATGGTGCTCCTCGACCTGCGAGCCGTAATGCAAAGGCATATCCCAACCGCCAAAATCGACCATTTTCGCGCCGAGGGCGAGATGCAGGTCATACAGAGGCGTACGCTGTCCCATGGGTTTCTCCTTCCGGGCGTGGCGAGGGTGCGGACTGGCGCTGCTAGGGTGAAAGCCTTGAAATAGATGGCTTGCAGCCGATTTCAGCGTCCCGGCCAAACAACAGGCCGCACCGAATGCCGCGCATTGTAGCCGCAAGGTGCAAGGCTGGCACCTAACCGATTCGATGGGCTGAGCGACGAATCAGGCCAATCACCGGCAGCAGGCCAACCAGTACCAGGGTCAGCGCCGGCAACGAAGCTCGCGCCCACTCCCCTTCACTGGTCATTTCGAAGATCCGCACCGCCAGCGTGTCCCAGCCGAACGGGCGCATCAGCAAGGTGGCGGGCATTTCCTTGAGCACATCGACGAACACCAGCAAGGCCGCGCTCAGGGTCCCGGGCAGCAATAACGGTAGATACACTTTGAAAAACAGTCGCGGCCCACCCACCCCCAGGCTGCGCGCGGCTTCGGGCAGCGACGGGCGAATCCGCTCCAGGCTGTTTTCCAGCGGTCCGTAGGCTACCGCGATAAAACGCACCAGGTAGGCCAGCAACAAGGCGGACAGGCTACCCAGCAACAGCGGCTTGCCGGCCCCGCCCAACCAGCCGGACAACGGAATCACCAGTTCCCGGTCCAGATAGCTGAAGGCCAGCATGATCGATACCGCCAGCACCGAGCCGGGCAAGGCGTAACCGAGATTGGCCAGGCTGACCCCGGCGCGGATGCCTCGGGTCGGCGCCAAGCGTCGGGCGAATGCCAACAGCAAAGCCACGCAGACGGTGATCAGCGCCGCCATGCCTCCCAGGTACAGGGTGTGGACAATCAGCCCGGCATAGCGCTCATCCAGGTCGAAGCGCCCGCGCTGCCAGAACCACACCAGCAGTTGCAGCAGCGGGATCACGAAGGCACAGGCAAATACCAGCAGGCACCAGCCCGTAGCCGCCATGGCCTTGAGCCCAGACAGGTGGTACAGCGCCTTGCCCCGGGGCCGCTCGTTGCCGGTGCGACTGGCGCCGCGGGCGCGTCGCTCGCCGTACAGCACCAGCATCACCGCCAGTAGCAACAGGCTGGCCAGTTGCGCGGCACTGGATAGACTGAAAAACCCGTACCAGGTCTTGTAGATAGCGGTAGTGAAGGTGTCGAAGTTGAACACCGACACCGCGCCGAAATCCGCCAGGGTCTCCATCAGCGCCAGGGCGACCCCAGCGCCGATGGCCGGCCGCGCCATCGGCAGCGCCACGCGCCAAAAGGCCTGCCAGGGCGACTGCCCAAGCACCCGAGCGGCCTCCATCAAGCCTTTGCCCTGGGCCAGGAAGGCGTTGCGCGCCAACAGGTAGACGTAGGGATAGAACACCAGCACCAGCACCAGGATCACGCCGCCGGTGGAGCGCACTCTCGGTAGCCGCAAGCCTGTGCCGAACCATTCCCGCAGCAGACTTTGCACCGGTCCGGAAAAATCCAGCAGGCCGACGAAGACAAAGGCCAGTACATAGGCCGGGATCGCGAAGGGCAGCATCAGCGCCCAATCCAGCCAGCGCCGTCCGGGAAACTCGCAGAGGCTGGTGAGCCAGGCCAGGCTCACCCCCAGCAGCGTGACGCCAACGCCGACCCCGAACACCAGGGTCAGGGTGTTGCTCAACAGACGCGGCATCTGCGTGTCCCACAGGTGGGACCAGATCTGCTGGTCGACGGCCTGCCAGGACAGCAGCAGCACACTCAGCGGCAACAGGACCAAGGCCGCTACGGCGAAGACCAGGGGATACCAGCGACGTTGGGCAGGATGGGCCACAAAGAACTCTCGGGCAGGTGGAACAGACAAAAATACTTGCGCAAAACGCGTGGAGCGATGGAGCTTGCTCCCGCTGGGTGCCATGGCCGCCCCAACGGCTGCAACCACGTTACGCCAGTTGAATCACGTATTCAGGGCTTGCCACCGCTACGCGGTGGAACGGGAGCAAGCTCCCTCGCCACAAAAGCCCAACCGTTAAACAAAACGCCCCGCAAAAGCGGGGCGCAGTATAACGGCAGTCTCAGTTCCAGCCAGCGCGGTCCATCAAGCGAATGGCCTCGGCCTGGCGCTTGCCGGCGATCTCAACCGGCAGGGTATCGGCCACGAACTTGCCCCAGCTGGCCACTTCCGCAGAAGGCGCCACCGCCGGGTTGGCCGGGAACTCCTGGTTGACGTCGGCAAAGATCTTCTGCGCTTCAGGCGTGGTCATCCACTCCACCAGCGCCTTGGCCGCCTCCGGATGCGGCGCGTACTTGGTCAGGCCAATACCCGACAGGTTGACGTGCACCCCGCGATCGCCCTGGTTCGGCCAGAACAGCTTCACCGCCAGGTCGGGCTTCTGCTTGTGCAAGCGGCCGTAATAGTAGGTGTTGACGATGCCAACGTCGCATTGGCCGGCGTTGATCGCATCCAGCACCGCGATGTCATCGGAGAACACATCGGTGGACAGGTTGTTGACCCAGCCCTTGATGATCTCTTCGGTCTTCGCCGCGCCGTGGGTCTCGATCAGGGTGGCAGTCAGCGACTGGTTGTAGACCTTCTTCGCGCTACGCAGGCACAGACGGCCTTCCCACTGCTTGTCGGCCAGGGCTTCATAAGTGGTCAGTTCGGAAGGTTTGACCCGCTCGGTGGAGTAGGCCAGGGTCCGCGCCCGCAGGCTCAGGCCGGTCCAGGCGTGGTTGGAAGAGCGGTATTGCAGAGGGATGTTGCTGTCGATGACCTTGGAGGTGAACGGTTGCAGGATGCCCATCTGCTCGGCCTGCCAGAGGTTGCCGGCGTCCACGGTGAGCAGCAGGTCGGCGGTGGCGTTTTCGCCCTCGGCCTTGATCCGCTGCATCAGCGGCGCTTCCTTGTCGGTGATGAACTTGATCTTCACCCCGGTCTTCTGGGTGTAGGCATCGAACACCGGCTTGATCAGCTCATCGATACGCGAGGAGTAGACCACGACTTCATCGGCAGCATGGGCGGCGGTGCCGATGAAAGTGAGTGCCAGGGCGGTCAGTAGACGCTTCGGTGCCAACATGGGAGCAGTCTCTCGATTATAAAATGAGGCGAAATGATAAGGACTCCCATTTGCCTTCTCAACCGAACCTGACGCCGAGGCGTTACCAGATGTTGCGTAGAGCCGTCCGCCAGGAAGCTTCGCCGGCCAGCCGGCGCCTACGCTTGGGCCAGCTCTGGTAGATCGCCGCTCAGGCCCAGTGCCTGACGCACGAACAGCGCCTTGGCCTCGGGCATCTGGTCGACCATCTTCAGGCCAGTGTTGCGCAGCCAGCGCAGCGGCAACGGATCGGCCTGGAACAGCCGCTCGAAGCCTTCCATGGCCGCCATCAGCGCCAGGTTGTGAGGCATGCGCCGACGCTCGAAACGGCTCAGTACCTTGACCTCGGCCAAGCGCTCGCCACGGCTGGCCGCTTGCAGCAGCACTTCGGCCAGCACTGCGGCATCGAGGAAACCCAGGTTGACCCCCTGTCCCGCCAGCGGATGAATGGTATGGGCGGCGTCGCCGATCAGGGCCAGGCCTTCGGCCACGTAGCGCTTGGCGTGGCGCTGGCGTAGCGGCACGCAAAGCCGAGGGTCGGCGCTGAGCACGGTGCCCAGGCGACCTTCGAAGGCGCGCTCCAGCTCAGCACAAAACGCGGCGTCATCCAGGGCCATCAAGCGCTCGGCCTCGGTGGGCGTGGTGGACCAGACAATGGAGCACCAGTCGTGCTGCCCGTCCCGTACCAACGGCAGAAACGCCAACGGGCCGGTGTCGGTGAAACGCTGCCAGGCGGTCAGTTGATGGGGCTGGCTGCTGCGCACACTGGTGACGATGGCGTGATGCAGGTAATCCCACTCCCGGGTAGCACAACCGGTCAGGCGACGCACGGCCGAGTTGGCGCCATCGGCGGCGATGACCAAAGGCGCTCGCAGGACCCGGCCGTCCGCCAGGGTCAGCAGCCAGTCATCGCCGGAGCGGCGCATCTGCTCCAGGCGGGCATTGGCCAACAAACCGATGTCGCACTCGTGCAAACGCTCAAGCAAGGCATCCTGAACCACGCGGTTCTCGACGATATGCCCCAACACCTCGGCATGCACGCTGGAGGCCGAGAAGTGAATCTGCCCGGTGCCGCTGCCGTCCCAGACCTGCATGTCGCAGTAGGGGCTGCTGCGCCGTGCGGCAATACCGTCCCAGGCGCCAAGGCGCTGCAGAATCCGCTGGCTGGCGGCCGACAAGGCACTGACCCGGGGTTCGAACGGCGACTCGGCGTCGAAGGGTTTGACACTCAGGGAGCCGCCATCGAGCAGCAGCACTTCCAGGCCGCTGCCCTGCAACGCCAACGCCAAGGCACTGCCGACCATTCCAGCTCCGACAATCAGCACATCTGCGCGCATTTCCATGCTTTAGGCCTGTCTCGCTTGCGGCTTGAGCCGCACATAAAGGGTTTTATCGACCCGCGCCACCAGGGTGCCGGAGCCGTCATGAATCTCTACCTGCAACTGCGGCAGGTACTTCTCGCCCGTTGCGGTCTGCTGGCGCACTTCGTCGAGCAGCGCCTGGTCAATGCTGAACCGAGCAAACACCGGCCCCTTGCCCGGGGCGATGAAGTCGATGGCCGCGGCCTTGTCCCAGACGATGTAATCGCGTCCCAGGTTCTCCATCAGCATCAGCATGAAAAACGGGTCCACCATCGAATACAGGCTGCCGCCGAACTGGGTGCCGACATAGTTGCGGTTGTACCAGCCCAGCCCCATGGAGACCTGGACTTCGCGGAAATCCACGCTGATCTGGCGAACCCGCACACCTGCCCCCAGATAGGGCGGATACAGGTTCATCACCCAGCGCAGCAAGCGTGCCTTGCCGACGCGTCGAGTCAGCCACTCACGCATCCGGACGAGTACCCAGGCCCATGGCCTGGCGCGCGAACCAGCGCTTGGCCGGGGGCAGCAGGTCCAGTCCGAGCAAGCCAAGATTGCGCCCCACCGACAGCAGGGGGAGCTTGCTGCCGAACAGCCGCGTGACCTGATCGGAAAAACCCACGGTCAGGCTCTGGTCCAGGCGCTGGCGCTCGCGATAAGCCTGCAGCACGGCAAAATCGCCCGGCAGTTGTTCGCTGGCCAGCAAGGCATCCGCCAGGGCCTGGGCATCACGCAGCGACAGGTTGAAGCCCTGTCCGGCAATCGGATGCAGGCTGTGGGCGGCATTGCCCAGCACCACCAGATGGGAGCGCACCTGCTCTTCGGCTTCTACCAGGGACAGCGGATACAAATGCCGCGCCCCCACTTGTTTCAAGGTGCCCAGGCGGTAACCGAACACGCCCTGCAATTCGCTGAGGAAACTACGGTCATCCAGGTCGGCCAGACGCTGAGCGTCCATGCCCTGGCGGGTCCAGATCAGCGCGCAGCGATTTTCCGGCAATGGCAGCAACGCCATCGGTCCGTCATCGGTGAAGCGCTCGAAGGCCATGCCGTTGTGGGCTTCGCTGGGGGTGATGTTGGCAATCAGCGCGCTCTGGTTATAGGGGCGATTCTTGACCCCGATACCCAATTGTTCGCGCAGGCCGGAGCGGCCACCGTCGGCGAGCACCGCAAGGTCGCATTCCAGTGTGGTTTCGTCATTCAGGGTCAGGCGATAGCCGCCTTCCAGAGGCTCCAGGCGAGTGACCTCCGACGGACAGCGCCAGCTGATCACGTCCTTGTCCAGTCCTTGCCACAGGCATTGACCGAGCCAGGCGTTTTCCACCACATAACCCAGGGCCGGAACCCCTTCTTCCATGGCCGACAGGCGCGCAGTGGAAAACCGCCCACGGTCGGACACATGAATCTGCTTGATCGGCTCGGCGCGCCGGGAGATCGCTTGCCACAAGCCCAGGCGCTGGTAGATCTGTCGGGCGCCAAAGGACAGTGCCGAAGAACGCGCATCGTAGCTGGGCTGGAAGCTGTCGCCGGGGGCGAAGGGTTCGATCAGCACGATCTTCCAGCCCCGGGCCTTGGCTCCGGCCTGCAGAGCCAGGGCCAGGCTTGCGCCGACCAGGCCGCCACCGATGATGGCCAGATTGACCCGGCTCATGAGGCCTGAACTCGGGCTGCTGCCATCAGCGCCTCGATCTCGGCGACGCTTTTGGGCACGCCGCTTGTCAGAATTTCACAGCCCTGCTTGGTCACTACCACGTCGTCCTCGATGCGCACGCCAATGCCGCGCCACTTCTTCGCCACTTGCTGGTTGTCCGGGGAGATGTAGATGCCCGGCTCCACGGTCAGCGCCATGCCGACCTCCAACACCCGCCACTCGCCGCCGACCTTGTATTCGCCGACATCGTGTACATCCATGCCCAGCCAATGCCCGGCGCGGTGCATGTAAAACGTCTTGTAAGCCTCGCTGGCAATCAGCTCGTCGACTGCGCCTTCCAACAGACCCAACTTCACCAGACCGGCGGTGATCACCCGGACCGTTGCCTCATGGGCCTGGTTCCAGTGCTTGTTCGGGGCGATCTCGGCAAACGCCGCTTCCTGGGCCGCCAGCACCAGTTCGTAGATCGCCTTCTGCTCGGGCGAGAACTTACCGTTGACCGGCCAGGTCCGGGTGATATCACTGGCATAGCAGTCGATTTCACAACCAGCGTCGATCAATACCAGATCACCGTCCTTGAGCAGGGCGTCATTCTGTTGGTAGTGCAGGATGCAGCTGTTGCGCCCGGCAGCGACGATGGAACCATAAGCCGGCATCTTCGCCCCGCCCTTGCGGAACTCGTAGTCCAGCTCGGCTTCCAGACTGAACTCGTGCAATCCGGGGCGACTGGCCTGCATGGCCCGGATATGGGCCTGGGCGGAAATCCGTGCGGCTTCGCGCATCACCTTCACTTCCGCCGCCGATTTATACAGGCGCATATCGTGCAGCAGATGATCCAGGGCAACGAATTCGTTCGGCGGCTGGGCGCCAAGGTGCGCTTTAGAGCGGATCACGTTGATCCAGTCCATCAGGTGGCGATCGAACTCGGGGTTGCTGCCCATGGCCGAATAGACCCGGTCACGACCTTCGATCAGCCCCGGGAGAATGTCGTCGATATCAGTGATGGGAAACGCATCGTCCGCACCGTAGTCACGGATCGCGCCTTCCTGACCAGCCCGCAGGCCATCCCACAGTTCCCGCTCGGCATTGCGCTCACGGCAGAACAGCACGTACTCACCATGCTCGCGACCGGGCATCAGCACGATCACGGCCTGGGGCTCGGGAAAACCGCTGAGGTATTGGAAATCGCTGTCCTGGCGGTAGACGTGCTCCACATCGCGGTTGCGAATGGCCACGGCCGCCGCCGGCAGGATCGCGATGCTGTTGGGCTCCATCTGCGCCATGAGCGCCTTGCGGCGACGGCTGTATTCCGCTCTAGGGATATGAATCATGGGCAGATGCAGTTCCCTGTCAGTCAGTGCAGAGAAGGCTTGGCAGCCGGTGCAACGGTCTTGTTGGTTTCGGTGAACAGCAGCAATGGCGCGACCCGCAGGTACTCCATCACTTCCATGTAGTCGCTTTCACCGTCGTCGGACTCTTCCAGCGCATCCTGTACCTGAGCGATGGCTGCAAGGTCCTGCAACACTTCCGTGGCCTCGACGCTCAGGGCGCTGCTGTCACGGGAATTGAGGCCGAAACCGGCGAGGAAACCCTGGCACCACTGGCCCAGGGCCGCGGCACGTTCGGTCAATGGCGCGTCGTCGCTGGGCAGCAGCAGGACCACGGTCATGTCGTCGCTGGTGAGCTCGCCCTTGACCATTTCCTGCAGGCCGATCAGGGCGTTGCGCACATTTTCTTGTGGCTCGCCTTCGAGCAGCTCGGAAGCGTCCACCAGCCAGCCGTCGACCTCGAAGCCGGCGCCAGCGCAGCTACGGCCCAGCAACAGGCCGTGCAATTCGGCAGGAGAAACAGGATGACCACTGCTGCTGAGCAGGGTGGCGAAGGCGTTGTACGGGGAATTCTGAATGGGCATGGGCAGCTAGGCGCCAAGCGGCGCAATGTCTAGAATGAAGGCCTTGTATCGTAGGGCGTGTCATCATTCATTGCCAGCGCCGCGTTGCGCCTTGCGCCCCGTTACAGCGGTCCGCGGGGCCTGGGGCGACGGACAGATTGCCGACCGACAGCACCCGATGCGCCAGGACTGTTCGGGCCGTCCAGGCGCTGCCCAGCCAGTTGCCACTCATCAGACCAACTTCAGTGGGACACAATGGAAGACACCGACCTGCACGCACTGATGGCCAGACTCGAACTGCTTATTACCCGGGTCGAGCAACTAAAGAGTCAAAACGCACTCTTATTAGCTCAGGAAAAGACCTGGCGCGAGGAACGCGCGCACCTCATTGAAAAAAACGAAATCGCCCGGCGTAAGGTCGAATCGATGATTTCGCGCCTCAAGGCCCTGGAGCAAGACTCATGAGTTCAAGCAATAGCGTTACCGTGCAGATCCTCGACAAAGAGTATTCGATCATCTGCCCCCAGGAAGAGCGCAGCAATCTGGTGAGCGCAGCCCGTTACCTGGACGGCAAGATGCGCGAGATCCGTAGCAGCGGCAAAGTCATCGGTGCCGATCGCATCGCGGTCATGGCCGCGCTGAACATCACCCACGATCTGCTGCACCGCCAGGAGCGTCCGGACGTGCAGGCCAGCGCCACCACTCGCGAACAAGTGCGCGATCTTCTGGAACGCGTTGACCTGGTCCTGGCCACCGATTCGGACGCAAGCAAGGCTGATTCCTGACAGCGGTTGCGGTATACTCCCGCCACTCCCTGGGGTGCTTGCCAGTTGGCGATGTCCCTGAGCCGATTCGCACTACCCTGGAAGTTGCACGTTGGGCTGGTGTGCATGTCCGCTAGACGGAAAGCCTTAAAGCCTGCTGCATCTTCCGCCTTGAACTTTCGGGTTCAAGGGCTAAGTCGACAGCGGTTCGCCTGGGGAGCCTGAATTCTCAGCCAATGCCAGTTATCCATGCTGGCATTGGTTTTTCCGGGTAGGCTGTTCTGCCATGTCCGACTTTCCATAGCCTCATCCATGACCGAACCTGCGCCGCTTTCCCGCCCGCAACTTCGACGCATGCTGCGTAAAGCCCGTCGCTCCCTGACACCTGCCCAGCAACGCCAGGCCGCCAGCGGGCTGTACCGCCAGTTGGCGCAGAATCCAGTGTTTCGCCGAGCCCGACACCTGTCCCTGTACCTGCCCACTGACGGAGAGATCGATCCGCGCCTGCTGCTACGTGCCGCGCAACGCCGGGGCAAGGCCACCTACTTGCCAGTGCTCAGTGCCTGGCCACGGACCAAGATGGTCTTCCAGCGCGTACGGCCCGGAGAAAAACTGCGCCCCAACCGCTTTCGCATCCTCGAACCCAGGATCAACGTCGCACGCCAACGCAAGGTCTGGGCGCTGGATCTGGTGCTCCTGCCCTTGGTGGGATTTGACGAAGACGGTGGACGCCTGGGAATGGGCGGCGGCTTCTACGACCGCAGCCTGGCTTACCTGGCGCGGCGCAAGAGCTGGCGCAAGCCGAAGCTGCTGGGGCTGGCCCATGAATGTCAGAAGGTCGCGAGACTGGATCAGGCCAGCTGGGATGTGCCGCTACAGGGCACCGTGACTGATCAGGGATGGTACTGCGCCCGATAGACGTCGCGCTGGCTCAGCGACGCCGGGACGGATTCAACGCTTGAAGGGTTGCGGCTGTTGGGCAATCTCGATCGGGGCATCGGTCTTGTTGGCCCATAAGCTCTGCGCATAACCAGTGGTCACAACGCCCAAACCGAACAAAATAACCAAAATCCATAGTAAATCCGGTTGGCGTTTCATCGATTGCCCCCCCTCGGGCAAGTCACACACGATGACAGCAACGGTTTCCATAACAGGCCGTGCAGCAGCGTCAAGCTTAAAATCCCGGCATTCTGCGATAACGTGAACCGACACGCAAATGCTGGCGTCAACCGACTGTCGGTTTGTCATAAAATCCTCCGACAACCTGCCCAACCACCCTTTGGAGGGTAAGAAACATGGCCTATTGGCTGATGAAATCCGAGCCAGACGAACTCTCGATCCAGGACCTAAACAAGCTTGGAAAGGCCCGTTGGGACGGTGTGCGCAACTACCAGGCACGCAACTTCCTGCGCGCCATGGCCGTCGGCGATGAGTTCTTCTTCTACCACTCCAGTTGTCCGGAGCCAGGCATCGCTGGCATCGGCCAAATCATCAAGGCGGCCTACCCGGACCCCACCGCCCTGGAACCGGACAGCGTCTATTTCGACCCCAAGTCCAGCGCCGAGAAAAATGCCTGGAGCGCAATCGACGTAGCCCACGTGGAAACCTTCAACAAGGTCCTGCGCCTGGACTATCTCAAGCAGCAGACTGCCCTCGCTGAAATGCCCCTGGTGCAAAAAGGCAGTCGCCTGTCAGTCATGCCAGTGACCGCAGAGCAATGGGCGGCTGTGCTCTCTCTACGTTGAGCAACCCGCCCCGGTGTGCCGTGGCCTGGCAAGCGCAACGGCACTGGCGCCAGTTTTTTGCCCCGATCGCCATGCAGCCTGCGAACAATAGGTTTAGGCTTGGCCCTTTCATTTGACGAGCATCAAGCGGGTAAAAGCCTTGATACGTCAGACTAGGACGCTATAGCCGCAGGACGCAGAACACATGTCGACGAACCACCGTTCTTCCCGCCTTTTCGCTGTCTCCCTCTTGATTCTGTTGCTCGCCGCTGGTGGCTTCGGTTACTGGAAATCCCTCCAGGATCGTCTGCCGGAAGGGCTGAGCATGGGCAATGGCCGTCTCGAAGCCACTGAGGTGCAGATCGCCAGCAAGATTCCCGGACGCCTGGCGGAAGTGCGGGTCAATGAAGGCGACAAAGTGCTCCAGGGCCAACTGCTGGCCCGGATGGATACCCGCACCCTGGAAGCCCAGCGCAGCCAGGCCGAAGCCGAAGTGCTGCGCGCCCGGGAAAACCTCTCCGCCGCAGAAGCCAACGTGCAACTGCGCCAGAGCGAATTGCTCCTGGCCAATCAGGAACTCAAGCGCTCCCAGGAACTGTTCAGGCGCGGCTTCGCCAGCCAGCAGATCATCGATCAGCAACAGGCACGGCTGAACACCGGCAATGCCGCCGTGCTGGCGGCCCAGGCCCAGGTAGCGGCGGTCAAGGCCGCTATCGGCGCCGCCCTGGCCCAGGTTGCGCAGCTCACCAGCGAGATCGACGACAGCAGCCTGCGAGCCCCCATCGACGGCATCATCCAACTGCGTCTGGCCGAGCCTGGCGAAGTCCTGGGTGCCGGCGGCCGAGTACTGCTGTTGATCGACCCCAACGACCAATACATGAACCTCTACTTGCCAGCCTCGGTCACCGGGCGCCTGACGGTGGGCGATGAATCGCGGATTGTTCTCGACGCCCTGCCCAACCAGCCACTGCCGGCAAAGATCAGCTTCGTCGCGGCCAAGTCGCAATTCACCCCCAAAGAAGTGGAAACCCGTGACGAACGCCAGAAACTGGTATTCCGGGTCAAGGTGCGCCTGACTCAACCCGCCGCCGTGCCCCAGGCCAAACCGGGCATGCCCGGTGCCGGTTATGTGCGCACAGCCACCGTGGACTGGCCGGCTAACCTGCAATGAATGCCCTGGCGCTGCACGCCACCGGCATCAGCCATCGCTACGGTGCCCAGCAGGCTCTGATCGACATCAGTTTCAGCCTGCCGGCAGGCACACGCTGCGGCCTGATCGGTCCTGACGGTGCCGGCAAGTCGAGCCTTCTCGGGCTGATTGCCGGGGTCAAGAAGCTTCAGCAAGGCGAGCTCGAGGTACTCGGCGGAGCCATCTCCCAGCGCCGCCACCGCAGAAGCCTATACCCGCGCATCGCCTTCATGCCCCAGGGGCTGGGGGGCAACCTGTATCCCGACCTGTCCATTAGCGAGAACATCCGCTTCTTCGCCACCCTGTTCGGCCTGCCACGTGACGAATGCGACCAGCGCATGCACAGCCTGTTGCTGGCCACCGACCTGCTGCGCTTTGCCGAACGCCCGGCGGGCAAGCTGTCCGGTGGGATGAAACAGAAACTCGGCCTGTGCTGCGCGCTGATCCACGAACCGGATCTGTTGATCCTTGACGAGCCCACCACCGGGGTCGACCCGCTTTCCCGCCGACGCTTCTGGGAACTGGTGGAGGATGTGCGCCAGCAACGACCACAACTGACCCTGTTGGTGGCCACCGCCTACATGGAAGAAGCCGAACAGTTCGAGCATTGCCTGATGCTCGACCAAGGCAAGTTGATCGCCCAGGGCCTGAGCCGGGAGTTGGCGCAGGTAACGGGCAGCGGCAAGCTGGACGATGCCTTCACTCACTACCAGGGCGACAGCGGCCATGACAATCAGCCACTGGTGATCCCGCCACGTTCTGGCGATAACCAGGACATCGCCATCGAGGCCCACGAGCTGACCCTGCGCTTCGGCGACTTCACCGCCGTCAACAAAGTCAGCTTCGCCATCGGTCGCGGGGAGATCTTCGGCTTCCTCGGCTCCAACGGCTGCGGCAAGACCACCACCATGAAGGTCCTCACCGGGCTGATGCCCGCCACTGAAGGCAGCGCCAAGTTGCTGGGCAATCCGGTGGACGCCAAGGACCTGGCCACCCGCAAGCGGGTCGGCTTCATGTCCCAGAGCTTTTCCCTGTACGGCGAACTCAGCGTGCGCCAGAACCTGGAGCTGCATGCCCGCCTGTTCGACCTGCCGAAAGCCGAGAGCGGCCCACGCATCGAGGAACTGATCCAGCGCTTCGACCTGGGCGCAATCGCCGAGCAGCAATCCGGCGCCCTGCCCCTGGGGCTGCGCCAGCGCCTGTCCCTGGCCGTGGCGGTGCTGCACCGCCCGGAAGTGCTGATCCTCGACGAACCCACGTCAGGGGTTGATCCGGCAGCCCGTGACGATTTCTGGCGACTGCTGATCGAACTGTCCCGGGAACAGGGCGTGACCATCTTCCTGTCCACTCATTTCATGAACGAAGCCCAGCGCTGCGACCGCATTTCGTTGATGCACGCCGGCAAGGTATTGGCCTGTGACACACCAGCGGCGCTGCAACAGCAGTTTTCCGGCGACACCCTGGAAGCCGCCTTCGTCCGCTGCCTGGAAGAAGCCCAAGGAGCCGCGGATGCAGCGCCACCTCCGGCGGCTGCCGCCAGCCACGCCATCGCGCCTCCGCGCTCGGGCCTGAGCCTGGCCCGGCTGCTGGCAGTGGCCACCCGGGAAGGCAAGGAGCTATTGCGGGACAAGGTGCGCTTGGGCTTTGCCCTGCTGGGGGCGATCTTCATGATGGTGATCTTTGGCTACGGCATTTCCCTGGATGTGGAAAAGCTCGCCTTCGCCGTCTACGACCAGGATCAGACGCCGCAAAGCCGCGCCTATCTGGAGGCTTTTCGCAGCTCACGCTACTTCGAGGAAAAACCCACCATCCGCAGCTCCGCCGAACTGCATCGGCGCCTGCAGCGCTCGGAGATCAAGCTGGCCCTGGAAATCCCTTCCGGCTTTGGCCGCGATCTGTATGCCGGGCGCCAACCGACGGTGGCCGCCTGGCTGGACGGCGGCATGCCGTTTCGCGCGGAAACCAGCCGCAACTATGTCGAGGCGGTACACCAGGCCAACCTCGAACTCCTGGCCGAACACAGCAGCCCGGCACTGAACACAAGATCCGCCGCCAAGCTGGAAACACGCTTTCGCTACAACCAGGACGTGGTCAGCGTCAACGCCATCGGGCCCGGGGTCATGGCGCTGATCCTGGCGTTCATTCCGGCCATGCTCACCGCCCTGGGCATCGTTCGCGAGAAGGAACTGGGCTCGATCACCAACTTCTATGCCACGCCCCTGACCCGCCTGGAGTTCCTCCTGGGCAAGCAGGCGCCCTACCTGGCCGTGAGCCTGATCAACCTGGGATTGCTGGTGGCCATGAACCGCTGGCTGTTCGGCGTGCCCTTCAAGGGCAGCGGACTGACCCTGGCCCTGGGCGGCGTCCTCTACGTGCTGGCCACCACCAGCATGGGCCTGCTGATCTCGGCCTTCACCCGCACCCAGATCGCGGCGATCCTCGGCACCATGATCATCACCAGCCTGCCGACCATCCAGTTCTCCGGGTTGATCGTGCCGCGCTCGTCCCTGGAAGGCTCGGCGGCGATCATGGGGCAGTTGTTCCCCGCCGGGCACTTCCTTGACATCGCCGTCGGCACCTTCACCAAGGCCCTGGACCTGCGGGAGCTATGGCCTCAGTGCCTGGCACTGATCGGGTTCTTCCTCGGTTTCACCGGGCTTAGCCTGGTCATGTTGAAAAAGCAGGAGGTCTGATGAACAGGCTCGCCCATATCCTGCGCCTGGGTCTGAAGGAGCTCACCAGCCTGCGTCACGACAGTGTCTTGCTGTTGTTCCTGTTCTACGCCTTCACCGTGGCCATCTACCTGCCGGCGGCCGGCTCGGTCATTGGCGTACACAACGCCAGCGTGGCCCTGGTGGATGAAGACCACAGCGCACTGTCACGACAATTGGCAGAGGCCCTGCAACCGCCGGAGTTCCAGAACCCGGTCGCCTTGCCCTACGACCAACTGGACAAGGTGATGGACAGCGGCCAGTACACCTTCGTGATCAACATCCCTGCCAACTTCCAGAGCGACCTGCTGGCCGGCCGTCAGCCGGCGGTGCAGGTCAACGTCGACGCCACCGCCATGAGCCAGGCGTTCATGGGCGCCGGCTACATTGGCCGAATCTTCCAGCGCGAGTTGCTCAACTATGCCAACCAGGCGGATGCCGCGAGCAAGGCCCCGGCCCTGCTGACCACCCGCGCGCTGTTCAATACCAACCTGGAGGGAGGCTGGTTTCTTGCGGTGATCCAGATCGTCAACAACATCACCATCCTGGCCATCGTGCTCACCGGAACCGCGCTGCTGCGCGAGCGCGAGCACGGTACCCTCGACCACTTGCTGGTACTGCCGCTGACGGCCCTGGAGATCATGCTGGCGAAAATCTGGAGCAATATGCTGGTGGTGGTGCTGTGCACCTGGATATCGCTGGAAGTGATAGTCAAAGGCGTGCTGGGCGTGCCGCTGGCGGGCTCGATGGGGCTGTTCCTGATGGTCACTGCGTTGTATCTGTTCGCCAGCACCGCACTGGGGATCTTCCTTGCCACCCTGGCCCGCTCCACCCCGCAGTTCGGCCTGCTGGCGATCCCGGTGATCATCCCGATGCTGCTACTGTCCGGTGGCAGCACACCGCTGGACAGCATGCCGCAATGGCTGCAATGGGTGATGCAGGGCTCGCCATCAACACACTTCGTCAGCCTCAGCGCAGCGATCCTGTTTCGTGATGCGGGCGTCAGTGTGGTCTGGCCCGACCTGCTGGCCCTGGCGACGATCGGCCTGCTGTTCTTCGCCATTGCCCTGGCGCGCTTTCGCAAAAGCCTCGCCTCATGAGCCACACGCTGTAGGAGCCGACTGGCCGGCGAAAGGGCCCTCAAGCCCCACGTCGCCCTCTCGGACGCCTTCGCTGGCCAGCCAGCTCCAACAGCTGAGCGTTACTGGATGATCAGGTTGTTGAACAACAGGTCTTCCACCACCGGCTTGCCGGTTTCGTCATTCATGACTTGCTGCACCTGCTTGAGGGCTTCCTGGCGCAGCTTTTCCTTGGCCTCGACGTTGTTCATGGTGTCGACGGTCTGCTGGGCAAACAGCGCCACCAACTGGTTGCGGATCAGCGGCTCATTGGCCTTGACCGCCTGGGCCGAAGCGTCGCCGGTCACCCGCAGGGCCACGTCAGCCTTGTAGACCTTGAGCTTGGGGCCGCCATCCAGGCCGTAGTTACCGACAAAGGGCGGGCTCAGGCTGATGTAACTGACTTTCGGTGCTTCGCCTTCTTTAGCCTCTTCAGCCCCGGCTGCCATCGGCAGGGAGAGGGCCAGCAGCAACATGATCCACGCTTTCACAATTCGCTCCTTAATCCGGTTTGCGGCCTAGCATAAAGGCCAGCCCGCCTGAGCCCAAGCACAAGCTTATGGCTGACCATCAGGGCCGGGCATGCTCGTTGACCGCCTGATTCACACTCCTACACTTATCGGCCACCACTCCCAAAGGAATAGCCCTGATGAAAGCCGTGCTGTGCAAAGCCTTCGGCCCCGCCGAAACGCTGGTGCTGGAAGAGGTCGCAAGTCCTGTGCCGAAGAAGAACGAGGTCCTGCTGGACGTGCATGCCGCAGGGGTGAATTTTCCGGACACCCTGATCATCGAGGGCAAATACCAGTTCAAGCCACCCTTCCCCTTCTCCCCGGGCGGTGAAGCGGCCGGTGTCATCAGCGCAGTGGGCGAGAAAGTCAGCCATCTCAAGGTCGGCGATCGGGTCATGGCCCTGACCGGCTGGGGCAGTTTTGCCGAACAGGTGGCGGTGCCGGGCTACAACGTATTGCCGATTCCCGCCGCCATGGACTTCAACACCGCTGCCGCCTTCAGCATGACCTACGGCACCTCGATGCACGCCCTCAAGCAACGGGGCAACCTGCAGCCGGGTGAGACCCTGCTGGTGCTCGGTGCCTCGGGCGGGGTCGGGCTGGCGGCGGTGGAAATCGGCAAGGCCATGGGCGCCCGGGTGATCGCCGCCGCCAGCAGCGCAGAAAAGCTCGCCGTGGCCAAGGCCGCCGGTGCCGATGAGCTGATCAACTACAGCGAAAGCAACCTGAAGGACGAGATCAAGCGCCTGACCGACGGCAACGGCGCCGACGTGATCTACGACCCGGTGGGCGGCGACCTGTTCGATCAGGCGGTGCGCTCCATCGCCTGGAACGGCCGCTTGCTGGTGGTGGGCTTTGCCAGCGGGCGCATTCCCGAATTGCCGGTGAACCTGGCGCTGCTCAAAGGCGCGGCGGTGGTGGGGGTGTTCTGGGGTTCCTTCGCTCAGCGCCAGCCTCAGGACAACGCGGCCAATTTCCAGCAGTTGTTCGAATGGTTCGCCGCGGGCAAGCTCAAGCCGCTGGTGTCCCAGGTCTATCCTCTGACGGCAGCCGCCCGGGCCATCGATGATCTGGGGCAGCGCAAGGCAGTGGGCAAAGTCGTGGTGCAGGTCCGCTGAGGCCGGCTTCCGTCAATAGGCCACAACACCCTTGCAGCGCTTGAGCCGTGCCTCCAGGTTGCGATCCGGCATGGCGTGGCTGCGCAGGGCTTGAATGGTCTGTTCAACATAATCGCGGGTGGTGCCATAACGCCCGCAAGCGCTTTCGAACACCTGGCTCAGTACATGATCCGGCAGATTGCCGGCATAGCTGGGCAGGTGCCGCTCCAGCACAAAACCCAAGGCCTGGACCTGACTGCCATCCTCGAGACGGCAGTTGAGCCAGTGCGGACGGTAAGAGGGATAAGGCATTTCACGCTGCCACAGGGCATACAACGAGGCATCCAGATGCTCCTCCGGCAGCCGGTAGGCGAAGCCGCTGCAGGAACCGCCACGATCCAGGCCAAACACCAGCCCCGGCAGTTCAGGCGTGCCGCGATGCTCGTGGGACCACAGGTACAGACCACGATGATAACCATGCACCCGGCCACGCATGCGCTCGACCGCCGAACACTCCGGGCGCCAGATCAATGAACCGTAGGCGAACAGCCAGACCGGGCCGCCCTTGTGCCGGGCCATGGTGGACTGCATGGAGCTGAGAAGTTGTTCGTGGGTCAGCTGCGGCCCCAGATCGAGCCGCGGAGGGTAAGCCAGATTCAGATAACTGGATTCAAGGGCTGTCATGGCGAATAGCGTTCGGCTCCCCGCGTAAAAGAAGTTACTTAATAGAACGCTTGGCAGTAACTACAAGACACATAAGTTTCAAGGCAAGTTAAGTGCCACTAGAGCAGCACTCAAGTTGAAGGCTTATATATAACCTACCGGCATTTATTTAATTAGATAAATACCGATGGGCTATATACAGAGTTATAACGAAGGACACGGACCCGATGCAGTCAGGGCCGCGGGGCGTAGGCGAACACGTCCGCACGCATCTGATGGGCATCCATCCCGGCATTCACCAGAGCGTCCAGGGTGGCGTAGATCATGGCTGGCGAGCCGCTGGCGTAGACATGCACCGACGACAGGTCGGTGATGTCCTCGCAAACCGCCTCATGCAGCATGCCGCAGCGCCCCTCCCAACCGCACAGGTCGCTGACCACCTTGTGCAGATAGAGATTAGGCAGTTGCTGCCACTCATCCCAGTGTTCCAACTGATAGAAATCTTCCGGCCGGCGTACGCCCCAATACAGGTGCACCGGATACTTGAAGCCTTTGGCTCGGCAGTGCTCGATCAGGCTGTGCATCTGCGCCATACCGGTACCGGCAGCGATCAGCACCAGCGGGCCCTGCGGCAACTCGGCCAGGTGAGTGTCGCCAAAAGGCAATTCGACCCGAGCCATGCGGTTGCGCTGCAACTGCTCCATCAAGCTCTGCGCACTGTTTTCGCGCACCAGCACATGCAGCTCCAGATCACGCCCGCAATGGGGCGCTGATGCCAGGGAGAAGGCCGACTTCTCGCCGTTATCCCGCTCCAGCATCAGGTACTGGCCCGCATGATAGCGGGGTGGCTTGCCGGCCGGCGCTCGCAGCCTGACCCGCCAGACATCGCCGCCGACCTCAAGGCACTCAGTGAGCTGACACGACAAGCTGCGCACCGGCAACTCTCCCAGCGCAAGGACGCCATCCCACAGCACAATGCAGTCTTCCAGCGGCTCTGCAATGCAAGTGTAGAACTCACCATGATCACGCACATCGCCGGCTTGCTGCACACTGCCCTCCACCAGCAGGGCCGCGCACACGTGACAGTTGCCATTGCGGCAGCTCTGCGGGCATTCATAGCCCAAGCGCCGCGCCGCATCGAGAATCCGCTCGCCGGGCAGCGTCTCAAGCACCGCTCCGGAGGGCTGCAAGGTTACACGCATCAATCTATTCCTAACTGATTCCAGATGGCATCGATCCGGCGGGTGACCGCCTCATCCTTGACGATGACCCGGCCCCACTCTCGGGTGGTTTCTCCGGGCCACTTGTGGGTGGCATCGAGCCCCATCTTCGAGCCCAGGCCGGACACCGGCGAGGCGAAGTCGAGGTAGTCGATCGGGGTGTTGTCGATCATCACCGTGTCGCGCTTGGGGTCCATGCGCGTGGTGATGGCCCAGATCACATCGTTCCAGTCCCGGGCATTGATATCGTCGTCGGTGACGATAACGAACTTGGTGTACATGAACTGTCGCAAAAACGACCAGACCCCCAGCATTACCCGCTTGGCGTGGCCCGGGTACTGCTTCTTCATGGTCACCACCGCCATGCGGTACGAGCAGCCTTCTGGCGGCAGGTAGAAGTCGGTGATTTCCGGGAACTGCTTCTGCAGGATCGGCACGAAGACTTCGTTCAGCGCCACGCCGAGAATCGCTGGCTCATCCGGCGGCCGGCCGGTGTAGGTGCTGTGATAGATCGGCTTGATGCGATGGGTGATGCGCTCCACGGTGAACACCGGGAAGCTGTCGACTTCGTTGTAGTAGCCAGTGTGGTCGCCGTACGGGCCTTCGTCGGCCATCTCGCCGGGATGGATCACCCCTTCAAGGATGATTTCGGCGGTGGCCGGGACTTGCAGGTCGTTGCCACGGCACTTCACCAGTTCGGTGCGGTTGCCCCGCAGCAGGCCGGCGAAAGCGTATTCGGAGAGGCTGTCCGGCACCGGGGTCACGGCGCCCAAGATAGTTGCCGGGTCCGCGCCCAAGGCCACGGACACCGGGAACGGCTGGCCCGGGTGCTTCTCGCACCACTCGCGGTAATCCAGGGCGCCACCACGATGGCTCAACCAGCGCATGATCACCTTGTTGCGGCCGATTACCTGCTGACGATAGATGCCCAGGTTTTGCCGGTCCTTGTTCGGCCCCTTGGTCACCGTCAGGCCCCAAGTGATCAGCGGACCGACGTCGCCTGGCCAGCAGGTCTGCACCGGCAGCATGCCGAGGTCGACGTCGTCGCCTTCGATCACCACTTCCTGGCAGACCGCATCCTTGACCACCTTGGGCGCCATGGAAATGATCTTGCGGAAGATCGGCAGCTTGGACCAGGCATCCTTCAAGCCCTTGGGCGGCTCCGGCTCCTTGAGGAACGCCAGCAGCTTGCCGATCTCGCGCAGTTCGCTGACGGCTTCGGCGCCCATGCCCAGGGCCACACGCTCGGGGGTACCGAACAGGTTGCCGAGCACGGGGATGTCATAACCGGTGGGGTTTTCAAACAACAGGGCCGGGCCTTTGGCACGCAAGGTGCGATCGCAGACCTCGGTCATTTCCAGCACTGGGGACACCGGAACCTGGATGCGCTTGAGTTCGGAGCGCTGTTCCAGGCCGCTGATAAAGTCGCGCAAGTCGCGATACTGCATGCGTGAGCCTCGTTTTCGCCGTGGCATTCGGGGCAGGCAGTTTAGCGCCGAACCCACAGGTTCAGAATAGAGAATGTCAGATAGCAAAAAGCCGGGTTTCCCCGGCTCTTGCTGGCCTGATCGATTTACTTGCGTTTCATCGACAGGAAGAACTCATCGTTGGTCTTGGTCTGTTTCAGCTTGTCGACCAGGAACTCAATGGCAGCGACTTCATCCATAGGATGCAGGAGCTTGCGCAGGATCCACATGCGCTGCAGTTCGTCGTCGGCCGTCAGCAACTCTTCGCGGCGGGTGCCGGAACGGTTGATGTTGATGGCCGGGAAGACGCGCTTTTCAGCGATCTTGCGATCCAGGGGCAGTTCCATGTTGCCGGTACCCTTGAACTCTTCGTAGATCACTTCGTCCATCTTCGAGCCGGTTTCAACCAGCGCGGTGGCGATGATGGTCAACGAGCCGCCTTCTTCGATGTTCCGCGCGGCGCCGAAGAAACGCTTCGGTTTCTCCAGGGCGTGGGCATCCACACCACCAGTCAGGACCTTGCCGGAGCTCGGGATCACGGTGTTGTAGGCACGGGCCAGACGGGTGATGGAGTCCAGCAGGATCACCACGTCCTTCTTGTGTTCGACCAGGCGCTTGGCCTTCTCGATCACCATCTCGGCCACTTGCACGTGACGGGTTGGCGGCTCGTCGAAGGTGGAGGCAACCACTTCGCCGCGCACAGTGCGCTGCATCTCGGTCACTTCTTCCGGACGCTCGTCGATCAGCAACACGATCAGATGAACTTCAGGGTTGTTGCGGGTGATGTTCGCAGCAATGTTCTGCAGCATGATGGTCTTGCCCGCCTTTGGCGGAGCAACGATCAGACCACGCTGGCCTTTACCGATCGGAGCGCACAGGTCGATGACACGACCGGTCAGGTCTTCGGTGGAACCGTTGCCGGCTTCCATCTTCATGCGCACGGTCGGGAACAGCGGCGTCAGGTTTTCGAACAGAATCTTGTTCTTGGCGTTCTCGGGACGGTCGTAGTTGATGGTATCGACCTTGAGCAGCGCGAAGTACCGCTCGCCTTCCTTCGGAGGGCGGATCTTGCCAACGATGGTGTCACCGGTACGCAAGTTGAAGCGACGGATCTGGCTTGGCGAGACGTAGATATCGTCCGGGCCGGCCAGGTAGGAGGCGTCGGAGGAGCGGAGGAAGCCGAAGCCGTCCTGGAGGATCTCCAGCACGCCATCACCGGAGATTTCCTCACCGCTTTTCGCGTGCTTTTTCAGCAGGGAGAAAATCACGTCCTGCTTGCGCGAACGGGCCATATTTTCTATGCCCATCTGTTCGGCCAATTCGAGCAGTTCGGTAATCGGCTTTTGCTTGAGTTCAGTCAGATTCATATAGGAATGACGTAATCATTTATAGAGGGGGGAAATTAAGCTTTTGGCTTAATGAGGCCGCGCCGCAGAGAAGGCGACAGGATCGCGTACTTATTCGAAAAGGAGAGCGTCGGCGACGGCTTGCAGGGGGCACTGGAGAAACCAATGCGGGGCCGAATGTAACACCTGAGTTTCGGAGCGTCTAGCCCTCAATTACGAAAAAGCCCCGCGTTTTGCGGGGCTTTTCCAGGGCACTGAAAATCGACGCTTAGATGTTGGCGTCGAGGAACGCTGCCAACTGCGACTTGGACAGTGCGCCGACCTTGGTGGCTTCGACGTTGCCGTTCTTGAACAGCATCAGGGTCGGAATACCACGCACGCCATGCTTGGCCGGGGTTTCCGAGTTTTCGTCGATGTTCAGCTTGGCAACGGTCAGTTTGCCTTTGTAGGTTTCAGCAATTTCGTCCAGAACCGGAGCGATCATTTTGCATGGGCCGCACCACTCAGCCCAGTAGTCGACCAGCACAGCGCCTTCGGCTTTGAGTACGTCGGCCTCGAAGCTGGCATCGCTGACGTGTTTGATAAGATCGCTGCTCATGGAATTCTCCAGGTTGTAAGCAAAAAAACGTGGCCCATCATATCCGCCCTTCCCGCGTTCAGGAAGCCGGAGATGATTGACTCTAACTATGGTGCCCCATGAGTTTGGGTATAGCTCAGCTCACGAAGATGTGGGGGTGACAAAGGCGATTCCAGTGCGCAGAGCGGCATTGCGCACATGCTCCTGCATGGCCTTTTGTGCCGCCCCCGAAGCGTGCCGGGCCAGGGCGCGGAGGATCTTGCGGTGCTCCTGCCACGTCTCCATGACCCGCTCGGGTCGGATGAACGGTAGTTTCTGACTTTCCAGGAAGATCTCGGCGCTGGTGCTGAGGATGCTCAACATCGCCTGGTTGCCACTGGCCAGGAGAATCTTCTGGTGGAACTCGAAATCCAGCCGCGCCGCCGCCTCGAAATCCCCGACCCGCAATTGGCGACGCATGGCCTCGACATTGTCTTCCAGGGCATCCAGCTCATCGGCGGTCAGGGTCACTGCCGCCAACCCCGCGGCAAACCCCTCCAGGGCATAGCGCAACTGAAAGATATCCACAGGCGAAGCCTGAGCGGCGAACGGCCAACTCAAGCCGGCACCGGCTGCCGCTGCCTCGGGAGCCTGGACGAACACCCCCTTGCCCGGCTGCACACTGATCACCCCCAGCGCGCTCAAGGATGACAACGCCTCACGCAGCGACGCCCGACTGACCCCCAACTGCAGCGCCAGATCCCGCTGCGAAGGCAGCGCATCACCGGGGCCGAAGCCCTGCTCGCTGATCAACTGGCGAATGGCTTGCAGCGCCACTTCGGGTACGGCACGAGTAATCGAATTCATGGGCTTGAGGCTGGCCAGTGCAGGAAAAGCTCCCTTGTAAAGCTATTCGCCGAACCCGGCAAGTCGTGCTCCAAGGGGGTTCGAGGGTACGACCCCATGCCCGATTCGAGTGCGAAAAACCCCTCAGCTGTTCAGACCAGTAAGACCGACCAAAGCCAATAAAACCCATATTTCCAGGGCCCTTTCCGCGTGTTGGCATGGCCTGTGCTCTGTCGCCACACAGAAACCACTTCCCACGACTTGCGGAGATTCGCCATGACCAAACGCTGTAGCGCCCTGCTCTCTGCCCTGTTTGCCAGCCTGCTGCTGGCCCAGGCCCCAGCCCAGGCCAATGCCCTGGACGACGTGGTGGCCCGCGGCACCCTCAAGGTCGCCGTGCCTCAGGACTTCCCGCCCTTCGGCTCGGTAGGCCCGGATATGCAGCCCCGGGGCCTGGACATCGACACCGCGCGCCTGCTGGCCGAGCAGCTCAAGGTCAAGCTGGAGCTGACCCCGGTCAACAGCACCAACCGCATTCCGTTCCTCACCACCGGCAAGGTGGATCTGGTGATCTCCAGCCTCGGCAAGAACCCGGAACGGGAAAAGGTCATCGACTTCTCCAAGGCATACGCACCCTTCTACCTCGCAGTCTTCGGCCCGCCCGAGGCGGCAATCGCCGGCCTTGACGACCTCAAGGGCAAGACCATCAGCGTCACCCGAGGCGCCATCGAAGACATCGAGCTGAGCGCCGTGGCCCCACAAGGCGCGACCATCAAGCGTTTCGAGGACAACAACTCCACCATCGCCGCCTACCTCGCCGGCCAGGTCGACCTGATCGCCAGCGGTAACGTGGTGATGGTCGCCATCAGCCAGCGCAACCCGAAGCGCATCCCGGCGATGAAGATCAAGCTCAAGGACTCCCCAGTCTACGTCGGCGTCAACAAAAACCAGCCGGAGTTGCTGGACAAGGTCAACCAGATCCTCAGTGCCGCCAAGGCTGATGGCGCCCTGGAGAAGAACTCCCAGTTGTGGCTCAAAGAGCCGCTGCCGGCTGACCTCTGATCGGCGCCCCGGAGCTTGAGCATGGCTTATCAGTTCGACTTCCTGCCGGTGCTGGAAAATACCGGCCTGCTGCTACGCGGCGCCCTGTTCACCCTGGAGTTGACCGCCATAGGCACCCTGCTGGGGGTCAGCCTGGGGATAGCCGGGGCTCTGGTGCGGGCCTGGAAGATCCAGCCCCTGGCGGCGATCTTCGGCGTCTACGTCGAGCTGATCCGCAACACGCCGTTCCTGGTGCAGTTGTTTTTCATCTTCTTCGGCCTGCCATCCCTGGGCCTGCAGATCTCCGAGTGGCAGGCGGCGGTGCTGGCGATGGTGATCAACCTCGGCGCCTACTCCACGGAAATCATCCGCGCCGGCATCCAGGCCATTCCCAAGGGCCAGCTGGAAGCCGCCGCAGCCCTGGCCATGAGCCGCTTCGAAGCCTTTCGGCACGTGGTGCTGCTGCCGGCCCTGGGCAAGGTCTGGCCGGCCCTGTGCAGCCAGATCATCATCGTCATGCTGGGCTCGGCGGTGTGCTCGCAGATCGCCACCGAGGAGCTGAGCTTCGCCGCCAACTTCATCCAGTCGCGCAACTTCCGCGCTTTTGAAACCTACGCCCTGACCACCCTGATCTACCTGTGCATGGCCCTGCTGATCCGCCAACTACTGAACTGGTTCGGCCAACGCTACATCCTGAGGAACGGCCGATGAGCGACTTCACCTTCTGGGACATCCTGCGCAACCTGCTCAGCGGCCTGCAGTGGACCCTGTTGCTGTCCCTGGTGGCCTTTGTTGGCGGCGGCCTGATCGGCCTGCTGGTCATGACCCTGAGGATCTCCGACAAGACCTTTGCCCGCGCCTTCGCCCGCACCTATATAGAACTGTTCCAGGGCACACCGCTGTTGATGCAGTTGTTCCTGGTGTTCTTCGGTATTGCCTTGCTGGGTGTGGATATCTCGCCCTGGCTGGCGGCCGCTATCGCCCTGACCCTGTTCACCAGCGCCTACCTGGCAGAGATCTGGCGCGGTTGCGTCGAGTCGATCCCCCACGGGCAGTGGGAAGCCTCGTCGAGCCTGGCGCTCAATCCCTATGAGCAACTGCGCTACGTGATCCTGCCGCAAGCTCTGCGTATCGCCGTGGCGCCCACCGTGGGCTTCTCGGTGCAGGTGGTCAAAGGCACCGCGGTGACCTCGATCATCGGTTTCACCGAGCTGACCAAGACCGGCGGCATGCTGGCCAATGCCACCTTCGAGCCCTTCATGGTCTACGGCCTGGTGGCCCTCGGTTACTTCCTGCTCTGCTACCCCCTGTCCCTCAGCGCGCGCTACCTGGAAAGGAAACTGCATGCCTCTGCTTAGAATCTCCGCCCTGCATAAATATTACGGCGAGCACCATGTGCTCAAAGGCATCGACCTGAGCATCGAGGAGGGCCAGGTAGTGGCAATCATCGGTCGCAGTGGCTCGGGCAAGAGCACCCTGCTGCGCACCCTCAACGGCCTGGAGTCGATCAACGACGGGGTGATCGAGGTTGACGGCGAGTACCTGGACGCCGCCCGCGCCGATCTGCGCAGCCTGCGACAGAAGGTCGGCATGGTGTTCCAGCAGTTCAACCTGTTCCCTCACCTGACCGTGGGCGAGAACGTGATGCTGGCCCCGCAAGTGGTGCAGAAGGTGCCCAAGGCCCGGGCTGCCGAGCTGGCGCGGCAGATGCTGGCCCGGGTTGGCCTGGCGGAGAAGTTCGATGCGTTTCCGGATCGACTGTCCGGCGGCCAGCAGCAGCGGGTCGCCATTGCCCGAGCCCTGGCGATGTCGCCCAAGGTGCTGTTGTGCGATGAGATCACCTCGGCCCTGGACCCGGAACTGGTCAATGAAGTGCTCAGCGTGGTGCGCCAACTGGCCCGGGACGGCATGACCCTGATCATGGTCACCCATGAGATGCGCTTTGCCCGGGAAGTGGGCGACAAGCTGGTGTTCATGCACCAGGGCAAGGTGCATGAAGTGGGAGATCCCAAGCAGCTGTTCGCTCATCCGCAGACCGCCGAGCTGGCGAACTTCATTGGCAGCACCGAGCAGGCTTGAGGCTCCCGTGTCATAGGAGCCGGCTGGCCGGCGCACAGCGACAGCACAGCCTGCCGAGGGTTTTATGCGTTGAATCAACGCATTGGACACTGCGCGTTGGCGCGAGCCGTTGATCGTGGCAGGATGGCGAGGTTATCGACCGAGACCCCCAACCATGCCCCAATCCCAAGCCAAGAATCTGTCCCTGATCGCCGCGATCGATCTGGGCTCCAACAGCTTTCACATGGTCGTGGCCAAGGCCCGGAACGGTGAAATCCGCATTCTCGAGCGGCTCGGTGAAAAGGTTCAACTGGCCGCCGGAATCAACGAAGAACGCCAGCTCAACGAAGAATCCATGCAGCGCGGGCTCGACTGCCTCAAGCGCTTCGCCCAACTGATCAACGGCATGCCACCGGGCACCGTACGCATCGTCGGCACCAACGCCCTGCGTGAAGCCCGCAACCGTGGCGAGTTCATTCGCCGCGCCGAGGAGATCCTCGGCCACCCGGTGGAGGTCATCTCCGGCCGTGAAGAGGCCCGACTGATCTACCTCGGGGTGTCCCACACCCTCGCCGATACCCCGGGCAAGCGCCTGGTCGCCGACATCGGTGGCGGCAGTACCGAATTCATCATTGGCCAGCGCTTCGAACCCCTGCTGCGGGAAAGCCTGCAGATGGGCTGCGTCAGCTTCACCCAGCGCTATTTCCGCGATGGCAAGATCACCCCGGCCCGCTACGCCCAGGCCTACACCGCCGCGCGGCTGGAGATCATGAGCATCGAACATGCCCTGCATCGCCTGACCTGGGACGAAGCCATCGGCTCTTCCGGAACCATCCGCGCCATCGGCCTGGCCCTCAAGGCCGGCGGCCAGGGCAGTGGCGAGGTCAACGCCGAGGGGCTGGCCTGGCTCAAGCGCAAGCTGTTCAAGCTGGGGGATGCCGAGAAAATCGACTTCGAAGGCATCAAGCCCGATCGGCGGGCGATCTTCCCGGCGGGCCTGGCGATTCTCGAAGCCATCTTCGACGCCCTGGAACTGCAGCGCATGGACCACTGCGAAGGCGCCCTGCGTGAAGGCGTGCTCTACGACCTGCTGGGCCGCCATCATCACGAAGACGTCCGTGAACGTACCCTCAGCTCGCTGATGGAGCGCTACCACGTGGACCTGGAGCAGGCCTCGCGAGTCGAAGGCAAGGCCCTGCGCGCCTTCGACCAGGTGGCGGCGGACTGGGACCTGGAGGACGGTGTCTGGCGCGAGCTGCTGGGCTGGGCCGCCAAGGTCCACGAAGTGGGACTGGATATCGCTCACTACCACTACCACAAGCATGGCGCCTACCTGATCGAGCACTCGGACCTGGCCGGCTTCTCCCGGGAAGACCAGCAGATGCTGGCGCTGCTGGTGCGCGGCCACCGCCGCAACATTCCCAAGGAAAAATTCGCCGAGTTCGGCGATGACGGCATCAAGCTGATCCGCCTGTGCGTGCTGCTGCGCTTCGCCATCCTGTTCCATCACATCCGTGGCACCCAGCAGATGCCTCAGGTGAGCCTGAGCGCCGAAGGCGACCATCTGGATGTGGAGTTCCCGGAAAACTGGCTGGATGAAAACCAGCTGACCCAGGCCGACTTCGCCCTGGAAGCCGAATGGCTGACCCGGGTCGGCATCGTGCTGAACGTTCGCTGAGACCTGAACAAGCCGACCTTAGGAGCCGGCTTGCCAGCGAACAGGCCCCAAGCCCTGAATCGCTCTTGCCGGGGCTTTCGCTGGCAAGCCAGCTCCTACCAAACATCCAACGCAAGCCAATAAAAAAGGCCAGCCCGGTAAACGGGCTGGCCTTTTTGTCTACGGCGCCTGTGGCGCTTAGCGCACTGGCAACACCGGGCTGCCAAGACGCTCCAGCAAAGTCGCCTGGGCGCTGCGCGGGTTCTGGTTGCCGGTCGGCGTGTTGCGGATGTAACGGCCGTCGGACTGCAGGCTCCAGCTGTGGGTGTTGTCGGTGAGATAACTCTCCAGCTCTTTCTTGACCCGCAGGATCAGCTTCTTGCCTTCCACCGGGAAGCAAGTCTCGACCCGCTTGTCGAGGTTGCGCTCCATCCAGTCGGCACTGGAAAGGAACATCTGCTCCTCGCCGCCGTTGAGGAAGTAGAACACCCGAGTGTGTTCCAGGAAGCGACCGATGATGGAGCGCACATGGATGTTGTGCGACACCCCGGCAATCCCCGGACGCAGGCAGCACATGCCGCGCACCACCAGATCGATGCGCACGCCGGACTGGCTGGCCTTGTACAGCGCGCGGATGATTTTCGGATCGGTCAGCGAGTTGAACTTGGCGATGATGTGCGCCGGCTTGCCGTCCAGGGCGAACTGGGTCTCCCGGGCGATCATGTCGAGCATGCCCTTTTTCAGGGTGAACGGCGCATGCAGCAGCTTCTTCATGCGCAGGGTCTTGCCCATGCCGATCAGCTGACTGAACAGTTTGCCGACGTCTTCGCACAAGGCATCGTCGGAGGTCAGCAGGCTGTAGTCGGTGTACAGGCGGGCGTTGGCCGCGTGGTAGTTACCGGTGCCCAAATGCGCATAGCGCACGATCTCACCGGCCTCGCGACGCAGGATCAGCATCATCTTGGCGTGGGTCTTGAAGCCCACCACGCCATAGATCACTACCGCGCCGGCCGCTTGCAGGCGGCTGGCCATCTGCAGGTTGGACTCTTCGTCAAAGCGCGCACGCAGTTCGATCACCGCGGTGACTTCCTTGCCGTTGCGCGCCGCGTCCACCAGGGCGTCGACGATCTCCGAGTTGGCGCCGCTGCGGTACAGGGTCTGGCGCACCGCCAGCACATGCGGGTCCTTGGCGGCCTGGCGCAGCAGGTCGACCACCGGGGTGAAGGACTCGAACGGGTGCAGCAGCAGGATGTCCTGCTTGCTGATGACGCTGAAGATGTTCTCGCTGTTCTGCAGCAGCTTGGGGATCTGCGGGGTGAACGGGGTGTATTGCAGCTCCGGATGACTGTCCAGGCCGGTGATGCTGAACAGTCGCGTCAGGTTCACCGGACCGTTGACCTGATAGAGCTCGGTCTCGTGCAGGTTGAACTGCTTGAGCAGGTAGTCCGACAGATGTTTCGGACAGGTGTCGGCCACTTCCAGACGCACCGCGTCACCGTAGCGACGGGAGAACAACTCGCCGCGCAGGGCGCGGGCCAGGTCTTCGACGTCCTCGGTGTCCACCGCCAGGTCGGCGTTACGGGTCAGGCGGAATTGATAGCAGCCTTTGACCTTCATGCCCTGGAACAGGTCGTCGGCGTGGGCGTGGATCATCGACGACAGGAACACATAGTTGTCGCCAGGGCCGCCGACCTCTTCCGGCACCTTGATGATGCGCGGCAACAGACGCGGCGCCGGGATGATCGCAAGGCCCGAATCGCGACCGAAGGCATCGATGCCTTCCAGCTCGACGATGAAGTTCAGGCTCTTGTTCACCAGCAGCGGGAACGGGTGCGTCGGGTCGAGGCCGATGGGGGTGATGATCGGCGCGATCTCGTCGCGGAAGAAGCGCCGGACCCAGGTCTTGAGCTTGGTGGTCCAGTGACGGCGACGGATGAAGCGAATCTGATGCTTCTCCAGTTCCGGCAGCAGAATGTCGTTGAGGATCGCGTACTGGCGATCGACATGACCATGCACCAGCTCGCTGATGCGGGCCAGGGCCTGGTGCGGTTGCAGGCCGTCGGCACCGGCCTGTTCCCGGGCAAAGGTGATCTGCTTCTTCAGGCCCGCGACACGGATCTCGAAGAACTCGTCCAGGTTGCTGGAGAAGATCAGCAGGAACTTCAGGCGCTCCAGCAGCGGGTAGGATTCGTCCAGCGCCTGTTCCAGCACGCGGATATTGAACTGCAGTTGCGAGAGTTCGCGGTGAATGTACAGGCTGCTGTCATCCAGGTTGGGGATGACAATGGCCGGCGTCGGTTGCACCTCGGCCACTACGGGCACGGGCTCGAGCTCCGGCGAGGTTTCAACCACTGGCTCGACCACCGGCTGAGCGTCTTTTACGGCAACTTCTGAGAGTCCTTCAGTATTCATCGCGTGTTCCTGGGAGGGCTATTTTTGCTCTCGTAACAATTGAGCAGCACGAACGGCAAAGTAAGTCAGGATGCCATCAGCACCTGCACGTTTAAAAGCGGTCAGGGATTCAAGAATAACCCCTTCACCCAACCAGCCATTCTGGATCGCCGCCATGTGCATGGCGTATTCGCCGCTGACCTGATAGACAAAGGTCGGCACCTTGAATTCATCCTTGACCCGAAAAAGGATATCCAGGTACGGCATGCCCGGCTTGACCATGACCATGTCCGCCCCTTCCGCCAGGTCCGCCGCCACTTCATGCAGGGCTTCGTCACCATTGGCCGGGTCCATCTGGTACGAGGCCTTGTCGGCCTTGCCCAGGTTCAGCGCCGAACCCACCGCATCGCGGAAGGGGCCGTAATAGGCGCTGGCGTACTTGGCCGAGTAGGCCATGATCCGCACGTTGACGTGTCCCGCCAGCTCCAGGGCTTCGCGGATCGCCTGGACCCGCCCGTCCATCATGTCCGACGGCGCCACCACCTGGGCGCCGGCCTCGGCGTGGGACAGGGCCTGACGCACCAGGGCATCGACAGTGATGTCGTTCTGTACATAACCCTGCTCGTCGAGAATGCCGTCCTGGCCATGGGTGGTGAACGGGTCCAGGGCCACATCGGTGATGACGCCCAGCGCCGGGAAGCGCTCGCGCAAGGCGCGGGTGGCACGCTGGGCAATCCCTTCAGGGTTCCAGGCCTCGGCCGCATCCAGGGACTTGAGCCCGGCCGGCGTCACCGGGAACAGCGCCAGGGCCGGAATCCCCAGCTCGACCCAATGCGCCGCCTCTTCCAGCAACAGGTCGATGGTCAAGCGCTCCACGCCCGGCATCGAAGCCACCGCCTCACGGCGATTATCACCGTCGAGCACAAACACCGGCAGGATCAGGTCGTCCACGCTCAGCCGGTTTTCGCGAACCAGACGGCGCGAGAAATCATCACGGCGGTTACGCCGCAGACGAGTGGCAGGGAACAGGCGGCTGGCAGGGGTAAAGCTCACGGCGGACTCCAGGGCCCGCGCTGGCGGGCGAGCGTGACAGTTATAAGCGGGCATTATGACGAACAGATGACAGTTGTGCTCAAGCTGTTGACCGGCAGCAACACTCATTGTCATTGGCCCAATTGTTCACGTCGAGACACATTTCGATACTTTCCCCAACGTCGTCGAAGGGGTAGGCTGCGCGTTCATTTCGCCAGCATCCAGACAATGCTCCAACAATTTCTTCAGGATTTCGGCTATTTCGCCCTCTTTCTCGGTACGTTTTTCGAAGGCGAAACCATTCTGGTTCTAGCCGGGTTTCTAGCGTTCCGCGGATACATGGATATCAACCTGGTGATGGTGGTTGCCTTCTTCGGCAGCTACGCCGGTGACCAGCTGTGGTACTTCCTGGGGCGCAAGCATGGCCGCAAGTTGCTGGCGCGCAAACCGCGCTGGCAAATGATGGGCGATCGGGCGCTGGAACATATCCGCAAGCATCCGGATATCTGGGTGCTGAGCTTCCGCTTCGTCTATGGCCTGCGCACCGTGATGCCAGTGGCCATTGGTCTGTCAGGCTATCCGCCGGGCCGCTACCTGCTGCTCAACGGCATCGGCGCGGCCGTCTGGGCCGTGGCCCTGGCCCAGGCCGCCTACCATTTCGGCGCGGTCATGGAAGGCATGCTCGGCAGCATCAAGAAGTACGAGCTGTGGGTGCTGGGCGCGTTGCTGGTGCTGGGTTTCGGCCTGTGGCTGCGCCGACGCTTCAAGAACGCCCGTCTGGCCAAGCAGATCTATGACGCCGAACAAGCCGCCGAACAGGCCAAGGCCAAGGCTTCGACGACATCAGTGGAGTAACGCGCCGGTCATTGGCATGCTGTCAGCACCCTGAACCTGGAGAAAAACCATGAGCAAAAAAGTTGCAGTGATCCTTTCCGGTTGCGGCGTGTTCGACGGTGCCGAGATCCACGAAAGCGTGATGACCCTGCTGCGCCTCGACCAACGCGGCGCCCAGGTGCAGTGCTTTGCCCCGAACATCCCGCAGATGCATGTGCTCAACCACCTGACCGGCGAAGCCATGCCCGAGACCCGCAACGTGCTGGTGGAATCGGCGCGCATTGCTCGTGGCCAGGTCAAGGACCTGCGCGAGGCCAATGTCGAAGACTTCGACGCGCTGATCGTGCCCGGCGGTTTCGGGGCAGCCAAGAACCTCTCCAGCTTCGCCACCGAAGGCGCGGCCTGCACAGTCCAGGCGGACGTCCTGGCTCTGGCCGAAGCCTTTGCCGAAGCGGGCAAACCGGTGGGCCTGATGTGCATCGCTCCGGCCCTGGCGGCGAAGATCTATGGTCCTGGCGTGACCTGCACCATCGGCAACGATGCCGATACCGCAGCGGCCCTGGGCAAGATGGGCGCCAGCCACACCGAATGCGCAGTAGGCGACATCGTCGAAGACAAAGCACGCAAACTGGTGAGCACCCCGGCCTATATGCTGGCGCAATCCATCAGCGAAGCCGCCTCCGGGATCAACAAACTGGTCGACCGGGTGCTGGAACTGACCCACGAAGGCGAGCAGTGACTCCCTGACACCCCGCTTCAGGAGGAGCCGCTGGTTCCTCCCTCAGGCCTGACGCGCCAGCCGGGTCAGAATCCGGTCCAGGGCATTGGCGAAGGCCTGCTTCTCCCGCTCGCCATAAGGCGCCTGTCCGCCACTGACCTGCCCCTGCTCCCGCAGATCGGTGAACAGATTACGCACCGCCAGGCGCTCCCCCATGTTCTGTGCATCGAATTCCTTGCCACGCGGGTCCAGGGCCGACACACCCTTTTTCACCAAGCGGTCGGCCAAGGGCACATCACTGCAGATCACCAGCTCACCGGGCACGGCATGCTCCACCAGATAATCGTCGGCAGCATCCGGACCGCTGGGCACCACAATCAGTTTGACGCAGGCGAAAGCCGGCTTGATCTGCGCTTGCCCGGCCACCAGCACCACCTCGAACTGGCGCTTCAAGGCAAAGCGCACCACCTGATCCTTGGCCGCCTTGGGGCAAGCGTCGGCATCGATCCAGACACGCATTGATGTTCTCCTCACAAAATGCAAAACGGGCAAGCCAGCCCCCGCAGGAGCGGGCTCGCCCGCGATCAGCGACGCTGTCGACTCAAGACGCGCGCAGTCGCTGCTTCTCACTCATGCGGCTGCGACTGTACAGCACCACGATCGCCAGGATCGCCACAGCCTGAGCCCCCAGCGAGTAGGCATCGGCATGAATGCCCAGCCAGTCGAAATCGAAGAAGGCTACTGGCCGGGTGCCGAAGATGCCCGCTTCCTGCAACGCCTTGACCCCGTGCCCGGCAAATACCACCGACAAGGCACACAGCAACGCCGCGTTGATGCCGAAGAACAGCGCCAAAGGCAGCTTGGCCGAGCCCCGCAGGATCACCCACGCCAGGCCCACCAGCAACACCAGAGCGGTGGCACCACCCGCCATGACCGCGTTATGTCCGGCTGGGCCTGCCTGCAGCCACAGGGTCTCGTAGAACAGGATCACCTCGAACAGCTCGCGGTACACCGAGAAGAACGCCAGCACGGCAAAACCGAAACGCCCGCCGCCGCCCACCAGGCTGGTCTTGATGTAATCCTGCCAGGCCGCCGCATGCCGACGATCATGCATCCATACCCCGAGCCACAGCACCATGACACTGGCGAACAACGCCGTGGCCCCCTCCAGCAGCTCCCGCTGGGAACCGCTGACGTCGATCACATAAGCCGCCAGGGCCCAGGTGGCCAGGCCGGCCAACAGCGCCAGGCCCCAGCCGACGTTGACACTGCGCACCGCCGATTGCTGGCCGGTATTACGCAGGAACGCAAGGATCGCCGCCAGCACCAGAATGGCTTCCAGGCCTTCGCGCAGGAGGATCAGCAAACCGGAGATAAAACTCAGGGACCAGCTCAGGCTGTCGCCACCCAACAACTCGGCGGACGCCTTGAGCTTGGCCTTGGCGGCGTCCAGGCGCTGTTCGGCCTGGGCCACCGGCAATCCGTCCTGCAACGACTGCCGGTAGGCCATCAGGGCCTTCTCCGTGTCCTTGCGCACCGTGGCATCGACGTTGTCCAGGGAGCTTTCCACCAGTTCGAAACCTTCCAGGTAAGCCGCTACCGAAAGATCGTAGGCTTGCTCATGCTCGCCGTTGCGATAAGCCGCGAGACTCTTGTCCAGGGTCGAAGCGGTGTAGTCCAGCAACTGCGCCGGGCCACGCTTGACCTGAGGCGGCTGGGCCCGCTGGGCACGGAAAGTGGCCGCTGCCTGCGGCCCCTGAGCAGCCAGCACTTCAGCAGGCGTCTGCCGGGCCAGGTCGGCCAGATTGAAGCTCTGCTCGCCCTTGGCCGCCGCAGGATCGGCGCTGAACCCGGCGATGTAGGTGGCCAGGTCCCAGCGCTGCCGGTCATCCAACTGATCGGCGAAGGCCGGCATGTCGGTGCCTTCGACACCCAGCCCCAGGGTGTTGTAGACCGCGTACAGGCTCAGGCGATCAAGGCGCTCGGCATCCCGCAGATTGGCCGGCGGCGGGGTCATGCCCACACCTGCCGGACCATCGCCTGCGCCTTTCTCCCCATGGCAGACCGAGCAATGCTGGGCATACAGCGGCGCACCGCGAGCAGGGTCCGGGGTGATGACCGGCGCCTGGCTGACCTCATAGGCCACCGCCAGCTTGGCCCCCATCTGCCGCGCCAAGCGTGCCACTTGGCTGCCCTCGACGCGGTCGTCCACCGCCTTGCGCAAGTTGACGATGCCCTGCTCCAGCTCGGCTTTCTTCGGCTTGGCCGGCAGGTCGGCGATCAGCCCCTGCAGGACCCCGAGAAACTCCACCTGCTCGCGGTATTCGGACTCGTCGATGACCTTGCCGGCTTCAACCGTGGGCGGGTAGTCGGCGCCAATGTAATCCAGCAGATGCAGGGCCTTGGGCGCGCCATCGACGGTATCGGCCAGCAGGTTGAAGCTGCAGAGCGCGAGCAGCGGCAGCACCAGCAATGCCAGTAAACGGGAAGGGCCAGTCATGAACGAATCTCAAATGGAAATACGAAGTAACATATTGTTCACTCCCAATGAGTTTCACTCAAGGCTTATCCGCCTGTTGCAACACTTGCGCCGACCAGCGCCTGCCCGACACCACCCAGGTGACCCGTCTGCGCCTGAGAAAAGGCCAACACCGACTGCCCCTGGGCAAGACCGGCGAACTGCGCTTCAAGCTGGACCAGCGCTACCAGGTCATCAGCCTGAGGCGCGTGGGCGATGAGCTGTTCGTCATCGCCCCGCGACCCTGGAAAAGAGCCCGCTGGCAGCCTGGTTCGACCACCAATGAGCAGCCGCTCACATAGTGGCAAACACCAATCAAATTGAAGTTAAAAAGCCATTACAGCGCCAGAATCCACGTTTATAATGCCGCGCCCTCGTTATAGCGAGACGGCATTTAAGCTCCTCTTTTTATGAGGAATTGGCAGCGTAGCCGCAGTTCCTGCCAATGGGTTCGTCCAGCCCGACCCGCACGCCAGGCTGTCTCATTCAGGGAAGAAGAAGTACCCATGGCATCCCGCGTCCTCACCTCGATTGCGCTCGGCGCAGTCACCCTGCTCGCAGGCTGTTCGGCCTTCCGCAGCTACGACAACGAGCTTCAGGAAACCAACCAGCAACTGCGTGCCGGCAACCTAGATGCCGCCCTGACCCTGCTGGAAAAAAACAACAAGGGTGAAGACAAGGACCTGCTCTATTACTTCGAAAAGGGCGAGTTGCTGCGGGCCAAGGGCGACCTCAATGGCAGCCAGGCCGCCTGGGGCCATGCCGATCAGGTCGTGGGCAACTGGGAAGACTCGGTCAAGCTCGACACCGACAAGTACCTGGCCCAGTTCGGCAGTTTCCTGGTCAACGACAAAGTCCGTCGCTACGAAGGCTATGACTACGAAAAGGTCATGCTGACGACCCAGATGGCCATGAACCTGCTGGCCAGCAACGACTTCGACGGCGCCCGCATGGCGATCAAGAAGACCCACGAACGCGAAGCGGTGATCGCCGAACTGCGGGACAAGGAATACCTCAAGCGCGAGGACGAAGCCGAGAAGCAAGGGGTTAAAACCGAGTACAAGGACCTCAAGGGCTATCCCGTGGAAGCCCTCGACGCTCCCGATGTGGTCAACCTGAAGAACAGCTACCAGAGTGCGTTCAGCCACTACCTGGCCGGCTTCGTCTATGAAGCCCTGGGCGAGAAGGACCTGGCGGCTCCCGGCTACCGCAAGGCTGCGGAACTGCGTCCCAACACGCCCTTGCTGGAACAGGCCCTGCTGAACCTGGACACCCCCGTGGAACCGGTGAAAGTCGAAGCCCCGGGCAAATCCTCGACCAAGTCCAAACGCAAGACGCCCGCCAAGGCTCCGGTCAAGGCTCCGGTGGTAGCGGCCCTGGCGGCCGATGAGAGCGACGTGCTGATCGTGGTGCAAAGCGGCCTGGCCCCGGCCCGGGACTCGGTGCGCATTCCCTTGCCGCTGCCAATCAACGGCAACCTGGTCATCACTCCACTGTCGTTCCCGGTGATCAAGGCCGATACCTCGACCCAGACCTTCACCCAGATCGGCATCGATGGTCAGCAGCAGAACCTGACCCTGCTCAACAGCACCACCGCCATGTCCCGCCGCGCCCTGCGTGACGACATGCCGGGGATCATCCTGCGCACCACTGTGCGTGCAGTGACCCGTGGCGTGGCGCAAAAGAACCTCAACGAGGTCAACCCCCTGGCCGGCCTGGCCGTGGGCCTGGCTTCGGCGGTGACCGAAGGGGCCGATACCCGCACCTGGCGCACCCTGCCGGACAACACCCAGGTCGCCCGCCTGCGTCTCAAGCAGGGCGAGCACAGCCTCAGCCTGCCTAACGCCCAGGGCGGCACTCAAGTGCAGGTCAAGGTTGATCAGCGCTATCAGGTGATCGCCCTGCGCGTAGTGGGCAACCAGGTGTTCAGCAGCGGCCTGGCCGCTCATGTCATCCCGAACAACGCCGGCCAGAACATGGCCAGCAACCAACGTCCTTAAGCGGAGCCCCCCATGCGCTTGAAACTTCTCGCTGTCGCCGCACTGGCCCTACTGGCCGGTTGCGCCACCCCGCCTCCTCCCGCCCCCGGCAGTGCCGCGAGCAAGGTGGTGGTGATGAACAAGTTCAACAACATCGCCATCGGCGCGATGCGGGTCGCCCGTGAAAACGGCTTCCTGACGGTCAAGGTGGCACTGAACAACACCAGCCACACCAACATGACCATGTACTACCGCTTTGTCTGGCTGGGTGACGACGGTTTCCCGGTTGCCGATGAAGAAAGCTGGAAAGTCTTCAACCTGTACGCGGCCCAGGCCACCTTCCTGCCGGCCATCGCGCCGGTGCCCAAGGCCACTGACTTCCGCCTGGAAGTCAAAACCCAATAAGCCGTTCCTGAACCCGATCAAGAGAGCACTTCCATGTTTGCACGCTTTTCCTTCCTCGCCGTGGTCGCCCTGCTGGCCAGCGGCTGCGCCAACAACTCCCCGGTCCTGGGCGGCAAGAACATCAGCTACGGCGACAGCAAGGCCGTGGAACTGGTGACCAACGAGTTCGGTTCCACCGACCTGCAGATGATCGCCGAATCCATGACCCGCTCCCTGGCCCAGTCCGGCATCCTCCAGGGCCGCCCAGTGGTGCAGGTCTACGACGTGAAGAACAAGACCAGCGAGTACATCGATACTCGCGAGATCACCACCTCGATCAAGACCCAGCTGATGAAATCCGGCACCGCCCGCTTCGCCAGCGACAACACAGCCATGCAGAGCCAGGTCGACCAGCTCAAGCTGCAGAACCAGAGCGGCCTGTACAAGAAGTCCACCGTGGCCAAGACCGGCAACATGGTCGCCGCCAAGTACCGTCTTGAGGGCTCCATCAGCTCCATCGTCAAGCGCAGCAGCGACTACAAGGACGTCTTCTACAAATTCAGCCTGCAACTGATCGACGTCGAGAGCGGTCTGGCCGAGTGGATGGACGAGAAAGAGATCCGCAAGACCACGGAGCGCTAAGCAATGCGTGCATGGATTGGCATCCTGGCCCTGGCCTGTGCGTTCAGCGCCCAGGCGGCCCCGAAAGTCGCAGTCATGGACCTGGCCTACCAGGAACGTGTGCAGGAATACATTCACGTGGTTTCGGCCCAGCAGAACTACCGCGAGGGCTACTACAGCTCCAGCGGTTCGGCCAGCTACAACGAACTGGAAGCCAGCACCAGCTACATCGAAGAAGGCGAACTGCGCAAGTTCACCGGTGATATCAAGGGCGGGATTCTCAAGTCCGGGATGTTCCAGCTGGTGCAGGGTTCGCCCCACACCGACGCGTCCAAGACCAACGTCTACGACATCATCAAGCGCATCAAGGCGGGCAACTTCAAGGGTGCCGACTACGTGCTGTTCGGCACGGTGTCGGACATCGACTTCACCCAGGACATCAACGAGCTGGCCAATACCAACAGCTACTCGGCGGTGCTGGGCCTGACCCTGGTGGCGGACTTCAGCCTGATCAACACCCGCACCTTCGAGATCACCTCGGCGTTCACCGCCATGGGCGAAGGCCAGGACACCAAGCTGGTGAACAGCCGCGACATCCGTGTCTCGCTGAACCGGCCACGGGTGGTACGCGAAGTCTCCAAGGCCCTGGGCGAAGACGTTACCCGGCAGATGGCCGAGCAGCTGGGTCGCGGTGGCTACGAGCAACCGGGGCAAGCGCCGATGCGCAACAACCTGCCGCCGGACACAGCGCCGGTAATCCTGCGCTAAGCCGTACGCAAACGAAAAAGGCGACCCGTGGGGTCGCCTTTTTTTGTCTCTGGAAAACCTAGGCCGCGGCTTTGCGAATGGTCGCCAGGAAGCCCGCCGCGCCGAGGAACAAACCGGCGAAGGTACGGTTCATGCGCCGCTGCTGAACCGGGGTACGCAACAGACGCAGGACCCTGGACGCCAGCCCGGTGTAGCCGGCCATCACGATCAGGTCGACCACGATCATGGTGGCGCCGAGAATCAGGTACTGCTTGACCAGGGGCGCATGGGGGTCGATGAACTGCGGCAGTACCGCCAGCATGAACACCAGGGCCTTGGGGTTGCTGATGTTCACCAGGAAGCCGCGAAACACCAGTGCCAGAGGCTTGCCAAGGGGACGGATGGCCGCGTCATCGCTGAGATCGCTGGGTAGCGCGCGCCATTGCTTGACCGCCAGGTACACCAGGTAGGCCACACCAAACCACTTGATTGCATAGAAGGCGGTGGCAGAAGCAGCAAGGATGGCGCCAACACCGGCGGCGACAATGGCAATCTGCAGGGCCAGGCCCAGTTGCAGGCCCAGGGCGTTCCAGTAGCCGCGCCAGAAACCGTATTGCAAGCCACAGGACATCGACGCAATGGCGCCGGCGCCCGGAGAAAGACTGATTACCCAACTGGCGGCAAAGAACGCCAGCCATGTTTCAAGCACCATCGCACACCTCGGATCGGATTGGTCGTGACTGCCTAAGCTAATCCTCCGACCCGCGGCTGACTATATTTTTTTCGCCCAAAGGTGATGCACGGCCCTGTAGCCTCTGCTGCAGGCTGCGATAGGTCCGCAGGACGGGGCAATAGCTGCACAGCCGTTCGCGGCCTGCGGCAGCGGCTACAGAGGAAGGGGTTACTTTTCGCCAGTTCCTACCGGCAGCACATCGCTGCCGCGCCAGCGACGCACCGAGCGCTGGAAGAACAGGCTGTTGGGCACCTGGACCATGGCGCTGCCGGTGCCGGCCTCTTCGGACTCGATCAGGGTGGTGTACAGCAGGTTGATCGCCACGACCCGGCCCTTGACGCCAGGCTTGTCGACGGTGTCCACCAACTCCACCACGTCACCCAGGCGGAAGGGGCCAACGGTGAAGATCAGGATCGCGCACAGCAGGTTGGAGAGCACACTCCACATGGCGAAGAAGGCCACCGCCGCCACGGCGACAAAGCCGGACAGGGCGGTCCACAACACCGTGGCGGAAACCCCCAGGCGCTCCAGGACGAAGATCACCGCGCTGCCCATGATCAGCCAGCGCAGACCGCCCCGCAGGGGCATCAGCAACTGCGGCGGGAACGGGTAACGCTCGCCCAGGCGGGTCAGGCCACGGGCGACAAAACGCTGGGCCAGATAGCCCGCCAGGAGAATCAGCAGGATCTGCACGCCCACCCACAACGGAGCGACCCACTGCGCCGGCAATGGCAGTTGCAACGCTTCCATCAGGACAGTGCCTCGAGTTCTGCCTGCATGCTTTCCAGCAACTCCAGGGCTTCCATCCAGGCCTCTTCCAGTTCGGACTCGCGGGTCTTGAGCTTGGCTTGCTCAGCCAACAGGTCCCGCAGCTCGTCCTTGCGCGCCGCTTCGTAAAGACCGCTGTCACCCAGGCTGGTCTCGATCTTGGCCAGGCGCTCATGGACCTTGCCCAGTTCGGCTTCCAACTTGTCGGCCTCGCGCTTGTGCGGTGCCAACTGCTGACGCAAAGCAGCCGCGGCCTGGCGCTGGGCTTTCTTGTCGGTCTTGTCCGGGTTGACCGGCGTGTTGCTGACCGGGGCATTGCGCTGGCGGTAGTCCACCAGCCAACGGGTGTAGTCATCCAGGTCGCCGTCGAACTCCTCGACCTTGCCGTCGGCCACCAGGAAGAAGTTGTCCGTGGTGCTCTTGAGCAGATGGCGATCGTGGGAGACCACCAATACCGCGCCGCTGAACTCTTGCAGGGCCATGGTCAGGGCCAGGCGCATCTCCAGGTCCAGGTGGTTGGTGGGTTCGTCGAGCAGCAACAGGTTCGGCCGCTCCCAGGCGATCAGGGCCAGGGCCAGGCGAGCCTTTTCACCGCCGGAGAAATTCAGCACCGGCTCGTCGATCCGCGCGCCGCGGAAGTCGAAACCGCCGAGGAAGTCGCGCAGGGTCTGCTCGCGCTCGGTGGGCGCCAGCCGCTGCAGGTGCAGCAAGGGGCTGGCCTTGGAATCCAGGGAGTCAAGCTGATGCTGGGCGAAGTAGCCGACAACGGTGTTCTCGCCCCGGGTCAGGCGGCCGGACAACGGCTGCAGCTCACCGGAGAGGTTCTTGATCAGGGTCGACTTGCCGGCGCCGTTGGGGCCCAGCAGGCCGATCCGTGCGCCCGGCGTCAGTTGCAGCTTGACCTTCTCCAGCACCGCGCGCTCGCCATACCCCAGACGGGCATCAGAGAGGTCGATCAGCGGGCTGGAGATCTTCGTCGACTCGCGGAAGGTGAAGTCGAACGGCGAGTCCACATGGGCCGCCGACAGCTCTTCCATCCGTTCCAGGGCCTTGATCCGGCTCTGGGCCTGGCGAGCCTTGGTGGCCTGGGCCTTGAAGCGGGCAATGTAGCTTTCCATGTGCGCCCGTTGCGCCTGCTGCTTCTCGTAGGCCTGCTGTTGCTGGGCCAGTCGCTCGGCACGGGCCCGCTCGAAGGCGCTGTAGCCACCGCGATAGAGGGTGATCTTGCGCTGGTCGACGTGAGCCACGTGATCGACCACGGCATCGAGGAAATCCCGATCGTGGGAGATCAACAGCAAGGTGCCGGGATAACCCTTGAGCCAGTCTTCGAGCCAGATGATGGCATCGAGGTCCAAGTGGTTGGTGGGTTCGTCGAGCAGCAAGAGGTCCGACGGGCACATCAGCGCCTGGGCCAGGTTCAGGCGCATCCGCCAGCCCCCGGAGAAATCGCCGACCTGGCGGTCCATCTGTTCGTTGGTGAAGCCCAGTCCGGCCAGCAGCTTGCGCGCCCTCGCGTCAGCGGTGTAGCCATCGGCGCTATCCAGCTCGGCATGCAGGCGCGCTTGCGCGCCACCGTCGTGGGCCGCTTCGGCGGCGGCCAGTTCACGCTGCACCTGGCGCAGACGCAGGTCGCCGTCGAGCACATAGTCCACGGCCAGGCGCTCGAGGGTGTCGACCTCCTGACGCATGTGGGCAATGCGCCAATCGGCGGGCAGGAAGCAGTCACCCGAATCCGGATGCAACTCGCCGCGCAGCAAGGCGAACAGGCTGGATTTGCCGGCGCCGTTGGCACCGATCAGGCCGGCTTTCTGGCCGGCGTGCAGGGTCAGCTCGGCGTCTTCTAGCAGACGTTGCGGGCCACGCTGTAAAGTCAGGTTCTGAAGTCGAATCATAATGGCGGCGGAGTCTACCAGCTTCGCTCGCAACTGGCGCGAGTAGCACTATGTCCTCTGACCTGTGGAATTTTTCCCTGACCACTTATGCCCTTTCCGGCGTGCAGGAAGCCTGCCTGCAGCTACAGGACGAAGGGGCCAATGTCTGCCTGCTGCTCTGTGGAGCCTGGCTTGGCCAGCGTGGCGTCCGCTGCGATAGCCAGCGCCTGGAGCAGTTGAATGAGCTCGCGGCGCCCTGGCACCGGGACGTGGTTCAACCCTTGCGCGACTTGCGCATTGGCTGGCGCGATGCGGCCCGCGAAGACCTTGAGTTGAGTGCCTTGCGCGAACAGGTCAAGACCCTGGAACTGGAAGCCGAACGGCAATTGCTGTTGCGTTTGCAGGAGCGGGTACGGGAATGGCCGGAGGTTCAAGCGAAGAGCCTGGAAGACTGGCTTGAAGGATTGGCGGCCGGAGCCGCCGAACGCAACCGCGACGCGCTGCAGGTGCTGCGCGTCGCGGCGACCGGCGCTTAAGAAGCGCTGGAAGGAGTACCGGCAGTTACCGGAGCGGGAGCGGCAGGAGCTGTGCTCGCAGTCGCTGCTGGCGAGGCTGCTGGCGCGGGTGCAGCTGGCTTGGCCGCAGCCGGTGCTGGAGCCGCTGGCTTGGCTGCCGGGGTGGCGGGTTTGGCCACAGCGGGTTTGGCTGCTGCAGGCTTGGCCACCGGCTTTTTCGCAGTCGGTTTGGCGGCAGGTTTGGCGGCCGGCTTGGCTGCTGGTTTAGCAGCCGACGATACTGCTGGCTTGGCAGCTACTGCAGGTTTGCTGGCGGGTTTGGCAGCAGGTTTGGCCGGCGCTTTTGCGGCGGCAGGTTTGGCTGCGGATTTGGCTGCGACAGGTTTAGCGGCAGGTTTGGCTGCTACAGATTTGGCGGCAGGTTTGGCCACTGGCTTGGCGGCGGCAGGCTTGGCTGCGGCGGCTTTGGCTGCTGGCTTGGCGGCAGCGGTCTTGGCGGCAACAGGTTTGGCAGGCGCAGGCTTGGCGGCAGGTTTAGCCGCTGCGGGTTTGCTCGCCGCGGGTTTAGCTGCGCTGGCAGACGCTTTTTTCGCCACTGGTTTGGCGGCAGATTTGGCAGGTGCTTTAGCTGCAGGCTTGGCCGCTGGTTTCTTCGCTGCGACAGCTACCGGCTTGGCATCACGAGTGCTCAATGCCTTGGCCACTGCTTCCTTCACACGACCAACGCCTTGAGCCAGTTTCAGGCTTTCCTGGGCATCGCGCTTGAGTTGCAGAATGTAGCTGCGGGTTTGTGCCTGGCGCTCTTTCAATGCGTCCAGCAAGTCTTCGAGTTCTTTCACCGCGGTCTTGGCCTTGGCTTGTGCCTTGGCCTTGCCGGCCGCCGCAGCGTCCTGCAATTTGGTGCGCGATTTGTGCAGTTTTTCCTGCGCCTTACCCCGTTGTTTTTCCAGCTTGGCGAGCAGTTTTTCAGCATCAGCCAAGGCTTGGGAACAAGCGTTTTCCAAATGTTCGAGCAGGCTGCCCGACAGCTGTTGGAGCAAATGCAACGGAGTATTTACAGGCTTCTTATTGGCCGACATGGTTTACCTCCTGGCTGACGTGAGTTGCGGCTCATACTAGACCTCTGCTGCTACCGCCGCTAGGGCATGTTGACAGTATCGAAAGCCCGGCGTTGCAGCGGATTGAAAATGTTCTTCGCCGTCATCGAAGTTGCTCACCAACCCGTGCTTTGTCGCTGGCATAATCCACCGCTACTCAGGCCGGAGAGTGCCCATGTCGCGTTACCTGTTTTTATCCCTGAGCCTGTTCTTGCCACTGGCTCAGGCTGCTGCCGAAGCGCCGCCCAATGACGCTCACGACCTTGCCTACAGCCTGGGCGCAAGCCTCGGTGAACGACTGCGTGACGAAGTGCCCGATCTGCAGATCCAGGCATTGGTCGAGGGTTTGAAAGCCGCTTATCAAGGCAAGCCACTGGCCCTAAAAACCGAACGCATCGAACAGATCCTGGCTCAGCACGATGCACGGATCAGCGAGCAGTCGAGCCAGTCGAAAACTGAAGCGGCCCTGGAAAACGAACGACGTTTTCTCGACCAGGAAAAGGCCAAGCCCGGCGTGCGCCAACTGGCCGATGGCATTCTACTGACCGAGCTGGCACCTGGCAGTGGCAACAAGGCCCGCCCCAACGGTTCAGTCCAGGTGCGCTACACCGGACGCCTGCCCGATGGCACCGTGTTCGACCAGACCCAGCAACCGCAGTGGTTTCGCCTGGACAGTGTGATCGAAGGCTGGCGCAGCGCCTTGTCGCAGATGCCCACCGGCGCCAAATGGCGACTGGTGATTCCTTCGAATCAGGCCTACGGCACCGAAGGCGCAGGCGACCTGATCGCGCCTTACACCCCCCTGGTATTCGAGATCGAACTGCTGGGCGTTGCTGACTAAGGCACAGGAACGAAAAACGGCACGCCAAGGCGTGCCGTTCCTGTATTGCTCCGCCCTGTTTTCAGGCCTGAGCCACCGCGTCCTGCTTGTGGGCGTTATGCAGCACTTCGATCAGGCAATCTTCCAGTTCGAAGCGTTCGTGCAACAGGCCGCCCAGCTCCTTGAACTTCTGCGCCACACACTGACCCGCATCACACAGGTCGTTGAACGCCAGGAGCTTTTCAGTGATCACATCAATACGCGGATAGAGGGTATCGGCCAGCTCAAGCCCGCGCTTGTCGCCAAAGGCCTTGGCCTCGCTGGTGAGCTGCTCGTAGATTTCAAAATGACCGGCGGAAACGTAGTCCACCAGAATCCCGCAGAATTCCTGCAGCGATTTCTTGCTCTCGCTCAGGGCTTCGGGCTCGGCACCCAACGCATCATAGGCTCGAACCAGTTCGTGACGCTCCTGCAACCAGCGGTCGATCAGCAGATGCACTCCACCCCAGCGTTCCTGAGCATTCTGACAACTTTCGAGCATGGTGATCTCTCTTCCCTTATGGGTCATGCCGCTTGCCCGCCGCCCCCCCCTTCTGGAGACTCTGGATCCGGTCAGGCGCAACAGCATCGAGCAACATAATTCCAGTGACGCGTGCGGGCCAGATTATGCCCGCTCGACAACAGCATCAAGGTACGCAGGAGATAAAGTTCATACAAGCGTTTAATCCGCGCCCTCCCACCAAACCATGACTCAGGGCAACGCTGCAGCCTTGCGACTGGATCGAGACAGGCGCAGCAGACGGTAGCCGCTGAAGATCAGCATGATCACGAAAAACAGCAGGCTCCACTCCGGCAGACTCATGTCGAGCAGGGTCCAGGTGACCTCCGCGCAGTCCGATGTCCCCACGAAGGTCAATTGCAGTGCCTGCCACCAGGACAGGTTGCGCAGCATGAACGGCATGTCCGGCAGGCAGGCCAGGAGTTGCTCGGAAGGAATGTTCTGCAACAACACATGACGCCCGGCAGTGATCACTCCGAACAGGCCCAGTATCAGGTTGAGCGCCCAGTAGACAGCTCGTCCCATGCGCCCCGGCCCCTGCACCACAGCCAGTAGATTGACGCCAGCGAACATCATCAGCAGCAAGCGTTGCACGCCCCACAAGGTGCAGGATTCCAGGCCACCACCGGATTGCAGGTTGAACGCCGCCCACGAGGCAAAAGCCCCCACCAGGAACACCAGGGAGAACAGCAAGCGAGAGCCGGCCAGCGACATGAGATATCCGTAACGGAGAGAAACAGGCAGCCACGGTAGAGAAAGCGCTCGCTCCTTTCAAGAAGCGCTATGCCGCAGCGGATCGACAATCAACCGTGAATGAGCCATCAACCCCAAATAAAAACAGGCCGGTTGCCTGCAACCGGCAACCGGCCCTGAAGACGCTTCAGATCCGTACCGGAACCGGCAACGGTGACGCCAGCAGGCGCTCGTCGAGCATTCCCAGGCCTTCCTGGAACAGCTGGTTGCTGCGCTCGGTATCGCCCAACTGAGCCAGCAAACGAGCCAGCTCGGCACAGGCTTCAGGATTGCGCTGCAGTCGCAGGCTGCTTTCCAGGTAGTCCCGGGCCTTGCCCCACAGACTGTTCTGCAGACACAGACGGCCCAGGGTCAGTAGCAAACTCGGGTCGTCCGCATGCTCCTTCAACCAGTGCTCGGCAGTCTGCAACTGGCGCGATGGATCGCTGCCGCGCACCAATCCGTAGAGCCGTACCAGGTGGCTTTCATATTTGCGCTTGAGGGCTGTGCGCAGGGCCTCTTCAGCCTCGGCTCCTGCCCCCAGCTGACGCAGTTGTTCGGCGTAGGCCAGCACCAGCTGTGGCTCCTGGCGTTGGGCCGAAGTCAGTTGCTGCCAGGCTCGATTGAGAGACTGCAGGCCTGCCACCTGATCCTCTTCGCGCCGTGCCGCCAAGGTCAGGTTCTCACCCCAGGCGCGACGCTCCAGCTCCTGCAGCTCGCTGGCCGGCAGGGCCTTGTCCTTGCGCAACTCGGGCAGCAAACGGATCAGCGCCGACCAGTCACCACGCTGTTGATGCAGGCGCTGCAACTGGCGCAGGACCTGAACGCTATGGGGATGGCGCTCATGCATCGCTTGCAGGGTGCTCAGGGCACCTTCGGTATCACCGCGGTCGGTCTGCAACTGGGCATGACTCAAGGCGACCGCCAGCTCGGCCTGGGGCTGGCGAGTCAGTGCCCGCTCCAGCAACTGGTCGCACTCCTCATAGTGGCCTTGCTCGTTGGCGGCGCGGGCCGCACCGAGGTAATACAACAGTGGTTGACGTTCGGCCTCTGCAGCACGGTGCAGGTGTTTTTGCGCGCTGGCCCAACGACCTTCGGCAAGGTCCATCTGGCCCTGCTCGATGGCGATTTGTACCCGGCGACTCCGATTGCGCCGCGACCAGGGATTGACCACACCACCAGAGACCATCACCAATTCGATCAGCAGCTTGATGCCCCAGATCACCAACCAGATCAGCGCCACCAAGGCCAGGGTTGCCCACAGGCTGGATTCGTAGCGGAAGTTGCTGTAGGCGATCAGCACGTACCCGGGATGCTCGGCAATGGCCAACCCCAACAGGCCGATGGCTGCGATGAGCAGTAGAACGATCACATAGACGCGCTTCATGGGCTCGTCTCCTGGGCGGTGTTCGCCGCAGGTTTGGCCAGAGGCTTGACTGAATCTTCAGCGTTCAGATTGCGCCGCTCGAGATAGGCCTGGACAGTGCTCAGGGTCTTGGCCAGATCCGGGGTGACAACGGTCACGGGCTGCTTGCTCAGTTCGGACAAGCGCTCAAGCATGATCTTGCTTTGCGGATTGTCCTGATTGAAGTTGCTGGTCAGTACATCACGTGCCTCGGTCAGTGCCTGGGTATAGACCGCCGCCTGACCATTCAAGGCGGCCCATTGTGCCTGCTCCAACGTCAGGCTCAGGGCCAGGCGCACCTGAGTCAGCCCCTGGCCGGCCAGCAACGGACGGATGTTCTTGTCGGCATTGAAATCGATGCGGAAATAGCGGGAGATCTGATCCCACCACTGCGCCCAGCGGCTCGCGCCGTCACCGTCGGCGGTCAGCCCCAGCAGTGACTCGCCGCGGTCCTTGTACTCCGGAGCCACGGCGCTGAGCTCAAGCACCTGATCACGCAGGGCTCCCAGTTGCAGGAACAGGCCGGTGCGATCTGGTTGCTCGGTACTGCGCAAGGCCGCCAGGCTCTTGGCCAACTGCTCGCGTGCAGCGAAAGAGCCCGGGTCGTTCTGCTCCCGCAGGATATCGTCTGCGCCCTGGACCAGGGCCTGAGCACTGCTGATGTCTTGCAGTGCAGACAGACGCAGACTGGCCAGACGCAGCAGATGCTCGGCCTCGGCCAGGCGCCAGTCCTTGCGGCTGGCGCCGAGCACGGTTTCCAAGCGCTGACTCAAGCGCTGCTGATCACCTTGCAACTGGGCCACCAGCCGCCGCCGGTCCTCCAGCTCATCGGCTGCCGGCAGTTGTTCCAGGCGTGCACTCAGGCGCTGTTCACTGAGTTTGAAACTCTGCGCCTGATCTCCCAGGGCCTGCAGCTGGCTCAGTTGCTGCTGGTTGTTGGCTTGCAGGCTGCGCACCTGCCAGATCCCCCAGCCGCCTGCGGCGACACCCGCCGCCCCCAGCAGCAGGGCCAGTATCGCCAACCCGTTGCCACGACGCTCAACGGTTGGGGTCGTGGGCTCGGCAGGTGCTTCAGGCACCGGCCGCACTTCATCTTTAGGCAAGGCTGTTTCGCTCACGTATCCATCCTTTGCGTTTAGAGAACGGGCACGGGTTGCTCCCGTAACGCCGTTAGCAAAGCCGCGGCACTGGCGCCGCGACAATCCACAACTTTTTCCGCCCCAGCGGCACGTGCCATTTCGGCGACCCGGGGACTTGGAACAAACAACGGCATCTTCGCCAACTGCGACCAGGCTGGGCCGGCCAACTGCTGCAAGTGGCTGAAACCCTGTCCACTGCTGACCACCAGGCCGTTCAAGCGTTCCCCCTCAATCCGCTCAAGCAGCGCATCCTTGGCGTAATGCGGCAGGCACCGGCGGTAGAGTTCCAGATAATCGACACTAGCACCTAGGTCACGCAAGCGCTCAGAGAGCAGTTCGCGACCGCCCTCTCCGCGGACGATCAGCACCCGTGGCTCAGGTCGCCGGATAGCCTCGCGCAATTGGGGAAGCTCAAGCAAGGCTTCGCTGTCATCACCTGTTTGAGGGTAGAAAACTTGCAGACCGGCATCCGCAAGGATCTGCCCGGTACCGGCACCGACACTGAACCAGCTTTGAGCGGGAGGCTGAGGCCAATAGGCTCGCAGCAAGCCAAGGCCAAGGTGCGCGGCAGGCTTGCTGACCACGATCAGCGCACAGTAACGATCCAGTTCCAGCAGGATCGCCCGCTGCGAATCGCTGACAGGCAAGGCTTGAATCTCCAGTAGCGGCAGGCTGCTGCTGAAGACACCGACCTCGGCCAGGGTCGCTGCCAATGCAGCACTATCCTCGCTCGGCCGGGTCAGCAGCAGGCGCCACCCGATCACTCTTCGCCCGCCTCGCCGTAGACCGCGCGCAGGATGTCATCGGCGCCCTGGGCCAGCAGGTCGTCTGCCACCTTCACCCCCAGTTCAGCGGCCGACGCTCGCGGGCCACGCGCTTGCGCGCTCAACAACAGTCCACCGCTAGGCTCACCGACCAGGCCTCGCAGCCAGATCTGATCGCCTTCGAGCACCGCGTAGCAGGCAATCGGAACCTGGCAGCCACCGTTCAAATGCTTGTTCAGCGCTCGCTCGGCAGTCACCCGGCTGGCTGTGTCGGCATGATGCAGAGGCGCCAGCAACGCGTGAATTTCAGTGTCGGCACTACGGCACTCGATGCCGACTGCGCCTTGGCCACCGGCGGGCAGACTCTCATCGACACTGATGGACGAACTGATGCGGTCTTCGAAGCCCAGACGGATCAGGCCGGCGGCGGCCAGGATAATGGCGTCGTACTCACCGGCATCCAACTTGGCCAGCCGAGTATTGACGTTGCCCCGCAGAAAACGAATCTGCAGGTCAGGGCGACGGGTCAGCAGTTGGGCCTGGCGGCGCAGGCTGGAGGTACCCACCACGCTGCCTTCCGGCAATTGCTCAAGGCTGGCGTAGGTATTGGAAACAAAGGCGTCACGTGGATCTTCACGCTCGCAGATGCAGAACAACCCCAGGCCTTCGGGAAAGTCCATGGGCACATCTTTCATCGAATGCACAGCGATGTCGGCCTGGTTTTCCAGCAGTGCGGTTTCCAGCTCTTTGACGAACAGGCCCTTGCCGCCGATTTTCGACAGGGGCGAGTCCAGCAGTTTGTCACCGCGACTGACCATGGGCACCAGGGTCACGACGAGGCCCGGATGGGCCTCTTGCAGACGGGCTTTGACGTATTCGGCCTGCCACAAGGCCAGTGCACTTTTGCGGGTAGCGATGCGGATTTCGCGAGAGGACATGGATCAATCCGTACTGAATAGATACGGCAGATAATAACAGCTCAGCCAAAGCAGCTTTGACTTGTATCAGAAACGCAGCGCCCTCCCGACGCCAGGCTTGCCTTTTTGTGGGCCTTGAGTCGCGTTCTAGAGCTGCTGCATCATCTTGCGTACACCCGCCACATGACGTCGGCTAACGATCAGGGCATCACCATTGAGCCCCTTGAGGTACAGCTGGAAATGTCCCAGGGGCGTACGCTGCAGTCGTTCGATCCGCTCTCGCGCCACCAGCGCATTGCGATGAATACGCACAAAGCGCTCACCAAATTCGTCTTCCAATGCCTTCAATGGCTCATCCAGAAGCACCTCGCCGCTTTCGTGGCGCAAGGTCACATACTTGTGGTCAGCAATGAAATACACCACCTGAGCCAGAGGAATCAGCTCGATACCCTTACGGGTGCGGGCGCTGATGTGACTACGCGGGCCATTGCCGCTTTCCGCCGCCGGCCGGGTCAGGGCCGCCAACTGCACGCGATTGGGCTTCTCGGCCTTTTTCAGCGCCTCCAGCAGCAGTTCTGGGCGCACGGGCTTGACCAGGTGCCCGACCCCGCTGGCATCGAAGGCCTCTAAGGCGAATTCGTCCGGGGCCGCGCAAAACACCAGCGCCGGAGGCGTCTCGCGTTCGCACAATTTTCCGGCGACCTGCAGACCGTCCAGACCCGGCATGCGGACATCGAGCAAGACGATATCCGGCTTCAGGCTGTCGATCAGGCTCAGTGCCTCTTCGCCATTGGTGGCGCTGGGCTCCAGGACACTGTATCCCTCAAGCTCACTGACCATCCGGCTCAGGCGCTCGCGGGCTAGGGGTTCGTCATCAACGATCAGGACATTCATATTGCGCTGGATTCCTGCGTGAGTCTCGCACAAGGATAGCGTAGACAGGTGGAGTGACGTCCGTCACGGCGATCCACGATAAGACTAGTGCGAAGGCCAAAAAGTGCCGCAAGTCGGGCACCAATATTTACCCGGACCTGCCCGATACCGCCCAAGGTCGGTGGATGCGCGACGGCGTTGCAGGGAATGCTGGTATTCAACACAAAGCCCCCCTCGTTACTGTGGTCGGTGTCCACCCTGGCCGCACCTGCCTCGTTTCGTGGGCGGGTTGCATGGACCTGCGCGGAGTGAACTCGATGGACAGACTCACTGCGAACACGCGAGGGGTGTTACGCAATTGTGCCGGTCCTCCTGTCCAACTGTAGACGGTTGCCAAGACGATATTGCTCAATCGATAAATATCGTTTGATCGATATCACCTTGCGCACTCAAGCCCCCCTGTCCTGATCCACTCCGGATTGTGCCGACCTCAGTCTCTGCGCCCTAGGGACCGGCGACAAGCCACGCAGACAGGCCCGGAGAAAAAAGCTGCCGACCAGTGCCAGCGACAGCCCAGGCAACCCTGTTATTATCGGCGCCTGTTTTTTACGCCATCTTCCTTCAGCAGATCACGAGCGAATTCATGAGCACTGACAAGACCAATCAGTCCTGGGGCGGCCGCTTCAGTGAACCCGTCGACGCCTTCGTCGCCCGCTTCACCGCCTCTGTCACTTTCGACCAGCGCCTGTATCGCCACGACATCATGGGCTCCATCGCTCATGCCACCATGCTGGCCAAGGTTGGCGTGCTCACTGACGCCGAGCGTGACAGCATCATCGACGGCCTGAAGACCATCCAGGGCGAGATCGAGGCCGGCAGCTTCGACTGGCGCGTGGACCTTGAAGACGTGCACATGAACATCGAAGCGCGCCTGACCGACCGCATCGGCATCACCGGCAAGAAGCTGCACACCGGACGCAGCCGCAATGATCAGGTGGCCACCGACATCCGCCTGTGGCTGCGGGACGAAATCGACCTGATCCTGGCCGAGATCACCCGCCTGCAAAAAGGCCTGCTGGAGCTGGCCGAGCGCGAAGCCGAAAGCATCATGCCGGGCTTCACTCACCTGCAGACCGCCCAGCCTGTGACCTTCGGGCACCACATGCTGGCCTGGTTCGAAATGCTCAGCCGCGACTACGAGCGCCTGGTGGACTGCCGCAAGCGCACCAACCGCATGCCTCTGGGCAGCGCTGCGCTGGCCGGCACCACCTACCCCATCGACCGCGAGCTGACCTGCCAGCTGCTGGGCTTCGAAGCCATGGGTGGCAACTCCCTGGACAGCGTCTCCGACCGTGACTTCGCCATCGAATTCTGCGCCGCCGCCAGCGTGGCAATGATGCACCTGTCGCGCTTCTCCGAAGAGCTGGTGCTGTGGACCAGCGCGCAGTTCCAGTTCATCGATCTGCCGGACCGCTTCTGCACCGGCAGCTCGATCATGCCGCAAAAGAAAAACCCCGACGTACCAGAGCTGGTGCGGGGCAAGAGCGGCCGAGTGTTTGGCGCACTGATGGGCCTGCTGACCCTGATGAAGGGCCAGCCCCTGGCGTACAACAAGGACAATCAGGAAGACAAGGAACCGCTGTTCGACGCTGCCGACACTCTGCGCGACTCACTGCGGGCCTTCGCCGACATGATCCCGGCCATCAAGCCCAAGCACGCCATCATGCGTGAAGCGGCCCTGCGTGGCTTCTCCACCGCTACCGACCTGGCGGACTACCTGGTGCGCCGTGGCCTGCCGTTCCGTGACTGCCACGAAATCGTCGGCCACGCCGTGAAGTACGGTGTGGAGACTGGCAAGGACCTGGCAGAAATGAGCCTGGAAGAACTGCGCAAATTCAGCGACCAGATCGAGCAGGACGTGTTTGCCGTGCTGACCCTGGAAGGTTCGGTGAATGCTCGTAATCACATCGGCGGCACCGCTCCAGCCCAGGTCCGGGCTGCCGTGGCTCGCGGCCAGGCGTTGCTGGCCAGCCGCTAAGCCCCTGCCCTTAGGGGCCGGCAACTCTTCTGCCGGTCCCTACAAGCGGGCTACCCGACGCTAGCGCCCCGATCGCCTGGCGGTAATGAGCGCAGCCTTGTCAGCGGCAATCCGCCTGGCGTTGGGCGTCTGTTCCAGGCGCTCCAACAGGGCCCTGGCCTCTGGCATATCGGCCAGAAAATCGATCCCAAACAGCTTGTCCCCAACGACCAGGGCCAGGTTCACGCTGTACTGGAAATACAGGTCCGCCACGCTCAGGCTGGTACCCGCCACATAAGGCGCGAACCGAGCATGCCGGCGCAATGCGGCAAACCCCTGCAGCAATTCAACTCCAGCCTTTTCCTTGATGGCCTCGGGCAGCGTTGCACCGAAGAACACTTCGGGGAAACAGGCTCGGGCCGGCAGCTCGATATAGAGTTCGATCTCCTTGGCCAGTGCCAGCACCTGTGCCCTCTCGAAGGCATCTCCCGGTAGCAACGCCGGCTCGGGATGGACCTGCTCCAGGTAATCGAGAATCACGCTGGTTTCACTTATAAAGCCCTGCTCCACTTCCAGCACCGGAACCTTGCCCCGAGGACTGATGGCCAGCGCCTCGGGGCTCTGGCCGGCGTAGAACAACACCTCCTCGAAGGGCAGGCCCTTTTCCAGCAGGGCCAGTTTGACCATGTTGTAGTAGTTGCTGATGGCGAACCCATAAAGCTTGAACATCCCATAGCCTCCAGGCCGTGCAGGGGGTCGGCAGGACTTTTTATAGAAGGTTAATCCACTTCTGACCAGCAGCATCCAGCCTCTGAATACGAGTAAACTGGCGACCTTTCCTTGAGGAGCCTGCCATGAGCGAGCCAACCGATATCGACAACGACGAAGAAGAGTTCGCCGAAAACACCCTGATCGAAGCGATCGAGAACCAGATCGAAAGCGACAATCCGCCAGCAGCCAAGGCCACCTTCAATAAGCTGACTCTGGTGGGTTACGAGCGGGAAGAAATCCTCAGCCTGATGGCCCACGTCCTGGCTGTCGAGATCGATGCGATCCTCGAGGAAGACCGCGCCTTCGATACCCAATGGTACGAAGCCGCGCTGCGCGCCCTGCCGGAACTGCCTCCAGAGAAGCAGTAAGCCGCTACCACCGGAGCGCTGCCCGCAGCAACGCTCCGGCACGCCACTCCCGACCTGACTACACTGCAGGCACCCTGCGGCCAAAGACCGCTGCCCCCAGGTACAAAAGTCCTCAGCGAATGCTGGACACGCCGCCGTTCTGCGGTCACCTTAAGAACGCTGACCTCTCATTCCTAGAAAGTCTGGAGTCCTTATGTCGTATACCCCTGAGTTGGTTGCCGAACTGGAAATCCTTGCACTCTTCAACCTGGACAACTCCCAGGAAGGCCTGAAAATCCATCAGACCGCCGCCCCTTCTGCCATCGCCGCCGCCCAACGCCTGTTTGACAAAGAACTGATTACCCAGCCCGATGGGGGCTACCTGACCAGCCTTGGCCGGGATGCTGCTGAACATGCCCAAGGCCTGCTGACCATCCTGAGCGTCAAAGAAACCGCCTGAACACCGTTCCTCGGCCTGCGGGGTTCCCGTCTGTCGGATTCCGTAGGCACCCTCCCGCCAATACGCTAGAAATCTGGCGTCAAAAAACAAAATCAGCTTAAGGCTCGGTCTTGTCTGACGATAAACTGCTGCCGTCCTCAAACCGCCACGTTCGAGCTCAGCTTGAAATGCCCCATACCCATGAAATCCGTCCCGATCTGGATGAAGGAATCGATCGCAAGGTTCTCAGTCAACTGCGCGCGCGTTTTCTCACCCTCAATGCCGGACGCATGGCTCGGGCAATGGAAGGGTTGTCGGCACGCCAGCAGCTGGTCCTCAACCTGCTGCCACTGTTCTTTCACGTCAATCACCCCCTGCTGCCCGGCTACGTTTCCGGCGCTACCCCGGCGGGACTGTCCAACTACGAGCCCGACCCGCAAGCCCTGGCTGAAGCCCAGCGCCTGACCCGTTCCTTTTCCTACAAGCCTCGTCATGGCAATCCACCTCGACCTATCCACGGCCTGTTTCTCATGGGCAGCCTGGGCACCCTGGCCCAGGCGGACCAGAGCGACATGGATGTCTGGGTGTGCCATGCGCCGGACCTGAGCGAAACCGAGCTGGCCGAACTGCAGAAGAAATGCCAGTTGCTGGAAGCCTGGGCCGCGGGCCAGGGCGCCGAGGCGCATTTTTTCCTGATCGACCCCAACCGCTTTGTCCGCGGTGAGCGGGATACACAGCTGAGTTCGGATGATTGCGGCACCACCCAGCACTACCTGCTGCTCGACGAGTTCTACCGCACCGCCATCTGGTTGGCCGGACGCACGCCGTTGTGGTGGCTGGTGCCGGTGTACGAGGAGTCCCGCTACGAGCGCTACATCCACACCCTGCTCTCCAAGCGCTTCGTACCCGCCGAAGAGAATCTGGACCTGGGCCACATGGCACGCATTCCGCCCGGCGAGTTCATCGGAGCCGGACTCTGGCAGCTGTTCAAGGGCATCGAGTCCCCCTACAAATCAGTACTCAAGCTGCTGCTGATCGAGGTCTACGCCAGTGAGCATCCCAGGGTCCAGTGCCTGAGCCTGCGCTTCAAGCAGGCGGTGTTCGCCAACCGCCTGGACCTGGACGAGCTCGACCCCTATATCGTGGTTTACCGACGCATCGAGGAATACCTCAAGGCCCGTGGCGAGCCCGAGCGTCTGGAACTGGTACGGCGCAGCCTGTACCTCAAGGTCAACCGCAAGCTTTCCAGCGGCAATGGCGCTCGCAGCCCGAGCTGGCAGCGGGCACTGCTTGAGCGCCTGGCCAGCGAATGGGGCTGGGATCAGCGCCAGTTGGCCCTGCTGGACAGTCGCAGCCAATGGAAAGTGCGCCAAGTCAGCAGCGAGCGCCGGGCGCTGGTCAACGAGCTCAACTACAGCTACCGCTTCCTGACCCAGTTCGCCCGCACCGAACAGGCCGCCAGCCTGATCAATAAACGCGACTTGAACGTGCTGGGCCGACGCCTGTACGCGGCATTCGAACGCAAGGCGGGGAAAATCGAGTTCATCAATCCCGGCATCGCCCCGGACCTCGCGGAAGACACCCTGACCCTGGTGCAATCGCCGAACAAGAAAGAACCAGGGCAGACTCATTGGGGCCTGTACAACGGCAATCTGACCGCCCTGGAGTGGGAGCACTTCGCGCCTATCAAGCGCAGCCGTGAATTGCTTGAGCTGCTGACCTGGTGCCATCGCAATGGGGTGATCGATAGCAGCACGCGCCTGGCCCTGCACCCTGGCAGCAGCGACCTGAGCGAGTTCGAGCTGTTCAACTTGCTTGGCAGCCTGCAACAGACGGTGGCCCTGCCACTGACCACCGTCGACGAAGAACAGCTGCTGCATGCCAGCGTACCCGGCGAAGTGCTGATCCTGGTGAACGTCGGAGTCGACCCGCTCAAGCATCACCGCGACCTGAACATTCTCATGACCACCGAGCGCACCGACTCCCTGAGCTACGCCGGGGTGCGGGAAAACCTGGTGCTGACCCTGGATCAGGTCACCCTCAATAGCTGGAACGAGGTCATGGTCGGGCGCTATGACGCTGAACATGCCTTGCTCGAATGCCTGCGGGACTACCTCAATAACCTGCCGTCCGACTCACAACCACGGTTGCGGGTCCGCTGCTTCTGCCACAACCGCGCACAGTTCATCGCTCGGCGGGTGGAGGAGCTGTTCGAAACCGCGCACCACCTCCTGCTCAGTCAGCTCAACTACCGCTACCTGATCCAGGTCCAGCAGCACTTTCACGTCCTCGAACTGGTACCCGGCCAGGTTCGGCATCGGGCCATGGCGACACCCGCCGCACTGCTTGAATACCTGGGCCAGGAGCAAGCCCGCTATAGCCCCCTGCACCTCGATCCCATGGCCCTGGAAGATCACGACCTGGCGCTGATCCTGCCCATGGGCCAGCCAGACTGCATTCAGGTGTTCTATCGGATCATCGAGCAGCACGCCGAACTCCATATCCTCGATGAGCACAACGCCCTGTGGCAGCAGACCCTGGCGTACCACGACGAACAAAGCCTGCTGGTGCCCCTGCAGCGCTTCCTGCAGTCGATCCTCTACCGCCGTGAAGCGCTACAGTCGATGGACAGTAGCCAGGGCGAGAAACCTTTGGACACACTCTACTTGCAGATACTGCCCTCAGGCACCGGTCGGGCGCGCCGGGTAGAGCCGCGACCAGCACCTGCGACCCCGGTGAACAAGGCCTTTTATGACGTGCAGGCGATCATCGGCAAGGCTGCACCTGGCCAGGTGCAAGTCTCGCTGTACTGCAATCAACGGGAGTTTTCCGAACTGGAATATGGCAACCAGCTATTCAGCGCGGTGGCCCAGGAAATCGTCGGACAGCGCCGTGAACCGGAACGCTATCGCTGCTACATCACCGACCTGGACCTGTCCGGCCTGCTCGGTGATATGCAAAGTTCGAGCATTGTGTATCTGCGCTACAAGGCCAGCCTGGAGCGCGCACTGAACGACGCGCTCGAGCAGGTCTAGCCGCAAATCAGAGGTGGTAGTCGCCCGCGGCTTCCGGCTGGTATTCCACTTCCAGCAGAGTCAGCTTCAGGGTCTTGCCACCCGGCGCCGGCCAGTCGATGTATTGACCCACCTGCAAGCCCAGCAAGGCACTGCCCACGGGTGCAAGGATCGAAATCTTGCCTTCGTCGGCGTTGGCGTCCTGTGGATAAACCAGGGTCAGGTGATAGTCCTTGCCACTGCTTTCCTCACGGCAATGCACACGCGAGTTCATGGTTACGACACCGGCCGGTACTTCATCGTGACCCACCAGCGTTTCGGCACGATCCAACTCGGTTTGCAGTGCAATGACGCCTGGCAGCGAGTCGTCCAGGCTGTCGATCAGGCGCTCCAGACGTTGCACGTCAAGGCGGGTAAGGATGATGGATGGTGCAGTACTCATGATCCTGGCTGACTCCTATTTTTTCTGCACAAAAAAGCAAAACCCCGCCAAATAAGACGGGGTTCTCACCGGCCTCGATGTAGCGAGGCGAAGTCGGACACTATCACAGCACACTGAATAAACAAACCGTACCAGTACGAACCTAAAGTCCCCCGGCTGTACCGCTCTGTTTGCGCTGCAGCGCTTGTGCGCAGATCACTCGCCGCCGCTCGTCATCGGCCGAACGCCACTCGCGAATATCCTCCACATGGCGGAAACAGCCGCGGCAGACCTTCTCCTCATCGAGACGGCACAGACTGATGCACGGCGAACTGACCGCCGGGCTGACATTACTGTAGAGCGGCTTGGGCGGTCGGGCTGCGGCGGGCTGAGTCACGACCTCAGAGCCCTTCGAAATCGAGCTTGATATCCGCCTGTTCGAGAACGATGCGTTCCAGCATCTCCCCCAGCTGCTCTTCACTCTTGTCGCACATCCAGCGCTCGCTTTCCTCGTCGTAGTCGAAGTGGAAACCACCGGAGCGGGCGGCCAGCCACAGCTGGCGCAAAGGTTCCTGGCGACTGAAGATCACCTGGCTGCCGTTGTCGAACTTGACGGTGAGCACTCCGGCGGAGCTTTCCAGGTCAATGTCCAGGTCGCTCTCATCGAAAATATCCTCCAGCGTCTGCTGGGTGGCGTCCACCAGGTCGTGAAAACGGGCTTCGGTCAAACTCATTGCAGGAACCTCAAAAAGTGTCTACTCACGCTCAAGCGCCGCAAGATACGGACGCTCCCCGGCGAATGCAAAGGATACCGAACAGGTGGATAAATGCGACGCCCATTGTGTCGGAAGCCGACCAAAGCCTCTGAGCAGCCCCTGGCAAAGGCCCGCTGGACGGGAGTTACGCTGCATAGGCAAGCTGCCGGGTGGCCGGTATACTCGGGCGCAATTTACGCATTCTCAAGGATTTCGCCATGAAGCGCCTGATCTCTTCCCTTGCTGCGCTCGTCGCGGTTGCCTGCCTTGTTACCGCCTGCGGCCAGAAAGGCCCGCTGTATCTGCCCGATGACAGCAAATCCCCAGAAGAACAGGCGAAATCGCAGTCGAAGTCGCACAAGCACGACACCTACTAAGGGCTCACCATGGACGCTTTCAACTACCGCGACGGTGAGCTGTTCGCGGAAGGCGTAGCCCTGTCCGCCATTGCCGAGCGTTTCGGCACGCCGACCTACGTCTACTCCCGAGCGCACATCGAGGCCCAGTACCTGGCCTATGCCGAGGCGCTTGCCGGCATGCCGCACCTGGTCTGCTTCGCGGTAAAAGCCAACTCCAACCTGGGTGTGCTGAATGTCCTGGCGCGCTTGGGCGCAGGCTTCGACATCGTCTCCCGGGGCGAGCTGGAGCGCGTCCTGGCGGCTGGCGGCCAAGCCGACAAGATTGTCTTTTCCGGTGTCGGCAAGACCCGTGACGACATGCGCCGAGCCCTGGAAGTGGGCGTCCATTGCTTCAACGTCGAGTCCGCAGAAGAGCTTGAGCGCCTGCAGCTGGTGGCCGCCGAACTGGGTGTTCGCGCGCCAATCTCGCTGCGAGTCAATCCCGACGTCGATGCCGGCACTCACCCGTATATCTCCACCGGGCTCAAGGAAAACAAGTTCGGCATCGACATTGCGACTGCCGAGGACGTGTACATCCGCGCCGCGCAGCTGCCGAACCTGGATATCGTCGGGGTCGACTGCCACATCGGCTCGCAACTCACCACCCTGGCCCCTTTCATCGACGCCCTCGACCGCCTGCTGGATCTGGTGGACCGTCTTGGAGAATGCGGCATCTACCTGCGCCACATCGATCTGGGTGGCGGTCTGGGCGTGCGTTATCGCGACGAAGAGCCGCCACTGGCCGCCGACTACATCAAGGCCGTGCGTGAACGCCTGGATGGCCGCGACCTGGCCCTGGTGTTCGAACCGGGCCGCTTCATCGTGGCCAACGCCGGTGTACTGCTGACCCGTGTCGAGTACCTCAAGCACACCGAACACAAGGATTTCGCCATCGTCGACGGCGCCATGAACGACCTGATCCGCCCAGCGCTGTACCAGGCCTGGATGGATGTCAGTGCCGTCCAGCCGCGGGATGCCGAACCCCGCACCTACGACATCGTCGGACCGATCTGCGAAACCGGCGACTTCCTCGCCAAGGAACGCAACCTGGCCCTGGCCGAGGGCGATCTGCTGGCGGTGCATTCTGCTGGTGCCTATGGTTTCGTCATGAGCTCGAACTACAACACCCGCGGCCGTGCCGCTGAAGTACTGGTCGATGGTGACCAGGCTGTTGAAGTGCGTCGCCGCGAGACGGTAGCCGAGTTATTCGCTGGCGAAAGCCTGCTGCCGGAGTAAGACCATGCTGCTGCGTTTTACCAAGATGCATGGCCTGGGCAATGACTTCATGGTTCTCGACCTGGTCAGCCAGCACGCGCATATTCTGCCCAAGCACGCCAAACAATGGGGTGATCGCCATACCGGAATCGGCTTCGATCAACTGCTGATCGTCGAGGCCCCGAGCAACCCGGACGTGGACTTCCGCTACCGGATCTTCAACTCCGACGGCTCCGAAGTGGAACAGTGCGGCAACGGCGCCCGCTGCTTCGCCCGTTTCGTACTGGACAAGCGCCTGACCACCAAGCGTCAGATCCGCGTCGAGACCAAGAGCGGCGTCATCGAACTGGATGTACGCAACGACGGACAGATCAGCGTCAACATGGGGGCTCCGCGCCTGGTGCCGGCGGACATTCCGTTCCAGGCCCCGGCCCAGGCCGACAGCTACACGCTGGACGTCGATGGCCTGCAGGTCGAGCTGGCCGCCGTGTCCATGGGCAACCCTCACGCCGTGTTGCGGGTGGATGACATCAACAGCGCGCCGGTACACGAACTGGGGCCGAAGATCGAGCATCACCCGCGCTTCCCGGCGCGGGTCAATGTCGGTTTTCTCCAGGTGCTGGACCGTCAACGCGCGCAATTGCGGGTCTGGGAACGTGGCGCCGGGGAAACCCAGGCCTGCGGTACCGGCGCCTGCGCAGCCGCAGTGGCCGCGATCAGCCAGGGGTGGATGGATTCGCCCCTATTGATCGACCTGCCGGGCGGGCGCCTGTCCATTGAATGGGCAGGCCCTGGCCAACCGGTGATGATGACCGGTCCGGCAGTGCGCGTATACGAAGGACAGGTGCGTCTTTAAGTGAGCGAAATCCATGACTGATCAGCCGCAGGCTCCCGCCGCAAAGCCCGACCCAACGCCTTCTGCCGACCTGGACGCAGCCGCCGTTGCCGCGTACCTGGAGGCCCATCCGGACTTCTTCGTCGAGCACGACGAGTTGCTCCCGGCCTTGCGCATTCCGCACCAGCGCGGCGACACCGTATCGCTGGTGGAGCGGCAGATGAAGATCCTGCGCGAGCGCAACATCGAGATGCGCCATCGCCTGTCGCAATTGATGGACGTGGCCCGGGACAACGATCGGCTGTTCGACAAGACCCGACGCCTGATCCTGGCCCTGATGGACGCCACCAGCCTGGAAGAGGTGGTGATGAGTGTCGAAGACAGCCTGCGCCAGGATTTCCAGGTGCCCTTCGTCAGCCTGATTCTGTTCAGCGACAGCCCCATGCCGGTAGGCCGCTGGGTCTGCGCCGCCGAAGCCCAGGGCGCCATCGGCGGCCTGCTTTCAGAAGGCAAGAGTGTCAGTGGCAGTCTGCGCGAGCACGAACTGGACTTTCTCTTCGGCGAAGAACAGCGCAAGCAGATCGGCTCCACTGCGGTAGTCGCCCTGGCGCACCAGGGCATGCACGGTGTACTGGCCATCGCCAGCCGTGACCCGCAGCACTACAAGAGCTCGGTGGGCACCCTGTTCCTCAATTACATTGCTGAAGTCACCGGCCGCGTGCTGCCGCGCTTCACTCACTCGCTGCGCTCGGTACGCTGACCATGCAGCAGCAACTGGATGCCTACTGCGCACACCTGCGCAGTGAGCGCCAGGTGTCGGCCCATACCCTGCTGGCCTACCGGCGCGATCTCGACAAGGTGTTGGGATTCTGTGAAAAGCAGCAGGTGCGCAGCTGGACCGACCTGGATATCCAGGGCTTGCGCAGCATGATTGCCCGCCTGCACCAGCAAGGTCAGTCATCACGCAGCCTGGCACGCCTTCTGTCCGCCGTGCGCGGGCTCTATCACTACCTGAACCGCGAAGGGCTGTGCGATCACGACCCGGCCAACGGCCTGGCACCGCCCAAGGGCGAACGTCGCCTGCCCAAGACCCTGGATACCGATCGCGCCCTGCAACTGCTCGACGGCGCGGTAGAAGACGACTTCCTGGCCTATCGCGACCAGGCGATCCTGGAACTGTTCTACTCCTGCGGCTTGCGTCTCTCCGAGCTGACCAGCCTGAACCTCGAACAGCTGGATCTGGCCGACGGCCTGGTGCAGGTGCTGGGCAAAGGCAGCAAGACCCGTGTGCTGCCGGTGGGCAAGAAGGCCCGGGAAGCCCTGACGCTGTGGCTGCCGCTGCGAGCCCTGAGCAACCCGCCGGACGGCGCCCTGTTCGTCAGCCAGAAGGGGCGCCGCCTGGGGCCACGAGCCATTCAGTTGCGGGTCAAGGCCGCCGGCGAGCGGGAACTGGGGCAGAACCTGCACCCGCACATGCTGCGCCACTCCTTTGCCAGCCACCTGCTGGAGTCCTCCCAGGACCTGCGAGCCGTGCAAGAGTTGCTGGGGCATTCGGACATCAAGACCACACAGATCTATACCCACCTGGACTTCCAGCACCTGGCAGCGGTCTACGACAGCGCCCATCCACGGGCCAAACGCAACAAAGGCGGTGAGTAATGACCATCAAGCTGATCACCTTCGACCTCGACGACACCCTGTGGGATACCGCGCCGGTGATTGTCAGCGCCGAAGCCACCCTGCGCCAGTGGTTGACCGATCACGCACCGAATCTCGGCGGCGTGCCGGTGGAGCATCTGTGGGCCATTCGCGAACGGGTGCTGCAGGACGAGCCGACGCTCAAGTACCGGATCAGCGCCCTGCGCCGCCGGGTGCTATTCCATGCCCTGCAAGAGGCCGGGTATGAGCACAGCCAAGCCAGTCTGCTGGCCGATCAGAGCTTCGAAGTGTTCCTGCATGCCAGGCATCAGCTGGACATCTTCCCCGAGGTTCAGCCGACCCTGGAGGCCCTGGCCAATCATTTCGCCCTTGGTGTCGTCACCAACGGCAATGCCGACGTACGTCGCCTGGGCCTGGCGGACTACTTCAAATTCGCCCTGTGCGCCGAAGACATCGGGGTCGCCAAGCCGGATGCACGGCTGTTCCATGAAGCCCTGCAGCGCGGTGGTGCCACCGCGGATACTGCCGTGCACATCGGCGATCACCCGGGCGACGACATTGCCGGCGCCCAGCAGGCGGGCCTTCGGGCCATCTGGTTCAATCCTGCGGGCAAGGCCTGGGAAGCCGAGCGCGCCCCTGATGCCGAGATTCGCAGCCTCAAAGAACTGCCAGCACTGCTGGGTCGCTGGCACAGCGGCACCTGATGCGGCTCGTTCTGTAGGAGCGAGCTTGCTCGCGATCGCCGCCACGCGGCGCCATTTACCCGGCACGCGCCCATGAAAAAGCCCGCAGCGACGGCGGGCTTTTTCAGCAAGCAAGTAACAAGGCTCAGATCGGCCGGCTGCCGTACTTGTTATCAGGCTTCTTGGGCGGATCGGCGACCACATTGGCCTCGACTTCCTGCACTTTGCCGCCACGGGCCAGGAACTCTTCCATGGCACGCGCCAGTGCATCACGCTCCTTGTTCTTGGCTTCGACACTCGGCAGCTCGTCTACCGAGACCGCGGCCTTGGCCTTGCCTTTGGCGGTCGGAGCAGGAACATCACTGCCGTCGTCTTCCGCCACATCGTCGGCGGCCGCTTCAAGACCTTCTTCGGTTTCGTCTTCGTCACCTACTTCGAGGTCGTCGTTTTCCAGATCATCGTCGCTCATGTTCTACCTCATGACTTGCGAAAAGCAGATTAGTTATAGCCCAGCTGCGCCGACTGTCGAAGGCTGCCGGAAAAAAATCAACGTCCACTGATACTCAGCGGCTTATGCCCTATCACCCTGCAGGGTGGCAAGGACTTTGCGAGCACCGCCATGATCGCGATGCTCGCCCAGATAAACACCTTGCCAGGTGCCTAGCGCCAAGCGCCCCGCCGCTACCGGCAAAGTCAGCTGACAGCCTAGCAAACTGGCTTTGAAGTGCGCCGGAAGGTCGTCCGCGCCCTCGTCGTCATGTTCGTACCCGGCCATGCCTTGAGGCACCAGGGTGTTGAAGAAACGCTCGAAGTCACGCCGTACCGCCGGATCGGCGTTCTCGTTGATGGTCAACGAGGCCGAGGTATGTTGCAGCCATAAATGCAGCAGACCAACCCGACATGCCCTCAACTCAGGCAGGCCGGCGAGCAACTCGTCCGTCACCAGATGAAAGCCCCGGGGCCTGGCCCGCAGGGTAATCAGGGTCTGTTGCCACATACCGATCTCCACGCTTCGGCGCGCATTCTAGCGCGCTCAGGGAAAAAACAAAGCGCCGAATAATCCTGCTTTAGTGTAAGCATTTGTCCTGCTGGAAATCGCCACGGCATACACGCCAATGCTTGTCAGTAAATCCATTCAGCCTTTCTCAATGACAAATGCCAGGCAAAAAAATGCCCGGCCGGAGCCGGGCGTTTTTTCAGGCGCGATTACAGGTTGTAACCCCGCTCGTTGTGTTGTGCCAGATCGAGGCCGACCGCTTCTTCTTCCTCGGTAACCCGAAGCCCGATGATGGCATCCAGGACCTTGAGAATGATGTAGGTCACGATCGCGGTGTAGATCACGGTAAAGCCCACACCTTTGCACTGAATCCAGACTTGCGCGGCGATGTCGGTCACGGTGCCGAAGCCGCCCAGAGATGGAGCGGCGAACACACCGGTGAGGATCGCGCCAAGAATACCGCCGATGCCGTGAACGCCGAAGGCATCCAGGGAGTCGTCATAACCCAGCTTGCGCTTGAGGCTGGTGGCACAGAAGAAGCACACCACGCCAGCGGCCAGGCCGATGATCAGGGCGCCCATCGGGCCAACGGTGCCCGCTGCCGGAGTGATGGCTACCAGGCCGGCGACCACGCCCGAAGCGATACCCAGCGCGCTTGGCTTGCCGTGGGTGATCCACTCGGCAAACATCCAGCCCAGGGCCGCGGCGGCAGTAGCGATCTGCGTCACCAGCATGGCCATGCCGGCAGTACCGTTGGCCGCAGCAGCGGAGCCGGCGTTAAAGCCGAACCAACCGACCCACAGCATGGCCGCGCCCATCAGGGTATAGCCCAGGTTGTGGGGAGCCATCGGCGTGGTAGGGAAGCCTTTGCGCTTGCCCAGTACCAGGCACGCCACCAGGCCTGCGATACCGGCATTGATGTGGACCACGGTGCCGCCGGCGAAATCCAGCACGCCCCAGTCCCACATCAGGCCGCCGTTGCCGGACCAGACCATGTGCGCGATCGGTGCATACACCAGGGTGAACCAGACGCCCATGAAGATCAGCATGGCGGAGAACTTCATCCGCTCGGCGAAGGCACCGACAATCAACGCCGGAGTGATGATGGCGAAAGTCATCTGGAAGGTGATGAACACCGCTTCAGGGAACAGCGCCGCTGGGCCGGTTACGCTGGCTGGGGTCACGCCCGCCAGGAAGGCCTTGCCCAGGCCACCGAAGAAGGAGTTGAAGTTGACGACGCCCTGTTCCATGCCCGTCGTGTCGAACGCAATGCTGTAGCCATAGATGACCCACAGAATGCTGATCAGGCCGGTAATGGCAAAGCACTGCATCAGCACCGAAAGAATGTTTTTCGACCGCACCATGCCGCCATAGAACAGCGCCAGGCCAGGAATGGTCATGAACAGCACCAAGGCTGTGGAAGTCAGCATCCAGGCGGTGTCGCCGGAATTGAGGACTGGAGCTGCCACTTCGTCTGCCGCCATGGCCAGGCCAGGCATTACGAGGGACAAAAGGGCTCCTAGCCCTGCGAATTTACGCAGAGTCATATTGTTTTCTCCTGGGGCGTTGGGTTTGGCGGCTTAGATTGCGTCGGTATCGGTTTCGCCGGTACGGATGCGAATAGCCTGTTCCAGATTGACCACGAAGATCTTGCCGTCACCGATCTTGCCGGTGTTGGCGGCCTTGGTTATCGCCTCGATAACCCGGTCAAGATCCTTGTCGTCAATGGCGACATCGATCTTCACCTTGGGCAGGAAATCCACCACATACTCCGCACCGCGATACAGCTCGGTGTGACCCTTCTGCCGGCCGAAGCCTTTGACCTCAGTGACGGTAATGCCCTGCACGCCGATCTCGGACAGCGACTCGCGCACGTCGTCCAACTTGAACGGCTTGATGATGGCAGTGACTAGCTTCATGAAACTCTCTCCCGAATTGGTGGACTTGCCCCAGGAAAACAAACCCGACTCAAGTCTAAGCGCAGTGCCTGGCTTTGTAACGCATCGTCGGCCTTCCTCAGCCAGACCGACGCCAGCTAACCGCTTCTGACGAAACACTCCCCGCTCCGCCTGCCGCACTGCATTCGTCACAGCGACTGCATCAGTGCATGGGTCACCAAGGTCTAAGCAGAAAGCTTGCCAGCTCGGGAAAAATCAGTGATTTCAGTCTCTTGCCCACAGCCGTTCGGGCTTGCCACAAATCGGCACCGCGGATACGCACAATAACGGTGCGCGAGCGCCCGCCCGGATGCGCGAAAAACGTGCAGAGCGGGCACCACCAAGCCCTTGAGCCGTGCGTGATACACTGCGGCCCATCTGCTATTCAGGACACTCCCATGCTCGCGCCCAAAGACCTTCTCGATGCCCTGAGCGGCCACGCCTCGCGTTTGCTCAGCGGTGAAACACCTCTGCCTCGCAATGAAATCGAAAGCCAGTTCAAGGCCCTGCTGCAAAGCGGCTTCAGCAAACTGGACCTGGTCAGCCGGGAAGAATTCGACAGCCAGATGGTGGTCCTGGCCCGCACCCGGGCACGCCTGGAAAGCCTGGAGGCCAAAGTGGCGGAGCTGGAAGCCCGGCTCAATCCGGCAGCGCAATGAGCTGAACCCGCGATTCGCCGGCAAGCCGGCTCCTACAAACCTGGAGCCGGTTTGCCAACGAAAGCCGTAGCGCCGGCGACATATCCTGTGCGCATTCAAAGCTCCTCCCGCCAAAGCCCTCATCTATCCTTGCAGCACCGCAGGACGCGGTTCCCGCTGTCTCAAGGAAGATCTTCCCATGTCCCTGGCAATCATCCACAGCCGTGCCCAAGTGGGCGTACAGGCTCCGGCTGTCAGCGTTGAAGTGCACCTGGCCAACGGCCTGCCGAGCCTGACCCTGGTCGGGCTGCCGGAAGCTGCAGTCAAGGAAAGCAAGGACCGGGTGCGCAGCGCCATCCTCAACGCCGGATTCAACTTCCCGCCGCGACGCATCACCCTCAACCTAGCTCCGGCGGACTTGCCCAAGGACGGTGGACGATTCGACCTGGCCATCGCCCTGGGCATCCTCGCCGCCAGCGTGCAGGTGCCGGCCCTGGCGCTGGACAACATCGAATGCCTGGGTGAGCTGGCTCTGTCCGGCGCGGTGCGAGCAGTACGCGGTGTGCTCCCGGCTGCGCTGGCGGCACGCAAGGCGGGACGCACCCTGCTGGTGCCCCGGGCCAATGCCGAGGAAGCCTGCCTGGCCTCGGGCCTGGAGGTGATCGCCGTAGACCATCTGCTGGAGGCCGTCGCCCACTTCAATGGCCACGTCCCCATCGCGGCTTACGTCAGCGACGGCTTGCAGGAGAATCAGACGCCCTACCCCGACCTGCGGGAAGTCCAGGGCCAACTGGCCGCCAAGCGTGCCTTGCTGGTCGCTGCCGCCGGTGCCCACAACCTGCTGTTCAGCGGCCCGCCCGGCACCGGCAAGACCTTGCTGGCCAGTCGCTTGCCCGGCCTGCTGCCACCCTTGCAGGAAGACGAAGCCCTGGAAGTCGCAGCCATTCAATCGGTGAGCAGCCACAAGCCGCTGCGCCACTGGCCGCAGCGCCCCTTCCGCCAGCCCCATCATTCGGCATCAGGCCCTGCACTGGTGGGTGGCGGTTCGAAACCTCGTCCGGGAGAAATCACCCTGGCCCATCACGGTGTGTTGTTTCTCGATGAACTGCCGGAGTTCGACCGCAAGGTCCTGGAGGTTCTGCGCGAGCCCATGGAGTCGGGCCAGATCGTCATCTCTCGCGCCCGCGACCGGCTACAGTTTCCAGCGCGCTTCCAACTGGTAGCCGCCATGAACCCCTGCCCCTGTGGCTACCTTGGCGACCCCAACGGACGGTGTCGCTGCACGCCGGAACAGATCCAGCGCTATCGCAACAAGCTGTCCGGCCCCTTGCTCGATCGCATCGACCTGCACCTGACCGTGGCTCGCGAAGCCACCGCCCTGAACCCCGAGCCGCAACCGGGGGACGACAGTGCCAGCGCCGCCGCCCGGGTGGCTCAAGCTCGCGAGCTGCAACGCCAACGCCAGGGTTGCGCCAATGCCCATCTCGACCTCCCCGGCCTGAGGCGCCATTGCCGGCTATCCACGGCTGACGAACGCTGGCTGGAAGCGGCCTGCGAACGCCTGGACCTGTCGCTACGAGCCGCCCACCGCCTGCTGAAGGTGGCCCGGAGCCTGGCCGACCTGGAGCAGGCGGCACGGATCAACCGCGAGCATCTGGCAGAAGCCCTGCATTACCGGCCGAGCACAGGTTGAAGGGTCACTCCTTGGACAGATCCACCAGCGGCGTGGGACGCACTTCGGTCTGGCGTCCATCCTGAATCTTGCCGACAAGACTCAGCGCATCATCCACCGCAGCCTTGTCCGCCAGCAGGTTGTAGCGGATCTGGAATTGCCGTTGCTCCTTGGCGCCGATGGTCGGCACCAGATTCAGCGGACGCTGATAGCGGCGGTTGTAAGAGAAACTGGTGCCCGGTTCCAGTCCCGTCACATAACCCTGGCCCTGGGTGTCGGTGTTCTTCCATAGCGAGAACACCGGCAACTGCTGGGTATTGAAGCCCAGCGATACGCCGAGACTACCCGCCTTGTTATGCAGCACCGCCAGGGTCTCGCCCTTGGCGTCGGCATAAGGCACGACGTTGTAGACGGTCTCGTCATAGTCGCGGGTCGGGCCGCGATAGGTCTGCCAGTCCCCCAGATCGGCCTTGGCTTTGTCGTTGAAGGGCGAGACTTGTTTTACCGGTGCCGCAAACTTGGCCCCCTGCTCGAGGAACGGCGTGCTGAAGTTGCTGTGGTACAGCGCCTGGTATTCCTTCGGATAATCACCGTTGTTGGTCAACCGGTCATTGAGGGTGAAACTGGTACTGCCGGGCTCGGTAACCAGTTCGGTGGCGACACTGAAATCGACCTTCTTGAACGCCTGCTCCTTGAGCTCGCCCCGCAAGTGAATGGCGTAAGGCGGTTTCTCGTCGATATGCAGGGTGACCTTGCTGGCGGGAATGTTCGCCGCGCGGCCATGCAGTGTCAGCAACTCGCCATTGTCCAGGCCAGGGTGCCCGACCCACTCGTAGCCGCAGCGCGTCACCAGCTCATTGAAGCCTTCCAGCCAGCCCAGGCCACCACGGCCATTGAGTTCGATGAACGCCGGATTGACCACTTCCTTGACCGGTGAATCCCAGCCCAGGCGCACATCGCCCACCGAGGCCTGCAACACATTCATGCCCCGGGTCGGCACCACCGAGAGCTTCATCACACCATTGTCGATGTCGATGATGCTCACCCCTTCCTGGCGACCGCCATGCAAGGTGCGCAAGGTCACGGAAAAAGGCCGCTCGGTCTTTACCCCCAGTTGCTGGCTGGTGAGGTGCAGGTTGTCGGCGGCCTTGTCGCTGTCGAGCAATACATAGTCCCAGGCCATGGCATGGGAAGCGGCGCTCAGCGCGGCGAGGGAAACAAGCAGTTTGAGGGACTTCATCGAGGGATTGCCTTTATTGGAGTTGTACGATTTTTATAGCGCTGAAGAATCGTTTCAGCAAGCCAATAAATCGCGCTAACCACCACAAGATCCCATCATTTGTACTGAGGCCCTTAGTCCTCGAACCCCAACAGCAAACCCGCCACTTCCAAGACTTCTGCCAAGGCAGCCTCGGCAGCTTCGGTCGAGGCCCGCAGCAGCAGGTCATCGGCATAGCCCATGGTTTGCGCGAACAACTGTCGTGCCACGCGTTCGGGGCTGGAGCAGCGGAACACTCCGGCCTGGACCCCACGGTGGACGATCTGCGCCAACATCTGCTGCCACTGACCGTTGATCTTCAGGTAGGCCTCGGCCAGCTCCTGGTCATACATGGCCTCGTCCCAGGCATCGAGCCACAGCGCCCAGCCGTCCTCGGCGGAATCGGGCAGGCAATCGCGAAGAAAACCCTGCAGCGCCTCCAAGGGCGCGACGCCTTGCAGCGGTTCGCCCACCGCCTCCAGTTGCTCATTGGCAAAACGGATGAAGGCCTCGCGGCGCAGCTCCTTCCAATCGCTGAAGTAGTGATAGACATGACTGCGGGACAACCCGGCATGTTCGGCCAGGTCGCGAGTGGAGACATCGGCGAACCCCTTGCTGCGAAACAACTCCAGGGCCGCGCCGATGATCTGGTCTTTACGGTCGTTACGGGACATGGGCAATCGGGCCTCTTGACGCCGAGATGGACGGCGCTTGCATTTTGAGCGATCGCTCAAAGATAATTGAGCAGTCGCTCAATATTAACCGTTATCACACCTGTGGTGCACTCATGTCTGTCGTCACCCCATCCGTTATCGTCGACTCCACACAAAAGATCGGCCAGCAATCGGCCGGCCAGACGCTCAAGGCCATTGCCCGGGCGTACCCGGGCAAGCTGTTTGTCACGTTGTCCCTGGTGGCGCTAGAGAACGCCCTGCTGCTGGCCTACCCGCTGTTTGCCGGGTTCGCCGTAGACTCGATCCTGCGGGGTGACACCACCCACGCGCTGACCTACGCCCTGGTGGTGCTGGGCTTCTGGGTCGTGGGGGCCGCGCGGCGAGCGGTGGACACCCGCACCTTCACCCGCATCTACGCCGACCTGGCGGTGCCGGTGATCCTCAATCAGCGCCTGCAGCAGCAAAACACTTCCACGGCAGCGGCGCGGGTGGTGCTGGCCAGGGAGTTCGTCGACTTCTTCGAAAAGCATGTGCCGACCATCGCCACCGCCCTGGTATCGATTGTCGGTGCCGCGGTCATGCTGCTGGTGATCGAGCCCTGGATCGGCCTGGCCTGCCTGGGCGCCCTGCTGCTGTGCGTCACCCTGCTGCCGCGCTTTGCACGGCGCAATCAGCAGTTGCACGAACGCCTGAACGATCGACTGGAAAAGGAAATCGGCCTGGTGGCCAAGGTCGGCGCCGCCTCGCTGAAGCGTCACTATCGGCTGCTGTCGCGGCTGCGCATCTGGCTCTCGGACCGGGAGGCGGCGGCCTATCTGTTTCTGGGCACCGTGGCGGCGATTCTGTTCGTCATCGCCATCAGTCAGCTGGCGCTGTCACCCGAGGTCAAGGCCGGGCATGTGTATGCGGTAATGACTTATCTGTGGACCTTCGTCAGCAGCGTCGACGAGGCCCCGACCATGGTCGATCAATTGGCGCGCCTGCGGGACATCGGCAAGCGCGTTGACCCGGGGCTGAGTGAACCGACCGAACCCCGCTAAACCTCAGAACCGCCGGACGCGATAGCCGCCGGCGTGCAGCAGGACCTTGCCCCGCAACCCAGGGTTGCGGGGCGAAAGGGCCACTGTCAGCGGAAGCGGTCGACTTCCTGTCGCAGGTCGGCGGCCAGTGTTTCCAGCTCACGAGCAGTGAGCGCCAGGTTGGACACCACTTCCCGTTGCTCGCTGTTGGCCTGGGCAATGCTCTGCAGGTTGCTGCTGAGCACCGTGGCGGTGCTGCTCTGCTCCTGGGTGGCCGTGGTGATGGCGGCGAACTGCTCTCCGGCGCTGCGGCTCTGCTCGTCGATCAGGGCCAGGGCCGAAGCCACATCGGCGTTGCGCGACAAGCCTTCCTGCATCAGCCGGTTGCCCTGCTCCATGGTCTCGATGGCATGGCCGGTTTCCTGCTGGATGCTGTTGATCATCTGCGAGATTTCGTCGGTGGCCTCGCGGGTACGCGACGCCAGGTTGCGCACCTCATCCGCCACCACGGCGAAGCCGCGACCCTGCTCGCCGGCACGGGCCGCCTCGATGGCGGCGTTGAGTGCAAGCAGGTTGGTCTGGTCGGCAATCGCGGTGATCACCCCGACAATTCCGCCGATCTCCTGGGAGCGTTGGCCCAGGGTATTGATTACCGTAGCCGTGCTGTTGAGCGCCCCGGCAATCTGCTCCAGGGACGATGACGCCTGCTCCATGGACTCGCGGCCGATATGGGTCTGCTGAGCATTTTCCTCGGCCAGGCGCTGGGTGCTGCCCATGTTGTCGGCGATGTTCAGCGACGTGGCGCTGAACTCCTCAACCGCCCCCGCCATGCTGGTGATCTCGCCCGACTGCTGCTCCATGCCTTCATAGGCACCGCTGGACAGGCCAGACAAGGCCTGGGCCCGACCGTTGACCTCTGCGGCAGAACGGCGGATGTGCTCGACCATGGTCGACAAGGCTTCACCCATCTGGTTGAAACTGCGAGCCAGTTGGCCGATCTCATCGTGGCTGGACACATTCAACCGCGCACTCAGGTCGCCGCCGCCCAAGGCCTGGGCCTGACGCACCAGATCACTCAAGGGCGCCAGCTTGCTGCGCAGCAGCCAGACCGTAGCGCCCACCGCCAACAACATCGCCAACAGGCTGCCGATCACCAGACGGATGCCGACGCTCCAGGTCACCGCCCGAATCTCGGCTTTGGGCATGCTCGCTACCACCGACCAGGGCCCACCGGCAAAAGGCACCGCCAGGCTGTAGAAGTCTTCGCCCTGGTCGCTCCAGAAGCGGCCCTTGCCCGGCTGCTGCGCTGCATCGGTCATGACCTGCGCGGCCTGATCCAGGCCTTGCACGCCCGCCGGTGGCACCAGCCATTTGTGCTGTTCGTCCAGCAAGGCCAGGGAGCCGCTGTGTCCGATGCGAAAGCGCTGGAGATTGTCGAACTGAGCGTTCTGCGCATCGGTGTAGTCAAAACCAACGAACAACACGGCAATCACCTTGCCGGCACGATCCAGCACCGGGGTGTACTGGGTCATGTAGAAACGTTCGAACAACAGCGCCCGGCCGACATAACCCTGCCCCGCCATGAGTTTCTGATAGGCCGGGTGGGCGTGGTCGAGCAAGGTGCCAATGGCCCGGCTGCCGTCCTGCTTGCTCAAGGAAGTACTGACCCGGATGAAGTCGTCGCCGCTGCGCACGAACAGGGTCGCCACCCCGGCGGTCATCTGCTTGAACTCGTCCACTTCCTCGAAGTTGTTGTTCAGCACCACGTCCCCCAGGTGCAGGCCCGGGGTCTGGACCCCGGCCACACTCACCGGTTGCTCGGGATGCAGACTCAGGCCGCTGCGGAAGCGGTTTTCAAACAAGCCGCTGAGGCGCTGGGTGCTTTCGCGCAGGCTGCTGTGAAAGGTGTTGAGCTGATCCGCCAGCAGGCGCGCTTCGCTGGCCAGGTGCTCCTCTCTAGTGTCGAGATTCGCCGAATCCAGAGAACGCAGGGCAAACAGGGTACTACCGCTGATCACCAGAGCGAGTATCAGGGCAAGGGCAAGCCCTAGCTGGGAGGCTATCCGGGCACGGGGTTGGGACATGATGGCTCCTTCCCGAGAAGGCGGATCATCCTGATCGATCAGCACACTCGGCAGTAATTATTCTAGGATTTTTAGTAATTTAGGACCTTCCTGAACGCTGGTTCCATAACCCATGGATTCGGCGGCGCCCACGAATACTTGAGCGCCTAGCAAGGATATCTCCGCGCCCCCGTCGGCCGGGCACTGCATCGTTTCAGCCGAGGCGCTCTACCTCGGGCAGTTGCATGGCCTGGACCTCGCCCTGGAGAAAGTCGCTGAGGCGTCGCAAACGTTCGCCTCCCGGCCGGGTCTTGGGCCACACCAGGTAATAGTTCAAGCCACTGGCGACGGCGGTCGGCCAGGGCAGGCTCAAGCGACCCTGAGCCACATCTTCGGCCACCATCAGCAGATCCCCCATGGACACGCCGTAACCCCGAGCCGCCGCAATCATCCCCAGTTCCAGGGTATCGAACACCTGCCCGCCCTTGAGGGAAACCTGATCCGTGAGCCCCATCTGCTCCAGCCAACTGCGCCAGTCCCGCCGATCCGGAGTCGGGTGCAACAACTCCGTGGCCGCCAGCCGCGCCACATCCCAGGGCGGGTCTTCGAGCAAGTTCGGAGCACCCACCGGGATCAGCAACTCCGGGAACAGGTAGCTGGCTTCCCAGTCCGGTGGAAAGTGTCCGTTGCTCAGCAGTACCGCGCAGTCGAAGGGCTCCTGGTTGAAGTCCACGGAGTCCACGTCCATCCAGGCACTGGTGAGCTGCACTTCGTTGCCCGGCTGCAGATGGCGGAAGCGGCTGAGGCGGGCCAGCAACCAGCGCATGGTCAGGGTCGACGGCGCCTTCATACGCAGGATGTCGTCTTCGGCCCGCAGGGTATTGCAGGCCCGCTCCAGGGCACCGAAACCCTCGCGGATACCCGGCAGCAGCAAGCGCGCCGCTTCGGTCAGTTGCAGATTGCGCCCGCTGCGCTGGAACAGCCGGCAGGCGAAGTGCTCCTCCAGGGTGCGGATATGCCGGCTGACAGCGCTCTGGGTAATGGACAGTTCCTCGGCCGCGCGGGTGAAGGAGCTGTGCCGCGCCGCCGCTTCGAAGGCGCGCAGGGCATAAAGAGGAGGAAGACGACGGGACATGGACGCGCTCCAGCAGCGGAATGACGCAACGCTACCAGAAAGATATTCGCATGAGTTTTTATCATGCCAGCAAGTATTTTTATCCCTTTGTGCTATGGCCCGGAAGCGCCGAGAATCAGCGCTCTCCCCGACTTTACCCTGATCGAGCCTGATGACCATGCAGCATCCAGCACGTACCGAACTCTGGGCCATCCTGCGGCTGGCGGGGCCGCTGATCGCCTCCCAGCTGGCGCACATGCTGATGGTTCTCACCGACACCCTGATGATGGCCCGCCTCAGCCCGCAAGCCCTGGCCGGCGGTGGCCTGGGCGCCGCCAGCTATTCCTTTGTCTCGATTTTCTGCATCGGCGTGATTGCCGCGGTCGGCACCCTGGTGGCGATTCGTCAGGGCGCCGGAGACATCCAGGGCGCCGCCCGCCTGACCCAGGCCGGCCTGTGGCTGGCCTGGATCATGGCCCTGGTCGCCGGCCTGCTGCTGTGGAACCTCAAACCGCTGTTGCTGCTTTTTGGCCAGACTGAAAGCAACGTCCAGGCTGCCGGCCAGTTCTTGCTGATCCTGCCGTTCGCCCTGCCCGGCTACTTGAGCTTCATGGCCTTGCGCGGCTTCACCAGCGCCATCGGCCGGGCGACGCCGGTGATGGTCATCAGCCTGGCAGGGACTGTGGCCAACTTCCTGCTCAACTATGCATTGATCACCGGCATGTTCGGCCTACCGAAACTCGGCCTGATGGGCATCGGCCTGGTGACCGCCATCGTCGCCAACTGCATGGCGCTGGCCTTGGCCTGGCACATCAAGCGCCATCCAGCCTATGCCGCGTACCCATTGCGCCAGGGCCTGGCCCGGCTGAACACCCATTACCTGCGCGAACTGTGGCGCCTGGGCCTGCCCATCGGCGGCACCTATGCGGTGGAAGTCGGGTTGTTCGCCTTCGCCGCGCTGTGCATGGGCACCATGGGCAGCACCCAGCTGGCGGCGCACCAGATCGCCCTGCAGATCGTGTCGGTGGCGTTCATGGTGCCGGCGGGTATCTCCTACGCCATCACCATGCGCATCGGCCAGCACTACGGCGCCGGACAACTGCTGGATGCACGGTTGGCCGGACGGGTCGGCATCGCCTTCGGCGCGGTGGCGATGCTGGGGTTCGCGATGGTTTTCTGGCTGCTGCCCAACCAGTTGATCGGGCTGTTCCTCGACCATAACGACCCGGCCTTCGCCGAGGTGATTGAACTGGCGGTGAGCCTGTTGGCGGTAGCGGCCTGGTTCGAGCTGTTCGATGGCACCCAGACCATCGCCATGGGCGCCATCCGCGGTCTCAAGGATGCCAAGACCACCTTCCTGGTGGGCCTGGGCTGCTACTGGCTGATCGGTGCCCCATCGGCATGGCTGATGGCCTTTACCCTGGGCTGGGGACCGACCGGTGTCTGGTGGGGACTGGCCCTGGGCCTGGCCTGCGCGGCCATCAGCCTGACCCTGGCGTTCGAGTGGCGGATGCGCCGCATGATCAAGCACGAGCCCGTGGTTGCGGCGATGAACGCTCAAGCCAGCAGCGCGGATTGACGGGGAGCGGGTCCCCGCCGCCCAAGGCGCTGGATCAGCACCGGTATCCGTCGCTTAAAGCATCCCCTCCTGCAGCGACTGCTGGCTGCTGCCGAACGTCAGGTACTCCATCAGGTCCGCCAGGGGCAACGGCTTGCTGATCAGGTAGCCCTGGACCTGATCGCAGCCAAAGCCTCGTAGCAACGCCAGTTGCTCCGCGGTTTCCACACCTTCGGCCACCACATCCAGATTGAGGTTGTGGGCCAGGTTGATCATGGCGTGTACCAGTTTGCGGTTCTCTTCACGCTGCTCCATGCCCCCGACAAAGCTCTTGTCGACCTTGAGCAGGGTGATCGGCAGGCTGTTGAGGTGGACGAAGGAAGAGAAACCGGTGCCGAAGTCGTCCAGGGAAAAACGCACCCCCAGGCGCCCCAGGGCATCCATGGTCTGCTTCACCAGATCGCTGCGGCGCATCACTGCGGTTTCCGTCAGCTCGAACTCCAGCCACTGGGCCTCAACCCCGCGCTCGGCGATCAGCCGGCTCAGGGTCGAGAGCAACTGGCTGTCCTGAAACTGGCGGAACGACAGGTTGACCGCCATGTGCAGCGAGGGCAGCCCACGCTCGCGCAGGGCCTGCATGTCTCGCAGAGCACGGGAAATCACCCAGTAGCCCAAGGGCACGATCAGCCCGCTCTGTTCCGCCAGGGGCACAAACTCGCTGGGAGGCAGCAAGCCGCGCTCGCCGTGGCGCCAACGCACCAGGGCTTCGAGGCCGACGATCTTGCCGTCATGCAGGTTCAGCCGGGGTTGGTAATGCAGCTCCAGCTCATCACGGCGCAAGGCTCGGCGCAGTTCGCTTTCCAGATCGGCGAGGCTGCGGGCGTTGCGGTTGATCCGCTCATTGAAGATATGAAAGGTGCAGCCTTGGGTGCTCTTGGCCTGCTGCATGGCGATATGTGCATGCCACATCAACGGGTCGGCGCCGGCATTGGCTCGCGCATGGGCAATCCCCAGGCTGCAGCCGATCAACAAGCTTTCGCCATCGACCCAATAGGGTTCGGCCATGGCTTCGGTGATGCGTTCAGCCATCCATTCGGCGCGCTGCGGCGCGCGGCGGGTGTCGATCAGCAGGGCAAACTCGTCGCTGCCCAGGCGGGCCAGTTGGTCACCAGCCTCCAGTTGGCTCTTGAGCCGCGACACCACCTGCAAGATCAGGCGGTCGCCGGCCTGGTGGCCGAGGGCGTCGTTGGCGTGGCGGAAGTTATCCAGGTCCAGGTGCCCCAGGGCCAGGCCGCGACCGTCGTTTTCCGCCAGCCGTGCGGCCAGCAGGGTCTGGAAGCCCTGGCGGTTGGCGATGCCGGTCAGGGGGTCTTGCTCGGCCAGGCGTTGCAGGGTGTTTTCCAGCACACCGCGCTCGCGGACATGACGCAGGCAGCGACGCAGGGCGTCGGTACTCAGGCAAGAACCCACCAGCCAGTCGCTGACACCCACCGGGGCTACTGAGGGCTCATGGTCCAGCAATAGAATGGTGGGCAAACTGCAACGCCCGGGACCGGGCTGCAGGCGTGGAATGGTCAACAGGACCGCATTGCGATCGTCTTCGAACAAACGACTGACCGACTCCCAGGTGGGAGCACTGATCAATACCACCGAGTCTCCCAACGGAGCGACACACTCGCGCAACAACGCTGTCCACACAGGCTCTTCGGCCAGTAGCAGCAAACGCAAGGGTTCGACAGGCTTAGACAAGCTAGCTCCCTAGACTCTGCAAAATGAGTTGGCGGCGGGCATTATGGCGCGCAAATAAGCAATAACAATTGATATTGATTATCATACGCAATTTCTTGTACCGCTCTAACTCGAACATTAGACGCATATTCAGCGCGCATCCTGAGGGAAAGTATCAAAACCGGCAAATTTAGATAGCGTTGTGCGTCACAAGTCGGAGAGAGCAGCAGAATCTGTCCAGCCTGTTAAAATGCCCGCCCTTTTCGTAACCGATCCCTTTTTACCGTCATGTCCCGACTCAATCCCCGGCAGCAAGAAGCCGTGAACTATGTCGGCGGCCCTCTTTTGGTGCTCGCCGGCGCAGGCTCCGGCAAGACCAGCGTGATCACCCGCAAGATCGCGCACCTGATCCAGAACTGCGGCATCCGCGCCCAGTACATCGTCGCCATGACCTTTACCAACAAGGCCGCGCGAGAAATGAAGGAGCGGGTCGGCACCCTGCTGCGCGCCGGCGAAGGCCGTGGCCTGACCGTGTCGACCTTCCACAACCTGGGCCTGAACATCATCCGCAAGGAGCATGCGCGGCTGGGCTACAAGCCGGGCTTCTCGATCTTCGACGAAGCCGACGTCAAGGCCCTGATGACCGACATCATGCAGAAGGAGTACTCCGGGGACGACGGTGTCGACGAGATCAAGAACATGATCGGTTCGTGGAAGAACGACCTGATCCTGCCGGCCCAAGCCCTGGAAAATGCCCGCAACCCCAAGGAACAGACTGCAGCCATCGTCTACACCCATTACCAACGCACGCTCAAGGCGTTCAACGCGGTGGACTTCGATGACTTGATCCTGCTGCCGGTGAAGCTGTTCGAAGAACACGCCGACATCCTGGAGAAATGGCAGAACAAGGTCCGCTACCTGCTGGTGGACGAATACCAGGACACCAACGCCAGCCAGTACCTGCTGGTGAAAATGCTCATCGGCAAACGCAACCAGTTCACCGTGGTGGGCGACGACGACCAGTCGATCTACGCCTGGCGTGGCGCGCGCCCGGAAAACCTGATGCTGCTCAAGGACGACTACCCGTCCCTGAAAGTGGTGATGCTGGAGCAGAACTATCGCTCCACCAGCCGTATCCTGCGCTGCGCCAACGTGCTGATCTCCAACAACCCCCACGAGTTCGAAAAGCAGTTGTGGAGCGAGATGGGCCACGGCGACGAGATCCGCGTGATCCGCTGCCGCAACGAAGACGCCGAGGCCGAACGGGTGGCCATGGAGATCCTCAGCCTGCACCTGCGCACCGACCGGCCCTACAGCGACTTCGCCATTCTTTACCGGGGCAACTACCAGGCCAAGCTGATCGAACTGAAGCTGCAGCACCACCAGGTGCCCTATCGCCTGTCCGGCGGGAACAGCTTCTTCGGACGCCAGGAAGTCAAGGATCTGATGGCCTACTTCCGCCTGATCGTGAATCCGGACGACGACAACGCCTTCCTCCGGGTGATCAACGTGCCGCGCCGGGAAATCGGCTCCACGACCCTGGAAAAACTCGGCAACTACGCCACCGAGCGCAAGATCTCGATGTACGCCGCCACCGATGAGATCGGCCTGGGCGAGCACCTGGACAGCCGTTTCACTGATCGCCTGGCGCGCTTCAAGCGCTTCATGGACCGCGTCCGTGAACAATGCGCCGGCGAAGACCCGATATCTGCCCTGCGCAGCATGGTCATGGACATCGACTACGAGAACTGGCTGCGCACCAACAGCTCCAGCGACAAGGCCGCGGACTACCGGATGGGCAACGTCTGGTTCCTGATCGAGGCCTTGAAGAACACCCTGGAAAAAGACGAAGACGGCGAAATGACCGTCGAGGACGCCATCGGCAAGCTGGTCCTGCGGGACATGCTGGAACGCCAGCAGGAAGAGGAAGACGGCGCCGAAGGTGTACAAATGATGACCTTGCATGCCTCCAAGGGGCTGGAGTTTCCCTACGTGTTCATCATGGGCATGGAAGAGGAAATCCTCCCGCACCGCTCCAGTATCGAAGCCGATACCATCGAGGAAGAACGACGCCTGGCCTACGTGGGCATTACCCGTGCTCGCCAGACCCTGGCCTTCACTTTCGCGGCCAAGCGCAAGCAATACGGTGAAATCATCGACTGCGCACCGAGCCGCTTCCTCGATGAATTGCCCCCGGACGACCTGGCCTGGGAAGGCAACGACGACACGCCGACCGAAGTCAAAGCCGTTCGCGGCAATAGCGCTTTGGCGGATATACGCGCGATGTTAAAGCGCTAAAATCGACTATTTTTAACTGACCTTTGGCGCAACAGGCGCTATTTGAGGAAGCTCCGTGGAAGCACTGCACAAGAAAATTCGCGAAGAAGGCATCGTGCTTTCCGATCAAGTACTGAAAGTCGACGCCTTTCTGAACCATCAGATCGACCCGCAGTTGATGAAGCTGATCGGCGATGAATTCGCCACGCTGTTCAAGGACTCGGGCATCACCAAGATCGTCACCATCGAAGCCTCGGGGATTGCCCCGGCCATCATGACCGGCCTGAACCTGGGCGTGCCGGTGATCTTCGCCCGCAAGCACCAGTCCCTGACCCTGACCGAGAACCTGCTGTCGGCCACCGTGTACTCCTTCACCAAACAGGTGGAAAGCACCGTCGCCATCTCCCCACGGCACCTGACCAGCAGCGATCGTGTGCTGATCATCGATGACTTCCTGGCCAACGGTAAGGCGTCCCAGGCACTGATCTCGATCATCAAGCAGGCCGGTGCCACCGTGGCCGGCCTGGGCATCGTGATCGAGAAGTCCTTCCAGGGCGGCCGTGCCGAGCTGGACGCCCAGGGCTACCGCGTGGAATCCCTGGCCCGGGTCAAATCCCTGGCCGGTGGCGTGGTCACCTTCATCGAGTAACCTCGCCCGCCAGGCCTGCTCAGGAGTTGAATTGTGCAGGAGCTGGCTTGCCAGCGAAGACGCCCTTGAGAGCAGCGCAAGGCTTGATGGCCCATTCGCCGGCAAGCCGGCACCTACGACAAGGTGGGTGCCGTGGCCTGCAGCCCGGCCAGCAGGAAGCGCTGATACAGTTCCTCGCGCAGCCCATCGGGCTGCTCCAGCCCCATGCGCTCAAGGTGCGCCGCAAATGCCTCAGGCTCCGGCGCATCGAGTGCCGCCTTGCCCAGCTCAAGGATCTCGCTGAGCTTGAACTTGCTCTTGAGCCAGTTCAGCGCCCGCAGCAGGTCACGCTCTTCATCGCTGAAATCACTGCCCAACGGATACTCGGGAAACAGGTGGCGATGACGCGCCTGAATGTTCTGCAAACGCTGTGGGCTGTTGTCGGTAAAACGCGGGTTCAGACGAAAATCCTTCGGCAGTTTTCCGGCCTTCTGTGCCTGCTCCAGCAACCCCGGCTGAAAGCGTGAGTCGCTGATGTTGAGCAGCGCCTCGATCACATGCGCATCCGTTTTACCCCGCAGATCGGCAATACCGTACTCGGTGATCACGATGTCCCGCAGATGGCGCGGGATGGTGCAATGGCCGTACTCCCAGACAATGTTGGAACTGACCTCGCCAGCGGATTCGCGCCAACTGCGCAGGATCAGCACTGATCGGGCATCTGCCAAAGCATGTCCCTGGGCAACGAAGTTGTACTGCCCGCCCACACCGCTGAGCACCTTCCCGCCCTGCAACTGATCGGACACCGCCGCGCCCATCAGGGTCATGGTGAACGCGCTGTTGATGAATCGCGCATCCCGGCGCTGCAGGCGCTTGAGTTCTTCATGGCCATACAGCTCGTTGATGTAGCTGATGGCGGTCATGTTGAACTGCGCCAGCTTGCTCTTGGGCAGCTCGCGCAACCGCTGATAGAAACTGCGCGGGCCAAGGAAGAAACCACCGTGGACCGAGACCCCGCCAGCCGTGGCCGCATCCAGAGTGCCGGCGTTGGCTTGCTGTTGCAGCTCCAGGGTCGGGTAGACCTTGCGCCGCACGATGCCGGCATCCGCCAGGGCCAGCAGACCGTTGACGAACATTTCACTGCAACCATAGAGCCCCTGGGCAAAGGGCTCGACGCCGCCTTCGCGGTCGATCAGCGCCTGCCAGTGGTCAACCTGCAGATCCGCCAGCAGGGCACGATAACCGTCGTTGTCGGCCTGCCGTGCCAGCAAGGCTGCGGTCAGCGCGTCGCCCATGGAGCCAATGCCGATCTGCAAGGTGCCGCCGTCGCGCACCAGGGTGCTGGCATGCAAGCCGATGCAATGATCCTGAATCCCCACCGGCATGTTCGGCGTGGAAAACAGGGTGCTGCGCTCTTCTTCGTCGATCAGCAGATCGAGGTCCGCAGCATCGATCTCGGAGTCCCCGGGCATATAAGGCAGGTCACTGTGGACCTGGCCGAGAATCAGGATGGTCTCCCCCGCCGCACGACGCTTGGCGATCATCGGCAGCATGTCGAGGGTGATATCCGGGTTGCAGCTCAGGCTCAGGCGGCCGGGGTGTTGCGGATCGCGGGCCAGCAGTTGCGCCACCAGGTTGAGGCCGGCGGCGTTGATGTCCCGGGCGGCATGGCTGTAGTTGCTGCTGACGTAGTCCTGCTGCGCTGCGGCGCTGTGCAAAAGGCTGCCGGGCTGCATGAAGAACTGCTCGACGCGGATGTTCGCCGGCAGGCTGTCACGGTGCAGGTCGGCAAGGAAATCCAGTTCTGGATAGTCGCCGAACACCCGCTCCACGAAGGGTTCGAGAAAGCGCTTCTGCAAACCGTCGCCCAGGGACGGACGGCCCAGGCTCAGGGCGGTATAGATCGTCAGTTGGCGTTCGGGCAATTGGCCAATGCGGCGATACAGAGCGTTGGCAAAACGGTTGGGTTTGCCCAGGCCCAGGGGCATGCCCATGTGAATGTGTTGCGGCAAACGGGCGAGCACTTCATCTACCGCATGCTCGATAGAACAGGATTGCAGCATCTGACCCTCCGGGGACCATCCATGAATTGAGGTTGGACCGAGCTTGCCGGGAGTTTGCTGCCTTGAACAGTGCACTGGCTGAATTACGCCCACAAAAAAGCCGCTCGTAAGCGGCTTTTTCGCTGAAGATGGCGACTTATTTCAGGCCGGACATCTTCTGGATAGCAGCTTTGAGATCATCATCGGTGCAATCGGCGCAGGTGCCTTTAGGCGGCATGGCGTTGATACCGGTGATGGCCTTGGCCAGGATGCCGTCGAGGCCGCCCTGGTGATCGGCACGCTCTTTCCAGGCTGCGGTGTCACCGATTTTCGGCGCACCCAACAGGCCGGTGCCGTGACAAGCATTGCAATGCTTGGCAATCACGTCATCCGGGGATTTCGCACCACCGCCACCACCTGCAGTAGCAGCGACTTCCATACCCTTGCATTCCTGCCCCTGAACGCAGACCTGGCCAACAGGCTCAAGACGCTTGGCAATGTCGTCATTAGTCGCAGCTTGAGCGCTGACTGCCCAAAGGGCCAATACGGTTGCTGGTGCGGCCAGCATTTTCATAATTAGGTTCACGCGTACACCCTCAATGGTGGCTAGTCACGCCTGCGGCCACGGTTTCGCAGGCGGGCGAAAGTATAACGGTTAGCCCGCCACACTGAAACAACCCCAAAGTCGAAGGGGTCTTAATCGCGGCGAAATGTCGCTGGGGGCCTCTCTGCAAACCTTGCAGGATGCCTCTTGGTCTAGAAATTTGCCGGAGTGGCTGCGCTGATTAGTCGCGCCGGAGCATCGAACGGATTACGGAAACGGTGCGGCTTCGTACTCTCAAAGTAGTAGCTGTCACCGGCCTCCAGGACAAATGTTTCCAGCCCTACCACCAGTTCCAGGCGACCTTCGAGAAGAATGCCGGTTTCCTCGCCATCGTGGGTGAGCATCTCTTCCCCGGTATCGGCGCCGGGCGGGTAGATTTCGTTGAGAAACGCAATAGCACGACTCGGATGCGCCCGGCCCACCAGCTTCATGGTGACTGCGCCATCGGAGATATCGATCAGTTCGTGGGCCTTGTAGACAATCTGAGAAGGCGTTTCCTGGAGGATTTCCTCGGAAAAGAACTCGACCATGGACATGGGAATGCCGCCCAGCACCTTTCGCAGCGAGCTGATCGAGGGGCTGACACTGTTCTTTTCGATCATTGAAATGGTGCTATTGGTGACGCCCGCACGCTTGGCGAGTTCACGCTGGGAAAGACCTTTCAGTTTACGGATGGATTGTAGTCGTTCACCGACGTCCAATGCGGCAGCCTCCTAGGCGGGAATCAGGCGTTGTTGTAATTGAGCGTTATCATGGCGACAGCGTTCAGTATTTACAACACTTGGCCCCGATTCCCCCGAGGGCAGGCGACTTTCGGTACAACCCGCGTAATCTCAGTCTTCGCAGTACACCAGCGGCACCCGACGCAGGTTGCAGAACAGCTGATAAGGGATGGTATTGGCGGCCAGGGCAACCTCGCTGGCGAGGATGTTCTTGCCCCACAATTCCACCCGGGAACCCAGCCCGGCCTGTGGCACATCCGTCAGGTCGACACACAGCATGTCCATGGACACCCGGCCCAGCAGGCGGCTGCGCTGGCCGTCCACCAGCACCGGAGTGCCGGTCGGCGCGTGGCGCGGATAGCCATCGGCATAACCCATGGCGACCACGCCGATGCGCATCGGCTTGTCGGTGATGAACTTGGCGCCATAGCCCACCGGCTCGCCGGCGGGCAGCTCACGCACACAGATCACCTTGGATTCCAGGGTCATGACCGGCTGCAGTCGCTCAGCCACGGAGTTGTTTTCTTCGAACGGCGTAGAGCCATAAAGCATGATGCCGGGACGCACCCAGTCACTGGGCACGCTCGGCCAGCCCATGACCGCCGGCGAGTTACGCAAGCTGATTTCAGCCCCCAACCCCTGACGAGCCGCCTCGAATACCGCGACCTGTTCGCTGCTGCGCGGGCAGTCCAGCTCGTCAGCACGGGCGAAGTGGCTCATCAGCACGATCTTCTCGACCTTGCCGCTGGCCTGCAGCCGTTGATAGGCCGTCTGGTAATCCTTGGGATGCAGGCCAACCCGGTGCATGCCCGAATCCAGCTTGAGCCAGACCGTCAGCGGCTTGGCCACCGGTGTCTGCTCGATAGCCTCGAGCTGCCACAGCGAATGCACCACACACCAGAAATCATGCTCGACGATCAGCGCCAACTCGGAGGCCTCAAAGAAACCTTCCAACAGCAGGATCGGCGCACCAATACCGGCGGCGCGCAGTTCCAGGGCCTCTTCGATGCAGGCCACGGCAAAGCCGTCGGCCTCGGCCTCCAGCGCCTGGGCGCAACGCACGGCGCCATGACCGTAGGCATCAGCCTTGATCACCGCAAGGGCGCGAACACCCGAGACTTCACGGGCCAGTTGGTAGTTGTGACGCAGGGCTTGGAGATCGATCAGGGCACGGGCAGGGCGCATGGCGGCAGACTTCTAGGCGGTCATGGGGGAATAAAAAACCGGTGCTGGATAACGGCTGGCCGCCACCGGCACCGGGAGAGGGATCTTGTCGCTCAAGGCAGAGCAGCCACCACGGAAAGCTCGATGAGGATTTCCGGCTCGCAGAGCTTGGCCTCCACAGTGGCCCGGGCCGGGGCCACGCCTTTTGGCAGCCACTGGTCCCAGACACTGTTCATGCCTGCGAAGTGGGCATCGATGTCCTTGAGGTAGATGGTCACCGACAGCAGCTTGCTCTTGTCGGTGCCCGCCAGGTCCAGCAGACGCTCGATGTTGGCCAGGGTTTCCCGGGTTTGCTGTTCGATCCCGGCACTCATGTCATCGCCGACTTGCCCGGACAGATACACCGTACCGCTGTGAACGACGATCTGACTCATGCGCTCATTGGTGAGCTGGCGCTGGATTGACATGTTTAGCTGACTCCTGAGGGTTGCCATAACGGGAAATATCGAGGCCTTCGGCACTGATCTGCGGCTTTTTCTTGGCCATCAGGTCCGCCAGCAAACGACCGGAACCACAGGCCATGGTCCAACCGAGGGTGCCATGACCGGTGTTCAAGAACAGATTGCGGAACGGCGTGGCACCGACGATGGGCGTGCCATCCGGGGTGGTAGGACGCAGCCCGGTCCAGAAACTGGCCTGGGACAGATCGCCGCCCTGAGGATAGAGATCGTTGACGATCATCTCCAGCGTTTCACGCCGGCGTGGGTTCAGCGACAGGTCAAAACCGGCGATTTCGGCCATGCCACCGACCCGGATACGGTTATCGAAACGAGTGATCGCGACCTTGTAGGTCTCGTCGAGGATGGTCGAAGTCGGGGCCATGGCCGGGTTGGTGATCGGCACGGTCAGGGAGTAGCCCTTGAGTGGGTACACCGGGGCCTTGATGCCCAGCGGCTTGAGCAATTGCGGCGAGTAGCTGCCCAGGGCCAGCACGTAGCGGTCGGCGGTTTCCAGTTTGCCGTCGATCCACACGCCATTGATCCGGTCGCCGGCGAAGTCGAGGCGCTGGATGTCCTGGCCAAAACGGAACTCCACACCCAGCTTGATGGCCATTTCAGCCAGGCGCGTGGTGAAGATCTGGCAGTCGCCGGTCTGGTCATTCGGCAGGCGCAGGGCACCGGCAAGGATGTCGGTGACGCTGGCCAGAGCCGGCTCGACCCGGGCGATGCCCTCGCGATCCAACAGCTCGAACGGTACGCCGGATTCCTTGAGCACGGCGATGTCTTTCGCCGCACCGTCCAGTTGCGCCTGGGTGCGGAACAGCTGGGTGGTGCCCAGGCTGCGACCTTCGTAGGCGATGCCGGTTTCCGCGCGCAATTCGTCGAGGCAGTCACGGCTGTATTCGGACAGACGCACCATGCGCTCTTTGTTCACTGCATAACGGCTGGCAGTGCAGTTACGCAGCATCTGCGCCATCCACAGGTATTGGTCGATATCGGCGGTGGCCTTGATTGCCAGCGGTGCGTGGCGCTGCAGCAGCCATTTGATGGCCTTGAGCGGCACGCCCGGAGCAGCCCAGGGCGAGGCATAGCCAGGGGAAACCTGGCCGGCGTTGGCGAAACTGGTTTCCATGGCTGCAGCCGGCTGGCGGTCCACCACGGTCACATCAAACCCGGCTCGAGCCAGGTAATAGGCACTGGTGGTTCCGATAACGCCACTGCCCAAGACCAGAACGCGCATTTTCATATCCCTCATCGCGGCTTGACCGCTGACGTTTGTTATTCAGAGCAAAGATGGGCGCAGTGTAAGAAACATTGAGCAGTGATTTTCACTATATAACCGCCTATATTTGGCGAGAATTCTCGGCAATATCGCTTTTCACGGAGGGGCATCCCCTATGCGCACCAATCATCAGACCCGTCGTGCCCTGGACAAGATAGATCGCAATATCCTGCGAATTCTGCAGGCCGATGGACGCATTTCCTTCACCGAGCTGGGGGAACGGGTCGGACTCTCCACCACCCCTTGCACCGAGCGAGTGCGCCGCCTGGAACGCGAAGGAATCATCATGGGCTACAACGCCCGGCTCAACCCGCAGCACTTGAAGGGCAGCCTGCTGGTGTTCGTCGAGATCAGCCTGGACTACAAGTCAGGGGATACCTTCGAGGAGTTTCGCCGGGCGGTACTGAAGCTGCCGCACGTGCTGGAGTGCCACCTGGTATCCGGGGACTTCGACTATCTGGTCAAGGCGCGGATCTCGGAGATGGCGTCCTATCGCAAGCTGCTGGGGGACATCCTGCTCAAGCTGCCCCATGTACGGGAATCCAAGAGCTACATCGTGATGGAGGAAGTGAAGGAAAGCCTGAGCCTGCCGATTCCGGATTGAGATGAGGGGCGCCGGTTCCGCGGCAAGCTGGCTCGGAGCGCGAGGGGCTAGACCAGGACCTGACGATTGCTGGCCATGTAGTCGTGGATCTGCTTCTCGACCCGGGGGTGGATCATCTCCACGGGACGCCGGCCGTTGGGGCACGGCAGGCTCGGCGTGGTGCCGAACAAGCGACAGATCAGCGGGCGTTCGTCATACACCGTGCAGCCATTGGGGCCCAGGTGCACACAGTTGAGCTCGTCCATGGCGGCGTCCTGCTCGGCAGCGGTCTTGCGCGGCAGGCGGGACATCTCCTCAGGCGAAGTGGTGACTGGGCCGCAGCAGTCGTGGCAACCAGGAACGCACTCGAACGAGGGAATCTGCTGACGCAAACTACGGACGATTTGACGGTTACAGCTCATGAAAAAGGCTACCGGGGCATGAATAGCCATGAATTCTGCCCTAAATGCCTGGCAGCAGACAGGGCCGGGCGTCCTGCGGTTGCCGCAAACGAAAGCCGCGGCTTATGCTCCGGCAATTTTTAAAGACCCCCTGATCAGGACACTTTCCATGCCCGCCAGTGCTCAGCCATCCGCCGCCAGCGATCGGCACGCCGCCTCTTACTATGCCGCCAGCAGCCTGCCGCAGCCGGACTACCCGACACTGGCAGGCGAGCTGACAGCGGACGTGTGCGTGGTAGGCGGCGGATTCTCGGGGCTCAATACCGCGCTGGAACTGGCCGAACGCGGGTTCAGCGTGATCCTGCTGGAAGCCCGCAAGATCGGCTGGGGCGCCAGCGGCCGCAACGGTGGGCAGTTGATTCGCGGGGTCGGCCACGGCCTGGAGCAGTTCACCAAGGTGATCGGTAGCGACGGCGTGCGGCAGATGAAGCTCATGGGCCTGGAGGCGGTGGAAATCGTCCGCCAGCGTATCGAACGCCTGCAGATCCCCTGCGATCTGACCTGGGGCTACTGCGACCTGGCCAACAAGCCAGCAGACCTTGAGGGTTTTGCCGAAGACGCCGAAGAGCTGCGCAGCCTGGGCTATCGCCACGAAACCCGCCTGTTGCAGGCCAGTGAAATGCACAGCGTAGTGGGCTCCACACGCTACGTTGGCGGGCTGATCGACATGGGCTCGGGCCATCTGCATCCACTGAACCTGGCCCTGGGTGAAGCCCGGGCGGCGCAGCAGATGGGCGTGCGTCTGTTAGAGCATTCGGCGGTGACTCGCATCGACTACGGGCCCGAGGTCAAGGTCCACAGCCATCGCGGCACGGTCCGCGCCAAGACCCTGGTGCTGGGCTGCAACGCCTACCTCAACGACCTCAACCCGGAGCTGGGGGGCAAGGTGCTGCCGGCCGGCAGCTACATCATTGCCACCGAACCCTTGAGTGAGGCCCAGGCGCAAGAGCTATTGCCACAGAACATGGCGGTCTGCGACCAGCGCGTCGCTCTGGACTACTACCGGCTCTCGGCCGATCGGCGCCTGTTGTTCGGCGGTGCCTGCCACTACTCGGGACGCGACCCCAAGGACATCGCCGCGTACATGCGGCCGAAGATGCTGGAAGTGTTCCCGCAACTGGCCAAGGTGAAGATCGACTACCAGTGGGGCGGCATGATCGGCATCGGCGCCAACCGCCTGCCACAGATCGGCCGACTCAAGGACCAGCCCAATGTGTATTACGCCCAGGCCTATTCAGGCCATGGGCTGAACGCCACGCACCTGGCGGGCAAGTTGCTGGGAGAGGCCATCAGCGGTCAACAGGGCGGCGGCTTCGACCTGTTCGCCAAGGTGCCGCACATCACCTTTCCCGGCGGCAAGCACCTGCGCTCGCCACTGTTGGCCCTGGGCATGCTCTGGCATCGCCTGAAAGAGCTGGCCTGATCTTCCGCGGCTCCTTGTCGCCGCGGATTACAGCCGCCAGAAAGGCTTGAGGCCTTCGGCCCGCGCCTCCTCGCGGCTCAGCCCCACATCCCGCAACTCCTCGGCGGTCAACTCCAGCAACGCCTTGCGGGTACGCAATCGATGCCAGTACAGGTCCCAGGTTCCCAGCCCGGACGGCGCAGTGCGCGACAGGGTCGCCGCCGCCCGCTCCTGCTCGACTTCCAGCTCCTGACCGCGTAACGACAGCCGCACATCGCTCAAGCCGTTCATCTCCATTGCTCCTGTTTACTCAAGTTGCCATGAGCGAGCATGATGGGCGCCATAGCAAAACCAATACAGACCCAATACAGCGGCATTACTTCCATACAGATTTGCCAAAATTCCCGCTGAATGCCGTATTTTTGCCTCATCTGTACTGGTCCTCCATGACTGCCACTTCGAGCCAACGCCATGACCCTCTACGTGAACCTCGCCGAACTCCTGGGCACCCGCATCGAACAGGGCTTCTATCGCCCCGGTGATCGACTGCCCTCGGTGCGCGCGCTGAGCGTAGAACACGGGGTCAGCCTGAGTACCGTGCAGCAGGCCTACCGCGTACTGGAAGACAACGGACTGGCCATGCCCAAGCCAAAATCCGGGTACTTCGTCCCCCCCAGCCGTGAGTTGCCTGCGCTGCCGGCAGTCGGTCGCCCGGCCCAGCGGCCGGTGGAAATCTCCCAGTGGGACCAGGTGTTGGAATTGATCCGCGCGGTGCCGCGCAAGGATGTGGTGCAACTGGGCCGCGGCATGCCGGACATCACCACGCCAACCATGAAGCCCTTGCTACGGGCCCTGGCCCGGCTCAGCCGGCGCCAGGACATGCCCGGCCTGCACTACGACAACATCTACGGCGTGCTGGAATTGCGCGAGCAAGTGGCGCGGCTGATGCTGGATTCGGGCTGCCAGCTGGGGGCCAATGACCTGGTGATCACCACTGGCTGCCATGAAGCCCTGTCCTCCAGCATTCGCGCTATCTGCGAGCCCGGGGACATCGTCGCCGTAGACTCGCCGAGCTTTCACGGCGCCATGCAGACCCTCAAGGGGCTGGGCATGAAGGCCCTGGAAATCCCCACCGACCCTATTACCGGGATCAGCCTGGAAGCCCTGGAACTGGCCCTGGAGCAGTGGCCGATCAAGGCCATACAGTTGACCCCCAACTGCAACAATCCCTTGGGCTACATCATGCCGGAGTCGCGCAAGCGGGCCCTGCTGACCCTGGCCCAGCGCTTCGACGTGGCGATCATCGAGGACGACGTGTATGGCGAACTGGCCTACACCTACCCACGCCCGCGAACCATCAAGTCCTTCGACGACGACGGCAGGGTTCTGCTGTGCAGTTCCTTCTCCAAGACCCTGGCCCCCGGCCTGCGTATCGGCTGGGTCGCACCCGGCCGCTACTTGGAGCGGGTGCTGCACATGAAGTACATCAGTACCGGCTCCACCGCCCCGCAACCCCAGGTGGCCATCGCCGAATTCCTGAAAAGCGGTCATTTCGAGCCCCATTTGCGCAAGATGCGCACTCAATACCAGCGCAATCGCGACCTGATGCTCGATTGGGTCAGCCGCTATTTCCCCACGGGCACCCGCGCCAGTCGCCCCCAGGGCAGTTTCATGCTGTGGATCGAACTGCCCGAAGGCTTCGACGCTCTGAAACTCAACCGGGCATTGCTCGACCAAGGCGTGCAGATCGCCGTGGGCAGTATCTTTTCCGCCTCGGGCAAATACCGCAATTGCCTGCGGATGAACTACGCTGCCAAGCCAACCGCGCAGATCGAAGACGCGGTACGCAAAGTCGGCTCCGCAGCCATCAAGCTGCTCAGCGAAACCCAGGACTGAACCCCGGGTCACGTTGCAGGAAGCCCACTGCCCCATGCCAACCCGCGCCGCGATGCGAGACGACCTGACTTGAGCCGTAAACAGGGGTTTATCCTGCCGCTGATCCTGACCCTCGGGCTAGGCGGCTGCGCCACCCAGGAAGTGCCTTACCAGCCCAGCCAAGCGTTGGCCGCCAGTGACTCCAGCTTCGCCCAGTCCATCCGGGCCCAGGCCGCCCCCTACCAGGGACGCTCCGGCTTTCGCCTGCTGCCCAACAGCACCGAAGCCTTCATGGCCCGCGCCGAGCTGATCCGCAACGCCCAGAGCAGCCTCGACTTGCAGTACTACATCGTTCATGACGGCATCAGCACCCGGATGCTGGTGGACGAGTTGCTCAAGGCTGCCGATCGAGGTGTGCGGGTACGCATCCTGCTGGACGACACCACCAGCGACGGGCTGGACCAGATCATCGCCACCCTGGCCGCCCACCCGCAGATCCAGGTCCGCCTGTTCAACCCGCTGCACCTGGGCCGCAGCACCGGCGTTACCCGAGCCGTGGGCCGCCTGTTCAACCTGTCGCAACAGCATCGCCGGATGCACAACAAGCTGTGGCTGGCGGACAACAGCGTGGCCATCGTCGGCGGGCGCAACATCGGCGATGAATACTTCGATGCCGAACCCAATCTCAACTTCACCGACATCGACATGTTCAGCGCAGGCCCCGTGGCCGAACAGCTGGGCCATAGCTTCGATCAATACTGGAACAGTGCCCTGAGCCGGCCCATAGACGAGTTCCTGTCTTACGCACCTTCAACCCAGGCCCTGAACAACACCCGCCAGCGCCTGGAAGAGTCGCTACAGGACAGCCACCGGCAAAACCAGGCCCTGTATCGCCAGCTGATGACCTACCAGACCCAGCCGCGCATGGATATCTGGCGCAAGGAACTGATCTGGGCCTGGAACCAGGCCCTGTGGGACGCCCCCACCAAGGTCCTGGCCAAGGGCGATCCCGACCCGCACTTGCTGCTGACCACCCAGTTGGCACCGGAGCTCAAGGGCGTCAGCAAGGAACTGATCATGGTCTCGGCCTACTTCGTCCCGGGCCAGCCGGGGCTGGTGTACCTGACCGGCCGGGCTGACGCCGGGGTCGCGGTCAGCCTCTTGACCAACGCCCTGGAAGCCACCGACGTGCCGGTGGTGCATGGCGGCTACGCGCCCTATCGCAAGGCCTTGCTGGAACACGGCGTGAAGCTCTACGAGTTGCGCAGGCAACCCGCAGAGCGGGGCGGCGGCAGCGGTCCGCGGCTGTTCCACAGCCGTTCCTTGAAGGACTCGGACTCCAGCCTGCACAGCAAGGCGATGGTCTTCGACCGACAGAAGAGCTTTATCGGCTCATTCAATTTCGATTCACGCTCAGTGCTGTGGAACACCGAGGTCGGGGTGCTGGTGGACAGCCCCGAACTGGCCGAGCATGTACGCGCCCTGGCCCTGCAAGGGATGGCGCCGCCCCTCAGCTACCAGGTCAAACTGGAGGACGGCAAGCTGGTCTGGATCACCGAGGACCATGGGCAGCTGCACAGTCTGAGCCACGAGCCCGGCAGTTGGTGGCGACGCATCAATGCCTGGCTGAGCACTCGCATCGGTCTGGAGCGCATGCTTTGAAGCGCTACAAGGGTTGCGCCTGGACGCTGCCAAAAGCGCCCTGACGCAGCAGCAGAAGCAACAGGCCAAAGGCGCCCGCCGCCACCAGCAGCAACATCGCATGGCCGCTGACCCACTGGCTGCCCGCACCTGCCACCAAGGGACCGATCAGACAACCGATACCCCACAGCTGCGCCACATGAGCATTGGCTCGTACCAAAGCATCGTCGCGATAACGCTCGCCGATCAGGATCAGCGACAAGGTGAACAGCCCACCAGCGCTGGCCCCGAACAGCACCCACAACGGCCAGATCAATACGCTGTCCAACAGCAGGGGAATGGCCAGGCTGGAGCACAGCAGGATCACCGCGCAACCGGTGAACAGGCCGCGCCGGGAGACGCGATCAGCCAAGGCGCCGATCGGCAGCTGCAACAATGCATCGCCCACCACTACGGTGCTGACCATGGCCAGGGCCACGTCCTCGGTGAAGCCCTGGCTCAAGCAATAAACCGGAAGCAAGGTCAGGATCAGAGCCTCGAAAGTCGCGAACAAGGCCACCGCCCAACCAATCGCCGGCAACGTCTGACAGAAGCGCCAGAGGTCGATCAGGGTGACATTGCAAGACTCGGTGCTCGGCGCTCCGCTACGCCCCAACAGCAGCAAGGGCGCCGCCACCAGCAATCCCACCGAGACCCAGAAGCCGTAGTCCTGCGTGATCCCCAGGACACCAAGCAGCAAGGGGCCGGCCAGCTGACTCAGGGCATAGCCGCTGCCATACAACGCCACCAGCCGTCCCCGCCACTGCTCCACCACCAGCTGATTGATCCAGCTTTCCCCCAGAATGAAGATGATGGTCAGCACCACGCCCAGAATCAGGCGCAACGCCAGCCACACCGGATAGCTGGGCAACAGCGCCAGCAGTCCAATAGAGAGCGCACCCGCCCACAGGCACAGGCGCATCAGGTTGGCGGTACCGAAGCGGGCCGCCAGCCGACTGGAAATCTTCGCGCCCAGCAGCACGCCAATGGCCGGCATCGCCGCTACCACGCCGATGGCAAAGGGTCCGTAGCCCCAGCTTTCCAGGCGCAAGGACACCAGCGGCATGGTCATGCCCAAGGCCAGGCCGACACTCAAGACAGCGGATAAAACGGCGAAATAAGTCGCCCAAGGCATTTCCACACTCCTGTGGATGATTATTCTGCAAGCCACAGACAACACAGCCGGACTCCCCTCGCGGGAAGTCCGGCTGCGCTGTGGATCAACAGCTTCGGACAAAGACGCCTGTAAGGCGTGGCGCTTGCCGGCGCAAGCGCCCTTGCGGACGCCATTGCCTCAACCCCGAAGACTCAGAGCTTGATCCAGGTCGCTTTCAGCTCGGTGTACTTGTCGAACGCGTGCAGCGACTTGTCCCGACCATTGCCCGACTGCTTGAAGCCGCCGAACGGCGCGGTCATGTCGCCACCGTCGTACTGGTTGATCCAGACGCTGCCGGCACGCAGCGCCTTGGCCGTCAGGTGCGCCTTGGAGATGTTTGCAGTCCAGACCGCCGCCGCCAATCCGTACGGAGTGTCGTTGGCAATCTGGATCGCCTCTTCCACGCTGTCGAACGCAATCACTGACAGCACTGGGCCGAAGATTTCTTCCTGGGCAATCTTCATCGCGTTGCTGACGCCGTCGAAAATCGTCGGTTCGACGTAGGTACCACCTGTCTCCTGCAGGGTGCGCTTGCCACCGGCCACCAACTTGGCGCCATCGGCGTGACCGGCCTCGATGTAGGACAGCACGGTGTTCATCTGCTGGGTGTCCACCAGGGCGCCGACGTTGGTGGCCGGGTCCAGTGGGTTGCCCGGTTTCCAGGCTTTCAGGGCCTCGATCACCAGCGGCAGGAATTTGTCCTTGATGGAACGCTCCACCAGCAGACGGGAACCGGCGGTGCAGACTTCGCCCTGGTTGAAGGCAATGGCGCTGGCAGCGGATTCGGCGGCGGCCTGCAGGTCCGGGGCATCGGCAAATACGATGTTCGGGCTTTTGCCACCGGCTTCCAGCCAGACGCGCTTCATGTTGGATTCACCGGAGTACACCAGCAGTTGCTTGGCGATCTTGGTGGAGCCGGTGAACACCAGGGTGTCCACGTCCATGTGCAGGGCCAGGGCCTTGCCAACGGTGTGACCGTAGCCGGGCAGCACGTTGAACACGCCAGCCGGAATCCCGGCTTCCACCGCTAGAGCCGCAATGCGGATTGCGGTCAGCGGGGATTTTTCCGAAGGCTTGAGGATCACCGAGTTACCGGTGGACAGCGCCGGCCCCAGCTTCCAGCAGGCCATCATCAGTGGGAAGTTCCACGGCACGATGGCCGCGACTACACCCACCGGCTCACGGGTTACCAGGCCCAGTTGGTCATGGGGGGTGGCCGCGACTTCGTCGTAGATCTTGTCGATGGCCTCGCCGCTCCAGCTCAGGGCTTGCGCCGCGCCGGGCACGTCGATTTCCAGGGAGTCGGTGATGGGCTTGCCCATGTCCAGGGTTTCCAGGAGCGCGAGCTCCTGGGCGTGTTGCTTGAGCAGGCCGGCAAAACGAATCATGACGGACTTGCGCTTGGCCGGCGCCAGGCGCGACCAGACGCCAGAGTTGAAGGTGGCGCGGGCATTGTCCACGGCACGCTGGGCATCGGCGGCGTCACAGCTGGCAATGGTTGCCAGCACACGACCGTCTACCGGGCTGATGCACTCGAAGGTGTCATTGGAAACAGCAGCGGTGTATTCACCATTGATGTAGGCGCGGCCTTCGATTTTCAGGTCGCGGGCACGTTGTTCCCAATCGGCACGAGTCAGGGTGGTCATACGAGTGTCCTCCTCTTATTTGAATACAAGCGCCATGCGAACTACGCCGGCACTCATGAAGAATTCTGCCCGGCCAGCCTGTTTTCGGCCAAAGGCACCCGCCACCCTAAACCAGCGACCCCTGTACTTTCAATATATTTGACAAAGCCCGGGCAAACAGCATTGCTATGTGCATTTTAATAAACATAGACTCTGGCCTTCATAGCCACTCGCGCCGCAATCACGGGGGAATACAAGAATGAGCATCCACAACGTCGTCGACTTCAGCCAGGCCAACACCGAGGGCGAACGCTACCGCCCCGCTCCGGAAAAAGTGCTCAAGGGCGATCCCGAGCAAGCGGTGTTCAACCACTACGCCAGCCCGTGCGGGCAACTCAATGCCGGGATCTGGGAAGGCGCGGTGGGCCAATGGACGGTGAACTTCACCGAGCACGAATACTGCGAGATTCTCCAGGGCGTGTCGGTGCTGCGAGACAACGATGGCAACGCCAAGACCCTGCGCTCTGGCGACCGCTTTGTGATCCCGGCCGGCTTCAAAGGCACCTGGGAAGTGCTGGAGCCCTGCCGCAAGGTCTACGTGGCCTTCGAACAGAAGGCCTGAATCCCAGGCACAAAAAAACCCGCTTGAAGGCGGGTTTTTTTGTCAGAAGAAAAATCAATTACTTGATTTTGCCTTCCTTGTAGATCACGTGCTTACGAACAACCGGATCATATTTCTTGATCTCGATTTTGTCCGGAGTAGTACGCTTGTTCTTGTCGGTAGTGTAGAAGTGACCAGTACCGGCGCTCGAGATCAAACGAATCAATTCACGCATGATTAGCTCCCTTAAACCTTGCCGCCATCGCGACGGATTTCGGCCAGCACGACATCAATGCCGCGCTTGTCGATGATACGCATGCCTTTGGCAGATACGCGCAGACGCACAAAGCGTTTCTCGGACTCAACCCAGAAGCGGTGATGCTGCAGGTTCGGCAGGAAACGACGACGGGTTTTGTTGTTTGCGTGGGAAATGTTATTCCCAGTCACCGGACCCTTACCGGTAACTTGACAGACTCTAGACATGCCTCAGCCCTCTAAAACCACATGCCCAACCCGGCATGGGTTGGCCGCTTAATCTCTCAGTCATTTGGCGCCAGGCGCCGCGTTTCTTTAGGGTCTTACCGGCTACACCTACAAGCGAAGGAACCGGGCCCCTAGAAAAGAGCGCTGCTTTATACCAGAAAGACCCCATAGCAACAACAGCCGCTGTGTGCAGGATGATGAAAAGTCCTGATTTTCTTGCGCCGGACGCCTGCGGCAAAGGCTACCGCAGAAATCTACCGCTCGTCGCAGAATATATTTCTCTCGAAACCTCGGGAAAAAATCTGCTGCTGAACACGGGCATCCCTACACAAAATCACGACTCCAGCCCTGACCGCGTCCCAGGCTTCAATGTCGAATACAAAAGGGATAGTCATTTTACAAAGAGGCCACTAGGGTAAGGCATTTCCAGACTGCACTCGCAGATGGGCTTTCGATCTGCACAAGGAACCCGACCATGCGTCTTGCCGCCCTCCCGCTCCTGCTCGCCCCTCTTCTGAGCCCATTGGCCCAGGCCGCCGCGTTGAGCGTCTGCACCGAAGCCAGCCCGGAGGGCTTCGACGTGGTGCAGTACAACTCGCTGACCACCACCAACGCGTCCGCCGACGTGCTGATGAACCGCCTGGTGGAATTCGACGCCGTCAGCGGCAAGGTGGTCCCCAGCCTCGCCGATAGCTGGGAAGTCTCACCGGATGGCCTGAGCTATGTCTTCAAGCTGCATCCCAAGGTCAAGTTTCACCGTACCGACTACTTCAATCCCAGCCGCGAGCTGACCGCCGAAGACGTCAAATTCAGCTTCGAGCGCATGCTCGACCCAGCCCACCCGTGGCACAAGATCGCCCAGAGCGGCTTCCCACACGCACAATCCCTGCAGTTGCCCAGCCTGATCAAGAAGATCGACGCCCTGGACCCGCTGACGGTGCGCTTTACCCTGGATCACGCTGACTCGACCTTTCTCCCCACCCTGAGCATGGGCTTTGCCTCGATCTACTCCGCAGAGTACGCCGATCAGTTACTCAAGGCCGGCACCCCGGAGAAGCTCAACAGCCAGCCCATCGGCAGCGGCCCGTTCATTTTCGGGCGCTTCCAGAAAGACGCCTCGATCCGCTACAAGGCCAACCGCGACTACTTTGCTGGCAAACCGGCGCTGGACTCCCTGATTTTCGCCATCACTCCGGACGCCAACGTGCGCCTGCAGAAACTGCGGCGCAATGAGTGCCAGATCGCCCTGTCACCCAAGCCCCTGGACGTACAAGCCGCCAGTGATGATCCAACGCTGAAGATCGAGAAAACGGCAGCCTTCATGACAGCCTTCGTTGCGATCAACAGCCAGCATCCGCCCCTGGACAAACCCGAAGTGCGCCAGGCGATCAACCTGGCCTTTGACAAGGCCCATTACCTCAAGACTGTGTTCGAAGGCACCGCCGAGGCCGCCAATGGCCCCTACCCGGCTAATACCTGGAGCTACGCCAAAGAGCTGCCGGGCTACACCCACGACCCGGAAAAGGCTCGTCAGCTGCTGGCCAAGGCAGGCCTTAAAAACGGCTTCGAGACCACAATCTGGACCCGCCCTTCCGGCAGCCTGCTCAACCCCAACCCGAGCCTGGGCGCCCAACTGCTGCAGGCGGACCTGGCCCAAGTGGGAATCCAGGCAGAAATCCGCGTGATCGAATGGGGCGAGCTGATCCGCCGGGCCAAGGCCGGCGAACATGACCTGCTGTTCATGGGCTGGGCCGGCGACAACGGCGACCCGGATAACTTCCTCACACCACAGTTCACCTGCGCAGCAGTCAAATCCGGCACCAACTTCGCACGCTACTGCGATCAGAACCTGGACAAGCTGATTACCGCCGGCAAGACCACCAGCGAACAGGGTGTGCGCAGCAAGCTGTACCAGCAGGCCCAGACCCAGATCCAGCAGCAAGCGCTGTGGCTCCCTCTGGCTCACCCGACCGCTTTCGCCCTGACCCGCAAACAGGTCGAGGGCTATCAAGTGAGCCCCTTCGGCCGCCAGGATTACTCGAAGGTCAGCGTCAAGTGACACGTCGGCCAGCTTCAGGGTCAGTACCGACCTTGAGGCTGGCTTCCTTCAGATCCAGCCATACTCGGCCATGGACAACGGATCGCCCTCTCCCACGATGAAGTGATCCAGCACCCTTACATCGATCAACTCCAGGGCTTCTTGCAAACGCCGGGTCACCACCCGATCGGCCGGGCTGGGCTCAGAGATGCCCGATGGGTGGTTGTGACAGAGAATTACCGCTGCCGCGTTATGCGCCAGGGTGCGCTTGAGCACTTGTCGCGGGTACACCGTGGTGCTGTCGATGGAACCGTGGAACAGCACCTCAAAGGCCAGCACCCGATGCTTGGTGTCGAGAAACAGACAGCCAAACACCTCGTGGGGCTCATGTCGCAACATCGACTTCAGGTAATCGCGCACCACCAACGGACTTTCCAAGGCTGACTGGCGGTGGAGTTTTTCTGCCAGATGCCGACGCGCCATCTCCAACACCGCTTGCAACAGTGCGTACTTGGCCGGCCCCAATCCCAGTTGGCGGGTGAAGGTCAGCTGATCGGCTTCCAGCAGACTGCGCAAGCTGCCGAAGCGATGCAACAGGTGCCGCGCCAGGTCGACCGCACTTTTTCCAGCCACCCCGGTGCGCAAGAAAATAGCCAGCAATTCGGCGTCGGAAAGGCTGATGGCGCCCTGCTCCAGAAGCCGTTCCCGCGGGCGCTCCGCCGCAGGCCAATCACGAATACTCATCACACCTCCCTGTGCATGGCGCCGCTGTTCGGCAGCGGGCGCTGTGCTATCTTAGCCCCCTCTTTTTTGCGTGGTATTTCACCTGGGGAGGGGGCATGCCACGCAGCAATCACTTAACGGAAAAACAGGCCTATGCAGCGGCTGTATCGGAAACGCATCGTGCTCGGCGTCGGCGGCGGCATTGCCGCCTATAAGAGCGCGGAGCTGGTTCGCCGACTCCTCGACCAGGGCGCCGAAGTGCGTGTGGTCATGACCCGGGGCGGCAGTGAGTTCATCACCCCGCTGACCATGCAGGCCCTCTCCGGGCACCCGGTCCACCTCGACCTGCTGGACCCGGCCGCCGAAGCCGCCATGGGTCACATCGAACTGGCCAAATGGGCCGATCTGGTGCTGATCGCCCCCGCCACGGCCGACCTGATCGCCCGTCTGGCCCAGGGCATCGCCGATGACCTGCTGACCACCCTGGTCCTGGCCACGGACGCCATCGTCGCCATCGCTCCAGCGATGAACCAGGCCATGTGGCGCGACCCGGCCACCCAGGCCAACACCCAATTGCTGCAAAGCCGTGGCCTGCGAGTCTTCGGCCCAGCCTCCGGAAGCCAGGCCTGTGGCGACGTCGGCCTGGGCCGCATGCTGGAAGCCAACGATCTGGCGCTGTGCGCCGCCGACTGCTTCCAGCACCTGGCACTGACCGGCAAACACTTGCTGATCACCGCCGGGCCGACTCAGGAAAACATCGATCCGGTGCGCTACATCACCAACCATAGCTCAGGAAAAATGGGCTTCGCCCTGGCCGAGGCAGCCGTCGAGGCCGGCGCCCGGGTCACCCTGATCACCGGACCGGTGCACCTGCCAACCCCCGACAGAGTCACTCGGATCGACGTAGTCAGCGCTCGCGACATGCTCGCGGCCTGCGAGGCGGCCATTCCGTGCGACGTTTTCATCGCCTCCGCGGCGGTCGCGGACTACCGCCCGGAAGTCGTCGCCCCACAGAAATTAAAGAAAGACCCTACGAAAGGTGACGGCCTGCTACTACAGATGGTGCGCAATCCAGATATCCTGGCCACCATCGCTACGCGGCCGGATCGGCCATTCAGTGTCGGTTTCGCCGCCGAAACCGAAAATCTGCTCGACTACGCTGCACGCAAATTGAAGGACAAGAACCTCGACCTGATCGTCGCCAACGACGTAGCCAACCCGAGCATTGGCTTCAACAGCGAGGAAAACGCCTGCAGCGTGATTGACCGGGAGTTGCACGCAACTCTCTTCGCCCAGACCAGCAAGGGCAAGATTGCCCGCCAACTGATCTCTTTTATCGCCGAACGGCTGAACCAGGTTTAACTTCAATGCACGCTCTACAAGCCAAGATCCTCGACCCACGCATCGGCAACGAATTCCCCCTGCCGCAGTACGCCACGCCGGGCTCCGCCGGCCTCGACCTGCGCGCCATGCTCAAGGAAGACACCATCCTGGAGCCAGGCCAGACGCTGCTGATCCCGACCGGGCTGTCGGTCTACATTGGCGATCCGGGCCTGGCGGCGCTGATCCTGCCGCGCTCCGGCCTGGGCCACAAACACGGCATCGTGCTGGGTAACCTGGTCGGCCTGATCGACTCGGACTACCAGGGCGAACTGATGGTTTCCTGCTGGAACCGCGGCCAGACCGCCTTCAATATCGCCGTCGGCGAGCGTATCGCCCAACTGGTGCTGGTGCCGGTAGTGCAGGCGCACTTCGAAGTGGTTGAGGCTTTTGATGAAAGCCAGCGCGGCGCAGGCGGTTTCGGCCACTCCGGTAGTCACTGATTGCGTGCCCTGGGGCCGGACACCTGGTCCGCCCCCAGGGTGACGGCAGGGCACTTCAGGATAAATGACCGCCGGTTTCCGCATGCCCCCTCGGGCCCGTCAAATCAGGCCCTTGAGCGTCCGCGGAGCGGCAAGTGCCCTCCAGATGGCACTTACACAGTACGAACTCTACGCTGAAAACGCCGTCATACCCTTCAGTTTGAGCCCGCCGGCCCGTCATTTCCCCGGCCGTACTGCCCCCTCTTCAAATGGAGCACCCTCAGTGATGAGCAACGCAGCCAAAGTCGCCCCGACATTTCCCGAGAGCATCTTCCGCGCCTATGACATCCGCGGTGTTGTACCGCAAACCCTGACCGCAGAGACCGCCTACTGGATCGGCCGCGCCGTTGGCTCCCAGAGCCTGGCTCAGGGCGAACCCAACGTCTGCGTAGGCAGGGACGGCCGCCTGTCCGGCCCGGAGCTGGTGGAGCAACTGATTCAGGGCCTGCACGACAGCGGCTGCCACGTCAGCGATGTCGGCCTGGTGCCGACCCCCGCCCTGTACTACGCCGCCAACGTCCTGGCCGGCAAGTCCGGGGTGATGCTCACCGGCAGCCACAACCCGTCGAACTACAACGGTTTCAAGATCGTCATCGCCGGCGACACCCTGGCCAACGAACAGATCCAAGCCCTGCACCAGCGCCTCAAGACCAACAACCTGAGCAGCGCCCAGGGCAGCATCACCAAGGTCGATATCCTGCCGCGCTACGCCGAAGAGATCGCCCGAGACGTGAAGCTGGCTCGCCGCCTGAAAGTCGTGGTGGATTGCGGCAACGGCGCCGCCGGGGTCATTGCCCCGCAACTGATCGAGGCCTTGAACTGCGAAGTCATTCCGTTGTTCTGCGAGGTAGACGGCAACTTCCCCAATCATCACCCGGACCCGGGCAAACCCGAGAACCTTGAAGACCTGATCGCCAAGGTCAAGGAAACCGGCGCCGACCTGGGCCTGGCCTTCGACGGTGACGGCGATCGCGTCGGCGTGGTGACCAACACTGGCAGCATCGTCTTCCCCGATCGCCTGCTGATGCTGTTCGCCAAGGACGTGGTGGCGCGCAACCCGGATGCGGAGATCATCTTCGACGTCAAGTGCACCCGCCGCCTGATTCCGCTGATCAAGGAATACGGCGGTCGCCCGCTAATGTGGAAGACCGGTCACTCGTTGATCAAAAAGAAAATGAAACAGACCGGCGCCCTGCTGGCCGGCGAGATGAGCGGCCATGTGTTCTTCAAGGAGCGCTGGTTCGGTTTCGACGACGGCATTTACAGCGCCGCACGGTTGCTGGAGATCCTCAGCAAGGAAACATCCACCGCAGAAGAGCTGTTCGCGACCTTCCCGAACGATATTTCTACGCCGGAAATCAATATCCATGTGACCGAAGAGAGCAAATTCAGCATCATTGATGCCTTGCACGACGCGCAGTGGGGCGCAGGCGCTGACCTGACCACCATTGACGGGGTGCGAGTCGACTATGCCAAGGGCTGGGGCCTGGTTCGCGCCTCCAATACCACCCCTGTGCTGGTGCTGCGCTTCGAGGCTGATGACGAAGCCGAGCTGCAGCGGATTAAGGACGTGTTCCACGTCCAGCTGAAACGTGTTGCACCTGACCTCCAACTACCGTTTTGACTGTTTGAAGCACCGGAGCCCTGAATGACCATCGAACGCGATGCCGCCGCCAATACCGCCAAGGTCCTATCCGAAGCGCTGCCTTACATTCGCCGCTATGTCGGCAAGACCCTGGTGATCAAGTACGGCGGCAACGCTATGGAGAGCGAGGAGCTGAAAACCGGCTTCGCCCGCGACATCGTCCTGATGAAGGCTGTCGGGATCAACCCGGTGGTGGTGCACGGCGGTGGCCCGCAAATCGGTGACCTGCTCAAGCGCCTGTCGATCGAAAGCCACTTCGTCGATGGCATGCGCGTGACCGACGCGCAAACCATGGACGTGGTGGAGATGGTCCTCGGCGGCCAGGTCAACAAGGACATCGTCAACCTGATCAACCGTCACGGCGGCAGCGCCATCGGCCTGACCGGTAAAGATGCCGAGCTGATTCGTGCGAAAAAGCTCACCGTGACCCGCCAGACTCCAGAGATGACCACGCCGGAAATCATCGATATCGGCCATGTGGGCGAAGTGGTCGGGATCAACACCGATCTGCTGAACCTGCTGGTCAAGGGCGATTTCATTCCGGTGATCGCGCCGATTGGCGTGGGCGCCAACGGTGAGTCCTACAACATCAACGCCGACCTGGTTGCCGGGAAGGTAGCTGAAGCACTGAAAGCTGAAAAACTGATGCTGTTGACCAACATCGCTGGCCTGATGGACAAGTCCGGCAAGGTCCTGACCGGCCTGAGCACCCAGCAGGTGGACGAACTGATTGCCGATGGCACTATCTACGGCGGCATGCTGCCGAAAATCCGCTGCGCCCTGGAAGCGGTACAAGGTGGCGTCGGCAGCTCCCTGATCATCGACGGTCGCGTACCCAATGCGATTCTGCTGGAGATCTTCACCGATACCGGTGTCGGCACCCTGATCAGCAACCGCAAGCGCCCTTAAGCGACAGCCACAAAAAAGCCCCCGCCCGGTATCTCGGGCGGGGGCTTTTTTATCTACGCAATCTTTGTAGGAGCAGCCTTGTGTAGGAGCAGGCTTGCCAGGGAAGGCACTCACACCCGCAACTCAGGACTCAAAGGTCTCTTCACCGGTAAGCCGGCTCCTACAGTGTCAGATTCCGTACTGCGCGCGATAGGCTTGCACTGCCGGCAGATGTTGCTTGAGCGCCGGATCGTCCGCCAGGAACTGCAGGACCTGGGTCAGGGAAACGATGCTCACCACTGGAATGCCGAAGTCACGCTCGACTTCCTGGATCGCCGACAACTCACCGTTGCCACGCTCCTCGCGGTTCAGTGCGATCAATACACCTGCCGCCTTGGCGCCTTCCTGGGACTCGATGATCTGCATCACCTCGCGAATTGCCGTGCCGGCGGTGATCACGTCATCGATGATCAGCACATCGCCGGTCAATGGCGCACCCACCAGGCTACCGCCCTCACCGTGCGCCTTGGCTTCCTTGCGGTTGAAGCACCAAGGCAGATCGCGCTGATGATGTTCAGCCAGAGCCACTGCAGTGGCTGCTGCCAAGGGAATGCCTTTATAAGCCGGGCCAAACAGCACATCGAAGGGAATGCCGCTGTCGACAATCGCCGCCGCATAGAAACGCCCCAGCTGGGCCAGGGCCGAACCGCTGTTGAACAGGCCGGCATTGAAGAAGTAAGGGCTGGTGCGCCCGGACTTCAGGGTGAACTCACCGAAGCGCAAAACCCCGCGATCGATGGCAAAACGAATGAAATCGCGCTGATACGCCTGCATGAAAAAACCCCAGATACCACGGATTTAGCTAATTAGGTAGAGCTCGGGTATCATACACGCACGTGATTTTTGGGGCCATTTATGCGGATCATCAGTGTGAACGTCAATGGTATTCAGGCTGCAGTGGAGCGTGGTTTGCTCAGTTGGCTGCAGGCACAGAATGCCGACGTCATCTGCCTGCAGGACACCCGCGCCTCTGCCTTTGAACTGGACGACCCAGCCTTCCAACTGGATGGCTACTTCCTTTATGCCTGCGATGCTGAAGTCCCTGCCCAAGGCGGTGTGGCTTTGTATTCGCGGTTGCAGCCGAAGGCGGTCATCAGCGGCCTCGGCTTCGAGACAGCCGATCGTTACGGGCGCTACCTGCAAGCCGATTTCGACAAGGTCAGCATCGCGACCTTGCTGCTTCCATCAGGGCAGAACGGCGATGAAGACTTGAACCAGAAGTTCAAGTTAATGGACGACTTCGCCCGCTATCTGGATAAGCAGCGACGCAAACGTCGCGAGTACATTTATTGTGGCTCGCTGTACGTGGCGCAACAGAAGCTGGATATCAAGAACTGGCGTGACGGCCAGCAATCTCCGGGCTTCCTGGCACCTGAGCGCGCCTGGATGGACGAGATTATCGGCAACATGGGCTATGTCGATGCCCTGCGCGAAGTCAGTCGCGAAGGCGACCAGTACAGCTGGTGGCCGGACAACGAACAGGCTGAGATGCTCAACTTGGGCTCGCGCTTCGACTATCAGTTGCTGACTCCCGGCCTGCGCCGTTTTGTCCGCAGCGCACGCTTGCCGCGTCAGCCGCGTTTTTCGCAGCATGCGCCGCTGATCGTGGACTATGACTGGACACTGACCATCTAAGCGTCCGTTCACAGCCACAAAAAAGCCGACATCACAGTCGGCTTTTTGTGCTCGCTCTATTTGATCAGGCGCCAGGTGAAAGGGTACCGATATGGCACTCCCTCTCCAGCCTTGACTCCGCCGATGATGGTCAACACCAGGGCACCAATCGCCAGCAGGCCGAACATAAAGAAACCGATTATCACGATCATCAGCAGGAAACAGACTGCCGAAGCGATAGCGACAGTCAACTGAAAGTTCAGCGCTTCCTTACCTTGTGCATCAATGAAGGGATCGGTCTCGCGCTTCATCTGCCAAAGAATCAGCGGCCCGATCAATGTACCGAATGGAACCCAGATCCCCAGCAAGGCGGACAAGTGACAAAACATTGCCCATTGCCGAACTTCATGGCTCGGGGTGGGCTGGGGTAGCTGCTCATCACTCATGCTGCTCTCCTTGCTGAAGACCGGCGCCCATCAATCGGCGAGTGCCGCCTGCTGCAGTTGGAAGATTTCGTTCATGCCTTGCTGGGCCAGGGCCAGCATCGCATTCAGTTCGGCCGGCTGGAACGGCGCACCTTCGGCAGTGCCCTGCACTTCGATGAAACCACCGGTGCTGGTCATGACGACATTGAGGTCGGTTTCGGCGGCCGAGTCTTCCAGGTAATCCAGGTCCAGGACCGGCTCACCCTGGTACATACCCACCGATACTGCCGCAATCATCTGCTTCAATGGATCGCCGCCTTTCAGGCCACCGCGCTTCTTGATCACTTTTAAGGCGTCGACCAGAGCCACCATCGCGCCAGTGATCGATGCGGTACGGGTGCCACCATCAGCCTGGATCACATCGCAATCGACATACAGGGTGATGTCGCCCAGCTTGGACATGTCCAGGGCGGCGCGCAGGGAGCGACCGATAAGGCGCTGGATCTCCAGGGTGCGGCCGCCTTGCTTGCCACGGCTAGCTTCACGCTGGTTACGCTCGCCGGTGGACCGCGGCAGCATGCCGTATTCGGCTGTCAGCCAACCTTGACCCTGCCCCTTGAGGAAGCGCGGCACGCCATTCTCGACACTGACAGTGCAAATCACCTTGGTATCACCGAACTCGACCAGTACAGATCCCTCGGCGTGTTTGGTGTAGTTGCGGGTGATGCGGATCGAGCGGAGCTGATCGGCAGCGCGACCACTTGGACGTTTCATAGGGGAACACCTGTACGAGGACGGAAAACTGCCGAGCATTATAAAGCCCGCAACCGCGCCAGGGCACGCCTAAAACGGCCAAAGGCATATTTACGCGTCAGATCGGTCCTGTAGCGATGACCTGCAGCCCATTGTCAGCGCCAGGGATTGGGGCCTCCGGCCGCACTGCGCTACAATCCTGCGCCTTCGCAGCCTGTCGGCTTCAATTCATCACTATCAGGCCCGCTCAATCCTCCTGGGGTTGGTGCCGGCGCTGAATCGGAGGTACCTCCATGGTGCACAGCATGACCGCCTTCGCCCGAGTCGAACGGGCCGGCACTCAGGGCACCCTGAGCTGGGAATTGCGCTCGGTCAACAGCCGCTACCTGGAGCCGCACCTGCGTTTGCCGGAAGCCTTTCGCGACCTCGAAAGCGCAGTCCGCGAAGCCTTGCGCCAGGGCCTGTCCCGGGGCAAGGTCGAATGCACCCTGCGCTTCACTGAAGAGACCACCGGCAAGCCGCTGCAAGTCGACCGTGAACGTGCGGCACAACTGGTGGCCGCCGCTGAAACCGTCGCCAGCCTGATCAAGCAGCCGGCAGCCCTGAATCCACTGGAAGTCCTGGCCTGGCCCGGCGTGCTGGTGGCCGATGCCACCGACCCGCAAGCCTTGAACAGCGATGCCCTGGCCCTGTTCAACCAGGGCCTGAAAGACCTGAAAAATGGCCGCGAGCGCGAAGGCGCCGAACTGGCCCGGCTGATCAACGAGCGCCTGTCCTCCATTGAAGAAGACGTGGCGACCTTGCGTGAGCTGGTCCCGCAGATGCTCGCGACCCAGCGCCAGAAAGTCCTCGACCGCTTCGCCGACATGCAGGCCGAACTGGACCCTACCCGTCTCGAGCAGGAAATGGTCCTGTTGGCGCAGAAGAGCGATGTCGCTGAAGAACTGGACCGCCTGAGCACCCACATCATCGAAGTACGCCGCGTGCTCAAGTCCGGCGGCGCTGCCGGTCGGCGCCTGGACTTCCTGATGCAGGAGCTCAATCGCGAAGCCAACACACTGGGCTCCAAGGCCTTCGACCCGCGCAGCACCCAGGCTGCGGTCAACCTCAAGGTGTTGATCGAGCAGATGCGCGAACAAGTGCAGAACATTGAGTAAGGCAACTGACATGACCCACAGCACCGGCACCCTGTACATCATTTCCGCCCCGTCGGGCGCGGGCAAAAGCAGTCTGGTCAAGGCCCTGACCGACGCCGACCAGGAGATCCGCGTCTCCGTCTCCCACACCACCCGCGCCATGCGCCCAGGTGAAGTGAATGGCGTGAACTATCACTTCGTCGAACGCAGCGAGTTCGTGAAGATGATCGAGCACGGCGACTTTCTCGAACGCGCCGAAGTCTTCGGCAACCTTTATGGCACCTCACAAAGCCACCTGCAGCAGACCCTGGACGAAGGCCACGACCTGATCCTGGAAATCGACTGGCAGGGTGCCGAGCAGGTGCGCAAGCTCATGCCTCAGGCACGCTCGATCTTCATTCTGCCGCCGTCACTGCAGGCCCTGCACCAGCGCCTGACCAACCGCGGGCAGGACAGCGACGAAATCATCGAAGGGCGGATGCGTGAAGCCGTCAGCGAAATGAGCCACTACGTCGACTATGACTACCTGATCATCAACGACGACTTCGCCCACGCGCTGGAAGATCTGAAAGCGATTTTCCGCTCCAATCAGCTGCAACAGAAACGTCAGCAGCAGCGCTTTGGCAAACTGCTCGCTGAATTGCTTGGTTAAACAGCACTTCCCAAAACCGCTGCAAGCGCTTTACATTGGCACTTGCAGCGCGTTGAAGAGCTTGGTCAAAAAATCAGCGCTTCCCTAAACGCTGGTGATTTTTTAAACTGTTGAGTCCGCTCGCCCATCCGGGCAGCGCGCATATTGCATTTGCTACGAGGAAGACCATGGCCCGCGTAACCGTTGAAGACTGTCTAGAACACGTGGATAACCGCTTTGAGCTGGTCATGCTCTCTACCAAGCGTGCCCGTCAACTGGCAACCGGCGGCAAAGAGCCGAAAGTAGCATGGGAAAACGACAAGCCTACCGTTGTCGCCCTGCGCGAAATCGCTGAAGGCCTGATCGACTACGCAGCTATCGCCGAAGCCGAAATCGTTGAAGATGAACCGCTTTTTGCTGCTTTCGAGGACGAGTCCAACGAGGCCGTCTGAGCCTATGCCTGGTCGACGTAGCACGGCGCGGGATCACAGCTTACGGCAGGAGATATCATGCCGAGCATAGACGCCCTCGCCGATCGCTTATCGACCTATCTCGGCACGGACCAGGTCAATCTGGTCCGCCGAGCGTATTTCTACGCCGAACAAGCCCATGACGGTCAACGCCGTCGCAGCGGCGAGGCGTACGTCACGCACCCACTCGCGGTAGCGAACATTCTTGCCGACATGCACATGGACCATCAGAGCCTGATGGCTGCGATGCTGCATGACGTGATCGAAGACACCGGAATTGCCAAGGAAGCGCTCAGTGCGCAGTTTGGTGAAACCGTGGCCGAACTCGTGGATGGGGTCAGCAAACTGACCCAGATGAACTTCGAGACCAAAGCCGAAGCCCAAGCTGAAAACTTCCAGAAGATGGCCATGGCCATGGCTCGCGACATTCGCGTGATCCTGGTCAAGTTGGCCGACCGCCTGCACAACATGCGCACACTGGAAGTGCTGTCCGGCGAAAAACGTCGGCGGATCGCCAAGGAAACCCTGGAGATCTACGCTCCCATAGCCAACCGCTTGGGCATGCACAGCATCCGCATCGAATTCGAAGACCTGGGTTTCAGGGCGATGCACCCGATGCGCTCCGCGCGGATCTACCAGGCGGTCAAGCGCGCCCGGGGCAACCGCAAGGAAATCGTCAACAAGATCGAAGAGTCCCTCAGCCACTGCCTGGCCATCGACGGCATACAGGGCGAGGTCAGCGGTCGCCAGAAGCACCTGTATGGCATCTACAAGAAGATGCGCGGCAAACGCCGGGCCTTCAACGAGATCATGGACGTCTATGCGTTCCGTATCATCGTCGACAAAGTAGACACCTGCTATCGCGTGCTCGGCGCTGTACATAATTTGTACAAGCCACTGCCGGGACGCTTCAAGGACTACATCGCCATTCCCAAGGCCAACGGCTATCAGTCGCTGCATACCACGCTGTTCGGTATGCACGGAGTACCAATCGAGATCCAGATTCGTACCCGGGAAATGGAAGAAATGGCCAACAACGGCATCGCCGCTCACTGGCTGTACAAATCCAGTGGCGACGAACAGCCGAAAAGCACCCATGCCCGCGCCCGCCAATGGGTCAAGGGCGTTCTGGAGATGCAGCAGCGCGCTGGCAACTCCCTGGAATTCATCGAAAGCGTGAAGATCGACCTGTTCCCGGACGAGGTCTACGTGTTCACGCCCAAAGGCCGGATCATGGAGCTGCCCAAAGGCTCCACCGCGGTGGACTTTGCCTATGCGGTGCACACCGACGTGGGCAACAGCTGCATCGCCTGCCGGATCAACCGCCGCCTGGCCCCGCTGTCGGAACCCCTGCAAAGCGGTTCCACCGTGGAGATCGTCAGCGCCCCGGGAGCACGGCCGAACCCGGCCTGGCTCAACTTCGTGGTCACCGGCAAGGCCCGCACCCACATTCGCCACGCCCTCAAACTGCAACGTCGTTCCGAGTCCATCAGTCTCGGCGAACGCCTGCTGAACAAGGTGCTCAACGGCTTCGACAGCTCCCTGGAAAAAATCCCGACGGAACGTATCCAGGCGATTCTTCAGGAGTACCGCCTGGAACTGATCGAAGACCTGTTGGAAGACATCGGCCTGGGCAACCGCATGGCCTACGTGGTCGCCCGCCGGCTGCTGGGCGAAGGCGAACAATTGCCGAGCCCGGAAGGCCCGCTGGCGATCCGCGGCACCGAAGGCCTGGTGCTGAGCTACGCCAAATGCTGCACGCCGATCCCCGGCGACCCGATCGTCGGCCACCTGTCCGCCGGCAAGGGGATGGTGGTGCACCTGGACAACTGCCGCAATATCAGCGAAATCCGTCACAACCCGGAAAAATGCATCCAGCTGTCCTGGGCCAAGGATGTCACCGGCGAATTCAACGTCGAACTGCGCGTCGAGCTTGAACACCAGCGCGGCCTGATCGCGCTGCTGGCCAGCAGCGTCAATGCCGCCGACGGCAACATCGAGAAAATCAGCATGGACGAACGCGATGGTCGCATCAGCGTGGTCCAACTGGTGGTCAGCGTGCACGACCGCGTGCACCTGGCTCGCGTGATCAAGAAACTGCGCGCCCTGACCGGGGTCATCCGCATCACCCGCATGCGCGCGTAGCCCGTCCATTACAAGGAGTCATTCATGACCAAGACCGTTATCACCAGCGACAAGGCCCCGGCCGCCATCGGCACCTACTCCCAGGCCATCAAGGCGGGCAACACTGTCTACATGTCGGGCCAGATTCCCCTCGATCCAAAAACCATGGAACTGGTGGAGGGCTTCGAAGCCCAGACCGTCCAGGTCTTCGAGAACCTCAAGTCGGTAGCCGAGGCCGCTGGCGGTTCGTTCAAGGACATCGTCAAACTGAACATCTTCCTCACCGACCTGAGCCACTTCGCCAAGGTCAACGAGATCATGGGCAAGTACTTCCAACAGCCTTACCCAGCCCGCGCCGCCATCGGCGTGGCCGCCCTGCCCAAGGGCGCACAGGTTGAAATGGATGCCATTCTGGTCATCGAGTAACACCCGCGGCGCAGCTCTTCAGGCTGCGCCGTTTTCGTTCTGAAAGGATTTCGTCATGCGCCAAGCGCTAGCTGTTTCGCTGCTCGCCTTATTGCTCGGCGGTTGTGCCAGCGACCCCGCCAAAAACGATGTAGGCGGCATCTGGATCAATCAGGTAGCGATCGACGCAGCCTCCAAGGGCGGCCCTTTGCGTGAAGCCCTCCAGGCTTACGGCCCGAACCTGGAATGGGAACTCAACACCAAAGCCGGCCAGGCACGCTACACCAATGGCTTCGAGACCATCGAAGGCAAGATCATCGGCGACGGCTCAAACACCACAAAGGTCGAGTTCTATGGCAGCGCCGCCACCGAACTCAAACGCAACGGCAAGCAATTGCTGCAAGTGGCCAACGACAACGAGCCTGAACAAGTGTTTGCCACGCCCAAAGACCCGGCACCTGAAGGCGCACCACTGGGCGCCAACTTCGAGCGTGCCTTGTATTCGGCCTATCTGGGTGGCAAATGGAAAATCGTCAGCGGTCCGGGGCTGGGCAACGAAGTACAGTTCCAGGCCAACGGCGCCGTGCAAGGCCTGCCAGGCGCCGATCGCTACGCCCTGTGCCTGGCCGGTGACTGCGCCTCCATGAGCGGTGGCAACGACAGCATCTGGCTGCAGCTCAATGGCCAGGGCAACTCCTGGATCTTCGTCCGCAAGGATCAGCAGCTGGAAATTTTCCAGGCGGTGAATACCGCACTGGCGGATGAAGTGCCCTCGCTGACACCGGGCAGTCAGCAATGGCTGCTGGAAAAACAATGACCCTCCTGTAGCCGCTGCCAACGGTAGCGGCTACAGCCCGGTTCAAGCTTGGCCCTGAAGAATCTCCGCATACCCCTCGCGATAACTCGAGTAACGCGGCACCCAGCCCAAGGCCCGGGCCCGGGCATTGCTGCAACGCTTGCTGCCCGTGCGCCGAACGCTGGCATCATCGGACCACTCAGTCACGCCCAGGCGTTCACGCAGCCAGCCAACCACTTCCGCCAGAGGCGCAGGCGCGTCATCCACGCCTATATAGCAGTCGTCCAGGACAGCACCACCCTGGTCAGCCTTGAGCAAAAACGCCAGCAACCCCGCCGCATCGTCGGCATGGATGCGATTGCCATACAACGGCGGATCAATCGCCACCCGATAGCCGCGACGCACCTGAGTCAGCAACCATTCACGGCCCGGTCCATAGATACCGGTCAGACGCACCCGACTGGCAGGAATCCCACTGTTCAAGGCCACCTGCTCCGCCTCCAGCATCAAACGGCCCGAGTAGCCGCTCGCCAGGGTCGGGGAGTTCTCGTCGACCCACTCGCCGCCCTTTTGCTCGTAAACACTGCTGCTGGACACGAACAACAAGCGCTTGGGCTGCTGGCCATGCTGCTGGAGCCAGCTCAGGACATGCTGCAAGCCCTCGACATAGGCCGCACGATACCCGGCCTCGTCATGCTCCGTGGCCGCCGCGCAGTACACCAGATAATCCACGGGCGCTTGCGGCCACTGGGCCGGACATTGCTCGCTGAACAGGTCTGCGGCGACACCCACCACCCCCTGCGGCAAGCGCGAAACGTTGCGACGCAGGCCATAAACCTGCCATTGCTCGGCCAGCAATTGGGTCGCCAGGCGACTCCCGACATCACCGCAACCGGCGATCAAAACAGAGGGGAAGGACATCAGAAAACTCCTTTCAGAAAGGTCAAGACTAGCCTCGGCACTGGACGAACGGCTAGCAATCAAGGAAAAAAAGATACTCTATTACTTCTGTTAACAAGAATTACTTGCAATAATGCCCACCCATTTTGTTCTCGGCCCTGCGAGGCCTAGAAGGACATTTCACCCTTTTTTCCTCTCAGGTCCGGCCAGCATGACAAGCAATCAACTCTCCGCCTCGCCAACCAAACGCCCAAGCCCACTGCGCGCCGTGAGCGCGGTTGCAGCGCTGCTGTGCAGCCTGCTGCTGGCACCGACCGCAGCCTTCGCCGACCAACACGCACCGGCCACCGCCGCCGCACCGACCGCGACTGCCCCGGCCGCCGAGCTTCCGGCTGCCAACCCGGCAACTCCCGCCGCCGCCCCAGTGGCTGGCGAACCGGCTCAGGTCGAAGGCCAGCCAGTGCTTGCTGAAGACGCTCCCGAAGTCCTCGAAGCCGACAACAGCCTGGGCATGGCCCACGACCTGTCGCCGTGGGGCATGTACCAGAACGCCGACATCATCGTGAAACTGGTAATGATCGGGCTGGCCATCGCCTCGATCATCACCTGGACCATCTGGATCGCCAAAGGCTTCGAACTGCTGGGCGCCAAGCGCCGCCTGCGCAGCGAAATCGCCGCCCTGAAAAAAGCCACCACGCTCAAAGAAGCCAGCGCCACGGCCGCCAAGGAGGGCACCCTCGCCCACCTGCTGGTGCACGACGCCCTGGAAGAAATGCGCCTGTCGACCAACAGCCGTGAGAAAGAAGGCATCAAGGAACGGGTCAGCTTCCGCCTGGAGCGCCTGGTAGCCGCCTGCGGCCGCAACATGAGCAGCGGCACCGGGGTACTGGCCACCATCGGCTCTACCGCACCGTTCGTCGGTCTGTTCGGTACCGTTTGGGGCATCATGAACAGCTTCATCGGCATCGCCAAAACCCAGACCACCAACCTCGCCGTGGTCGCCCCGGGTATCGCCGAAGCCCTGCTGGCCACCGCCCTGGGCCTGGTCGCAGCGATTCCCGCGGTGGTGATCTACAACGTCTTCGCTCGCTCCATCACCGGCTATCGGGCCCAGGTGGCAGACGCCTCGGCAGAAGTCCTGCTGCTGGTCAGCCGTGACCTGGATCACCAGCCGACCGAGCGCTCCGCACAACCGCACATGGTGAAAGTGGGGTAATCAGCCATGGGCTTGCATTTGAAAGAAGGCGCAGGCGACGACCTGGCCGAAAACCACGAAATCAACGTCACGCCGTTCATCGACGTGATGCTGGTGCTGCTGATCATCTTCATGGTGGCCGCCCCTCTGGCCACCGTGGACATCAAGGTTGATCTTCCTGCCTCCAGCGCCAAGCCGGCGCCGCGCCCAGAGAAACCGGTGTTCCTCAGCGTCAAGGCCGATCAGCGTCTGTTCCTGGGTGAAGATGAGGTCAAGGCCGAAACCCTCGGGGCCATCCTTGACGCCCGTACCCAGGGCAAGAAGGACACCACGATCTTCTTCCAGGCTGACAAGGGCGTGGACTACGGCGACCTGATGAGCGTGATGGACACCCTGCGCGCCGCCGGCTACCTGAAAGTCGGCCTGGTCGGACTTGAGACGGCAGCCAAGAAATGATCACGACGCGCCAAAGACTGACGCGTTACAGCGGTAGCCTGGCGGTGGTGCTGGGCGTCCATGCGGTGGCGATCCTGCTCGCCCTCAACTGGTCCAAGCCACAGCCGATGCCCATTCCACCACAAGCCATGGTGGTCGAACTGGCGCCTGCCCCTGTGCCGCCTCCCCCGGCACCACCGAAAGTGGTGACCCCGCCGCAACCGCCGGCGCCCGTGGAAGAACTGCCGCTGCCCAAGCTCGCCGAAGCACCGAAGCCGACTATTTCGGTGCCCAAGCCGGCCAAGCAGAAGCCCAAGCCGCAGCCGCCAAAACCGGTGGTCAAGCCCGAGCCGCCCAAGGAGAAACCTTCCGAGGAAAAGCCCAGCGACGCTCCGGTAACCCCGTCGCCGTCCAAGCAGCCCGCTCCAGCGACCCCAGGCCCATCACCGGCCCAGGCCGCCGCCAAGGCCAACTGGCAGGGTGAGTTACAGGCCCACCTGGCGAAGTACAAGCGCTACCCGGGCGAAGCCCAGCGGCGCGGCAAGGAAGGCACCAACTCCTTGCGCTTCGTGGTGGATGCCGAAGGCAAGGTGCTGTCCTACGAGCTGGTGGGACGCTCGGGCAACGCTGATCTGGACCGGGCCACCCTGGACATGATCCGGCGGGCCCAGCCACTGCCCAAGCCACCGGCCGACATGCTCACCAACGGCAGCGTGGAAATCACCGCCTCGTACAACTACGAGATCGACAGAAGCCGCGGCCGCCGCTGATACAACGCAAGGGCACCTCAGGGTGCCCTTGTCGCTTGTGCAGCCTGAAGCAGACATTGGCGGGTGTCGCACTCCACCCTCTGTCTGATAACGTGCGTCTATCGATTGCAGCCGTTATGCTTGGCCGCAACCTCATGGACGCCCGCTATGACTCTCACAGAATTGCGCTACATCGTTACCCTCGCCCAAGAGCAGCACTTCGGCCACGCCGCCGAGCGTTGCCATGTCAGCCAGCCGACCCTTTCGGTAGGCGTGAAGAAGCTTGAAGACGAACTCGGTGTGCTGATTTTCGAGCGCAGCAAGAGCGCGGTACGCCTGACGCCGGTAGGCGAAACCATCGTTGCCCAGGCGCAGAAGGTCCTGGAACAGGCCCAAGGCATCCGCGAACTGGCCCAGGCCGGCAAGAACCAGCTGACCGCACCGCTGAAGGTGGGCGCCATCTACACCGTCGGCCCTTATCTGTTCCCGCACCTGATTCCCCAGCTGCACCGGGTCGCTCCGCAGATGCCGCTGTATATCGAAGAGAACTTCACCCACGTCCTGCGCGACAAACTGCGCAACGGCGAGCTGGACGCCATCATCATCGCCCTGCCGTTCAACGAGGCCGATGTCCTGACCCTGCCGCTGTACGACGAACCCTTCTATGTGCTGATGCCCAGCGGCCATTCCTGGACCAAGAAGGAAACCATCGACGCCAGCCTGCTCAACGACAAGAGCCTGTTGCTGCTGGGCGAAGGCCACTGCTTCCGCGATCAGGTACTGGAAGCCTGCCCGACCCTGACCAAGGGCAACGACGGCGCCAAGCACACCACCGTGGAATCCAGTTCCCTGGAAACCATCCGCCACATGGTCGCCTCCGGCCTGGGCATCTCGATCCTGCCGCTGTCGGCAGTGGACAGCCATCACTACGCTCCCGGCGTGATCGAAGTCCGCCCACTGACCCCGCCGGTGCCGTTCCGCACCGTCGCCATCGCCTGGCGCGCCAGCTTCCCGCGGCCCAAGGCCATCGAGATCCTCGCCGACTCGATCCGCCTGTGCTCGGTGGCCAAGCCGCCCGCCGCGAGCTAAGCAAGCGCAATGACTGAGCTGTCGAAAGTGCCGGTCACGGCACTCAAGGGCGTCGGCGAAGCCATGGCCGAGAAGCTGGCCAAGGTCGGCCTGGAGAACCTTCAGGACGTGCTGTTCCACCTGCCCCTGCGCTATCAGGACCGTACCCGAGTGGTGCCGATCGGCGCTCTGCGCCCTGGCCAGGATGCGGTGATCGAAGGTACCGTCAGCGGCGCCGATGTGGTCATGGGCAAACGCCGCAGCCTGCTGGTGCGCCTGCAAGACGGCACCGGCGGCCTGAGCCTGCGCTTCTACCATTTCAGCAACGCCCAGAAAGACGGCCTGAAACGCGGCACCCGCGTGCGCTGCTACGGCGAAGCCCGACCCGGCGCCTCAGGACTGGAGATCTACCACCCCGAATACCGCGCCATCAGTGGTGACGAGCCGCCGCCGGTGGATCAGACCCTGACGCCCATCTACCCCCTGACCGAAGGCCTGACCCAACAGCGCCTGCGCCTGCTCTGCCAGCAGAGCCTGGCGCTGCTGGGCCCGCGTAGCCTGCCCGACTGGCTGCCCGAAGAACTGGCCCGCGACTATCAGCTGGCGCCCCTGGACGATGCGATCCGCTACCTGCATCACCCGCCGGCGGACGCCGATGTCGACGAACTGGCCCTGGGGCACCACTGGGCCCAGCACCGTCTGGCGTTCGAAGAGCTGCTGACCCATCAGCTGTCCCAGCAACGCCTGCGCGACAGCCTGCGCTCCCAGCGCGCCCCGGTGCTGCCCCTGGCCAAGAAGCTGCCGGCCAAATACCTGAAGAACCTCGGCTTCGCCCCCACCGGCGCGCAACAGCGAGTCGGCAACGAAATCGCCTACGACCTGAGCCAGCCGGAGCCCATGTTGCGCCTGATCCAGGGCGACGTTGGGGCCGGCAAGACCGTGGTCGCCGCCCTCGCCGCCCTGCAGGCCCTGGAAGCCGGTTACCAGGTGGCGCTGATGGCGCCGACGGAAATCCTCGCCGAGCAGCACTTCATTACCTTCAAGCGCTGGCTCGAGCCCCTGGGCCTGGAAGTCGCCTGGCTGGCGGGCAAGCTCAAGGGCAAGAACCGCGCTGCGGCCCTGGAACAGATTGCCGGCGGCGCGCCGATGGTGGTGGGCACCCACGCCCTGTTCCAGGATGAAGTGCAGTTCAAGAACCTGGCCCTGGTGATCATCGACGAACAGCACCGCTTCGGCGTCCAGCAGCGCCTGGCCCTGCGCCAGAAAGGCGTGGGTGGCCGCCTCTGTCCGCACCAGCTGATCATGACCGCCACACCGATTCCGCGAACCCTGGCGATGAGCGCCTACGCCGACCTGGATACCTCGATCCTCGACGAACTGCCGCCCGGCCGGACCCCGGTCAACACCGTGCTGGTGACCGACAGCCGCCGCGTCGAAGTGATCGAGCGGGTGCGCGCGGCCTGCGCCGAAGGGCGCCAGGCCTACTGGGTCTGCACCCTGATCGAAGAGTCTGAAGAGCTCACCTGCCAGGCGGCCGAAACCACCTTCGAAGACCTCTCCAGCGCCCTGGGCGAACTGCGCGTGGGGCTGATTCACGGCCGCATGAAACCGGCGGAGAAAGCCGCGGTGATGGCCGAGTTCAAGGCCGGCAACCTACAACTGCTGGTGGCTACCACCGTGATCGAGGTCGGGGTCGATGTGCCCAATGCCAGCCTGATGATCATCGAGAACCCGGAGCGCCTGGGCCTGGCGCAACTGCACCAGCTGCGCGGCCGGGTCGGACGCGGCAGCGCCGCCAGCCACTGCGTGCTGCTCTACCATCCGCCGCTTTCACAAATCGGGCGGCAGCGCCTGGGCATCATGCGCGAGACCAACGACGGTTTCGTCATCGCCGAAAAGGACCTGGAACTGCGCGGCCCCGGGGAAATGCTCGGCACCCGCCAGACCGGCCTGCTGCAATTCAAGGTCGCCGACCTGATGCGTGACGCTGACCTGCTACCGGCCGTGCGCGACGCCGCGCAGGCCTTGCTGGAGCGTTGGCCGGACCATGTGAGCCCGCTGCTGGAACGCTGGCTGCGCCACGGCCAGCAATACGGCCAAGTGTGAACCAACGCTCAGTTAATGGACCATGGGCATAACCAAGCTGGTTATACTCGTCAAATTGTAGAAAAACGGATACCAGACCATGACAGAAGTTGCCCTCGACATTGCAACCCCACACGCTCCGTCTGTTATCCGGTTGCTGCTCGGCAAGCTGGCCATCAGCTACAACGAAGTGCTCGACCAGCCGGGCCTGCCGGCTGCGCGCAAGGTCCAGGCGGTGCTGCTGGACGATGCCGTCGGCGCGCTGATGGTGCTGTTTCCGCAGAGCCAGCTACTGGACCTCAACCGCCTCACCGAACTCACCGGCCGCCGTCTCACCGCGGTGTCCACCGAACGCCTGGAGCGCATGCTCGGCAAACACAGCCTGAGCCTGCTGCCCGGCCTGCCGGCACTCACCAGTTCCCCCTGCCTGTACGAAGAAAGCCTGCTGCGCGAGCCCAGCCTGCTGATCTATTCGGGCGAGCCGGGCGTGCTTCTGGAAATCACCAGCGAAGCCTTCAAGAGCATGCTCAACAAGGCCAGCGCCGGGCATTTCGGCGAACCCCTGAGCAGCATCCGCCCCAACCTCGATCGCCCGGATGACGACCGCGAGGAAATCACCCAGGCCATGCAGGCGTTCACCGCGCGGCGTATCCAGCAACGCCTGGAAGCCACCATCGAGATCCCACCGCTGGCGGAAACCGCGCAGAAGATCATCAAGCTGCGGGTCGACCCCAACGCCACCATCGACGACATCACCGGCGTGGTGGAGACCGACCCGGCCCTGGCCGCGCAAGTGGTCAGCTGGGCCGCCTCGCCCTACTACGCGTCGCCGGGCAAGATCCGCTCGGTGGAGGACGCCATCGTCCGCGTGCTGGGCTTTGACCTGGTGATCAACCTCGCCCTGGGCCTGGCCCTGGGCAAGACCCTGAGCCTGCCCAAGGACCAGCCGCAGCACGCCACGCCCTACTGGCAGCAATCGATCTACACCGCCGCGGTGATCGAAGGCCTGACCCGCGCCATGCCCCGCGCACAGCGCCCGGAAGCCGGCCTGACCTACCTCGCCGGCCTGCTGCACAACTTCGGCTACCTGCTGCTGGCCCACGTATTCCCACCGCACTTCTCGCTGATCTGCCGGCACCTGGAGGTCAACCCGCACCTGTGCCACAGCTATGTCGAGCAGCACCTGCTGGGCATCAGCCGCGAACAGATCGGTTCCTGGCTGATGCGTTACTGGGACATGCCGGACGAGCTGTCTACCGCCCTGCGCTTCCAGCACGACCCGAGCTACGACGGCGCCTACGCCGAGTACCCGAATCTGGTGTGCCTGGCGGTGCGCCTGCTGCGCAGCCGTGGCATCGGTTCCGGCCCCCACGAGGAAATTCCCGACGCCCTGTTCGAGCGCCTGGGCCTGAGCCGCGACAAGGCCGAAGACGTGGTGAGCAAAGTGCTGGAAGCGGAAGTGCTGCTGCGGGAACTGGCTTCGCAGTTCAGCCAGGCCTGACCCCATTCGCCGGCTAGCCGGCGAAGTCCCACCCTCAAGCCTTGGGCTTGGCCTTCTTCGGTTTCAAATACTTGGTCAAGCCCTGGAACCAGATCACCAGCGCCGGATTGCCCTTGATCTGGATCGATTTGTCCTGAATCCCGGTCATGAACGCCAACTGCTTGTTCTTCGCCTGCATCGTGGCGAAGCCATAAGCGGCATCCTTAAAGGCAATGGCGAACGCCGGCTCCGGATAGAACCCCGAACGACTGGTCACGCGCTGGTCTTTGACGAAGAAGTGTCGAGCAACCTTGCCGTCGAGCGTCTGCAACTGGAATACCAGTTCCTTGTCACCCAACTGTTGCTGAAAAGCAGGATTGTTGCGGCTGGCTTTGCCCATCAACAGGCCAAGCACCCAGAGAAGAAAACGGAATTTCATGCACGGCGCCTCAGTGGAATTATTGGATGGCCGCCGCAGTTTAACCTGTAACTCGAAGAGCGCCAGCCGATCTGCTCGATTACTCGGAGATCGACTGGCGTTCAACGCTTATCGCTACATCTTGTCAGACAATCACTGACTCACACGTTAGGGCAAGGCACCGGTGCCCAGTCACCCAGGTCCGGGCTCTTGCACATGCTGTTGACCTGGGTCTGGCCGGTGGTAGCGACCTTGTTGCTCTCGGCCTGCTTGGTCTTGGCCTGCTGGATCGACTTCTCGGTGCTCACCGCTTCCGTCGGTACAGTCGGCAGCTTGGGTTGCTTGACCTTCTGCTGCTTCTTCCTGCCACCGGTGGTGGTCACCGGGGTGGTGTCGGCGGTGGCGACTTTCACCACGTCGGTACGTTGCACGCCCACTTGCTGCAGATCCTGCTCGTAGGCCTGGTTGTACTTGCTCAGGTCTTCGCTGGCCCGGCCGTTCACCGCGGCGATCAGGTCATTGGACTCTTTCAGGCCGCTGACGATCTCCGCCAGGCGCTTGCGCCCTTCCACATCATTGATGCTGTTGGCCTTGCGGGCAGTGATCAGGCTGTCGAAGGCACGCTGGTAGCAGGTCTGCGAAGCACGGGCGTAGGCGGTGCTGCGATCGATGTCGGCAGCACTCTTGTTGACGTCGGCGGCGTAGGAAGCGATGCGCTGATTGTCATCGGCGATCTGCTTCTGGCGCTCGGTGTAGTAACCGGCGGCACCACCGGCCAGGGCACCACCGGCCGCACCGATGGCCGCATTGCGACCACGGTTGTCGCCGTCGCCGGTCAGGGCGCCGAGCAAGGCACCGCCAGCAGCGCCCAGGGCGGCACCGGTGACCACCGACTTGGTCATGTCCGAATCAGTGGCGCGCAGGTGCTGCACCGGCTCGTAGCAGCTCGGGTAGTACTCGACCTTGGTGGTGGAGGCGACCTTGGACACCGGAGAGGTCGCGCAACCGGTCAATACGGTGCTGAACCCGGCGGCAACCAACAGCAGGTGACGCTTGGATGTTGAAGCAAATGGGTTGCGGGAAAAAAGCATGTTCGTGATCTCGATTAAGTTTGACCAACTCGGTACGACGCCAGGTCGTCCGAGCTCCTCCAGGCTCGACAGACAGCGGCCGGTCATGACTTCTGACCGGTCGATGCGAGCAGTTCCTTCAAAATCGTCGCCGGGTCGGCTCGCCGTTGCTGGCGATAATTCCCGACATGGCGGACGAATAACGTAGCGCGCGTCACCAGGCTCTTGCCGAGCACCGGCTTGCGATTGAGTTCTTCCTTGATCCGTTGAAATTGCGCCTGGATCACCGCGTCGGTGTAACGGGTGCCCGTGGCCAGGTTGTCGATGTAGATCGCCACCGCCCCGTCCAGCGCGCTGCGGCCGTTGTCGATGGCTTCGGCGAACAGCTTGGCGCTGGGTTCGTCCTTGGCATCGATGGCCTGCTGCTGGCTCTTCTTCAGGTTGGTCAGGCGGATGTTGTAGTTATTGATGGTCTCGGCCACCAGGGCCGACGACTGGATCAGGTTGCCCGCCGCCTCCTCGCGCTGCTGGGCGATCAGCGAGACGTTGCGCTTGAGCTCTTCGTTGACCAGCCCCAGCTCCGCCTGCAGACGCGGGTCGACACTGGCGGCGATGATGGCGTCCAGGCGCTTGGTGGGGTCCTGGGCGTCATCGATGGCGTCGGTCAGGGACGCCAGGCGGCCTTCCTTCTGCCACTGGGCGAACAGCTCCTTGTAGCGCGAACGCGGGGCCGACAAGGCGCCGATGGCCACCCGAAAACCCGTGGTTTCATTGCTCTGCTCGGTGCCGTCGGCGCCAAACAGCGGGTACTCGCGGCGCATGCCGGTAAACAGCGTGCCCTCGCCTTCCAGGTAATTGCCGCCCTTGACCACGAAGCCACCGTAGGTGCCCTGGCGCCGTCCGGCGCGCACCAGCTGGAACGACTCCTGGACCATCTCGGCGGCATTGCCGATCACGTCGAACAGGCCGATGGGGTTGGGCAGCTTGGTGCCGATCGGCATCAGCCGCGCCGCCTGACCCGTGCCGCCGGCCACCTGATTGAACACCGCCCAGTCCGCCAGCGGGCCATCGCTCTCGCTGCCCTCCAGGCGCCGTGGAAACAGCCGCCCTTCCAGCTCCTGGCGACTCACCGCCTGACCGCCACGGGCGGCGTATTCCCACTCCACTTCGGTGGGCAGGCGCACAAAGCCCAGGCCGCCGTCTTCGGAGGAGCCGCCGCGGCCGCTGACCGGCAGCAAGTCACGGTGATGCTTCATCAGCCAGGCGCTGTACACCGCCGCGAAACGCTCGGCCTCGAAGCGCGACAGCTTGACCTTGGGCAAACGGCCCTGCATCCCCTCCGAGACTTCACAGGCCGGGGCCGGCTCGCCGCTGGCCAGGGACTGGGCCTGGGCCATCACCTGGGCGTACTGGCGAGCGGTGACTTCGTACTTGCCGATGAAATACAGCATCGGCTTGAGAGGCACCCCGGCACCGGTTTTCGGCAAGGCCGGAGCAATGGTCTTGCTCCAGGCACCAGGCAGGTCCTTGAGGGTGAACTGGCCATTGATGTAGTCCCGGCGATAACCGGAGATGAACGATTGCTGGTAGCCGCTCTCACCTTCGCTGAAGGGATAGCCGAGGTTGACCTCACGGTCGTCCAGGGTGCCCTGGGCCAACACGTAGACATAGCGGAACACCATCTCGCCTTCACAGGGCAGCGGCAGACTGACGTCGTCCGGCAAGGGCTTGGGGTTGTCCATCTTGTTACCGGGCTCTTGCGCCCACGCGGCGCCGGCCAGGGTCATGGCCAACACGGTGCCGATCAACTTATACATCGCGAATTCCTTCACAGGCTTCAATGCGCGACACCCGCCAGCCGCCCAGCGCGGCGGCCAGGGTGCTGACGCCCAGCGTCGCCAACAGGGCCAGCCCGTAATGGGCCGGCAGCAAATGACTGGCGTACTCGCCGGGCACCTGCATGAACAAATGATTCAGCCCGGCCTGGGCCAGGCCATACAGAGCGCCACTCAACAACGCAGCGAAACCGGCGCTGTACAGCGCCTGGGCCACCACGAACAACAACAGGGCGCCGGTGGAGAATCCCAGCAGGCGCAGCACCGACAACTCCCGGCGCTTGCGCTCCACCGCCGCCAGGGCCCCGGCGAAGATCGCCGCAAAGGCGCCCGCCAGGGCCAGCCCGGCGATCACCCAGAAGACAATGGACAGGTTGCGACTCAAGGACTGCACCTGGGCGATGGTCTGGGCCTGGGTCGCCACCAACAGGCCACGCTCGGCGAAATAGCGGCGCAAGGGTTCGACGTCATCCAGGCTGCGGGCATACAGGCGAAAGGCCGGGTAGACCCGCTGCGCGGACGCGGCCGGCGCTTCGCCGAGCCAGCCCAGGGCCGCCACGGCACGGCCGTCGCGATAGTCCTCGGCGGCCTCCAGCAAGGCCAGCGGGGCGAACAGGGCATCCCGGGCAAAGGCTTCCAGAGGCAATACACCCTCCACCTGGACCCGGGTCCGCTGCACTTCGCTGCGCCCTGCCACCTGCCGGCCGAAGCTTGCCTGCAGCCAATCTCCAGGCTGTACGCCAAGCTTCTCGGCGGCGGTACGACTCAGGAGCACGCCACTCATGTTCCGCGGCACCGGCAAACGCCCGAGCAAGGGGTCCGAGACAGCGGTCGGCAACATTTCCACGGTCAGTCCGATATCCCCCGTGCCCCGGGACAAGTCCGCCGTCGCGGCAATCTGCCGGGTGCGCGGCAAGGCAAAGGCGACGTCCGGACGCTGGCCCAGTTCAGCAATGAAGCTAGCGCTGAAACGTCCACCGCCCAGGGGAATGATCTCGCGTACCGCCGGGTCCTTTTCCAGGCGCTCGGTGAGGCTGCTCACCAGCCCGAACTTGAGCCCGAACAGCACCAGCAACGGCGCAATCACTGCCACCAGGGCCAGCACCGAACAGGCCGACAACCAGGTATCGGCGCGGTAGTCCTGCCAGGCCAGGGCAGCGGTCAGGGACGCACGCATCAGCAGGCCTCCCCCAGCGTCGCGGTGACTCCGCCGTCGGCATCGCGCTGGCAGGCAATGCGCCGCACCTGCAAGCCGTTGGCCCGGGCCAGCACCTCATCGTGGGTGGCGATCACGCAGCACAGCCGCTGATCCCGCGCCTGTTGCACCAACAGTTGCATCACCCGCTGAGCGTTCAAGGGGTCCAGGGCCGCGGTCGGCTCATCCGCCAGCAGCACCTGCGGGCCATGGGCCAAGGCCCGGGCACAACTGACCCGCTGACGCTGGCCCACCGACAGGGCGGCGGGTTTCTTGTGCAGTTGATCGGCGATTTCCAGGCGTTCGGCCAAACGCCGTGGAATGCCCTCGTCCGCCAGCCCCAGCAACTGCCGGGGCAGGCTGATATTGCTGCGCACATCAAGAAACCCCAGCAGACCGCCAGTCTGCAGCACATAACCCAGGTGCTGGCTGCGCAACTGCGCCAGGGCGCTGTGACCAGTGCCGCGCCAGATGCCGGCAATGTCGATGGGGTCATTGGCCGGCGCAAATTCAAAGCGCGCCGCCGAGTCCGGAGCCAGCACCAGCGCCAGCAGATCGAGCAGCGTGCTCTTGCCGCAGCCGCTGGGGCCGACCACCGCCAGTTGATCGCCCGCGCGCAATTGCAGCCTGGGGATCACCAGGCTGTAGCGCTGGCGACCCTCGCCGCGACTCTTGCGCACCTCTGCCAGATCGAGCATCACGGCAGCGTCGACAACGGAACGCGGTACAGGGCATCACCCGGCTCGGCATCGCCGAAGCGCACCCAGTTGGCCAGGTCGTTGTGGAAGGTCTCGTAGAGACGGATCTTCGAATCCAGCTCGTCGATGAAATCTTCCTGCTCGGCCACGCTCAGGGACAGCCACAGGTCCTGGGTCATGTTCAGCGACTTGCTGCGGTACGGCAGCCCTTCCAGGTATTCCCCCAGCACGCCGCCGTCGGCCAGGTTGCCGCCCTTGCGCAGGGCCGAGGGGTCGCGGCTCATGTAGGCGCTGGCGCTGGCGATTTCCTGGAAGAAATCCTTGGGCGAAGTCTGGGTCTTGCGTGCCGCATCGACAATCAGCTTCAGCGACTGCTGCAAGTCGTTGAGCTGCAGCTTGGTCAGCATCACGCAGACCTGGAACGCCGGCAGCGCCGGGTTGGTCAGGTCGCGGTCGGCGGTCCAGGCGCTGACCAGCTGCGGTGCCTGACTCGCGGATTTGCGACCGAGGAAATCCATGTGCATGGCGTAGCCGATGGCCGCCGACTTCTGCGCGATGCTCGGCGCCGCCGCCAGCTGCGGGACGTCCTGGTTCTGGTTGCTGCGCACCTGATGCACCAGGTCGGCGAACACCGTGCCGATCTCGTCGACCTGCTCGCCGAACTTGCGCACATCGCCGCCGGGCACCGGAATGTACAGGTCGCCGATCTTCGGGTTGGCGTCGGCGGTCAGTACCCGGTACTGGGTTTCCGCCTGGGCGTGGTTTTTCTTGCCGGCATCGGTGCGCAGGTGCAGGGCATAGATCTTGATCTGCTTGCCCAAAGCCGCCTGGCGCACTTCCGCTTCGTTCATCTGGGTACGGCTGTAAGGATCATTCTTGCGCAGGGCCCCGGCATCACTGACCAGCAGGATCAGGCGTCCGCCGTAGCCCTTCCAGTCCATGCCTTCCACGGCCTGCATCACCCCGGCAAAGGCGTCTTCGTTGAACGAGTGGCTGGAGACACTGGTGGCCTTGACCTGGCTCACCAGCTCCTGGAAACGCTGCGGGTCGCGACCCTGATCCAGGGTCACCAGGGTCTTGGTCACGTACTCCAGGCCCGGGGTCTTGCTGGTGTTGTTGCGAAACCCCACCAGGCCGAAGCTGACACTGTCCAGCTCGCCACGCTCGGCGATCTTGCTCTGCAGCTCGTGCACCACGTCGCGCACCTGATCGATGTACGGCTGCATCGACACCGAGGTGTCCACCACCAGCACCACTGCCGTGCGGAAGGCATCGGCGGCGGCCGGCGGGCTGTTCGCCGGCAGGCGCTGGCCACTGCTGTCGCTGATGCTCTGCGGGCTGTTGCCCGGGTCGATCGAGGCGACATTGAGCAACTGCACCGGCTGGCCGCTCTCGTCGAAGCTCTCCTTGGAATCGAAGATCGGCAGCAGGTAGAACTGCTCCTGGGGCACCGCGCTGGCATTGGGTTCCAGGGCCAGCACCTGCTGCTCGTCCTGAGGATTCTTCTGCGCCCTGAGCAGCAGGTTCTTGGCCGCCGCCGGGTCCGCCAGCAAACGCTCCAGTTCGCTGGCCTGACGCACGAACATCACCGGTGCACGACCGGAGCGCTCGGTGAACTTCAGCACCAGGCTCTGCTTCCAGTCGCTGACCTGCTCGGCCGGCAGCCAGCCGGCGCTGCGCCCGTCACTGGCGGCGCCCAGGCGCAGCCAGGAGCGGCCGTCGAGGTTCTTGCGCTGGTACACGTAAAGCACCGAGAACGCCGGCACCGACTTGTCCGGCGTGGCCCCCGGCTCGCTGGAAAAGCTCGCCCCCGGCTTGCTCAGCACCCGCTGGAACAGGGTCTTCTTGCCCGGCATGAGCAACGGTCGCTGGCCGCCATCGACATCCGCTGCCAGTGGCTGCTCCACCGGCGGCGCCACCACGGCAGGCGGGGTGCTGACCGTCGAAGCGGTCTTGGGCGCAGGCGCCGGGCTGTCACCGGACAGCCACCAATAACCAGCGCCGGCCACCGCCAGGGCGACGGCCACGGCGACGCCGGCCAGGGCCAGCACCGGGCCACGGTGCTGTTCGGAGGCCCCACTGCCGGCTGGTGGCAGATTGGAGGTGCGCGGCGGCGCCGCTGGCTCCTCGGGCGGCTCGCGGCGCGGCGCCGGTTGTGGCGCAGGCGCCTGCCGGGGAATCTCGATCGACACCGGGGTCAGCCCGGCCAGGTCGTGGCTCTGAGTTACAGGCTGAGGTACAGGCTGAGGTACAGGCTGAGGTGCAGCCTGAGGCGGCAGCGGCAACGGCTGGATCAGCGTCGCCTCGACCTCGGTCGCCTCAGGCGGCAGGTTGTCCAGGGCCGTCAGCAAGGCCGCCGCATCCGGATAACGTTCCGCCGGGTCCTTGGCCAGCAGCTTGCGCAGGATGTGCTGGTAGCGCCCGTGGTGCAGCGGCAGCTCCGGCAAGGGCTCGGTGAGGTGGGCCAGGGCCGTGGACAGCGCGTCGGTGCCGTTGTAAGGCAACTCGCCGACGAGAATTTCGTACAGCACCACGCCCAGGGCATAGAGGTCGGCGCGCCCGTCGATGTCCTGGCCACGGGCCTGTTCCGGGCTCATGTAGCTCGGCGTGCCCACGGCAAAACCGGCCTGGGTGAACTGGGTACGGTCATCCAGGGACTTGGCGATGCCGAAGTCCGAAAGCACCGCCGTGCCGTCGGCGCGGAACAGGATGTTGGCCGGCTTCACATCACGGTGCACCAACCCCTGGGCGTGGGCATAACCCAGGGCCGAAGCGATCTGGCGGATGTAGGCCAGGCCCTGCTCCGGGGTCAGCCCGGCGGCAATGCGCTCTTTGAGGGTGCCGTTGGGCAGGTACTCCATGGCCATGTAGTACAGCTCGCCGACATTGCCGATGTCGTGGATGGTCACGGTGTGCGGATGGGACAGGCGCGCCAGGGTCTTGCCCTCGCGCAAAAAGCGCTCGCAGAAGCTCGGGTCGGCGGCCAGCGCCGCGGCCATCACCTTGAGCGCCACCTTGCGCTCAAGCGAACGCTGGGTCGCCAGGTACACGGTGGCCATGGCGCCTTCGCCAATCTCGCCCTGGATGTCAAAGCCGGGAATCAGAATGTCCATGGTCACTGTCCTGCGGCCTTGATCACGATGGCGGTGATGTTGTCCGGCGCGCCCCGGGTCAGGCCCAGGTGAATCAGGCTGCGCACCACGTCGTTGGGCTCGCTGTGGCTGAGCACATCGCGCAGCTCGAAGTCTTCGGCGGTCTTGTTCAAGCCGTCGCTGCACAGCAGGAAGGTGTCGCCGTCCTCCACCTGCAGGTCGACCTGGGACAGCTCCAACTGGGCTTCGACGCCAATGGCCCGGGTGACGATATTGGCCCGGGGGTGCACCCGCGCCTCGGCTTCGCTGAGCAGGCCGCTGTCCTGCAGGTCCTGAACGTAGCTGTGATCCCTGGAAATGCTTTCCAGTTGCTCGTCCCGCAGCCGGTACAGGCGACTGTCGCCGGCCCACAGGCACACCGCCCGAGCACCGCGCACCGCCAGCAGGACCACGGTGCTGCCCATCATGGTCACCCCGCGATTGGCGGTTTCCTCGCGCACGGCAGCATTCACCGCCGCCAGGCCATTGCGCAGCGCGGCGACGTAATGGTCGAGGCTGTCGACCGGCGCAATGCCGCGCAGGCTATCGACAATCAAGCTGCTGACGTAATCCCCGGCAGCGTGCCCGCCCATGCCGTCGGCCACCAGCCAGAGGCCGGCTTCCGGGGCTTCGAGCCAGGCGTCTTCATTGATTTTCCGCACCATGCCGACATGGCTGTAGCTGGCGGACTGGTAGGACAGTTGTGGCGCTGAACCCATTTAGACGGCACCTTCTTGTCCGAGCAAAAATTGCGCAAAATCGCTGGCCGGCGGCAGCCCCTGGCAACGCAGGAGCATCGGGCTGATGGACGGCGAACCCCGGCCCCACCAGGCGCTCGACCCTTCACTGCCCTGGGTCGCGAGGACCGCGCCACGGGACTGTGGATCGCTGACATAAAACCGCTGCAGGCCGGCGAAATGGCTGCATTCGGCGCGAGTCGCCGGGCTCGGCGCTCCCAGGGCCTGCAACCCGTCCTCCAGGGCTTCGAAACTGGCGTCCTGGTCCAGGGTCGCCAGCAGCAGCTCTTCCACCTGTTCGAACCACAGCTGCGGACCACTCACCAGGGAGGCCACATCGCTTTCAGGCTCCAGCAAGGCGGCCACGGTCAGGGGGAAGTAACGCCCGACCCGGTCGATGCTCGGCATCACCACGCCCACCGCCGCCTGGGGCCCACAGACTCCCGGGGCCAGGGCAAAACGCCACAGCGGGCTGACCAGGTAGGCGTTCAGCCACTGCTCGCCCAGGGCGTTCTGGCTGGCCAGCAACCCCGCCGCCAGCCAACTGTCCCAAGGGCCGATGAAACTCTGCGGCAAGCCACGGCTGACAAAATCGCCGCGGCTGGCCAACTTGCCGTACAGGCCGACCACCGTCATAGCCGCTCCGGCAGGCTGAAGCCGCTGAGCACCCGGCTCTTGAACGGGTTGAAGGCACTGCTGGCCCGCAGTTCGTAAGAGATGCTCGCGCCATCCACCCGCAGCCGCAGGTTGAAGCGGTCCGGCGAGTTGGTGGCGGTCAGGTCCGATTGCTCCAGCAAACGGAACCAGGCCCAGGGACCGTCCAGGGTGATCCCGGAGCGCCCAGTGGCCGATGGCGGCATGATCGACAGGCGCACCACGCCGATGCTCCCCGGGTTCGGCCATTGCATGGCCACCGGCCGGCTCGGACCGTGGTCGTAGCTCAGTTGCTGACCATCCAGGTCGAGCAGGAACTGGCTGATGTTGGCGTCCATGGCCACCGGCTTGAGCTCGAAACGCACCGCCGGCTGGGTCCCGCCACTGGAGCGGAAGAACGCATCGCGGATGTTCGAGGCGCGCTGGAAGGTTTGCAGCACGCCGGGGGAAATGCCCAGCTTCTGCGCCGCGCCCGGCTGCCAGCTCCAGGTGGTGGTCGAGGTGTTGACGTAAGGCTGCAGGTACTTGCGGAAGTAGTTGTCCATCACCCCGCCGGTGCCGAAGAACTGCCCGAAGTCTTCCAGGGTCGCGTCCCGCGAGCTGCCCGGCGACATCGGATAACGCCCGCTCAGGGACTGGCGATAAACGTTCACCACCTCGCTGACCCAGGCCGCATTCAGTTGGTTGCGCACCCCGCCCATCATGGTGTTGGTGGTGGAACTGACCACCGATTTCACCAGCCCCTGGACCACCGGCGGCTGGCGCTCGGCAGTCAGGCTGACCCGCGCCGCCGCGGCACTGGCCTGGTTCTTGGCCTCGCCCAGCAGAGCATCGCCGCTGGCCCCGACCATGGCACTGACCTGCACGTACAGGGCATTCATGTCCGCCAGCAGGCCGTCGATGGCCGCCGGCTCGCCTTCGCCCTTGCTCACCAGGCTGTTGAGCTCGGCAAAGTGCGCGCTTACCGGGTCTTCGCTGCTGGCCACGGCCGCCGGATTGCCTGCCTGTTCCTGGCCCAGCAGGGAACCCAGGCGCTGCTTGAGTTGATCCACACCGCCCTCGACCTTCTGGCCCTGGGCCGCCAACAGGCGTTCTTCCTGTTGCAGATCGGTTTCCTTGGCCACCGCCACCAGCAGCTTCTTCAGCGGCGAGGTGGGCCCGGAGAGAATCCGCAGCACGTCGGCGGCCTGGGCCACGCTGGTGATCGGCACGAAGTCGATGTCCGCCAGCAAGGCGTCCCACTGGCGCAGGTAGTCCTGGAAGTACAGGCGGCGCACGTCGGCGGCGAGGCTGGCGACGTTCTGCTGGTCGGCCTGATCGCGGCCCAGTACCCACTGCTCTTCGGCCAGGGTGCCGGCCTGGTTGAGACTGGCCAGGAGGAAGCCTTCGCGGTAGCCCTTGGCGGTGAACAGCCCGCTCAGGGGTTCGCTCAACGGCTTGCCGCTCTTGCGGGTGAACACCAGCGCCGCGTCACGGCCACCGGCTTCGCTGAGGCGGAAGTCCGGCACACCGTCCGGCAGCTTGGCGCGCTTGACCCGGTCATACACGCGCTGGGCCACCGGCAGCTGTTGCAGCTGGCGGCGCAGGTCGTCGATCAGGTGCTGGTCCAGCCGCGCATTGGGTGGATGTTTTTCGAACAGCGCCTGCAGGTGGCCGGTCAGGGCCTGGCGCTGCTCGGGCGGCAGGTCGCGGGCCAGGGTGCGGTCCCAATCCAGGGTGATCCAGGCCTTGATGAAGTCCGGATCGTAGTGCTCGCTGTCCGCCAGCATCAGGTAGGCCTTGAGCCCCTCGTAGAGGAAGTCCGAGTTGCCGCCGCTGTGCAGCTGCTCTTCGATGCGGGTCATCAGACGCGGGGCGAACACCGCCACCAGCAGCTTGCGATAGACGCTGGCGGCCTCGGCCTCGAGCATGTCGCCCTGATACAGGCCCAGGCCCTCGGCCCAGCCCGGCGCATCGCCGGCCAGGTTGCGCGTGGCGTTGAGCAGCGGCAGCACCGCCAGCACATCGCGCTGGGCCGGGCTGAGGCTTTGCACGTCCTGACGCACCGGGCCGACCCGCTGGTCGACCTGGGCGATATAGGCCTGGTTGGCCCGGTAGCTGATGATCCACAGGGTGCTGACCACCAGCACCAGGGCCACGGTGGCCGCCAGGGCGCCCCGGGCGATCCATTTGCGCCGCCGCTCGACCTTGGGGTTGACCCCCACCAGCCCGCGCTCGGCAAAGGCCACCGCGCTGAACAGTTTCTCGATGAAGTAGCTGCGCCCGGTACCGGTCTGCCGCGCCAGGTGCTGGCGGTCCAGGTTCATGCTCTGGGCCATGGCGCCGATCAGGCGGTCGATGGGGCTGCCTTCCTGGGTGCCGCTGGTGAAATACACCCCGCGCAGCAGCACGCGCTCCTCGAAGGCATTGGGTTTGAACACGCCTTCGAGGAAGCCCTGCAAGGACTCCTTGAGCGCCGCGAATTGCTGCGGGAAGCCGTAGATCAGGTCGCGCCGGGCCGGATCGCGTTCCTGTTGCAGGCGCTCCACCAGGCGTTCGTTGAGGCGCTGCTCCAGGGCCGCCAGCTCCGCCGGCAACTGGGCCAGGGGGCTGTCGCCGCTCTTGCCGTCGTCCAGGGCGAAGGTCATGCCCCAGACCTGGGCCCGCTCTTCCTTGCTCAGGGAATCGAAGAACTCCATGAAACCCGGCACCAGATCGAGCTTGGTGAGCATCAGATAGATGGGGAAGCGCACTCCCAGCTGGGTGTACAGCTCCTGGATACGCAGGCGAATCGCCGCCGCATGCGCCGCCCGCTCGGCTTCGCTGCTGAGCAGCAGGTCGGAGAGGCTGATGGCGACGAAGGCGCCATCGATGGGCCGCCGCGGACGCTGGGTTTTCAGCAGGTCGAGAAAGCCCAGCCAGGCCGCCTTGTCCACCGCGGCATGGCTGTCCTGGGTGGTGTAGCGCCCGGCGGTGTCCAGCAATACCGCCTGGTCGGTGAACCACCAGTCGCAGTTGCGGGTGCCGCCGACGCCGCGCACGGCACCGGCACCCAGCTGCGCGGCCAGGGGAAAATGCAGGCCGGAATTGACCAGCGCGGTGGTCTTGCCCGAGCCCGGCGGCCCGATGATCACGTACCACGGCAGCTCGTAGAGGTTGCGCCGCTCGTCACCGCCGAGCTTGGCCTTCTTCAACAGCGCCAGGGCTTCGTCCATGCGCTGGCGCAGGGCCGCCAGTTCCTCGGCGGTGGCCACGCTGTCCGGGTCCGGCGGGGTATCGGCGGCCAGGCTTTGCAGGACTTTGGCCGCGTGCCGGCGGGCCTGGATGATGCGAAACACCCGGTAGCCGATCCACACCGCGAAAATGACAATGATCAGCGCCCAACGCCGCCCTTCCGGCACCAGGAACTCCAGCAGCGGGCCAATGAACCAGATGATCAGGCTCAGGGCGATCAGCCCCAGCAGTGGAATCACCCAGCGCGTCACAAAACTGAAAAACGCCTTCACTCGACTCCCTCCGCCAATACGCTGATTTCTACCCGACGATTGCGCGCCCGCCCTTCAGCGGTGGCATTGGTTGCCAACGGCTCGGTATCGCTGCGGCCTTCGGCGCTGAAGCGCTCCGGCTGTCCGGTCTTCGCTGCGAGAATCTGCAACACCGATTCGGCGCGGGCCTGGGACAGCTTCCAGTTGGACGGGAAGCGCAAGGTGGCGATCGGGCGGTTGTCGCTGTGGCCGGTGATGCGCACCTGGCCCTTGACCTTGCGCACCGCGTCGGCGATGCGCAGCATCAGCGGCTGATAGTCGTCGAGGATGCTGGCGCTGGCCGAGGCGAACAGCTCGTCGCCACGGATGGTCACCACCGAACGGTCGACGGCGTCTTCCACCGCCACCCGCCCGGCCTTGATGTCCTCGGCAAGAAAGCCCGCCAGGCGCGGACGTTCGACAATCTTGGGCTGGATCACTGGGCGGTCCAGGGTCTGCACCGGGATCTCGCCCAGGGCATGGATGTTCTTGAACACCGGCTCAGCGTCCGCCGCCAGCTTCAGGCGCAGGCCGAACAGCAGCGCCAGGAGCAGGGCCACACCGATGGCGATACCGACCCAGGGCGGCATGAACTGGGCCAGCCGGTCACGGGCCACGCTGACCCCGCGCCAATGCGGCGAGAGTTCGCGCTCGTGCTCGCCGCGGGCACTGCGGATGATCGCCGCAGTGCGCTCGCGCAGCGCTTCGAGCTGGCTGCGACCGTCGATCATCACCCGGTAGCGGCCTTCGAAACCCAGGCACATGCACAGGTACAGCAGCTCCAGCAGGTACAGGCGCTCGCGGGGGCTTTGCAGGCAGTGCTCCAGCAACTGGAAGACCTTCTCGCCGCCCCAGGCTTCGTTGTGCACGGTGATCAGCAGGCTCTGCTTGCCCCAGTCGCTGGTGCTGCCCCAGGGGGTGCTGAGCACCGCTTCATCCAGGGCAGTGCACAGCGCATAGCGGGCCAGCAGCACATCGTTGCGCGGCACGCCAGCGGCCTCGGCCCGCTCCTCGAACTGGCGCAGGTAGGCCAGCAGTTGCGCCCGCAGGCTGGCCGGGGCCGGATGGGCCAGGGTGTTGCGCAGCCGGGTGAGCAAGGCCAGCAGCGGGCCGGCAGCACTCTCCAGGGGGTTCAGGCCCTGGGCCTGGCCGGCCGGCAGCGGCGCCGCCGGCATGGCCAGGGACGGCGCTGGCGCCGGAGCCGGACGCCCGGGCTCGGGAGCACGGCCACCGGGGCGCGGCATGAATTGGGTGCGGTCATTGGCCGGGGACGGCTGCCCTGCCGAATCGTCGAAAGGATGCATCGCGACTTATCCTCGAATGGCCCAGAAGGCCAGGTTCAAGCCCGGGAATTCCCCGGCGACGTGGAACGCGAAGCCGCCGGAATGAACCAGCTGCTTCCAGTGCTCGCTGCCACGGTCGAGCTCGTAGTAGGTGGAGCCGGCGTGATACGGCAACTGCCGTGGCGCCACCGGCAGCGGCAACAGGCCGATGCCCGGCAACTGCAGGTTGACCAGATCGCGGATGTGCTCCACCGAGCCCACTTTGCTCTGCTGGGCAAAGCGCCCGCGCAGGGTCTCGCCGGGCACGTCGGCGCGCACCACCAGGATGAAGCTGGCGCTCTCCAGCAGGGTGCGGTCGGCCAGCATCGCCACGTGCACGCCATAGGCTTTCTCGACGATCGGGATCGGCGTCGCCTTGCTGTCGATCAGCATCGACAGGGCCTCGCGCAGGGCCTGCATCACCGGGGCAAAACTCAGGGCCAGCTCATCGTGCTGGTACTGCGGGTACTCAGCGGGGCGTCGAGCGCTGTTGGAGAAGGTCGAGAATTCACCGGCCAGGCTCACCAGCTCGCTGTACAGGCGCTCGGGGTGCAGCGGGCTGATCTGGTTCAGATGGCTGACCAGCGGCTGGGCGCGGTTGACCAGTTGCAGCAGCATGAAGTCGGCGATTTCCGAAGCGCCTCCGGCCCCCGAAGCCACCACCCGTCCGGCCAGGGCTTCGCCCCGCTGGTGCAGCAGGCCCAGCAGCTCGCTGCGAAAGGCGCTCAAGGGCTTGGACGCGGCCACATCCAGCAGCGGCGGGATGTAGCTGTCATCCAGCACCAGGGCGCGGTCGGCGCGCTTTTCCTTGACCCGCACCACACCGATGGCGGCGTAGTCGCTGAGGCCGTCCGCCGCGGTCAGCAGGCGCAAGGCCCGGGAACCCACCGCCACCGGCGCACGGTTTTCAAAGGGGGCGTTGTCGTCCCGCACCTCGCGCACCTGGCTCAGGTAGCGGGCAGCGCCCAGTTCCTCGCCTTCGTCCACGGTATCCCGGGCGCCAGCGCGCTTGAGCGGCAGCGCCAGGTACACCAGGCCATCGCGCAGGCTGTCGTCGATGCTCAGCGGGCTCGGCGCCAGGTCGTCATGGGGAATGTTGAACGGTGTGCCGTCGGGCAACAGGCCGCGGGCGCTGACAATGGCCAGCTTGCCCTGGGCCAGCAGGCCCTGATCGATACGCAGCTCGGAGAATCCCCAGGCCCCCGCCGACAGCGGACGGCTGCGGGCATCGATGAGGTTTTCCAGGTAACGGTCATGCTGCTGGAAGTGCTGGGTTCCAATGAACATGCCTTCCGACCAGACCACGCGATTGTTCCAGGACATGGTTGCTCCGATTGCCTATTGGGCAGGGCTGGATGGGGGGGCCACGAGCTCGGCGCTGATCGCGCGGACATCGAGGACGATCTGATACTGATTGTTCAGGCGCTGCGCCGTGTTGACCCCGACTCGCCACAGGGCCTGGTCCACTTCGCGATAGCCCACCAACAGGCCGACCTGACGGGTGGCCGGGTCCAGGGTGCGCTTGAGGGTGAACTGGTCGCCGGGCTTGACCAGCACTTCATCCTGGTCGATGAGGTCCGGGCCCAGGGTGGCCGGGGCCCGCTCCGCCAGGGCGAAGTAGTCGGCGCGCATGAAGGTGGCCGGGTTCTTGAGTTCGAAGATCCGCACCCGCACCGGGGTGCTCAGGCCGTCAGGGCCCGGGTTGAGCCCGGCCACGGCCTGGAAACGCAGCTCCACGGTGGTGGCGCCAGGTTCGTCCTTGGCCGGCTCGGCGGGCGTTGGTGCGTCCTTGGCACAGGCTGCCAGTACCAGCATGGCGACCAATGTCAGTAATCGTTGAATCATCCTGCGTCCTCAATGACGTGTCAGCTGTCCGTGTATCCGTGTGTTCGGGGGGTTCCAGGCGCGCTCAGGAACGGCGCAGCCGGTGGGTATGCTCTTCGTAGGCGCGACTGAATTCACGACCGAAAAGGTCCTGGAAATCGTCCTGGGCTTCTTGGGAAATCTGTTTGTAGAGCGCCGTGAACTGCTGCCAGTTCTGCGCCTGCCGCGAACCGCTGAACAGGTTGCCCAGGCCACCGGGACGGGCCATGCGGGCTTCCAGCTCAGTGGGTTCGAAGCGCCCCAGCAGGTGTTTGATCGCGGCTTCCACGCCGGCCATGACGGCCAGCTGGTGAGCCCGCAAATCGTCGAAGCTCTCCTGCACCGCCTGGTCCGGGGCCATGAACGCCTGGTTGCTGTGGCGCAACAGCAGGAGCATGGCTTCGTCCACGTTAGGGGCGAACTTCAGCGGGTTGTTTTCCACCGGGCGGATCATGGTCTGCTGCATGCGGAACTCGCCCTTGAGGCTGCTGCGGGCACGCAACACATCGATCAGGCCTTCCACCATCAAGCGGTAGCTGCGCCCCAGGCTTTCCATCTGCGCCTGGGCCTGCTGCGGGTCGATGCGCAGCTGGTCCAGCCCGGCGCCCCGCAGGAAGGCTTGCAACAGGTCGGTGTGTGGCTCCGGCTCGGCCGCTGGCGCAACGGGAGTCGCAGGGGCGACAGGGGCAACGGGCACCACGGCTGCGACCTCGATCGGTTGCAGTTGCGGTTGCAGTTGCGGTTGCGGTTGCGGTTGCGACGCAACTGCACTGAACTCAGCGACGCTGGCAAAGGGGTCCGGGACAACAGGCGGCGCTGCCACTGGCGCTGCGCTCGCCACCGGAGCCGGTCGGGCCGGTGTTTCGCCGAACAGGTCCCAGTCCTCCGGAATCACCGCCGCGCCCTGGGGCGCAGCCGGCTGAGGCGCAGCTACGGGCTGAGGCACGGTGGTGGGGGTCGGCGGGCGAAAGTCGTGCTGCTCGGCGGGCACATGATCGGGCTGAGTGGCCGGAGGCGTGGCGCTCGGAGTCAGGAAATCGAACAGGTCAGGAAAGGTGTCCTGGGCAGAAGCCCCCTGAAAATGCGCCACCGGCGCCATGGCAATCGGCTCGATCGGCGTGGGAGGCGACGAGTGGCGCCCCATCAGCGCTTCGAAACTGTTGGAGCTGTCCCCGGAAAAGGCCTCAACCTGGGCACGATTGAGACTGAAATCGATCCGCGCACTGATTTCATAATCGCCAATGCGAATAACCTCGCCATCTTCCAATGGCTCACTGCTACCCCGGCGCATACGAATACCGGCACGGACTAACTCCACACCATTAGTACTGTTATCGGTCAAATAATAACGGCCATCCTTGTATTGGATGACACAATGTCGCGCTGAAACTAAGCGCTCGGGATCAGGAAGTACCCAGTCATTATCGGAACTGCGGCCAATTGCCATCATTCCCTGATCCATTAGTTTCTCAGGGCATTGACCAGGGGTGATCTTGTGATAACTAGTGATAGTCAAACACAGCGACATTGCGCCTCCTTGCTGTACTTCCGCGTGCGAACCGGCGGCGGGGAAAAAGTTCCGTAAAAAAAGAAAAACCCGCAAAAAATCCTTTAAACAGCACCGTTCACAGCATGATCGCTCAACTTAAACTACACAGATGACAAAAGCCTTTCGTCCCGCCCCAATCTGACTCGCCGGTCAAGGAACTAAGTAAGTCGACATAACAGTGTCATGCGGGGCGAATAGCTTACCTTGACAAGCCACAACTACTACACCAAAAATGCACAACTTCTTGAACACGGATGATGGCTCACTAGTATCAATGAGTCCATGTTAACCAAGAAATGTGCGCGAGTTCACAAACAACTAGTGCATTAATTGCCTGACTGTCCTGCAGGCTGATAGGGAGATCGAACCAGGTGGATGTACCGATGTTGCTCGCCGCTATTTCAGCAACTTCGCCTTGTGGCGAAGACCTGGAATATGACGCGGATTTCTTGCACTTGGAGCGGGCCGCACAAGGCCAGCCCGAGCGCAGCATGGGCGACTCGATCCTGCCGGCCGAGCCGCCGGACTGGCGCAGCGTCCAGCAACAGAGCCTGGACTTGCTGGCCCGCAGCAAAGACCTGCGCATCACCCATTTCCTCCTGCAAAGTACCCTGGCCCTTGAAGGCCTGCCGGGCCTGGCCACCAGTCTCGACCTGATCAACGGTTTGCTCCGTGATTACTGGGCCGAGCTGCACCCGCGCCTGGACGCCGACGACGACAACGATCCCACGGTGCGGATCAATGCCCTGGCCGGCCTGGCCGCAGACTCCACTATCGGCCTGTTGCGCGAAGCCATCCTCACCCGTTCCCGGACCTTCGGCCCGGTGAGCGTGCGCGCGGCGCTGAACGCCGCCGGCCTGCAGCACTTCTCGGGCGAAAGCCTGGGTTCCGATCACTTGGCCGGGGCCCTGCAAGACAGCGACCCAGAGCACCTGGAAGCCATTCGCCACGCCTTGAGCAGCGCTCGCTCGGCGGCCGAATCCATCGAAAAGCAGGTCAGCGAACAAGTGGGTTCCGCCAGCGGCGTTGACCTCAGCGCCCTCAAGCAGCCCCTGCGCCTGGCGCTGCAGGTGCTAAGCCTGCACGCCCCGCAAACCAGCGAAAGCCCGGCCGATGAGCCCGCCGAAGCCCCCGCGAACGAGGCCGGCAACGCGCCCGTGGCGCCAGCCGCAACGCGGATTTCCGGCGAGATCAACAGCCGTGAGGACGTGCTGCGCAGCCTTGACCGGTTGCTGGCCTACTACAGCCGTCACGAGCCTTCGAGCCCGCTGCCGGTGCTGCTCAACCGAGCCAAGAATCTGGTCAACGCCGATTTCGCGGCCATCGTGCGCAATCTGATCCCCGATGGCATGTCCCAATTTGAAAACCTGCGCGGCCCCGAATCCGACTAACCCCGGTACGGCCGAACAGTATCGTCAGCGGCAATCACCGACCGACGCCAACACCGTCGCAACAGCGACCAGGAGCACAACGTGGCGAAGCAAAGTTCTCAAAAGTTCATCGCGCGCAACCGCGCGCCCCGGGTGCAGATCGAGTACGACGTCGAACTCTACGGCGCCGAGAAAAAGGTCCAGCTGCCCTTCGTCATGGGCGTGATGGCTGACCTGGCCGGCAAGCCTGCAGAGCCTCTGGCGGCGGTGGCCGATCGCAAGTTCCTGGAAATCGACGTCGACAACTTCGACTCGCGCCTCAAGGCCATGCAGCCACGGGTCGCGTTCCACGTGCCCAACGAACTGACCGGCGAAGGTAACCTGAGCCTGGACATCACCTTCGAGAGCATGGACGACTTCAGCCCCGCCGCGGTGGCACGCAAGGTCGACTCCCTGAACCAGCTGCTGGAGGCCCGTACTCAACTGGCCAACCTGCTGACCTACATGGACGGCAAGACCGGCGCTGAAGAAATCATCATGAAAGCCATCAAGGATCCGGCGTTGCTCCAGGCCCTGGCGAGTGCGCCAAAACCTGTGGACTCCGAGCCGAACGCGTAAATCAGGACCAACGATCATGACCGAATTGATGCGTGACAATCAGGCCCAACCCGGCGCCACCGAGCAGGCCAGCGAATTCGCTTCGCTGCTGCTGCAGGAATTCAAACCCAAGACCGAGCGCGCTCGCGAAGCCGTGGAAACCGCCGTGCGGACCCTGGCCGAACAGGCCCTGGCGCAGACCGACCTGGTGTCCAACGACGCCATCAAGTCGATCGAGTCGATCATCGCCGCCATCGACGCCAAGCTCACCGCCCAGGTCAACCAGGTGATCCATCACCCGGAATTCCAGAAACTGGAAAGCGCCTGGCGTGGCCTGCACTACCTGGTCAACAACACCGAGAGCGATGAGCAGCTGAAGATCCGCGTGCTCAACATCTCCAAGCCGGAGCTGCACAAGACCCTGAAGAAATTCAAGGGCACGGCCTGGGACCAGAGCCCGCTGTTCAAGAAAATGTACGAAGAGGAATACGGCCAGTTCGGCGGCGAGCCTTACGGCTGCCTGGTGGGCGACTACTACTTCGACCAGTCGCCACCGGATGTCGAGCTCTTGGGCGAGCTGTCGAAAGTCTGCGCCGCCATGCACTCCCCGTTCATCGCCGCGGCTTCGCCGACCGTGATGGGCATGGGTTCGTGGCAGGAACTGTCCAACCCGCGCGATCTGACCAAGATCTTCACCACCCCGGAATACGCCGGCTGGCGTTCGCTGCGTGAGTCGGAAGACTCGCGCTACATCGGCCTGACCATGCCGCGCTTCCTGGCGCGCCTGCCGTACGGCGCCAAGACCGACCCGGTGGAAGCCTTCGCCTTCGAAGAAAACACCGACGGCGCCGACAGCTCCAAGTACACCTGGGCCAACGCGGCCTACGCCATGGCGGTGAACATCAACCGTTCGTTCAAGCATTTCGGCTGGTGCTCGCGGATTCGCGGCGTGGAATCCGGTGGCGAGGTGGAAAACCTCCCGGCCCACACCTTCCCCACCGACGACGGTGGCGTGGACATGAAGTGCCCGACCGAGATCGCCATCTCCGACCGCCGTGAAGCGGAACTGGCGAAGAACGGCTTCATGCCGCTGCTGCACAAGAAGAACACCGACTTCGCTGCCTTCATCGGCGCCCAGTCGCTGCAGAAGCCCGCCGAGTACGACGACCCGGACGCCACCGCCAACGCCAACCTGGCCGCGCGCCTGCCGTACCTGTTCGCCACCTGCCGCTTCGCCCATTACCTGAAGTGCATCGTGCGCGACAAGATCGGCTCCTTCAAAGAGAAGGACGAGATGCAGCGCTGGCTGCAGGACTGGATCCTCAACTACGTCGACGGTGATCCGGCGCACTCCACCGAAACCACCAAGGCCCAGCACCCACTGGCCGCGGCGGAAGTGGTGGTCGAGGAAGTCGAAGGCAACCCGGGCTACTACAACTCGAAGTTCTTCCTGCGCCCGCACTACCAGCTCGAAGGGCTGACCGTGTCGTTGCGCCTGGTATCCAAACTGCCGTCCGCCAAGGGCGCCTGACCCATAACCGACTCAAACCTGTCGCCGTCGCCACAAGCCGCGCAAGGTCCCCAGGGCCTCGCGCAGCGGCGCCAGACGCTGAATCAACATCGTGGCAAGTGCCACACAGGGAGAAAACATGGCTGTTGATATTTTCATCAAGATCGGTGACATCAAGGGCGAGTCCATGGACAAAGCCCACAAAGACGAAATCGACGTGCTGAACTGGAGCTGGGGCATGTCCCAGTCCGGCAACATGCACGTGGGTGGCGGCGGCGGTGCGGGCAAGGTGAACATCCAGGACCTGTCGCTGACCAAGTACGTCGACAAGGCCTCGCCGAACCTGATGATGCATTGCTCCAGCGGCAAGCACATCGACAAGGTGCGCCTGACCGTGCGCAAGGCCGGCGGCGAAAGCCAGGTCGAGTACATGATCATCGACCTGGAAGAAGTGCTGATCACCTCGCTGAGCACCGGCGGTTCGGGCAGCGATGACCGCCTGACCGAAAACATCACCCTGAACTTCGCTCAGGTGATGGTCGAGTACCAGCCGCAGAAAGCCGACGGCACCAAGGACGGCGGCCCGATCAAGTACGGCTGGAACATCCGCTCGAACACCAAGCGCTGATCCGCTGCGGTCGCGCCGCGGCGGCGAAAGATCCGGGCCATGCTGCATGCTTGGCCCGGGTTGCGAGGACGTTGTCCTCGTTCGCAGCCTGCGGCAGCGGCTACAGGGGTGTGCGCCTGTGCCCCTTTTCGTGACGTCATGCCTGCGCAATCCGATCCTGGAGCGAACCCTTTGGTAACCGACATCGCCGCCCGCGATCGCTTGCAACCCTCTTTGCTGGATCGTCTGACCGACGATGAACCCGGCAACCTGAAAGAAAGCCCGGACAAGCGCGTGCTGTCCCTGAGCCAGCTCAAGGCCTCGGTACTGCGCGACCTGGCATGGCTGCTCAACACCACTTCCCTGCTGGAAGCCGATGCCACCCTGCACACCCCCGCCGGTACGTCGGTGGTCAACTACGGCTTGCCGGCCCTGGCCGGGTACAGCGCGTCGAGCATCGATATTCCGGCCCTGGAAAGCCTGATCCACCAGGCCATCGCCACCTTTGAACCACGCATCCTGCGCAGCACCTTGCGGGTTCGTGCGCGCACCGCGCCCGGCGAGATGAACCACAACGCCCTGAGCTTCGAGATCGAGGGCGATCTGTGGGCCCAGCCGATGCCACTGCGCCTGCTGCTGCAAACCGACATGGACCTGGAATCCGGGCATGTCCGGGTGGTGCAAGCCGACTCCCGGAGGCGCTCATGAATCCGCGCCTGTTGGAGCTGTACAACCAGGAACTGCACCACGTGCGCGAAAGCGCCGCGGAGTTCGCCAAGGAATACCCGAAGATCGCCAGCCGCCTGACCCTGTCGGGCATGGACTGCGCCGACCCCTATGTCGAGCGCCTGCTGGAAGGCTTCGCCTATCTGACCGCCCGGGTGCAGTTGAAGCTCGATGCCGAGTACCCGACCTTCACCCACAACCTGCTGGAGATCGCCTACCCGCACTACCTGGCGCCGACCCCGTCGATGACCGTGGTGCAGTTGCAGGCCGATCCCGATGAAGGCTCCCTGAGCAGCGGCTTCACCCTGGAGCGCGACACCAGCCTGCGGGCCGCCCTGAGCCGCGACACCCAGACCTGCTGCGAGTACCGCACCGCCCACGCGGTGACGCTGTGGCCGCTGCAAGTCAGCCAGGCCGAATACTTCGGCAACCCGGCAGCGGTGCTCGGACGCCTGGCCGCCAACGAGCCCAAGGCCAAGGCCGGGCTGCGCCTGACCCTGCGCACCGGCGCCGAACTGCCATTCAACAGCCTGGCCCTGGAGCAGTTGCCGCTGTACCTGAATGGCAACGACGAGCTGCCGTTCCGTCTCTACGAACAGTTGCTGGGCAACGCCTGTGCGGTGTTCGCCCGGGCTCCGGGCAGCGACTGGGTCGAGCGCCTGCCACTGGACGCCCTGCGCTCCCGTGGCTTCGACGACCGCGACGCGGCCCTGCCGGTGGTGCCTCAGGCCTTCCAGGGCTATCGCCTGCTGCAGGAATACTTCGCCCTGCCCAACCGCTTCCTGTTCGTCGAATTCGCCCAGCTGGGCCGTGCGGTACAACGCTGCGCCGGCCAGGAGCTGGAGCTGATCGTGCTCTTCGAGCGCTTCGACCAGAGCCTGGAAGGCGGCGTCGGCACCGCCCAGTTAGTGCCCTTCTGCACCCCGGCGATCAACCTGTTTCCCAAGCGCCTGGACCGCATCCACCTGTCCGACCGGGTCAACGAGCACCATGTGATCGCCGACCGCACCCGGCCCATGGATTTCGAAGTGCACTCGCTGACCGCCATCAGTGGCCACGGCACCGGGCCGGAGCAGCCATTCCTGCCGTTCTACGCGGTGCGCGACCCGTCCCGCTACGGCCGCGACCAGGCTTACTACATCGTCCGCCGCGAACCCCGGGTGCTGTCCAGCGACCAGCGCCGCAACGGCCCGCGCTCCACTTACATCGGCAGCGAATCCTTCGTCAGCCTGGTGGACAGCCAGCAGGCGCCCTACCGCCATGACTTGCGCCAGCTAGGGGTCAGCGCCCTGTGCACCAACCGCGACCTGCCGCTGTTCATGAACACCGGCAACGCCAAGACCGACTTCACCCTGGCCGACAGCGCCCCGGTGCAGGCCATCCGCTGCCTGGCCGGCCCCAGCCGACCACGCCCCAGCCACGCCCATGACGGCAAGGCCTGGCGCCTGATCAGCCAGCTGTCGCTGAACTACCTGTCCCTGAGCGAACAGGGCCAGGGCGCAGCGGCCCTGCGCGAGCTGTTGCGGCTGTACGGCGACAGCAACGACGCGGCCCTGCAATTGCAGATCGAGGGCCTGCGGGAAGTCAGCAGCAAGGCGGTGACCCGGCGCCTGCCGATGCCCGGGCCGATCGTCTTCGGCCGGGGCCTGGAGATCACCCTGCAATTCGACGAAAACGCGTTTCGCGGCACCGGGGTGTTCCTGCTCGGCGCGGTCTTCGAGCGCTTCCTGGCACGTTACGTGTCGATCAACAGTTTTACCGAGACGGTGATCCGTACCACCGAACGCGGCGAGATCATGCGATGGAAAGCCAAGCCCGGACGTCGTCCGACTCTTTGAATACGCTGACGGCGATGCACGCCGAGCCCTGGGAGTACGACTTCTTCCAGGCCCTGCGGCGTATCGAATGCCTGTCGCCGCAACTGCCGCGCTTCGGTCACTCCCTGCGCCTGGCGGACGATCCGCTGCGCCTGGGCCAACAGGCCGATTGCACCTTCGCGCCCTCGACCCTGGCTTCGGTCACCCCGGGCAGCGACGGCTCGGCCACGCGCCTGGAGCAGTTCTTCTTCGGCCTGGGCGGGCCCAACGGCCCCCTGCCGCTGCACATCACCGAGTACGTGCGCGAACGCCAGCGCAACAACGCCGACAGCACCAGCAAGCGCTTTCTCGATGTGTTCCACCATCGCCTGCTGAGCCTGTTCTACCGCGCCTGGGCCGAAGCCCGGCCGACGGTGAGCCACGACCGCCCGGACGACGACTACTGGTCCGCGCGCCTGGCGGCCCTGAGTGGCCGGGGCATGCCCAGCCTGCTCAAACAGGGGTTGATTCCCGACACCGCCAAGCTGCACTACAGCGGCCACCTGGCGGCCCAGACCCGCTACCCGGACGGCCTGCGCGCCATCATCGGCGAGTACTTCGGCCTGCCGGTGGCGATCGAGGAATACGTCGGCCAGTGGCTGGAGCTGCCCGAGCGCAGCCGGGTCGGGGTGCAGTCCCATCAGCTGGGGGTGGACTTCTGCCTGGGCAGCCACGTCTGGGACCGCCAGCACAAATTCCGCATTCGCCTGGGTCCGCTGAAGTTGGAGGACTACCAGGGGATGCTGCCCGACGGCCAGCCGTTCAAGGAACTGGTGGCCTGGGTCGCCGAATACCTGGGCTTCGAGCTGGACTGGGACCTGAACCTGGTCCTGCTCAAGGACGAAGTGCCCAAGCTGCAACTCAACGGCCGCCAGCGCCTGGGTTTCAACACCTGGCTCGGTCAACCCGGCAGTGATGCCAAGGATCTCATACTGGCCCGGCACTACGCCGACCTGGCCACTACCTCACGTACACCAAGGAGCACAGAGCATGGGTGAAATCAGTCGCGCGGCGCTGTTCGGCAAACTCAACAGCGTTGCCTACAAAGCCATCGAAGCCGCCACGGTCTTCTGCAAGTTGCGGGGCAATCCCTATGTGGAACTGGCCCACTGGCTGCACCAGTTGCTGCAACTTACGGACTCGGACCTGCACCGCATCATCCGCCAGTTCAACCTGGAGCCGGCGCGCCTGGCCAAGGACCTGACCGAAGCCCTGGATCGCCTGCCCCGGGGCTCGACCTCGATCACCGACCTGTCGTCCCACGTCGAGGAAGCGGTGGAACGCGGATGGGTCTACGGCAGCCTGATGTTCGGCGAAAGCCAGGTGCGCACCGGCTACCTGGTGATCGGCATCCTCAAGACGCCGAGCCTGCGCCACGCGCTGCTGGGGCTGTCTCGGGAGTTCGACAAGATCAAGATCGAGGCCCTGTGCGAGCGTTTTGACGAGTACATCGGCGACTCGCCGGAAAACGCCCTGAGCGCCAGCGACGGTTTCACTGCCGGCGCGGTGCCGGGCGAAGCCAGCGGCGCCATGGCCCCCAGCGCCCTGGGCAAGCAGGAAGCCCTCAAGCGCTTCACCGTCGACCTCACCGAGCAGGCCCGTAGCGGCAAGCTCGACCCCATCGTCGGCCGTGACGAAGAGATTCGCCAACTGGTGGACATCCTCATGCGCCGCCGCCAGAACAACCCGATCCTCACCGGCGAAGCCGGGGTCGGCAAGACCGCGGTGGTGGAAGGTTTCGCCCTGCGCATCGTCGCCGGCGACGTGCCGCCCGCGCTCAAGGACGTCGAACTGCGCAGCCTCGACGTCGGCCTGCTGCAGGCCGGTGCCAGCATGAAGGGCGAGTTCGAACAGCGCCTGCGCCAGGTCATCGAAGACGTCCAGGCTTCGCCCAAGCCGATCATCCTGTTCATCGACGAAGCCCACACCCTGGTGGGCGCCGGTGGCGCCGCCGGCACCGGCGATGCGGCCAACCTGCTGAAACCGGCCCTGGCCCGCGGCACCCTGCGTACCGTGGCCGCCACCACCTGGGCCGAGTACAAGAAGCACATCGAGAAAGACCCGGCCCTGACCCGGCGCTTCCAGGTGGTGCAAGTGGCCGAGCCGTCGGAAGACAAGGCGCTGCTGATGATGCGCGGCGTGGCCTCGACCATGGAGCAGCACCATCAGGTGCAGATCCTCGACGAAGCCCTGGAAGCCTCGGTCAAACTGTCCCATCGCTACATTCCGGCGCGCCAGTTGCCAGACAAATCCGTCAGCCTGCTGGATACCGCGTGTGCCCGCGTCGCCATCAGCCTGCACGCGGTGCCGGCCGAGGTGGACGATAGCCGCCGGCGCATCGAGGCCCTGGAAACCGAACTGCAGATCATCGCCCGGGAACAGGCGATCGGCGTGGCCATCGGCAACCGTCAGGTCAACAGCGAAAACCTCCTGGCCGCCGAGCGCGAGCGCCTGGCCGAACTGGAAAGCCGCTGGGCGCAAGAGAAGACCCTGGTGGACGAACTGCTGGCGACCCGCGCCCAACTGCGGGAAAACGTTGGCCTGGTGGACAGCGACGTTGGCGACGCAAGCCACGGCCTGCGGGAAAAGCTGCTGGACCTGCAACAGCGCCTGACGGCCCTGCAAGGCGAAACCCCGTTGATCCTGCCGACCGTGGATTACCAGGCGGTGGCCTCGGTGGTCGCCGACTGGACCGGGATTCCCGTAGGCCGCATGGCCCGCAACGAGCTGGAAACCGTGCTCAACCTCGACCAGCACCTGAAGAAACGCATCATCGGCCAGGACCACGCCCTGCAGATGATCGCCAAGCGCATCCAGACCTCCCGCGCCGGTCTCGACAACCCCAACAAGCCGATTGGCGTATTCATGCTGGCGGGCACCTCCGGGGTGGGCAAGACCGAAACCGCCCTGGCCCTGGCCGAAGCCATGTACGGCGGTGAGCAGAACGTCATCACCATCAACATGAGCGAGTTCCAGGAAGCCCACACCGTGTCCACCCTCAAGGGCGCCCCGCCGGGCTATGTCGGCTACGGCGAAGGCGGCGTGCTCACCGAAGCGGTGCGGCGCAAACCCTACAGCGTGGTGCTGCTGGACGAGGTGGAAAAGGCCCACCCGGACGTGCACGAGATCTTCTTCCAGGTGTTCGACAAAGGCGTCATGGAAGACGGCGAAGGCCGCATGATCGACTTCAAGAACACCCTGATCCTGCTCACCACCAACGCCGGCACCGAGCTGATCGCCAACGTCTGCAAGAACCCGCAGACCCTGCCCGAGCCGGAAGAGATCGCCAAGGCCCTGCGCCAGCCATTGCTGGAGATCTTCCCGCCGGCGCTGCTGGGGCGCCTGGTGACCATCCCCTACTACCCGCTGAGCGACGACATGCTCAAGGCGATCACCCGCCTGCAACTGGGACGGATCAAGAAGCGCGTGGAAAGCACCCACAAGGTGGATTTCGATTTCGACGACGAGGTCATCGACCTGATCGTTTCCCGTTGCACCGAGACCGAAAGTGGTGGCCGCATGATCGACGCCATCCTCACCAACAGCCTGCTGCCGGACATGAGCCGCGAGTTCCTCACCCGCATGCTCGAAGGCCGCGCGCTGGCCGGGGTGCGCATTCGCCAGCGGGAAAACGAATTGCACTACGACTTCAGCGAGCCGGCCTGAGCCCGGGCTCCCTGTAGCCGCTGCCGCAGGCTGCGAACGAGCTGGGCGGCACTGCGCCGCAGCGGTCGCGCCCTTGAGGGCCAGAGAAGGCCCTTCGGGCCTTGTCGCAGCCTTCGGCAGCGGCTACAGGGAGCGCGCCGGACGCAGTGTTCAGGCACACCACGCATTCAACGAGACTGACGATGCTATTTCAGCAATCCACACGACTGGCACAGGTCAATTGCCCACTGGGACCGGACGTCCTGCTGCTCAACAGCATGGGCGGCGGCGAAGAGCTGGGGCGCTTGTTCGATTACCAGCTGCAGCTGACTTCCAGCGACGCCAACATCGACCTCAACCAGCTGCTGGGCAAACCCATGGGCCTGAGCGTGCAGTTGGACGACGGCAGCCAGCGCTATTTCCACGGCATCGTGGCCCGCTGCAGCCAGAACGTCGACAGCGGCCAGTTCGCCAGTTACCAGGTGACCCTGCGCCCCTGGCTGTGGCTGCTCAGCCGCACCTCCGACTGCCGGATTTTCCAGCACCTGAGCATCCCGCAGATCATCAAGCAGGTGTTTCGCGACCTGGGCTTTTCCGATTTCGAAGACGCCCTGAGCCGTCCCTATCGGGAGTGGGAATACTGCGTGCAGTACCGCGAGACCAGCTTCGACTTCGTCAGCCGGCTGATGGAACAGGAAGGCATCTACTACTTCTTCCGCCACGAGAAGGACCGCCACGTGCTGGTGCTGGCTGACGCCTACGGTGCCCACAGCAGCGTGCCCGGCTACGCCTCGGTGCCCTACTACCCCCGGGACGAGCAACAGCGCGAGCGCGACCACATCTTCGACTGGCACCTGGCCCAGGAAGTCCAGCCCGGCTCCCTTGAGCTCAACGACTACGACTTCCAGCGCCCCAGCGCACGGATCGACGTGCGCTCGGCCATGCCGCGCCCCCACAGCGCCGGCGACTACCCGCTCTACGATTACCCCGGCACCTACGTGCAGAGCAGCGACGGCGAGCACTACGCGCAGACCCGCATCGAAGCCCTGCAAAGCCTGCACGAGCGCATCGAACTGAGCGGCAATGCCCGTGGCCTGGGGGTGGGCAACCTGTTCAACCTCACCGGCTTCAGCCGCCAGGACCAGAACCGCGAGTACCTGATCGTCGGCATCCACTACTACGTGGTCCAGGAGAGCCTGGAGACCGGCGGCAGCGGCGGCTCGGCACAGTTCGAAAGCCACCTGACCTGCATCGACGCCCAGCAGAGTTTCCGCCCCCTGGCCAAGACCCAGCGACCCATCGTCCAGGGCCCGCAGACCGCGCGGGTGGTGGGCCCGGCCGGGGAAGAGATCTGGACCGACCAATATGGCCGGGTCAAGGTGCACTTCCATTGGGACCGCCACGACCAGTCCAACGAGAACAGCTCGTGCTGGATTCGCGTGTCCCAGGCCTGGGCCGGCAAGAACTGGGGCTCGATGCAGATCCCGCGCATCGGCCAGGAAGTGATCGTCAGCTTCCTCGAAGGCGACCCCGACCGCCCGATCATCACCGGCCGGGTGTACAACGCCGAGCAGACCGTGCCCTACGACCTGCCGGCCAACGCCACCCAGAGCGGGATGAAGAGTCGTTCGAGCAAGGGCGGCAGCCCGGCCAACTTCAACGAAATCCGCATGGAAGACAAAAAGGGCGCCGAGCAGCTGTACATCCACGCCGAGCGCAACCAGGACATCGTGGTCGAGGTCAACGAAAGCCACTCGGTGGGCAACAACCGCAACAAGAGCATCGGCCACGACGAGTACGTGACCATCGGCAACAAGCGCACGCGCATCGTCCAGCACGTGGATGAGCTGACGGTGGGCGAGAAGAAGCTCGACAGCATCGGCCAGAGCTACGTGATCGAGGTCGGCGAACGCCTGCGCCTGGTGTGCGGGGCCAGCATCCTGGAGCTCAATGCCAGCGGCCAGATCAACCTGTGTGGGGTCAACATCAGCGTGCATGCCTCGGCCGATGCCGAGATCAATACCGGTGGCGTGCTGCACCTGAACAACGGCGGCGGCCCGGGCACCACCACCGAGGGCCAGGGTGTGCAGGGCGCCATCAGCGCCAAGGCCAAAGCCCCCTTTTCCGCCCCCAAAGGCTAACGAACGGATGCCCATGCCATGACCTATCGCCTCAATGAATTGCAGTTCCAGCCCCCTGCCGGCGAACTGCAGGACGCCTCGATCAACATCCTCAAGTTCCCGGCCCTGGGCACTTCGCTGATCGTCAGCCGCAGCCTGCTGGGCGACGGCGAAACCCTGGAGAGCAGCCTGGCCAGCCAGTTGCAGCGGCTGGAACAGCAAGTGCAGGAACTGCGGGTCAAGGGTCCGCAGCCGGTGCTGCTGGGCCCGGCCCAGGACATTCCGGGCCTGGAGCTGCGCAGCCAGTTCAGCAAGGGCAGCGAAAAGGTGTTCCAGTTCCAGCTGGCCCTGGTGCTGCCGGGCACCCGGCAGATGCTCGCCATGAGCTACGTCAAGGCGCAGAAACTCGGCGACGCCGAAGCCGCGCATTGGGCGCAGATCAAGCACAGCCTGGTGCTGGGCTGAGACCGGGGCATGTCTGACGCGCTGTGGGCCGCCCGACTGGGCGACGGGCTGGAACACACCTCGATGATGGCCGACATCCTCGGCGGCGTGCTGGAGGTGGCGGCCAACGTCGCCATCGGCGCCCTGGCGACCATGGCGGTGGCCGCGGCGGCGGGCATCACCGTGGCCACCGGCGGCCTCGGTGCCTGCGTACTGGGGCTGGTGGTGGGCGTGGTGGTCGGCGTGGTCATGAGCAAGACCGGCGCCGACAAGGGCTTGAGCAATTTATGCGAGGGCATCGCCAATGCCCTGTTCCCGCCCTCGATCCAGGCCACCATCGCCAGCGGTTCGAAAAAGGTCCTGACCAACAACAAACCGGCGGCCCGCGCGGCCGGTATCGCCCCGCCGTCGCATATCAACGGCGACGGCGCCGAAGAAGGCGAAGCCACCGACACCCCTTCGGCGACCCCGGAAGAAGGCCCGGGCTTTCTCGACATGGCCAAGGAATTCTTCTCGCAGATGTGGCGGCCCACCGTGGCCTCCCCGGCGCCCGGCTCGCAGACCAAGGAACTGGACCTGGTGACCTGCACCAAGCACCCGCCAATGCCCCTGCAGTACCTGGCCGAAGGCTCGGAGAAGGTCAGCATCGACGGCCAGCCAGCGGTGCGCAGCGGCGACCGCAGCACCTGCGACGCCAAGGTGGTGTCCGCCGGACCGATCTCTCCCGACGTGACCATCGGCGGCGGCTCGGTGGTGGTGCGCGAGATCCGCAGCGGCAAGACCCCGGGGGTTGGCCTGGCGGTGAGCGCGCTGATGATGCTCAAGGGCGGCAAGGGCAAGTTCCTCAGCAACCTGCCGTGCATGCTGATGGCCGGGGTCAATTCGTTTGTCGTCAGCCAGGCCACCAATGCGCTGACCCAGGCTATCGCCGGCTCGCCGAATCCGGTGCATGCCGCGACCGGGGCCAAGGTGCTGGGGTACGACGAGGACCTGGATTTCGCCTTGCCCGGGGTGTTGCCCATCGATTGGCAGCGGGTCTACAACAGCCTCGACGAACGCCGGGACGGGCTGTTCGGCGCCGGCTGGAGCGTACTCTACGAGAGCTTCGTGGCGCTCGACGCCCACCCCGAGGGCGGTGAACGCCTGATCTACACCGATGAACAGGGGCGGCGCATCGACATGGGCTCGATTCCCCTCGGTGGCGCGGTGTTCAGTGACGGCGAAGGCTTGAGCGTGCGGCGCAATCACGACGGCCGGCTGCTGATCGAGAGCGAGGACGGCCTGTACCGGCTGTTCGAGCCCAGTCCGGATCGGCCGGCCCATCTGCGCCTGAGCCAGCTGGGGGACCGCAACGACAACCGCATTCACCTGGACTACGACAGCAGCGGGCGCCTCGGCCGCCTGCGCGATACCTTCGATCAGGTCCAGGTCGAACTGATCTACAGCCCGCAATGGCCCGGCCGAGTGGCGCAGATCGAGCGCCTGTACCCCGACCTGCAGCGTGAAGTGCTGGCCAGCTACGCCTATGACAGCCAGGGCGACCTGGCCGAAGTGCGCGACGCCAGCCAGCAATTGCAACGCCACTTTGCCTACGACAGTGCCCGGCGCATGGTCGAGCACTGGCTCCCCACCGGGCTGCGCTGCTTCTATGAATGGGCCTGGATCGACGAGCGCGAATGGCGGGTGGTTCGCCATTACACCGACGAAGGCGACGAATACCGCTACGACTACGACCTGCAGGCGGGCGTCACCCGCATCACCGACAACTTGCAGCGCCAGAGCCTGCGCCGTTGGAACAGCCAACGACAGATCACCGAATACACCGACAACCTCGGGCAGACCTGGCAGTTCCAGTGGAACGAAGAGCGCCAGCTGCTGGGCGCTGTCGACCCCCAGGGCGGCCAGTACCAGTTCCAGTACGACGACACCGGCAACCTGTGCCGCAGCGTCGACCCCCTGGGACGCTGCGAGTCGACCCTGTGGCTGGAGCATTGGTCGCTGCCACTGGCGCAGATCGACGCCGCGGGCAATAGCTGGACCTACCAGTACGATGCCCGCGGCAACTGCATCCGCGAAACCGATCCGCTGGGCCACAGCACCCGCTACCGCTATGACGCCCGCGGCCTGGTGCAGGAAGTCATCGACGCCAGCGGCAAGCGCCAGACCCTGGAATGGAACGCCCAGGGTCAGCTGGTGCAGCAGGTCGACTGCTCGGGCTACCCCACCCGTTTCAGCTATGACCGCCAGGGCTACCTGCAGACCATTACCAACGCCCTGGGCGAGCGTCAGACCTTTCACTACAACGCCCAGGGGCGCTTACTGCGGAGCCACCTGCCCGATGGCCGCAGCGAACACTACCAGCGCGACGCCAGCGGCCTGCTGACCGGCTACATCGACCCGGCGGGCCACAGCACCGGCTATCAATACGATCGCCGGGGCCAGGTGCGCTTGCGCACCGATCCCCATGGCCGGCAGGTGCAGTTCAGCTACGACGCCTTTGGCCGCCTGCTGGCGCTGACCAATGAAAACGGCGAAAGCTACCGTTTCACCTGGGACGCCGGTGATCGCCTGGTGCAACAGCAGGACCTCGACGGCAGCGCCCGACGCTTTGCCTACGACGGCCTGGACCAGGTCACCCGCCTGGAGTACGTCCCCGCCCCCCCGGCCCCGGGAGCGCCGGCCGTAGCGCCCATCGTCCACCAGTTGCAGCGCGACGCCGTGGGCCGCCTGATCGGCAAGACCACCGACGACGGGCACATCCGGTACGACTACGACCCACTGGATCAACTGACGGCGGTGCACTTCACCGACCACACCGGCCAGCAGCAGGACCTGAGCTTCACCTACGACGCCCTCGGCCAGCTGCTTTCGGAGCAGACCCCCGACGCCAGCCTGCAGTACCAGTACGACGAACTGGGCAACCCGACCCGCACCCGCCTGCCGGATGGGCGCTGGCTCAACCGCCTGTATTACGGCAGTGGCCACCTGCACCAGATCAACCTCGACGGCCAGCTCATCAGCGACTTCGAACGCGACCGGCTGCACCGCGAAGTGCTGCGCACCCAGGGCCAGATCAGCTGCCACAGCGAATACGACCGCGGTGGGCGCCTGCGCGCCCGTCTGCGGCGCTCGACAGCAATGCCGGGCAACCCGGCGCTGGAGCGGCAGAAGCACTTCGACTTCGACCCCGGCGACAACCTGATCGGGCGCATGACCCGCCAGCCTCAGGGGCAGGACCAGCAACTGCTGCACTACGACGCCAGCGGTCGCATCATCGCCAGCCAGGGACGCCTGGCGGGGCACAACGAAACCTTCAGCTACGACGCCGCGGCCAACCTGCTGGACGGGCCCAAGGTGGCGGGCGGGCAGGTCCGGCACAACCAACTGCTGAGCTTTCAGGACAAACGCTACCGCTACGACGGCTTCGGCCGGCTGATCGAAAAACACAGTGCCCGCCGCGGCGTGCAGCATTTCAGCTATGACGCCGAACATCGCCTGATCGAGGTGCGCAACCAGAGCGCCGCGGGCGACACCCTGGTGCGCATGCGCTACGACCCGTTCGGCCGGCGGATCTCCAAGAGCCTCTGCGACAGCCAGGGCCAGCCCCTGGACGAAACCCGCTTCACCTGGGATGGCATGCAACTGCTGCAGGAGCACAACAGCCGCCAGGACAGCCTGTACCTCTATGCCCCGGACAGCGACGAGCCCCTGGCCCGGGTCGATGGCCTGGGCGACCAACAGAAGGTGCGCTACTACCACAACGACTTGAGCGGACTGCCGGAGCAATTGACCGAGGCCGATGGCCACTGCGTCTGGCAGGCGCGCTATCAGGTATGGGGCAACACCCTGGATGAGGTGCGTGAACCCTATTACATCGAAGAACAGAACCTGCGGTTCCAGGGGCAGTACCTGGATCGGGAAACCGGCCTGCACTACAACACCTTCCGCTTCTATGACCCGGATGTGGGACGCTTCACCACGCCGGACCCGATCAGCCTGGCCGGGGGCCTGAACCTCTACCTCTACGCCCCCAACCCGTTCGGCTGGATCGACCCCCTGGGCTGGAGCTGTGCCTCATCGATCAACCGCCGGATCAAGAGCCTGAAGAAACAGGGCTATCAGGACCACCACATCCTCAGCGACAAGCACCCGGCCACCAAGAATCATCCGTTGCTCAAGCTGGCCGGGTACGATCTGCAAAGCCGAAGGAATAAAATCTTCCTGCCCAACAAGAAGACCGCAATGAAGGATCCGCGCCGTTCGATCCACGAAGGCCGCCACGCCGGCCGGGTCAGCGACAACTTGGCGGCGAAGATGACCCAGGTGGAACAGGTCGGCAAACGCAATAACTGGAACCAGGCCCAATACCGCAAGGCCCTGGACAAAATTGTCTCCGACGAGCGCCAGTTGCTGCGCTCAGGCCAGCGGCAACTGAACAAGAATGCCCGGCCGGGAGCCTATTACGATTAGGAACAGATGATGATCTTGAGCTGGAAACCTCCGATCCAATACAACCCGAAGCTGATCGGCTCCTACGACGTCGAGAGCGGTGCCTATCAAACCCCGGGCTCCAGTTTCAACTACCTGGCCCTGCTCGCCGGGCAGCCGTATCCAAAGGCAATGGACACGCCGCCGGTGTTTTTCCAGTGCAAGGCCAAGAAGCTGCTGGAGCATGATTGCCTGTGGCTGCTGGGGGGCATTCCCCTGGTGTCGGCGCGCCTGGCGGACTTTCTCCGCCAGCAGGCGCCGGCCGATGTCGAGCTGATCCAGCCCTTGCGCCTGGTGGCCGACCACCAGGAGGTCAGCCAGCCGTACTACATCGTCAACGCCATCCAGGCCGTCAAGGCCATCGACCACGCGCGCTCCGAAGCGGAGCGCGACGATGACGGCACCCTGCTCTACTTCAACAAGACCTGGTTTCTCGAAAGCGCCCCAGGCATGGGCCAGATCGCCCGGGAGCCGGAGTCCGGCGACTTGTTGATCAGCGCAACCCTGGCCGACCGCTTGATCGACACTGGCTTCAAGGGTGACAAGGGACTGGGGCTGTACAGCGCCGAACGGCGTTTCGTGCCTTATCGGAACAATGCCTGAGCGCCTGGGGGCATCCGATCAGATCTCCGAGCCGCGATTCTTGCCCGGCTGGATGATCAGCAACCGATCCAGCTCGCGCCTTCTGGCGCGGGTGACCAATGCCAGCGCGGCGGGCAGGTCCTGCTTGAACCGCTCGAAGTTGGGCAACCACTTCAAGAAATCCGGATCATGTGGGAGCAAGTCATGAAGCAATTCAGCTACAACGAGGACATAAACGCCCTGGAAATACCGGCCCAGCAGTTCGCCGCAGGTATCGAATACGCCAGCAAGAAGGGCTACGCCAACCTCCGGGTCATGGGCTCTGCCAAAGCGGCCAAGGGTGCGCCGCTGGACCTGAGTGCGCTGAATGGGCACAGCGGCGTGCAGGCGCTGGACCTGTCGGACGACATCGACCTGAAGCATGTTGATTTGAGCCCGCTGTACGCGTTGCCACAGCTGAAGCTGCTGTCGATCCCCTACCTCAAGGAACGTATCGACTTCTCGCGACTGCCCAGCCTGGAGACGCTCTACATAACCGGCGCCGATGAGGCGCTGGAACCCCTGGAGCTGCCACGGCTCAAGCACCTGCTGCTGGTGGCGGTGAAGAATCAGGATTGCGGGTTTCTCTCGAAGCTCAGCGCACTGCAGGAGCTGCGAATCAGCGGCGGGAACATCGAGCGACTGGCCGGCATCGAGACGCTGGACGAGCTGGCATCGATTCAGATCCAGCACAGCCCGAAGATGCTCGATATCAGCGCCATCAACGCGCTCAAGAACCTGAAGACCCTGCACATCGAAAAATGCAGCCAGTTACGGGACTACGGATTCCTGTCAGACAACAAGACCCTTGAGGAGGTGTTCATTTCCGAGCTCGACTCGGTGTCGTTCGCCCCGGCAATGGAGCACCTGAGCTCACTGCAATTCTGGGACCTGAAAGACGGCGACATGAGCCCACTGCTGACCTCCAAGAGCCTGAAAGAGGTCTACTTCCATCCGAAGAAAAAGCACTACAGCCATAGCCTCAAAGAGATCAATGCCGCGTTCGGCAAGTGAGCAGAGGTTTGTACATCAGGCTCAACGACGGTCGGGGCGGATCGTCGTAGCGCCGTTTCATGATTGAAGGACTCATCAAGAAATGAAAGCAGGCACCCATCAATTGCGCAGCCACTTCGAAAAGGCACTCCAGCTTTTCTTGAAGAGCGAACTCGCGGTTTATCCCGGCGTGAAAGTCACCCGGAACAAAGTGCTGATTACCCAGAAAGAATCGGGCGCCGTGGCGACCTTGCATTTCGAGTACCTGGCCAACACCCGCGCCTACGAAATCATCATCTTTGTCGAACACCCGGCCCTGCAGGCGGAGATTGAGCGGATAAGCCCGCCCTACCCGTCCAACCTGGCCAATCCGAAATTGCTCTACTGCATGTCGACGGTCAGCGAAAAAGACGGCTGTCCACTGCTGCCCGTGACCGAACAAGGCATTGAAAATACCTGCCAGGTGATTCTGCGCCGGCTCCAGGATGTTCACCTGCCTATCCTGTACAACCTCTTCAACGTCAGCCCCGCACTGGTGAACGATGTCATCGAGAGGCCAAAGTATTACGCCTATCCGGTTCCGCTGATTGTTATCGCCTTGAAAACCAACGCAATCCAACCGGACGACGCAACGCTAGCGAAGATTATGAGCGAGCAGACCCTGGGCTACACCAACAACCAGGAACTGAAAGAGTCGTTCAACAAGCAACTCCTGGCGGCGCTGAGCTGAGCGCTTGCTGGAGCATGATTGCCTGTGGCTGCTGGGGGGCATTCCCCTGGTGTCGGCGCGCCTGGCGGACTTTCTCCACCAGCAGGCGCCGGCCGATGTCGAGCTGATCCAGCCCTTGCGCCTGGTGGCCGACCACCAGGAGGTCAGCCAGCCGTACTACATCGTCAACGCCATCCAGGCCGTCAAGGCCATCGACCACACGTGCTCCGAAGCGGAACGGACGGACGACGGCACCCTTCTCTACTTCAACAAGACCTGGTTCCTCGACAGCGTCGCCGGGATGGAGCAGATCGCCAGGGAACCGGATTCGGGGGACCTGCTGATCTCGGGCGCCCTGGCCGATGGCCTGATCGACACAGGCTTCAAGGGCGATAAAGGCCTGGGCCTCTACCGGGCCGAAGGTCGCTTCATGCCATACCGCAACCAGGCCTGATGCCAAGGCGAAGCCGGGTCAGATCGCGGTACCGCGATTCTTCCCCGGCTGGATGATCAGCAACTGATCCAGCTCGCGCTTCCTGGCGCGGGCGACAAATTCCAGCGCGGCTTGCAGGTCGTTCTGGAACAGCTCAAAGGTCGCCTGGTCGATGGCGTAGTACTCCTCGTAATCGACCATGCCGTTGCTGACCGGAAAGGAGACGTAGTGCTGGCCGGAGACTTCTTCGATGCCCATCGAGAACATCTCTTCACGGCTGACAAACAGATCGTTGAATTTCATTTCGGTCCTTAGAAGGTGAGGATTTTCCAGTCCAGGTCACTGGTCTTGAGGCCGCCGGCGTCGATCACTGCCTCGCTGGTGCCCTCGGGCAGCTTACCACCGGGGATCCAGCTCTCGTTGGCGCCGGCCTCGTTGCCTGAGGGAATGCGCAGGTTCATGTCCCGGGGCTTCGGCAGGTCGACACGCACCAGCTCGCCACCGGATTCGAAAAAGTTCTTCGGCAGGCCCAGGGCGTCTTCCAGCGCCCGGGGATTGCCCTTGGTGCGGGCCAGCAACTGGTCGATTTCGTGCCTGGGGGCGATAAACGAGGTGCCGTCCTTCTGGCCGATGCCGTACTTGTCCAGGTTGCCCTTGCTCATCAGGCGCGAGGCGCCCTTGTCGAACTGCGCCAGGTGCTTGGACATAAACTGGGGCGTCAGGTATTCCGAAGGGTCCGGGCGCGAGCCCTTGGGAATCGCCAGGATATCCGCCTCGCTGAAGCCGGGCTTGAACTGGGGCGGCTTGATGCCCTTGGCCATCTTCGGCCCCAGGCCCAGCAAGGCCATGCCGGCAACGCCTTGCAGCAAGTCACGATAGCCGGGGCCCAGGCGATCGCCCAGGTCACCCAGCAGGGACATCCCGGCGAACATCACCCCACCAATGGCCAGGGCCCCGAAAAATGCCGCCGCTCCGGCGCAGGCCGCCAATACCAGGGCCCCGCCGGCCGCCAACAGCCCCAATGCCTCCAGCCCAGTGTGCATCCAGCCTTCGATATCCAGGACGAAGGCCACCTGCACCGTGGGCCCGCCAATGAAGGTGTTTTCACTGCCGGTCTTGATGTGGGCGCCGCAAACCATCTTGCTTTGCAGGCGCGCGGCGGGCTTGCCGTTGATGGTGACCTTGGCGCTGCCCTCGGCGATCAGCACCGGGAACGGCCAGATCGGATGATTCAGCGGCAGGCCACTGCACGAGGACGAATGATCCTGGCCCGCGCGCATGGCGTTGCGCAGGTTGATGCGGACATTGAAGCTGCCCTCCACCAGCACCCCCGTGCTGGGTTCAGGCAGGTTGAAGATCGTGCTCAGGCCCTTGGCGATCTGGAACATCGACAGGCCACCAGCCGCGACCGAACCGGCGATGATGGCGATCGCCACGCCACCGGTGGCCACGGTCGCCGCCACCACCGCGGCGCCAATCAGGGCACCGACAACGGCCCCCGCCACCATCGCCGCCACGCCAAAACCGTGGGCGATCTCATCCCCCAGGCGCGCTGCTGCCAACATATCCATGGTGCGCTACTCAGCGAAGGGATCAGGCCCGCGAAGGCTGAGGCTTGAGGCTCTGCATGGCCTGTTTCCAGGCCGGCTCGTGGTGCACCAGGTCTTGCGGCGTGGTGGTCAGGGTGGTGATCAGCACCGCCGGCTTACGCTCGATGAACACCTGGCGCAGCATCAGCTCGCGACCTTCGCGTTTCCAGCTGTAGTCCAGCAGGACCGAGGCGTGGCCGTGCATGTCGAACTCCCAGCGCTTGATCAGGGTGAAGCCCGGCAGTTGCTGCTCGGCACCGCTCAACTGCCGGGCCACGTAATCGGCGAATGAAGCGTCGCCCTGGCTCGGGTCGCGGCTGATGACGAAGCTGGCTTCCTGGGCGCCGCCCACAGCCGGCAGCTTGAAGATATTGATGCTCTGGTCCTGCCAGGCGTCAGGGATGTCGAGGTCGGCTTCTTGAATGCGGTAAGAGGACAAGAGGTTCGCGTTCCATGCTGAGGGGGTCGGACAGCGGCGGATTTTCAAGCAATGACCGGCAACAATCAAGGAACCCGTCGGCAACTTTGAACAAACCGATCCAGCCCGGCAAAGGCACCCGGATCAGGCTCAGCGTGCTTTCAGACAGGAGGCGTAAGCCTGGGCAAAGCGCCGGTCGAACTTGAGGGCCTGGGGCTCTTCGGGATCGATGCTGACATTCCACAGCGCTTGCTGCGGCACGTCGTAGCGAACCCAGCCGATGATCCCGCTGCCGGAGGTTTCGTAGAACAGCTGCAGGCTCAGTTCATCGCCATCATCGCGGTCGATCAGCAGCTTGAGCCGCTCTGGGGTGGTGAAGTCGCGGTAGGGAAAATCACTGCTCCTGACCATTTCGGTGAGGTAGCCGTAGCAGCCTTGACCCGGATTGGCCTCATCGGCCAGGGCCGGCAGGGTGCAAGCGCTGAGCAGCAGGCTCAGGCCCACCCGGTTCAAGTACCGCATGATTGCCCCTTGAGGGTCAGGGTTTGGATCTGATCGTTCATCTCGATCTTTGCCAGCACCTGGCGGTCGTGGGATTCCTGGTACTCGCTGAAGTTGTTGCGCTTGAGGATGTTCAGGGTGACGCGGATATGGGCGCCGGCATTCTGGTACTCGCTGCGCTCGGGGCCCTGGGCGGCGCCGGTGAGTTCCACCAGTTGCCCGCCGGTCTTGAGGTAGAGAAAGCGCTCATCCACTTCCACCAGCAAACGCGGCGCCTTGGGCGCCACGCTGTAGTCCTCGCGGGCCAGGGAATAGCCGCAGAGCCAGACGCCGGCGCTGTCGTATTTCTGACTGTGGAACCAGTTGAGGGCCTCGCGATAGCCGATCTGGGCCAGTCGCGAGTCGCTGCCGGCAAAGGCCGATGACAGGCCAAGGGAGAGGATGCAGCCCAGTAGCATGGCGGCGATATCGGGGCGCCCCAGGTAGCGCAACGCGGCCACCCGTGCCGGGGGTTTGTCAGTGGAACGGGTCATCCTTGGCCTTAGATCACGTGTCGGACAATCGCGCATCCTAGCCACGCCACCGCGGCTTCGCAAGCTGATCCGCAAGCAATCAGCGGGCAAAAAAAATAGGCACCCGATGCGCTCGGCGTGCCTATTTTCCCCTGCAAGCTCCCGCTGCCGGGAGCTCGCTCAATGCTTATGGGTTGACGCTGTCTTTCAGCGCCTTGCCCGGTTTGAATGCCACGGTGTTGCTGGCCTTGATCTTCACCGGCTCGCCGGTTTGCGGGTTCTTGCCGGTGCGGGCGCCACGGTGGCGTTGCAGGAAGGTGCCAAAACCAACCAGGGTGACGCTGTCTTTGCGGTGCAGAGCCCCGGTGATCTCTTCAAGGATGGCGTTGAGCACGCGATTGGCCTGCTCTTTGGTCAGGTCCGCTTTTTCAGCAATGGCTGCGGCGAGTTCTGGTTTACGCATAGTGTGAAGCCTCTTTGACGGTTTTTTGTTGTTATGTCCGTGCTGTTCACGGGAACAGCGCCCAAGGCGCCGCAGGCTCTACGCTGCGGCAGACGGGAGTGAGGATGGCACGCGCTTGAGAGTGGCGCCAGTCTTGCCACGACCTTTGTAGGTGCAAAAACCCGGTTATTCCGACAGAACGACCGGTATTTAAGCCAGCAGGGCCGGGAGTTCCTTGTTCAGGGCCAGTTTCTCCATCACCGCCGCCCCGGTCAGGGCGTAACCCAGCAGCTGGCCGCTAGCGTCACGGCACAGCACCTTGATGTCGGCCCCTTGCCCTTCAGCGGTCCAGACACCTTCGGCGCCCCGTGGCGGTGGCGACACCACCAGCGGGCAGACCGGGGTCTTCACGGTGATCGGCATCGGCCCGTAGCTGACTGCGGTGGGCTTGCCGGCCAGGGTTTGCGCCAGGGCCCGGGCGCAGCTCATCAACGGCATCACGTACAGCAGGTTGAGGCCGTCGACCTCGGCGCAATCGCCCAGGGCATAGATATTGGCGTGGGAGGTTTTCAGCTCGCGGTCCACCACCACGCCGCGATTGACCACCAACCCGGCAGCTGCGGCCAGATCAATGCGCGGGCGCAGGCCAATGGCCGAGACCACCAGATCGCAGGCGATCACCTGGCCATCGGACAGATGGGCTTCCAGGCCGTCGGCGCAGCGTTGCAGGCGGTTGAGCACCGGTCCTAGGTGGAAGCGCGCGCCCAAGCTTTCCAGTCCGGCCTGGACCGCCGCCGCGGCAGCCGGGTGCAGCAGGGTCGGCATCACCTGTTCGCACGGGGCCACCAGGTCCACGCTGTAGCCGCCAAGGATCAGGTCGTTGGCAAACTCGCAGCCGATCAGCCCGGCCCCCAGCAACAGCACCCGCCGCTTGCCCGCCGCCGCGGCGCGAAAGCGTGCGTAGTCTTCCAGGTCGTTGATGGGAAAAATCAGTTCGGATGCGTCGCCCTGCACCGGCACCCGCACGGTTTCCGCGCCCCAGGCCAGGATCAGATCCCGGTAGGCCACCGCCTCCTCACCAATCCACAAACGCTTGTGGCCCGGGTCGATACCGCTGATGCGGGTGTGGGTGCGAACCTCGGCCTTGAGCTGCTCGGCCATGGCGCCGGGCTCGGCCATGCTCAGGCCGTCGGCGTCCTTGTTCTTGCCAAAACCGGTCGACAGCATCGGCTTGGAGTAGGAACGGCCGTCATCGGCAGTGATCAGCAACAACGGCGTTTGGCCGTCGAGCTTGCGAAATTCCCGGGCCAGGTTGTAACCCGCCAGACCTGTTCCCACGATCACCACCGGTGCGCTCATTCCCTGCTCCTTGTTATTGGTCGTTCAATCCACAGAATTCGATCAGGCGATCTCGATCATTTCGAAATCCATCTTGCCCACGCCGCAGTCCGGGCAGAGCCAGTCTTCAGGCACATCTTCCCAACGGGTACCCGGCAAAATACCGTCGTCCGGCCAGCCTTCCGCTTCGTTATAAATCAGGCCGCAGACCACACATTGCCACTTTTTCATTGATGCATTTCCTCGGGAGTTCAGGCTCGGTCGATGGATCGACTCTAAAGGCCACGCTGATCAGCGTCCGGCACTGGGGTTTTTTACTGATCACTACCGGCAGATGCAAGCACGTTCGTGCTGCCAGGCGTCCTGGATCAATCAAAACCGGCGGTTGCCATGCTAAGCTCGCCGCCTCATTTGCTGCCAATACTGACCCACTGTGCCGCACTCAATGCCCCCCGCACCGGCCCCGACCTGGCTGGTGCAAAGCCGTCTGTCCCCCTTCCCCGGCTCAGCCGTTGCCAACTGGCTGTTCGATGAAGGGTCGCTGACCCGGCGCCTGACCCGACTCTCCCGCGACGGCTTCAGCGTCACGCCGCTGGTGGAGGAATGGCAAACCCTGCGCAACGACGAGTGCGTGGCCCTGGGCCTGCCCGAACAGAGTGAAGGCTGGGTTCGCGAGGTGTACCTGCGGGGCCACGGCGAAGCCTGGGTGTTCGCCCGCAGCGTGGCCGCCCGCAGCGCCTTGCAGCAAGGCGGCTTGAACATCGACGAACTGGGCAGCCGCTCCCTCGGGGAACTGCTGTTCTGCGATGAAGCCTTTACCCGCCAGCCCATCGAAGTCTGCCGCTATCCGCAAGCCTGGCTGCCCACCGCAGTGGCCACCGAGGGGCTCTGGGGCCGGCGTTCGCGTTTCGATCGCGGCCCCTTGAGCCTGCTGGTCGCCGAGGTCTTCCTGCCCAGCCTGTGGCGCGCCATCGAAGCCCAACCGGAGGCCTGCTGATGTACCTGAGCCTGCTCAAATCCCTCAATCGCCTGCATCCACGGGCCTGGGACTTCCTGCAACTGACCCGCATGGACAAGCCCATCGGCATCTACCTGCTGCTGTGGCCGACCCTGGTGGCCCTGTGGATCGCCGCCGAGGGCCAGCCATCCCTGAGCCATGTGCTGATTTTTACCTTCGGCGTGATCCTGACCCGAGCCGGCGGCTGCGCCATCAACGACTTCGCCGACCGCAAGGTCGACGGCCAGGTCAAGCGCACCGACCAACGGCCCCTGGCCACCGGCAAGGTCAGCGCCAAGGAAGCCCTGGCACTGTTCGCGCTCCTCATGGGCGCAGCCTTCCTGCTGGTGTTGTGCACCAACGCCACCACGGTCTGGCTGTCGTTCGGCGCCCTGGCCCTGGCGGCCTGCTACCCCTTCATGAAGCGCTACACCTATTACCCACAGGTGGTCCTGGGCGCAGCCTATTCCTGGGGCATTCTGATGACCTTCACCGCGCAGAACAGCGAACTGCCAGCCAGTGCGTGGCTGCTGTACATCGCCAATCTGCTGTGGACCGTGGGCTACGACACCTACTACGCCATGACCGACCGCGACGACGACCTGAAGATCGGGGTCAAGTCCACGGCGATCCTGTTCGGCGATGCCGACCGGGTGATCATCCTGACCCTGCAGGGCTTGTCCCTGGGCTGCCTGCTGCTGGCCGGCGCACGCTTCCATCTGGGGGGCTGGTTCCACCTGGGGCTGCTGGTGGCGGCGGCGTGTTTTGCCTGGGAGTTCTGGTACACCCGAGATCGCGATCGGATGAAATGCTTCAAGGCCTTCCTGCACAACCACTGGGCCGGCATGGCGATCTTTATCGGCGTGGTCCTGGATTACGCGTTGCGCTAGAGCGTCAAGCAAGGCCCTGCGGGCCTTTTCGCAGCTTCGCCATGGCTCAGCAGCGGCTACAGAGATCGGTGTAGCCGCTGCCGCAGGCTGCGAACGGCCCGAAAAGGTCAGTCGGACTTGGCGACCTTCCAGGCGCCGTCCATCTTGCCGTCACCGGTCATGTCGCCGGCCTTCTTGTCCATCACGAAGCTGTACAGCGGCTTGCCGTCATAAGCCCATTGCATCTTGCCGTCGTCACGCTTGATCACCGTCCACTTGCCCATGTCCTTGTCGCTGCCCTCGGCCATCAGCGGCGGCCAGTTGGCGGCGCATTTGTCGTTGCACATGGACTTGCCACCGGTGTCCTTGGCAAAGGTGTAGAGGGTCATGCCCTGGAGATTGACCAGCACGCCGTCCTTGCTCATCGCCGGGTCGGCGGCCAGGGCAAATGTCGGCAAGGCCAGGACAGCGCCTACCAGCAGGACTTTCAACGATTGCTTGAACAGAGTCATGGAAACCTTCTTTTGTGGTTGTCAGGAATCGGACCCAAAGCGTAGTCGACGAAGCTGCACCGCGCCTCGCGACCTGAAATACTGTCACACGACTGCAATAATTCCGTTATCTAATGCGGCGCAAGACAGTTAAATGACAAGAGGTTCCAGCATGGTTGGCAGAAGCATTCTGATCGTTGACGACGAAGCGCCGATTCGCGAAATGATCGCCGTTGCGTTGGAAATGGCCGGCTATGACTGCATGGAGGCAGAGAACTCTCAGCAGGCCCATGCCATTATCGTCGACCGCAAGCCGGACCTGATCCTGCTGGACTGGATGCTCCCCGGCACCTCCGGCATCGAGCTGGCCCGACGCCTCAAGCGCGACGAGCTGACCGGGGACATCCCGATCATCATGCTCACCGCCAAGGGTGAAGAGGACAACAAGATCCAGGGCCTGGAGGTCGGCGCCGACGACTACATCACCAAGCCGTTTTCGCCCCGTGAGCTGGTGGCCCGCCTCAAGGCCGTGCTGCGCCGCGCCGGCCCTACCGATGGCGAAGCGCCGATCGAAGTCGGCGGCCTGCTGCTGGACCCCATCAGCCACCGGGTGACCATCGACGGCAAGCCGGCAGAAATGGGCCCCACCGAATACCGCCTGCTGCAATTCTTCATGACCCACCAGGAGCGTGCCTACACCCGCGGCCAGCTGCTGGATCAGGTCTGGGGCGGCAATGTGTATGTCGAGGAACGCACCGTAGACGTGCACATCCGCCGCTTGCGCAAAGCCCTGGGTGACGCCTACGAGAATCTGGTACAAACCGTGCGCGGCACCGGCTATCGTTTTTCCACCAAGGCCTGACAACAGCGGCAAGCAACAAGCGGCGCGCCGATGAGTGACCGCTTCAACACTTGCAGCTCGGAGCTGCTTCACCCCCACGGACGTGTTTCAAGTGAATCAAAACTGGCATGGCACCCTGATTCGCCACCTGCTGCTGTTGATCACCGGCTGCCTGCTGGTGGGCCTGATCAGTGGTTACTACGGCTGGAGCCTGGCCGCCGGCTTAGGGCTCTACCTGGCCTGGACCCTCAAGCAGCTGCTGCGCCTGCACGAATGGCTGCGCCTGCATCAACCCGACGAAGCACCGCCCGACGGCTATGGCCTGTGGGGTGAGGTGTTCGACAGCATCTATCACCTGCAACGCCGCGACCAACGGGTGCGCGGGCGCCTGCAGGCGGTGATCGACCGGGTCCAGGAGTCCACCGCGGCCCTGAAAGACGCGGTGATCATGCTCGACAGCGACGGCAACCTGGAATGGTGGAACCGCGCCGCCGAAACCCTGCTGGGCCTCAAGACGCCCCAGGACAGCGGTCAGCCGGTGACCAACCTGGTGCGCCATCCGCGCTTCAAGGAATACTTCGAGCAAGACAACTACGCCGAACCGCTGGAGATCCCCTCCCCGGCCAACGACCGGGTGCGCATCCAGCTGTACATCACCCGCTACGGCAACAATGAGCACCTGATGCTGGTGCGCGACGTGACCCGCATCCACCAGCTGGAACAGATGCGCAAGGACTTCATCGCCAACGTGTCCCACGAACTGCGTACCCCGTTGACGGTGATCTGCGGCTATCTGGAGACCCTGCTGGACAACGTCGAGGAAGTGAATCCGCGCTGGAGCCGTGCCCTGCAACAGATGCAGCAGCAAGGCGGGCGCATGCAGACCCTGCTCAACGACCTGCTATTGCTGGCCAAGCTGGAAGCCACCGACTATCCCTCGGACAACCAGCCGGTGCCCATCGATGGGCTGCTGCAATCGATCAAGAGCGATGCCCAGGCTCTGTCCGGGGAGCGCAACCAGCGCATCACCCTGGAAGCCGACGCCTCGGTACAGCTCAAGGGCAGCGAGGCGGAACTGCGCAGCGCCTTCTCCAACCTGGTGTTCAACGCGGTGAAATACACCCCGGCCGAAGGCAATATCCGCATCCGCTGGTGGGGCGACGACCAAGGCGCGCACCTGAGCGTGCAAGACTCCGGGATCGGCATCGACAGCAAGCACCTGCCGCGCCTCACCGAACGCTTCTACCGCGTGGATTCGAGCCGCAACTCCAATACCGGCGGCACGGGCCTGGGCCTGGCCATCGTCAAGCACGTGCTGCTGCGTCATCGCGCACGCCTGGAAATCAGCAGCGTACTGGGCCACGGCAGTACCTTTACCTGCCATTTCGCCCCGGCCCAGGTTAAAAAAGCCGCAGCTGGCAGCCTTACCGAACAGCGCTGACCGTGGTTTGCCCCTAGGCAATCGCCCCGTCAGCCGCTACATTGCGTCACTTGTGCCTGCCATTCAGGCACCGCCTTTCCTTCTTCTTCGAATACACGGAACCCGCAAAACTCCATCATGGACCCTTCCCCTGGTTTCACCCTCGCGTCTCTGTTCGCCGACTTCGGCATGATTCTTTTTGCTCTGATCCTGGTCCTGCTCAACGGCTTTTTCGTTGCCGCAGAGTTCGCCATGGTCAAGCTGCGCTCGACTCGAGTCGAAGCCATCGCCCACAAGAACGGCTGGCGCGGGCAGATCCTGCGTACCGTGCACAGCCAGCTGGACGCCTACCTGTCGGCCTGCCAGCTGGGCATCACCCTGGCCTCCCTGGGCCTGGGCTGGGTCGGTGAGCCGGCGTTCGCCCACCTGCTGGAGCCGCTGTTGGGTGCCGTAGGCGTGAACTCCCCGGAAGTGATCCGCGGCGTTTCGTTCTTCACCGCGTTCTTCATCATTTCCTACCTGCACATCGTGGTCGGCGAGCTGGCGCCCAAATCCTGGGCGATCCGCAAACCCGAGCTGCTGTCGCTGTGGACGGCGGTACCGCTGTACCTGTTCTACTGGCTGATGTACCCGGCCATCTACCTGCTCAATGCCAGCGCCAACACCATCCTGCGCATTGCCGGCCAGGGCGAGCCCGGCCCGCACCACGAGCATCATTACAGCCGTGAAGAACTCAAGCTGATCCTGCACTCCAGCCGCGGCCAGGACCCCAGCGACCAGGGCATGCGCGTACTGGCCTCGGCCGTGGAAATGGGCGAACTGGAAGTGGTGGACTGGGCCAACTCCCGAGAGGACCTGGTCAGCGTCGAATTCAACGCGCCGCTCAAGGAAATCCTTGCCCTGTTCCGTCGCCACAAGTTCAGCCGCTATCCGGTCTACGACAGCGAGCGCAACGAGTTCGTCGGCCTGCTGCACATCAAGGACCTGCTGCTGGAACTGGCGGCCCTGGACCATATTCCCGAGTCGTTCAACCTGGCCGAGCTGACTCGCCCGCTGGAGCGCGTGTCGCGGCACATGCCGCTGTCACAGTTGCTGGAGCAGTTCCGCAAGGGCGGTTCGCACTTCGCCCTGGTGGAAGAAGCCGACGGCAAGGTGATTGGCTACCTGACCATGGAAGACGTGCTGGAAGTACTGGTGGGCGACATCCAGGACGAACACCGCAAGACCGAGCGCGGCATCCTCGCCTATCAGCCAGGCAAGCTGCTGGTGCGCGGTGACACGCCACTGTTCAAGGTCGAGCGCCTGCTGGGCATCGACCTGGACCATATCGAAGCCGAAACCCTCGCCGGCCTGGTGTACGAAACCCTGAAACGGGTGCCGGAAGAGGAAGAAGTGCTGGAAGTCGAAGGCCTGCGCATCATCATCAAGAAGATGAAGGGACCGAAGATCATCCTGGCCAAGGTGTTGATGCTGGATTGACGGGCCCTTTGGCCCGTTCGCCGGCACGCCGGCGCCTACAGCAGCAGGTCATTTCTTGCCCAAGGCAAAATTCGGCAGATCCCCCAGCGGCTGGTTGAACTGATAGGGAATCGACACCAGCCCCAGCCCGGTATTGCGCTGCACCACAAAATGCAGGTGCGGCCCGCTGCTGTTGCCGGTATTGCCCGACAACCCCAACGGGCTGCCCACCGCCACCCGCTGCCCTTCGCGCACAGTCACCGAACCTTGCTTGAGGTGCAGGTACACGCCCATGGTGCCGTCGTCGTGCAGCACCCGGACGAAGTTGCCCGCCGGGTTGTCGCCCCGCCCGTTCTGCGCATTCTCGGTCTTGACCACCACCCCGCCCCTGGCGGCGATGATCGGCGTGCCCACGGGCATGGCGATGTCCATGGCATAACGGCTCCTGGGACCGAAATGGCTGTATGGGCCATTGGCGCCCTGGGTCAGGCGAAACGGCCCGCCGCGCCAGGGCAGCGGGTAGCGATAGGCCTGGGTGGCGCCTGCCGGGTCCCCCAGGGAATAACGGAACCTGGGGACATAGCTCAAGGGCTGATCGGCGCGAATCGCCGTGAGCAGCGCCAGGCGCTGCCTGCTGCGGGCCGGCAGTACCTGTCGGATCGGGCCTCCGGGCGCTCCACTGACGTTGTGCAAACCGGCAAAGCCCAACTCGATCTCCACCGGCGCGTAGAGGTCGTTGCGCACATACACCGCGTCCCCGTCCTTGTGCTTCTGGATATCCAGGCGCACCTGGCGCTCCAGGTGTTCCTCCATGCGATCGCGGAACACGAACGCCTGGGCTCCCGGCGAAGGCCGGTCGCTGTAGGACACCACGCCATCGGCGTCGACGGATTTGTAGACGGTCATCGCCGCCAGCGAGGTGGCCAGCAGGGACAGTCCGCACAACAGCAGCAGGCGCACAAGCATTGGGCAGCCTCTTGGCAGGTTATGCAGGCACGCTAACAGCCGGATATGGAGCTTGTGTGAATCAGGCCGGGGCCAGAGGGTGCGTGCCCGACGCATCGAAATGGATATCCACGCCCAGTTGCGCGGCCTCCGACAGGTTGACCAGGGCATCGAGGGAGAACTTGTTGATCTTGCCGCTGAGTACGTCATTGAGACGTGGCTGGGAGATATTGAGGCGCTTGGCCGCCTCCTTCTGCGAGAGGCCCCAGGCTTGTACGGTCTTGCCCAGCTCAAGCATCAGCTTGGCCCGCAGGCGCATGTTGGCGGCTTCCTGGGGAGTGGCCTCAAGGGCATCCCAGACACTGGTGAACCGCTGAGTAACCGGTGAATCAGTCATGGCGTGAACCTGCTTCCTGATATCTGGCGCGAGCCAGTTCGATCTCCCGCGCTTCGGTCTTGCGGATGGTCTTGCGCACCGCATGCAGCACATAGATGGTTGCCGGCCGCTTGACCACATAGAACACCCGAAACGCCCCTGAATCCTCATTGACCCTGATCTCGAAAACGCTCGGACCGATGGTCTTCACCGACCTGCAATCGTAGGGCTGTTCACCCTGCTGCAGCAGATCCAACTGCAAACCGGCGGCCCGACGGGCATCTTCAGGGAACGCCCGGAGATCTCGCAGCGCGCTCCCGACAAACACCACATCCTTGTGCCTGGGCATCGAACCTCTCCTGTTAATGACCAGGAACAAGGCTAATCAACACGGCCAGGACCGGCCGCGCCGGGTTGTTTCAAGGCATGGCCACAAGCGCTGAAAGGCACTTAGCGCTACGCGCAATCTATATCCAAACAGATATAAATCAAGGACAAAAAGATCAATCGGACGTACGGCAGAAAGTATCGAGGGGTACGGCGAAAGCCTTGCGGCTTGAGGGTTACGGCCTATGTTGCGAGTGGTTCGCTCGATAGCGGGATGGTGCAGCAGGCCGTCTCAGCGCAAGGCAAAAGTCCGCAACGGGAAAAGTGTTTTCCGCAGATTTCCGCAGCTTTGATCCTCGTAGGAGCCGGCTTGCCGGCGAAGAGACCCGCAAGCCTTGTGTTGCTCTTGTGGACGCTTTCGCTGGCAAGCCAGCTCCTACAAAGCGGACTGGGAGGATCAGGCGCCGGGAACGAAATGCTTCTGCGCGGTGCCGCGGGCGATCAGGCGCGAGATGTAATCGAGCTTCTGCGCGTCCTGGTCGACGAAACGGAAGGTCAGTTGCAGCCAATCGCTGTCCGGCTTGGGCTCCAACGCCACCACCGCATGCAGGTAGCCGTTGAGCCGCGCCACTTCAGCGTTGTCGCCCTGCTCCAGGTCCAGCACCGCGCTCTCCAGCACTTGAGGCAGGCTGTCGGTACGCTTCACCACCAGCAACGCTTCCTTGATGCTCAGGGCCTTGATCACGCACGGCTGATTGCCGCTGGACAACCGCAGCTGGCCCTGGCCACGACCGCCACTGGCCGCTGCTGCGGGCGTCGGCGCCTTGACCGGAGGGCTGTTGAGCAAACCACGCGCCGGCGCTGCGGCTGCCGAGGCCGGCGCAGGGGCGGCCGGCTTGGCAAACGGATTGACCGGGGCCGAAGCCGCCCCCACCACCGCCGGCTTGCCGCCGGTCAGGGCGCTCAGGGAGTCATTGCCGAAGGCCGAGTTCATCTTGGTCGGCGCGCTGTTCATCAAGGTGTCGAGCTTGCCGACCTTGTTCAGCGCCTGCTTGACCTTGGTCAGCAGCTGTTCATTGGTGAAAGGCTTGCTCACATAGCCGGAAACCCCGGCCTGGATCGCCTGCACCACGTTTTCCTTGTCGCCACGGCTGGTGACCATGACGAACGGCATGGTTTTCAGCGCCTCTTGCTCACGACACCAGGTCAGCAGCTCAAGGCCGGACATTTCCGGCATTTCCCAATCGCACAGGACCAGGTCGAAGGCTTCGCGGGCGAGCATCGCCTGGGCCTTCTTGCCGTTGATCGCGTCTTCGATCTTGATGCCAGGGAAGTAGTTGCGCAGGCACTTCTTCACCAGGTCACGAATGAACGAAGCGTCATCCACCACCAACACACTTACCTTACTCATCGACCACCCCTTTAAAAATCCCGGCAAGCATAACGCTGGCTGATGGCACTTTGCCAAAACTCTTCAGTCACGCCGGGACTTTTCGTTCGCGGGTGCTGCTTTTCAAATTCGAGGAGCACAAACAAAAACGCCCGGCCAAAGGGCCGGGCGCTCTTCTCGGGCACTCTTACTTATCGTCAGCTTGATCCGGAACATTAGCGGATTCGCCACTTGTGCCTTCAACTTCTTCCTTCATGCGCTTGAGCCCCAAATGGCGCACGTCGGTGCCACGCACCAGATAAATCACCAGCTCGGAAATGTTGCGCGCGTGATCGCCGATCCGCTCCAGCGAACGCAGCACCCAGATAATGCTCAGAACCCGCGAGATAGAGCGCGGGTCTTCCATCATGTAGGTGGCCAGCTCGCGCAGTGCGGTCTTGTATTCACGGTCGATGATCTTGTCGTACTGAGCCACGGAAAGTGCCAGGTCGGCATCGAAGCGGGCAAAAGCGTCCAGGGCATCGCGCACCATGTTGCGCACCTGGTCGCCGATGTGCCGCACCTCCACGTAGCCACGAGGAGCTTCGCCCTCTTCGCACAACTGGATGGCCCGACGGGCGATCTTGGTGGCTTCGTCGCCGATGCGCTCCAGGTCGATCACCGACTTGGAGATGCTGATGATCAGGCGCAGGTCGGAAGCCGCCGGCTGGCGACGGGCGAGGATGCGCAGGCATTCCTCGTCGATATTGCGCTCCATCTGATTGATCTGATCGTCAATCTCGCGCACCTGCTGGGCCAACCCGGAGTCGGCTTCGATCAGCGCGGTGACCGCGTCATTGACTTGCTTCTCCACCAGCCCGCCCATGGCCAGCAGGTGGCTGCGCACCTCTTCCAGCTCGGCATTGAACTGCGCGGAGATGTGGTGGGTGAGGCCTTCCTTCGAAATCATGGTTCTGCTCCACAAAAGCTGTAAGCCGCAAGCTACAAGCTGCCAGTTGATAGGTTTCGTCGCGTTGAACTGCTGTTACTTGCCGCTTGAAGCGTGCGGCTTGCAGCTGCTTTCTAGCCGTAACGCCCGGTGATGTAGTCTTCGGTCTGCTTCTTCGCCGGATTGGTGAACAGCGTATCGGTATCGCCGAATTCCACCAGTTTGCCCATGTACATGAACGCGGTGTAGTCGGAAACCCGCGCCGCCTGCTGCATGTTGTGGGTCACGATGACGATGGTGAACTTGGATTTGAGCTCGTAGATCAGTTCTTCGACCTTCAGGGTCGAGATCGGGTCCAGGGCCGAGCAGGGTTCGTCCAGCAGCAACACTTCAGGTTCCACGGCGATGGTCCGGGCAATCACCAGACGCTGTTGCTGGCCGCCGGACAGGCCCAGGGCCGATTCGTGCAGGCGGTCCTTGACCTCATCCCACAGCGCCGCGCCCTTGAGCGCCCACTCTACGGCTTCGTCGAGCACACGCTTTTTGTTGATGCCCTGGATACGCAGGCCGTAGACCACGTTTTCGTAGATGGTCTTGGGGAACGGGTTGGGCTTCTGGAACACCATGCCGACCCGACGACGCAGCTCGGCCACGTCTTCGCCCTTGCGGTAGATGTTGTTGCCGTAAAGGTTGATCGCACCCTCTACACGGCAGCCGTCCACCAGGTCGTTCATGCGGTTGAAGGTCCGCAGCAAGGTCGACTTGCCGCAACCGGACGGGCCGATGAAAGCGGTCACACGCTGCTTGGGGATGTTCATGCTGACATCGAACAGTGCCTGTTTCTCGCCGTAGAACAGGCTCAGGCCGGGCACTTCGATGGCCACGGTCTCTTGTTCCAGGCTCAGGCTCTGCTTGTCGCGGCCCAGGGCGGACATGTTGATGCCGTGAGTATGTGCTTCGTGTTGCATGGGATGCTCCCTGTGCTACCAATTCGTTTGTCGTGAACCGCAGGCGTCTGGCCTGCGGTGACATCATTCTGTTCTGTAGAAACCAGCCGATTAGCTGTCCAGCGCCTTGTACTTCTCGCGCAGGTGGTTGCGAATCCATACGGCCGACAGGTTGAGCACGGCGATCACCAGCACCAGCAGCAGCGCGGTGGCGTACACCAGCGGCCGCGCCGCCTCGACGTTGGGGCTCTGGAAGCCGACGTCATAGATGTGGAAGCCCAGGTGCATGATCTTCTGGTCCAGGTGCAGGTACGGGTAGTTGCCGTCCACTGGCAGCGACGGCGCCAGTTTCACCACACCCACCAGCATCAGCGGCGCCACTTCACCGGCGGCACGGGCCACCGCGAGGATCATGCCGGTCATCATCGCCGGGCTGGCCATCGGCAGGACGATCTTCCACAAGGTCTCGGCCTTGGTCGCGCCCAGGGCCAGGGAACCTTCACGCACGGTGCGGGGAATCCGCGCCAGGCCTTCCTCGGTGGCCACGATCACCACCGGCACTGCCAGCAGCGCCAGGGTCAGGGAGGCCCAGAGCAGGCCCGGGGTGCCGAAGGTCGGCGCCGGCAAAGCTTCGGGGAAGAACAGCCGGTCCACGGAACCGCCCAGCACGTAGACGAAGAAGCCCAGGCCGAATACGCCGTAGACGATGGCCGGAACCCCTGCCAGGTTGTTCACCGCGATGCGGATCACCCGGGTCAGGGTGTTCTGCTTGGCATATTCACGCAGGTAGACCGCCGCCAGTACGCCGAACGGGGTGACGATCATGGCCATGATCAGGGTCATCATCACGGTGCCGAAAATCGCCGGGAAGATCCCGCCTTCGGTGTTGGCTTCACGGGGGTCGTCGCTGAGGAATTCCCAGATCTTGCTGAAGTAGAAACCGATCTTGGTGAAGGTGCCCATGGCATTCGGCTGGTAGGCGTGCACCACCTTGCCCAGGCTGATCTCCAGCTCTTTGCCGTTGGCATCGCGGGCGGTCAGGCTGTCGCGATTGAACTGGGCGTGCAGGTCATTGAGCCGGGCTTCGATGTCCTGGTAACGGGCATTGAGTTCGGCCCGCTCGGCGTCCATGTCGGCTTGAGCGGCGGGGCTCATCCGGCCCTCCAGCTCCAGCTTGCGACCGTGCAGGCGGAGGCGCTCCAGACCGGCGTTGATCGCGCCGATGTCGGACTTCTCCAGGCTCTTGAGCTGAGCCGCCAGTTGGTTCACGCGGTTGATCCGTGCTTGCAGCTCAGGCCAGGCGGCCTCGCCTTCGGCGACCACCTTGCCGCTTTCCTTGACGTTGACCAGGTAGCCGTAGAAGTTGCCCCACTCACGGCGCTCGATGGCCATCAGCTCCTTGGGGTAGCTCTGGTTGGTCAGCCACTCACCGACGATCCAGGTGAAGTCGTTGCCGTTCAGGTCACGGTTGCCGACCTTGATCAGCTCCCGGGTCATGAACTCCGGGCCCTGGTCGGGCACCGGCAAACCGGCACTCTTCAGGCGCGCCCGGGGCACTTCTTCCTTCTGCACCACTTCACCGATGACCAGGTGGTTGGCCTGGCCCGGCACGTCATAGCTGGCGTGCACCAGGTCGGCCGGCCAGAAGTGGCCGAGGCCGCGCACGGCGATCACCGCCAGCAGGCCGATGGTCATGATGACCGCGATGGACACCGCGCCACCGCTGATCCAGACGCCCGGGGCGCCGCTCTTGAACCAGTCTTTTAGGGAGTTCTGTTTCACAGACTTCTACCTTTCTTAAAGCGACGAGTATTTCTTGCGCAGACGCTGACGAATCAGTTCTGCGAGGGTGTTCATGACGAAGGTGAACAACAGCAGCACCAGCGCCGAGAGGAACAGCACGCGGTAGTGGCTGCCGCCGACTTCAGATTCGGGCATTTCCACCGCGACGTTGGCGGCCAGGGTGCGCAGGCCTTCGAACAGGTTCATTTCCATGATCGGGGTGTTGCCGGTGGCCATCAGCACGATCATGGTCTCGCCCACGGCGCGGCCCATGCCGATCATCAGTGCCGAGAAGATCCCCGGGCTGGCGGTGAGGATCACCACCCGGGTCATGGTCTGCCACGGCGTGGCACCCAGGGCCAGAGAGCCCAGGGTCAGGCCGCGAGGCACGCTGAACACGGCGTCTTCGGCGATCGAGTAGATGTTCGGAATCACCGCAAAACCCATGGCCAGGCCGACCACCAGGGCGTTGCGCTGGTCGTAGGTGATCCCCAGGTCGTGGGAAATCCACATGCGCATGTCGCCGCCGAAGAACCAGTTTTCCATGAAGGGGCTCATGTACAGCGACAACCAGCCCACGAACAGGATCACCGGGATCAGCAGCGCACTTTCCCAACCATCCGGCACTTTCAGGCGGATCGACTCCGGTAGGCGGCTGAAGATGAAACCGGCCACCAGAATGCCGATTGGCAGCAACATCAAGAGGCTGAAGATGCCCGGTAGATGACCTTCGACATAGGGCGCCAGGAACAGGCCGGCGAAGAAGCCGAGGATCACCGTCGGCATCGCTTCCATCAGCTCGATCACCGGCTTGACCTTGCGGCGCATGCCCGGGGCCATGAAGTAGGCGGTATAGATCGCTGCCGCCACGGCCAATGGTGCCGCCAGCAGCATGGCGTAGAACGCCGCCTTCAGAGTGCCGAAGGTCAGGGGCGAGAGGCTCAGCTTGGGTTCGAAGTCGGTGTTGGCCGCGGTGGATTGCCAGACGTATTTAGGCTCGTCGTAGTTCTCGTACCAGACCTTGCTCCACAGCGCGCTCCAGGACACTTCCGGGTGCGGGTTGTCCAGCAGCAGCGGCTGCAGCTTGCCACCGGCCTCGACGATCACCCGGTTGGCCCGTGGCGACAGGCCGAACAGGCCCTGGCCATCCACCACCTGATCCACCAGCAGGGTGCGGTGGGCGGTGCTGTGGAACACCCCGAGCTTGCCGGCGGCGTCCAGGGCAACGAAGCCCTTGCGACGCTCTTCGGCAGTGATTTCAACGATAGGCGCGGTGCCCATCTGGAAGGTGCGGATCTGCTTCAGGCGCAGTTCGCCATCCGGGTCGCGGGCCATGAACCACTGGGCCAGGCCACCCTTGGAGGTGCCGATGATCAGCGAGATGCCGCCCACCAGCTGGGTGCTGGCGGTAACTTCGGTGTCAGCGTCTTCCAGCAGTTTGTAGCGACCGTTGAGGCTCTTGTCCCGCAGGCTGAACACGTCGGCCTGGGCCCGGCCATTGATCACATACAGCCACTGCTGGCGCGGATCGATGTACATGGCCTTCACCGCCTCGGTCATCTGCGGCAGTTCGATGCGGCTCTGCTCGCTGGTGACCTCGCCAGTCATCATGTTTTCTTCGCGGGTCAGCTTCAGCACATGCAGTTGCGCACCGGTGGAACCGGCGATGATCAGCGACGAATCAGTGGCGTTGAGGTTGACGTGCTCCAGGGCACCGCCCTGCTCGTTCAGGGTGATCGGGCTGTCGCCGTAGGGGTACTCGATGGCCGGTGAGATGGTCTTCTTGCCGTCCGGGTAGCTGACCTTGTAGGTGTGGCGGAACACCAGGGCCTGACCGTTGGACAGACCGACCACCACCAGCGGATTGCCGGGCTGGTCCTTGCCGATGGACACCACGTTGGCGCCGGCCGGGATCGGCAGGTCGACCTTGCGCAGCTCGGCACCGCTGTCGATGTCGAAGAACAGCGCCTGGCCCTTGTCGGAGACACGCATGCCGACCTGGTTCTGCTCTTCCAGGGAGAACATCAGCGGCTTGCCGGCGTCCTGCATCCAGGCCGGGGTCAGCGGGTCCTTGACGGTCAGGTCGGCGCCCTGGAACAGCGGCACCACGACATAGGCGAGGAAGAAAAAGATCAGGGTGATCGCACCCAGTACCGCCAGTCCGCCAACAAGGACGTACCAGCGGGTCAGGCGGTCTTTGAGCGCGCGAATGCGACGCTTGCGTTGCAGTTCAGGCGTATTGAAGTCAATGCGCTTGGGGGGAGAAGTCGTAGTCATGGGGGAATTGGCCAGATCATTCATGCGCACACCCTAGCGATCCTGTATGACAGAAAGATGACAATGCAGTGACGCAGCAAATCCGCCACGTGGCAAAGCCGGCAGCGGGTTGAAAAATGAGGTTGCAGGAGCCGGCTGGCCGACGAGCCGGCCTTGAGCCTGGGTCGCCCTTGCGGGCGCTTGCGCCGCCCGGCCCGCTCCTACGAAAACGAGAAGGTCCGGGGAGCCCGGACCTTCTGCGGCGGCTTATGCGCCTTCTTTCAGGCCCAGGTCAGCCAGGGCCTTGGCGGCCACCTTGGCTGGCAGCGGGATGTAGCCGTCCTTGACCACTACTTCCTGACCCTGCTTGGACAGGACCAGCTTCACGAACTCGGCTTCCAGCGGGGCCAGAGGCTTGTTCGGGGCTTTGTTGATGTAGACGTAGAGGAAACGCGACAGCGGGTACTTGCCGTTCAGGGCGTTTTCTTCGGTGTCTTCGATGAAGTCGCTGCTGCCTTTCTTGGCCAGGGCCACGGTCTTCACGCTGGCGGTCTTGTAGCCGATGCCCGAGTAGCCGATGCCGTTCAGCGAGGAGCTGATGGACTGCACCACCGAAGCCGAACCTGGCTGCTCGTTGACGTTAGGCTTGAAGTCGCCTTTGCACAGGGCTTCTTCCTTGAAGTAGCCGTAGGTGCCGGATACCGAGTTACGGCCGAACAGTTGCACCGGCTTGTTGGCCAGATCGCCCTTCACACCCAGGTCGCCCCAGGTTTTTACGTCAGCCTTGGCGCCGCACAGACGGGTGGACGAGAAAATCGCGTCGACCTGTTCCATGGTCAGGTGCTGGATCGGGTTGTCCTTGTGCACGAACACCGCCAGGGCGTCCACGGCCACCGGGATAGCGGTTGGCTTGTAGCCGTACTTCTGCTCGAAGGCCGCCAGCTCGGTGTCCTTCATCTTGCGGCTCATCGGGCCCAGGTTGGAGGTGCCTTCGGTCAGCGCCGGTGGCGCGGTGGCGGAGCCGGCGGCCTGAATCTGAATGTTGACGTTCGGGTATTCCTTTTTGTAGTTCTCGGCCCACAGGGTCATCAGGTTCGCCAAAGTATCGGAACCGACGCTGGACAGGTTGCCCGACACACCAGTGGTCTTGGTGTAGCTCGGGATAGCAGGGTCAACAGCGGCAACCGCGTGGGCAGTCGCAACGCCAGCGGCGACAAAGGTCATTGCCGCCATCAAACGCTTCAGTTTCATGCCTTACTCCTAGCAGATAGGGTGTGTTAAGTCGGGGCCAAGTATCTGTAGGCCGTGTGAACACTCTATGTCCGGAATATGACAATTAGATGAAAGGCCAGCACTCCTGAACGGAAGCTGGCCTTTCTTTATACGGCGATAAAAACCTCTGTAGCCGCCGCCGAAGGCTGCGACCGACCCGCAGGGTCGCGACACTCTTCAGCGCCCAGGAGGGCCTGCGGCCCTGTCGCAGCCTGTGGCAGCGGCTACAAGCTGGCGGCGATCAGCGGCCCTTGGCCCACAGGTACAGGCCGACCAGCAGGCCGATGCCGCAGATGATTGCAACGTAATAGGCCGGGCCCATCGGGCTTTCCTTGAGCAGCCAGGTCACCACCATCGGCGTCAGGCCACCGAAGATCGCGTAGGCCAGGTTGTAGGAAAACGACAGGCCACTGAAACGCACCACCGCCGGGAACGCCTTGACCATCACATAAGGCACCGCGCCGATGGTGCCGACAAACAGACCGGTCAGGGCATACATCGGGAACAGCCACTGCGGGTTATCCAGCAAGCCGTGATAGAAGGTCCAGGAAGTGGCCAGCAGCAAGGCGCTGCCGAACACGAACACCTTGCCAGCGCCGAAACGATCCGCCAGAACCCCGGAGATCACGCAGCCCAGGCTCAGGAACACAATGGCCAGGCTGTTGGCTTCCAGGGCGGTGATGGCCGGGAACTTATAGACGGTCTGCAGCACCGTCGGGGTCATCAGGATCACCACGATGATCCCGGCGGACAGCAGCCAGGTCAGCAGCATGGAAATGACAATGGCGCCACGGTGATCGCGCAGCACGGTGCGCAGGGGCAGCTCTTCGGCCAGGGCCTTGCGCAATTGCAGCTCGGCGAATACCGGGGTTTCGTGCAGCAGGCGGCGCAGGTACACCGAGAACAGGCCGAACACCCCGCCCAGCAGGAACGGAATCCGCCAGGCGTAGTCGGCCACTTCCACCGGGGTGTAGATGCTATTGATGGCGGTGGCCACCAGCGAGCCCAGGAGAATCCCGGCGGTCAGGCCCGCCGTCAGGGTGCCGCAGGCGTAGCCGATATGCCGCTGAGGCACGTGTTCGGAAACAAAGACCCAGGCGCCGGGCACTTCACCACCGATGGCCGCGCCCTGGATCACCCGCATCAGCAACAGCAGGATCGGCGCCCATAGGCCAATCTGCGCGTAGGTCGGCAAGAGGCCCATGATCAGGGTCGGCACCGCCATCATGAAGATGCTCAGGGTGAACATCTTCTTGCGCCCCAGCAGGTCGCCGAAGTGCGCCATGACGATCCCGCCCAGAGGACGGGCCAGGTAGCCGGCGGCGAAGATGCCGAAGGTCTGCATCAGGCGCAGCCACTCGGGCATGTCCGCCGGGAAGAACAGCTTGCCGACCACGGTGGCGAAGAACACGAAGATGATGAAGTCGTAGAACTCCAGCGCGCCGCCCAAGGCAGACAGCGACAGGGTCTTGTAATCACTACGGGTCAAGGGACGGGCGGGCTGCGCTGGCTGCGCGGCGCTCGAGGGCACAGTGGTCATGGCAAGGGCTTCTCTTATTAGTCGGTTCCGGCAACCGCAACAGCGCTGGTTGGGGCCTGGCAGGTTCGGCACGATAGCAAATTGTTCGAATGCGTACACAGCAGCGCACAAATGACTCACAAATTTGCGAACTGAGTGGGTCGTCGCGGAGTCTATCGACCGATATACTCGCAAACCTCGAAGCGCAAAGCCGCTTCTGGCAAGGGTTGCTGTGCGAAAACGCTGCTGCGCGCCCCAGTCCCTGGACAGTGCCAGTCGATTTCGCAGAGTTTCCCTTTAGCACGCCTTAGAAAGAACGTGACGAACGCAGTGTGTTCGGGCTGAATCGTTTTTCCTGAAGACGGCTATTCACCTGAAGTCACCATGAAGCGTCACGGGTCAGAGGCCCCTCGGCATGATAGAACTCGAACAAGAAGATCCAATCCCGCAAGGCGACCTGGCCCTGCAAATCACCGCTTTGCCCCGGGAAACCAACGGCTTTGGCGATATTTTCGGCGGCTGGCTGGTGGCGCAGATGGACCTGGCGGGCACTGCCATGGCCAGCCGCGTCGCCGGTGGCCGAGTCGCTACCGTGGCCATCGATCGCATGGCGTTCCTGGTGCCGGTGGCGGTGGGCGCGCAACTGTCCTTCTATACCCAGACCCTGGAGATCGGCCGCAGCTCGATCCAGATGATGGTGGAAGTATGGAGCGACGACCCGCTGTCCAGCGAATGGCGCAAGGTCACCGAGGCGGTGTTCGTGTTCGTCGCCATCGACGGCAGCGGCCGCACCCGTTCGGTTCCGCCCCGAGCGCGCTAGGTTCCTACAACGCCCAAGCCACTCTAACGAGATCAGCAGCATGCCCACGCCCCACGTTGAAACGGTGAAACTGGATGAACTGAACTGCTGGCGCATCCGCCACGGTGATGCCGAACTGCTGGTGGCCCAGCAAGGCGCGCACATCCTCAGTTATCAAGTAGCCGGGCAACAGCCGCTGATCTGGCTCAACGACGAGGCGCAGTTCAAGACCGGCAAGAGCATCCGCGCCGGGGTTCCGGTGTGCTGGCCCTGGTTCGGCAACTTTGCACGCAACCCGCAAAGCGTGCAGGCCATGCGCCAAAGCGCTGAACCGGCACCGGCCCACGGCCTGGTGCGGGCCAGCGACTGGGAACTGCAAGGCATCGAAAGCGACGGCGACAGCTTGCTGGTACGGCTGCGCCTGCCCTGCCCCGCTGGCGGCTTTCCTGGCTGGCCCCATCAGGTGGAACCGAGCCTGAGCATCCGCCTCGACGAGCAACTGCACATCAGCCTCACCAGCCATAACCTGGGCACAGAAAGCGTGAGCATCAGCCAGGCGCTGCACAGCTATTTCGCGGTCAGCGATGTGCGCAACGTGCAGGTCGAAGGCCTGGACGGGCTGAACTACATCGAAACCCTGGAAGACTGGACCACCAAGGTCCAGAGCGGCGCCTTGCACTTTAGCGGCGAGACCGACCGCATCTACCTGAACGTCCCGGCGCAGCTGGATATCGTCGATCCGGACTGGCAACGACGGATTCGCCTGAACAGCGCAGGCTCGCGCACCGCCGTGATCTGGAACCCCTGGATCGACCGCGCCGCGCAATTTGGCGACATGGCCAACGACGGCTGGCAGCGCATGCTGTGCATCGAGACCGCCAACGTGATGGACGACATCGTCACCCTGGCACCTGGCGCCCGCCACACCCTGAGCGTGAGCATCAGCGCCGCCCCGCTCTGACCCCACCTAGCTGCGTAGGAGCTGGCTTGCCAGCGAAGAGGCCCTCAGGACCGTCAGCGTTCTTGAGGCCGCTTGCGCCGGCAAGCCGGCTCTACCGTTCACAAATGCCTTCAGCGGTCCAGTTCAACAGAGCCGTTTGGAAGGCACATTCAGCGCTGCGGCTTCAGAGATCCGATTCCTGCACCACCCGCACCTTCGCCGCATCCAGGGCGTAGGCCGCGTCGGCCAGGTCATTGCTGACCGACTCGATCTTCAAGGTGCCGGTCACCCACAGCGGCGTGTAGATGTCCTCCAGCTTCACGCCCTTGGGAAAGCGCACCAGCACCAGCTGGTTGGGCGGCGGTGGCGGCACGTGGATGCAGGCGCCCGGGTACGGCACCAGGAAGAACAGCGTGCTGCGCCCCTTGGCATCAGCCTCCAGCGGCACCGGATAGCCGCCGAGGCGGATCTGCTTGTCGTTCATCGCCGGCACTGTCTTGGTGGAATACATCACCGCCGGCAAGCCCTTGCTCTGCTTCAGGCCGCCCTTTTCGGTGAAGGTGCCATTGGCTTCGGGGGAGTTGTGGTCGATTTCCGGCATCTGCTCCAGGGCTTTCTGGTCCGACTTGGGCATCAGCTCCAGCCAGTCGGTTTCCGGCAGTTCGCCAGCCTGGGCCAGGCCGCAGCCCAGCAGAACAAAGGTCAATAGAAGACGGCGCATGAGAGGGTGGCTCGGTCAAAAAGGAAGGACGGAAAAACCCGGGCATTCTAGTGCCCAAAGCGTCGGCTGCGTTGAAGTTTCAGATGAAGAAAAGGGCTCCCCTCGGCACGAGCGGCAGAGGGGGCTTGCAGGGGGGAATCAGCTTTTCTTGACGAAGCCGTAGATCACCAGCAGGACGACCGCGCCCACCAGTGCACCGATGAAACCGGCGCCCTGGCCAGCCTGATAAATACCCAGCGCCTGACCGCCATAAGTGGCCGCCAGCGAGCCGCCGATACCCAGCAGGATGGTCATGATCCAGCCCATGCTGTCGTCTCCCGGCTTGAGGAAACGCGCCAGCAGACCAACGATCAAGCCGATGAAAATGGTTCCAATAATGCCCATGGCTGTTCCTCTGTAAGGGGGGATCAAGCCAAAGCCTAGCCAGCACTTTGGCATCCTGCTATCAGAGAACGGCGGGAAACGAAGGTTCCCGCCAGCCGGAGGATTTGTTACTCGGCGATCAGCGCTTGCACCTTGAGGATCTGCGCTTGCAGGGTCGCCTGATCGGCGCAACGCAGGTTGGCGTGGCCGACCTTGCGTCCGGCCTTGAAGGCCTTGCCGTAGTGATGCAGGTGGCAGTCGTCGATGGCGATGACCTTGTCCACTGGCGGCACCTGGCCGATGAAGTTGATCATGGCGCTCTCACCGACTTTGGCTGTGGAACCCAGAGGGAGACCGGCTACCGCCCGCAGGTGGTTTTCGAACTGGCTGCACTCGGTGCCTTCGGTGGTCCAGTGCCCGGAGTTGTGCACCCGCGGGGCAATCTCGTTGGCCTTGAGGCCGCCGTCGACTTCGAAGAACTCGAACGCCATCACGCCGACGTAATCCAGCTGCTTGAGCACGCGGCTGGAGTAGTCCTCGGCCAGGGCCTGCAGCGGGTGATCACTGCTGGCCACCGACAGGCGCAGGATGCCGCTGTCGTGGGTGTTGTGCACCAGCGGGTAGAAACGGGTTTCACCGTCACGGGCACGCACGGCGATCAGCGAGACTTCACCGGTGAACGGCACGAAGCCTTCCAGCAGGCAAGGCACGCTGCCCAGTTCGGCGAAAGTGCCTGCGACGTCGGCGGCGCTGCGCAGGACCTTCTGGCCCTTGCCGTCGTAACCCAGGGTGCGGGTCTTGAGCACGGCCGGCAGGCCGATGCGCGCCACGGCGGCGTCGAGATCCGCCTGGGACTGGATGTCGGCAAACTCCGGGGTAGGAATCCCCAGGTCCTTGAACATGCTCTTCTCGAACCAGCGATCACGGGCGATGCGCAGGGCTTCGGCGCTCGGGTAGACCGGCACGAACTGCGAGAGGAAGGCCACGGTTTCCGCCGGCACGCTCTCGAATTCGAAGGTCACCAGGTCCACTTCATCGGCCAGCTGGCGCAGGTGGTCCTGGTCGCCGTAGTCGGCCCGCAGGTGTTCGCCCAGGGCAGCGGCACACGCATCCGGCGCCGGGTCGAGAAAAGCGAAGTTCATTCCCAGCGGAGTCCCCGCCAGGGCCAACATGCGGCCCAACTGGCCGCCACCGATTACACCGATCTTCATCGTCAACAACCTCAGGCGACGCGCGGGTCTGGATTGTCCAGGACGCTGTCTGTCTGTTCAGCACGGAATTTTTTCAGCACCGCATGGAACTGCGGGTGCTTGGCGCCCAGGATGCTCGCCGAGAGCAGGGCCGCGTTGATCGCGCCAGCCTTGCCGATGGCCAGGGTGGCCACGGGGATGCCGGCGGGCATCTGCACGATGGACAGCAGCGAATCCACGCCCGAGAGCATCGACGACTGCACCGGCACGCCCAGCACCGGCAGGTGGGTCTTGGCCGCGCACATGCCCGGCAAGTGCGCCGCGCCGCCGGCACCGGCGATGATCACCTCGATGCCACGCGCCTCAGCCTCTTCGGCGTACTGGAACAGCAGGTCCGGGGTGCGGTGAGCGGACACCACCTTCACCTCGTAAGGGATGCCGAGCTTTTCCAGCATATCGGCGGTGTGGCTAAGGGTGGACCAATCGGACTTGGAGCCCATGATCACGCCAACCAGTGCACTCATCGTCGTGCCTCTTCTCTCTGGGCGCCCGCGGGCGCGTCAAAAACAACAAGCCACGCGAAAATGCGTGGCTTGACTGTACGAATTATGGCCGGACGAACCGGCCGAAGGCCGCGCAGTATACCGAAAAAGCCGCGCTAAACGCACTTTCGCCGACCATCTGTCGAACAAAGTATTTCCGGCGCAAAACCCCGGTTTTATTGACTCTGAAGTCAGTCTCCCCGAACTGAAAGCCCCTCGCAGCCTGACCAGTTCCCTGTAGCCGCTGCCGCAGGCTGCGAACGACGGCGCAGCCGGCGCCAGAGCTCTATCCCCAATCCTTCAGACACTCCGCAGCGCCAGGTGTGGCGGCCCCTGCGGTGCCGATCATCCGAACGCGGCCCGAACCTGCGGCAGCGGCTACAGGGCCTGGCGTTGCCGACGCTGAAAATCCCTCGCGATCTGCAACACCGGCAACAGGCTCATGTGTTGCCCGTCGCTTGTGCGGCGGCGCCTTCCAGCTTGCGCCAGAGCAAACGCACGTTGGCCTTGCGCACCAGGGCGCAGCGATACAGGCGGATCTCCAGCGGTACATGCCATTGCGCACCACCACAGACCACCAACTCGCCCCGGGCCAGTTCCGCGCGCACGCTCAACTGCGGCACCCAGGCAATGCCCAGCCCTTCCAACGCCATGCTCTTGAGGCTGTCGGCCATGGCGGTCTCATAAACCGTGGTGAAACGCAGGTTGCGCTGGCGCAGCAGCAGGTTCACCGAACGCCCGAGAAAGGCCCCGGCGCTGTATGCCAGCAACGGCACACTGGCCTCGCCTTCCAGATCGAACAGCGGCTTGCCCTGGGCATCGGCAGCGCACACCGGGAGCATCTCGGTGTGCCCCAGGTGCAGCGAGGGGAAGATTTCCGAGTCCATCTGCAAGGCCGCGTCCGGGTCATAGAAGGCCAGCATCAGGTCGCAGCCGCCTTCGCGCAGGGCGTGCACCGCATCGCCGACGTTGGTGGCCACCAGCCGCGTGGCGATGTTCAGCCCTTCATTGCGCAGTTGCGCGATCCAGCGTGGGAAGAAACCCAGCGCCAGGGAGTGGGCCGCCGCCACCTGCATCACTTCGCCCTGGCCGCCTTCCAGATGGTGCAGGTGACGCACCACCTCGCCAAGCTGTTCGACCACGGTGCGCGCGGTGACCAGGAACAGCTGCCCCGCCGCCGTCAGTTCCACCGGCGTGCGCGAGCGGTTGACCAGGGTCAGGCCCAGGGCCGCTTCCAGGCTGCGGATGCGCCGACTGAAGGCCGGCTGGGTCACGAAACGTCGCTCGGCAGCCTGGGAAAAGCTGCGGGTGGCGGCCAAGGCACTGAAGTCCTCGAGCCATTTGCTTTCCAGATTCATCACGTCCTCCCGGACACGCACCATTTTAGGTCACACGCTCGCCGGCAAAGCGGCGTCACACCGGCATTATGCCGAATATGCATAGCCCAGTGTTTAACAGCATTGGCCCAAAAATTCCCTTCGGCCTAGGATTCGCAGCGTTCCCGGCACAGACCGGGTCCCTACCGAGATGATCTCCGTCATGTCCTCCGCTGCATCTTTCCGCACAGAAAAAGACCTGCTTGGCGTACTCGAAGTACCGGCTCAAGCGTATTACGGCATCCAGACCCTGCGAGCGGTGAACAACTTCCGCCTCTCCGGCGTTCCGATTTCGCACTACCCAAAACTGGTCGTGGCCCTGGCAATGGTCAAGCAGGCAGCTGCTGACGCCAACCGCGAACTGGGTCATCTGAGCGAAGCCAAGCATGCGGCCATCAGCGAGGCCTGTGCCCGCCTGATCCGCGGCGACTTCCACGAAGAGTTCGTGGTGGACATGATTCAAGGCGGCGCTGGCACTTCCACCAACATGAATGCCAACGAAGTCATCGCCAACATCGCGCTGGAGGCCATGGGCCACAGCAAGGGCGAATACCAGTACCTGCACCCGAACAACGACGTGAACATGGCGCAGTCCACCAACGACGCCTACCCGACCGCGATCCGCCTGGGTCTGCTGCTGGGTCACGACGCCCTGCTGGCCAGCCTCGACAGCCTGATCCAGTCGTTCGCCGCCAAGGGTGAAGAATTCAGCCACGTCCTGAAAATGGGCCGTACCCAGCTGCAAGACGCCGTGCCGATGACCCTCGGCCAGGAATTCAAGGCCTTCGCCACCACCCTGGGTGAAGACCTGGCTCGCCTGAAGACCCTGGCGCCGGAAGTGCTGACCGAAGTCAACCTGGGCGGCACCGCCATCGGCACCGGCATCAACGCCGACCCGCGCTACCAGGCCCTGGCCGTACAACGCCTGGCCACCATCAGCGGCCAGCCGCTGGTACCGGCGGCCGACCTGATCGAAGCCACCTCCGACATGGGCGCCTTCGTGCTGTTCTCCGGCATGCTCAAGCGCACCGCGGTCAAGCTGTCGAAGATCTGCAACGACCTGCGCCTGCTGTCCAGCGGCCCACGCACCGGCATCAACGAAATCAACCTGCCAGCGCGTCAGCCCGGCAGCTCGATCATGCCTGGCAAGGTCAACCCGGTGATCCCGGAAGCGGTCAACCAAGTGGCGTTCCAGATCATCGGCAACGACCTGGCCCTGACCATCGCGGCCGAAGGCGGCCAGCTGCAACTGAACGTGATGGAGCCGCTGATCGCCTTCAAGATCTTCGACTCGATCCGCCTGCTGCAACGCGCCATGGACATGCTGCGCGAGCACTGCATCACCGGCATCACCGCCAACGAAACCCGTTGCCGCGAACTGGTGGAGCACTCCATCGGCCTGGTCACCGCGCTGAACCCGTACATCGGCTATGAAAACGCCACCCGTATCGCCCGCATCGCCCTGGAAAGTGGCCGTGGCGTACTGGAACTGGTGCGCGAAGAAGGCCTGCTGGACGACGCCATGCTCGACGACATCCTGCGTCCGGAAAACATGATTGCCCCGCGCCTGGTTCCGCTGAAAGCGTAACCGCCGCGCCCCCGAAACATGCAACACCGCTCACCAGGTTGAGGGACTAGACACCTCTCACCTTTTGAGGGCTTGGAGATACGTCTCCAGGCCCTTTTTTTTGCCTGCTGTTTTTGCCTGCCGTTGAAATCGCCGCGCCCGCTGCGCGGCCGATCGCAGCCTGCGGCAGCGGCTACACCCCCAACCTAAACTGCGACCGCCACCTCTTTCTGCGAATGGCACCGCAGGGGCCGCAAAACCTGCCAGCACACTCTGCCTGCCCGACCCCACCCGCACATTCAACAAAGCCCCTATCCCCCTGCCCAGCACCCGATTTGTCAGGGAATACCGCCCAGTGCCGGAGCCGTTTCGCTTTGTTTTGTAGGGCAAATCCGAGAGAATCCACCACGCCTTTGAGCGCCTTGTACCCCTTCGAACGATCAGGCAGTCTCCCGATGCCGCTGCCAAATCAGCGGCCCGGATGTGGAAGTTCGGACCTGAGTAAGCATGAGCGCTCATGAGCATGGCTCGACGTATTTTCGTTGGCATCGCTTTATGGCGGTTGTGCGCGGGACACCTTCGGGTGTGCTGGGTTACTCAGTCCCGGTCTTCCACACCCTCGCACAACTGCCACCCCTCATGTGGAAGTGAGCTCGGCAGTCCGTTAACTACTGAGTGAGTGACCGTCATGAAAAAGCTCGTCCCCGACCCACCTCTTCAAACCGATCATCCACGCCGCGACCCGGAGCTGGACCGCGCCAACGCCAACCTGCTGGCCGCCTTGAATGGCACCCGCCATCGCCCCTTCGGCCTGCGCGACGCCCAGGGCCACCCGCTGTTCGCCGTACAGCCCGAGGTGAATGCCGAAGACGCGCTGATGCACGTTTCCTTGCTGCTCAAATGCGCCGAAGAGGTGTCCGATGAAATCACCGAACGGGCCAGCGGCATCGAGCGCGGGCTGATCTGGTCCATGGTGCATTCCGTGGAAATGGCCCGCGCCGTGGTGGACGCCCTGCTCGACGGCGCCCGCCCCACTCCCTGACGCAACCTGTAGCCGCTGCCGAGCCCGCGAGGCTGCGACAAGGTCCGCAGGACCTTCAGCGATCTTGAGAACCCCGCGTCCCTTCGGGCCGTTCGCAGCCTGCGGCAGCGGCTACCCCCCCCAACCTGAACTGCGACCGCCACCTCTTTGTAGCCGCTGCCGAGCTCGCGAGGCTGCGACAAGGTCCGCAGGACCTTCAGCGGCCTTGAGAACCCCGCGTCCCTTCGGGCCGTTCGCAGCCTGCGGCAGCGGCTACACCCCCAACCTGAACTGCGGCCGCCACCTCTTTGTAGCCGCTGCCGAGCCCGCGAGGCTGCGACAAGGTCCGCAGGACCTTCAGCGATCTTGAGAACCCCGCGCCCCTTCGGGCCGTTCGCAGCCTGCGGCAGCGGCTACACCCCCAACCTGAACTGCGACCGCCACCTCTTTGTAGCCGCTGCCGAGCTCGCGAGGCTGCGACAAGGTCCGCAGGACCTTCAGCGATCTTGAGAACCCTGCGTCCCTTCGGGCCGTTCGCAGCCTGCGGCAGCGGCTACAGGTTTTGCTCGGCACGGTGGATAATCAGCCTCCCGCCGCCACCGGCAATGACGACCAAGGCACCCTGTCGATGGACCCGACGCACACCCAAGCTCTGCAACAGCTACGCCACCTGATCCCCATCGGCCTGCGCCACGCCCAGACCCTGCTCGAACGTTGCGCCGGCAATCCGCAACTGGCCGCCGAGCTCTACAGATCCGAGCTGCTGCAAGTGCTGGTAGAAAAGTCCGGCTTGCCCCAAGAGCAAGCCCGGGAACACTTGCTCAACGCCGGTTACGACCTGAACCGCGCCCTGCACGCTATAGAAGAAGCGCGCTTCACCCTGACCCAGCGCATTCTGCGCAAACATCACCGGGACCCGGGCCAGGCCCTGGACCTGATCGCCCAGGCCATCGAAACCGCCGAGCAATTGCCGCGTCAGTACTGGCTGGATTTCGCAGCGCTGGAGCAACTGCCCCCAGCACCGCGCTGCTTCATGATCCTGCACGAGTGGCTGGCCTTCGAGGGCTGGGAAGGTTTCGACAGCGCCCTGCACTTTCATCTGCCCCAGGCCATCGCTCAGTTCAGGCTCCTGCAACTGGACGACCTGGCGGACACCCTGGAGCAGGCCGATCAGCGCCAGCAGCAGCTACGAGCCGCCCATGGCGGAAGCGAAGGCCCCGTCGAGCTGGCCATGCGCATCAACCAGGACCCGCTCTTCAACCGCTGCCAGGATCACTTCCAGCAACAGCGGCCGCTATTGGACGAACGCCTGTATCAGTGGGTAGAGCGGCATACAGAGCAGTTCCCCGCCTGAGCAGAGGGGCGACCTGGGTGCATACGCCGCTGCTACCCACAGCTCAGAAGTCGGTAGACTGCCGCCCTCACCGAACACGGACCTCGGACTCGCTCCTCCATGGAATTGCACTACAGCATCACCTCTGCCAACACCCAAGCCCGGCTCGCCGAACAACTGCCCCAGGAAATGCTCAGGCAGGACCAGCAGCAGGCGCGGATCATGGCCAGCGTCGCCCGTTGGCAGACCCGACTGATCGGCCCCTTGATGTTCACCCTCTGCCTGATCGGCGGCGGCCTGGCGATCTATTTCCCCGAACAGCGTTTCACCCCGGAAAAAGTCATTGCCATGCTGGTGTTCGTGCTGATTTTCAGCATGCTCTGGTGGCGCTTTTCCAAGCGCTGGCTCACCCACCTGCACGCCCGTATCGCCGCCCATCACGCCAAGCCCCGCAAGCCTTTGCAGGGTGTGAACCAGCGCCTGATCGAAGCCCGCCTGCGCGCGCCGCTGAAGGCGGCCGAGGGCACTTACCACCTGAGCTTCGACGACCAGGGTTTCAGCCTGGGCAAGGCCCGGGGCAAGCAGAGCGGCCTGGCCTGGGAACAGGTTGTTCACTTGCGGGAAACCCCCGATTTCTACGTCGTGGCCTGTGCCGAGCTGCAACGCAAGAACATGGGCTACTGCATCGCCAAACACAGCGAACTGATGGACGCCGAGGAGTATCAGCAAGGGCTGCAAGCCTTTCTGAGCCAATGCCCGGTCGCGCCGTCCGCCACCTGACCAAGCCTCCCCCGACGCCCCACACACGGAATTTGCATGCACACATCAGCGTCCTCCCCCCGCCCGGCCCGCGCCCTGGCCATCCTCGGCACCGGCCACGCCCTGCCGCAGCGGGTGGTCAGCAGTGCCGAGCTGGACCGCCAGCTCGGCCTGGAAGCCGGTAGCGTGGCGCGCATCAGCGGGGTGCAGCAGCGCCACGTCGCCGATCCTGCGGACACCGCCGCCAGCCTCGGCGCCCGTGCCGCGCGCCAGGCCCTGCAGGCGGCCGGCCTGACGCTTGATCAGCTGGACCTGATCGTCTGCGCCAGCGGCACCCAGGACCAGGGCATGCCCTGCAACGCCGCGCTGCTGCAACGGGAGCTGGGCCTGGGGCAGTCGGGCATTCCGGCCATGGACATCAACGCCAGTTGCCTGGGCTTTATCGCCGCCCTGGATACCTTGTCCTGGCCGATCCAGGCCGGGCATTACCGGCGCGTGCTGCTGGTGTGCGCCGATATCGCTTCCTGCGGCCTGGACTGGCAGCAGGTGGAAGTCTGCGGCATCTTCGGCGACGGCGCGGCGGCGGTGGTGCTGGGCCCGGGCCATGGCGGGCAGAAGCTCCTCGCCTCGCGCCTGAAGACCTACGCCGAAGGCGCGGCGCTGTGCCAGATCCCCGCCGGCGGTTCGCGCTTTCATCCGCGGCGCATCGACGTGCCGTTCGAGCCCCTGACCAGCTTCGCCATGCAGGGCAAGGGCGTGTTCCGTCTCGCGGCCAAACACCTGCCGGACCTGATGGACGATCTGTTGCTGCAAGCCGGGCTCTCCCTTGGGCAAATCGACTGGGTGATCCCTCATCAAGCCAGCCAGCAGGCCATGCAGCATGCGGCCAAGCGCCTGAGCCTGGGGCCGGACAAGGTCATCGATATCTTTGCCCAGCACGGCAATCAGGTGGCGGCCTCGCTGCCCACCGCCCTGGACATCGCGGTGCGCGACGGGCGCATTCAACGTGGACACACCTTGCTGCTGATCGGCACCGGCGCGGGCCTGTCCCTCGGCGGCATGATCCTGGAGTTTTGATGAAGATCCTGGTCACCGGCGGTACCGGTTTTATCGGTCGGCATCTGGTCTGGAAGCTGGCCGCCGAAGGCTGTGAGGTACAGTTCAGCGGGCGCAACCCCGAGGCGGCGGCCGAGGTGATTGCCCACAGCCCGGCGCCGGTGCGCTGGCTGCCCCTGGAGCACGGCAGCCCGTTGGCCAAGCGCCTGCTGGCCGACGCCAGCCGCGAGCATGACGCCATCGTGCATTGCGCCGCCCTGTCGTCACCCTGGGGTTCGCCCCAGGCGTTTGCCCGGGCCAACCTCGACTCCACCGCCGAGGTGATCCACGCCTGCGGCAAGAACCGCATCCCGCGGCTGGTGCACATCTCCACCCCGAGCCTGTACTTCGACTTCAGCGACCGCTTGGGTATCCGCGAAGACCAGCCGCTGCCAAACCCGGTGAACGACTACGCCCGCAGCAAGGCCCAGGCCGAAACCCTGCTGGCAGACGCCAAGCTGCCCGAGTGCGTGATCCTGCGCCCCCGGGCGGTGTTCGGCCCCTGGGACGCAACCCTGATGCCGCGCCTGCTGCGGGTGATGCAGCGCGGGGCGATTCCGCTGATGCGCGGCGGTCGGGCCCAGCTGGACCTGACCTGCGTCGACAATCTGGTGCACGCGGTGTGGCTGGCCCTGACCCAGCCCCTGCCGCGCCCGCTGTGCGTGTACAACCTGAGCAACGGCACGCCGCTGGCCTTCAAGGACCTGCTGCAACAGATGGCCGAGCACTTCCAGCTGCCGCTGCGCACCCGCCGCCTGCCCTGGCCCCTGGTGCACGGCGTGGCGCGCCTGCTGGAGCTCAAGGCGCGCCTGGGCAACGGCGCCGAACCCTTGATCACCCGCTACGGCGCCGGCGTCCTGGCCTTCAGTCAGACCCTGGACATCAGCGCCATCCAGCGCGAGCTGGGCTACCGCCCGGTGATCAGCCAGGACCAGGGCATCGCCCAGCACGCCCAATGGTGGCTGGCCCAACAGAGGCAACGAGCATGAGCCGCAGCGTGAGTTTGAAGATCCTCCGGGCCGGCTGGTGCCAGCATCTGGAATGCATGGCCGACCGTGGCGGGCGCCTGGCGCCGGTGCAGTTTCCGGCCCTGTGCGGGCTGATCCAGCACCCGGAGCACGGCTGGATTTTGTACGACACCGGCTACGCCGAGCACTTCTTCCAGGCCACCCGCACCCTGCCCGAGCGCCTGTACCGCAGCGCGGTGCCGGTGCAGTTGCCGGTGGTCGAACAATTAGGCGCGCAGTTGCATGAGCTGGGCATCGGCCCGGGGGATATCCGCCACGTGATCATTTCCCACTTCCACGCCGACCATATCGCCGGGCTGCGGGACTTTGCCAACGCGCGCTTCATCGCCCTGGAAGCCGATTACCGGCATATCGACAGCCTGCGCGGTCAGCGTTGGCGCGCCACCCTCGGCGGCCATCTGCCGGGCTTGCTGCCGGACGACTTCAGCGCCCGCCTGCGCCTGGCCGAAGCCAGCCCCAGCTGTGCGCTGCCAAGCTGGATGGCGCCCTTCGAGCAGGGCCTGGACCTGTTCGGCGATGGCAGCCTGATCGGCGTGCCGTTGCCCGGGCACAGCGAAGGCCAGCTGGGCCTGTTCATCCCCGATGCCCAGGGCCGACCGGTGTTCCTGGTGGCCGACGCCTGCTGGTCGGTGCCGGCCTGCCGCGCCGAACGCCTGCCCGCCGCACCGGCACTGTGGTTTGCCAGCGCCGACCGTCAGCAATATGTGCGCACCTACAGCGGCCTGGGCCAGCTGATCCGCCGCGAACCGGCGGTGGCGGTGCTGCCGTCCCATTGCACCCAGGCCTGGGAGGCGTTCGTCCATGAACAGTGAACGCCTGCTGGGCACCCTGCGCAGCATCGGCGCCTTCGTGTTCAGCCGCTATGCCCTGCGCTTTCGTCGCCGCGAGCGCCTGGAAGCCTGGCAGGCCCGACGCCTCAAGCACTTCATGGCGCGGGTCATGCCCCGTGGCCAGCGCTTCAACGGGCTGACCCACGATGGCCTGCACAGCTTGCCGATCATGGACAAGGCCAGCCTGATGAGCGATTTCGCCGGCTACAACACCCGCGCCCTGAGCCTGGAACAAGTGTTGCCGGTGGCCCTGCAGGCCGAGCGTTCCCGGGACTTCAGCCCGACCCTGGGGGACATCACCGTGGGCCTGTCCAGCGGCACCTCGGGGGCCCAGGGGGTGTTCCTGGTCAGCAGCGCGGAGCGCCAGCGCTGGGCCGGCATCCTGCTGGCCCGCACTCTGCCCCGGGCCCTGCTGCCCCGGCTGCTGTGCCCCTGGCTGGCGCCGCTGCGCATCGCCTTCTTCCTGCGAGCCAACAGCCGCCTGTACACCACCCTGGCCAGCCGCCGCATCGACTTCGCCTTTCATGACCTGACCCTGGGCCTGAGCGCCTCCCTGGAGCGCCTGAACCAACAGAACCCGGACGTGCTGGTGGCCCCGGCCACAGTGCTGCGCGGGTTGGCCCAGGCGGCCCTGGCCGGGCAGTTGACGATCCGCCCCCGGCACATTCTGTCGGTGGCCGAAGTGCTGGAAACTACCGACGCCGAGGTGGTACAGCAGGCCTTCGGGCTCAAGCCCCGGCAGATCTATCAGGCCAGCGAAGGCTTCCTCGGCTACACCTGCGAGGCCGGCACCCTGCACCTGAATGAAAGCCACCTGCACATCGAGCCGCAGTGGCTGGACCCTGAGCGCACGCGCTTTCAGCCGATCATCACCGACTTTTCCCGGCGTACGCAGTTGATCGTGCGTTATCGCCTCAACGACATCCTACGAGTGGCCGACGCGCCCTGCCCCTGTGGCCGCGCGGAACGGGCCATCGCCGCCGTGGAAGGCCGCGCCGACGAGATCCTCTGGCTGCCGCGGCTCGACGGCCAGCAGCTGGCACCGCTCTACCCCGACCTGTTGCGCCGGGCCCTGCTGATGCTCGGGGCGGCGCTTGAGGAATACCAGATCCACCAGCGCGGACTGCTCTGGCAGGTCAACCTGCGCACCTCGGGCGACTACCACGGGCTGTGCCAACGCTTGAGCGAGGCCCTCGCCGAGCTCTGCGCGCAACAGGGGCTGCAGGCGCCGCAGCTGAGCTTCGGCCACTGGCAGGCGCCGCCGCCACAGACGAAAAGACGCCGCCTGCTGATGCTGCAACTACCCGAGGGACTGCCATGCGTGTATTGATTCTCGGCGCCCGGGCCCCGGCCTGCCTGGAGTGGGCCCGGGCCTTCAGCCAAGCCGGCTGGACGGTGACCGTGGCCGATTCCCTGGCCCAGCCCCTGAGCCGCTTCAGCCGCGCCGCCGAACACTTCGTGCGCCTGCCGGAGCCGCGCCACGACCCGGATGCCTGGATCGAAGCCCTGGCCGGGGTAATCCGGCAACAGGCCATCGACCTGCTGCTGCCCACCTGCGAAGAGGTGTTCTACCTGGCCCACGGCCTGGAGCGCCTGCGCCCGCTGTGTCGGGTGTTCACCAGCGATTTCGAGCTGCTGCACCGCCTGCACCACAAGGGCGATTTCGCCGCCATGACCCAGGGCTGGGACGTGGCCGCGCCGCCGACCCGAGTGCTGCATGACCCGGCCGCGTTGCAGGCCCTGGCCGCCGAGCACGACGCCCTGGTGTTCAAGCCGGCCTATTCGCGCTTCGCCTCCCAGACCCTGATCCGCCCGAGCCCGGCGCATCTGGCGAAAGTCCGGCCCAGCAGCGAGGCGCCCTGGGTGGCCCAGCAGTTTGTCCCCGGCCAGGAATACTGCAGCTTCAGCGTGCTGGTGGACGGCCAATTGCGCGCCCACAGCAGCTACCAGCCGCGCTACCGGGTCGGGCGTGGCTCGGGAATCTACTTCCACAGCTGCGCCCCGGCGCCGATCCGCGGCTTTCTGGAGCAGTTCGGCCGGGCCACCGGCTACACCGGGCAGGTGGGTTTTGACTTCATCGAGGACCCGCACGGCCGCTTCCACGTGCTGGAGTGCAACCCCAGGGCCACCAGCGGCGTGCACCTGTTCGACGACCAGCGCGTGCCGTTGGTAGCGGCGCTGGGCAGCGAAGCCGGCGCTGCGCTGGAGGCGACCCTGGAACCCAGGATGATCGCTCTGGCCATGCTGCTTCTGGCCGCGCCGCAACGGGCCTTGAGCCGGGCGTTCTGGCACGACTACCGGCAAGCCCGAGACGTGATCGTCCAGGACGGCGACCGTGGCCCGCTGACCGCCCAACTGCTGAGCCTGAGCGAGATCATCGGCCGCGCCCTGACCCGCCGCTGCGGGCTGCTGGCCGCCTCCACCGCCGATATCGAATGGAACGGCCAACCCCTGGGGGCAACGCGCCGATGAAGCTGTGGATGCCCGAGCAACTGGCCCTTGAGCCCCCGAGCGCCGGCGACAGCCACGCCCGGCAGTACGTGCGCACCTGCGTCGGCGGCGCGCTGATCGGCAACGTCAGCACCGCCCTGGCCCTGCTGGACACCGGCCATCATCAGTTCCCGGTGAGCATCAACCATGGCCACGACCCTGTGGATAACTGCTACGTGGTGTCGCCGCAAACCGCCTACAGCGGCTATGCCCGGGAAGAACTGCAGCGCCTGAAACGGCCCTGGCTGGCCGCGCCCTTGAAGCTGCTGACCCAGGGCGTGGACCGGCTGCTGAGCGCGGCCAAGGTCGACCGGCTGGTGCAGGTCAACAACTGGCTGCTGTCCACCAACCTGTACCCGGCCGACTGGGACGGCGCAGACTTGCCGGCAATCACCGAGCTGCTGCGCCGGGCGTTTCCCGACCACGGCTTTGGCTTTCGCTCGCTCAACGACTTCAGCAACCGCGCCCTGCGCAAGCGCCTGCAAGCCCTGGGCTACCTGGCGATTCCCAGCCGCCAGGTGTACCTGTTCGACGGCCGCCAGGGAGAGAATTCAGCCTTCCTGCGCCACCACAACACCCGCCTGGACGCCACCTTGCTGCGTCGCAGCCCGTATACAGTGGTGCCCGGCAGCCAGCTGAACGAAGCCGACTTCCAGCGCATCGAGCAGCTGTACAACCTGCTGTACCTGGATAAATACAGCCGCCTCAACCCCCACTACAGCGCCCAATGGCTGCAACGCGGGCAGGCCGAAGGCTGGTTGGACGTGCGCGCCCTGCGCAACGCCGAGGGACGCATCGACGGCGCCCTGGGCTGGTTCGCCAACAGCGCGCTGATCAGCACCCCCATTGTTGGCTACGACACCGCCCTGCCCCAGCGCGCCGGGCTGTACCGGCAACTGACCAGGCTGTGCCTGCAAGAAGCGGTGAACCGCCGTCAGGTGCTCAACTTCAGCTCCGGCGCCGCCGCCTTCAAGCGCCTGCGCGGTGGCCAGCCCGAAATCGAATACAGCCTGATCCACGTCGCCCACCTGCCCTGGCCGCGCAGGCTGGTGTGGCAACTGATGGGGATGCTGCTGCAACGGATCGGTGTACCGCTGATGAGGAAGCTCAAACTGTGAACAGTCACTCGGGCTGGTGGCCCGTCGCCCTCAGCCGGCAACTGCACAAGCAGCCCCTGGCCTGCACCCTGCACGGCGTGCCGCTGGTGCTGTTTCGCGACGCCGAGGGCGCCCCTGCCGTATTACCGGACCGCTGCCCCCATCGCTTTGCGCCGCTGAGCGCCGGCCGGGTGCGCGACGGGCAGATCCAGTGCCCCTACCACGGCTGGCGCTTCGATCCCCAGGGCCGTTGTACTCAACTGCCCGGGCTGGAGCAGCAGCGTTGCAGCCAGCCCTTGCTGCAGCCGCTGCACAGCTGCGAAGCCCAGGGGCTGGTGTGGGCCAGCCTTGCCAGCGAGCGGCCGAATGCGCCACCAGTGGTCGCCGCCGAACAGGCCCAGGCCCTGGATGTGTTCTGGATCAGCGACCGGGTGCAGTGCAGCTTGCAGGACGCCGCGGAGAACTTCCTCGACGGCTTCCACACCCACTTCGTGCACGCCGGCTGGATTCGCCACGATCGCCAGCGCCAGCGCATTCGCGCCTGGGTGCATCGGCTCGAAGACGGGGTTGAAGCGCAGTACAGCGAAGAAGGCACCCAATCCGGGCTGATTTCCCGGCTGTTCGAAGGCGAACGCGGCCTGAGCATGGGGCGCTTTCGTCTGCCGGGGCTGGCGGAAATCGAATACCGCGACCGCCAGGGCCGGCTCAACCTGCTGGTCAGCGCCTGGCTGAGCCCGGCCGCCGAGGGCCAGTTGCGGCTGTTCGCCCGCATCGCTACAGCCCAGGGCCGCCTGCCGGGCTGGCTCAAACGCGGCGTGCTGCAGCCGCTGTTCAAGGTGATCCTCAAGCAGGACCGGCAGATCCTGGAGAACGTCAGCGCCAACCAGCAACGCTTTGCCCGGGTGCCGCTGCGCTGGCAGCGGCCCACGCCTCTGGACAGCTCGCTGGATCTGCTGGGGCCGTGGATTCGCCAGTTGCTGGAGCAGGGTGAACTGAAGGACTTCCACGAACGCAGAGAGGAATTCTGGCTGTAATCCCGTAGGCGCCGGCTTGCCGGCGAACAAGCCCTCAAGACAGGCACCGCTCAAACGGGCCCCTTCGCTGGCCAGCCAGCTCCTAGGGTTGGCAACGGTATCGGGGGGATGATGCGGCCCCCTTGGAGCCTCTGTTCGCGGGATTTTCCGGGCAGGACAAGAACCGTTTCAGCCCACCGCCGGCACTGCCGTTCCTCGGCTCGACACGCAACATGCAGACGGCGAGCCCGCGCACCGGTATAGTGCGCCCCCTCTTCACGTGGACAGCCGTCGGTAACGAGGCTCAACCCCACGGGAAACCCGAACTAATAACAACCCGCGAAATATAGAACCGGGACGAACGCTCGCCCCACCGCCTTGCCGTGCGTGCAATCAGCGGTGTAACTGAATGTTTCCGTCCGTTCTGCTTTTGCCTACACAAAAAACAGCGAGGAATAATCCATGCTCGAAGTCATCAACGACTTCCTCTCAGGGAAAGTGCTGATCGTGCTCATTGTCGGGCTCGGCAGCTACTTCACGATCCGCTCGCGTTTCGTTCAATTGCGCCACTTCCTCCATATGTTCGCGGTGTTCCGCGACAGCCTGAAAAGCAGCGGCGGCCAGCTCAGCTCGTTCCAGGCGCTGATGCTCAGCCTCGCTGGCCGGGTCGGCGCGGGCAACATCGCCGGTGTCGGCATCGCCGTGACCCTGGGCGGCCCTGGCGCGGTGTTCTGGATGTGGGTGACCGCGCTGGTCGGCATGTCCAGCAGCTTCTTCGAGTGCACCCTGGCCCAGGTCTACAAGCGCGCCGACGGCGACGGCTTGTACCGCGGCGGCCCGGCCTACTACATCCAGCACGGCCTGAAGCTCAAGGGCATGGCGGTGGTGTTCTCGATCCTGCTGCTGGTCACCTACGGCTTCGCCTTCATCGGCCTGCAGTCCTACACCGTGACGCACTCGCTGCAGGACGCCTTTGCCTTTGACCCACGCCACACCGGCATCGTCCTGGCGGTGCTGCTGGCCATCACCTTCATCGGCGGCATCAAGCGCATCGCCGCGGTGTCCGACCTGCTGGTCCCGATCAAGACCCTGGCCTACATCGCCGTGACCCTGTACGTGATCGGCACCCAGATCGAACACGTGCCGGCCATGCTGGAAACCATCATCAAGAGCGCCTTCGGCCTCGACCCGGCCTTCGCTGGCCTGCTGGGCAGCGCCATCGTCATGGGCGTGAAACGTGGCGTGTTCGCCAACGAAGCGGGCCTGGGCAGCGCGCCGAACGTGGCCGCCGTGGCCGCCGTGAAGCACCCGGGCGCCCAGGGCGTGGTCCAGGCCTTCAGCGTGTTCCTCGACACCTTCGTGATCTGCACCTGCACCGCGCTGCTGATCCTGCTGTCGGGCTTCTACACCCCGGGCTTCGAAGGCGACGGCATCGTCCTGACCCAGAACTCGCTGGCCGCCGTGGTCGGTGACTGGGGCCGCCTGTTCGTCAGTGTCGCGCTGTCGTTGTTCGTCTTCACCTGCATCCTCTACAACTACTACCTGGGCGAGAACAGCCTGCAGTTCCTCACCCGCAACCGCACTGTGTTGATGCTGTTCCGCGGCCTGGTGCTGGCGCTGGTGGTCTGGGGTTCGATGCAGGACCTTACAACCGTGTTCGCTTTCGCCGACATCACCATGACCTGCCTGGCCTTCGTCAACCTGGTGGCCCTGGCCATGCTGTTCAAGGTCGGCCTGCGGGTGATGCGCGACTACGACGAGCAGCGCCGCGCCGGTGTCGACCAGCCGGTGTTCGACTCGCGCAAGTTCGCCGATCTGGACCTGGACCTGAAGGCCTGGCCTGCCGAATCTTCGGCCGTCACCCAGGCCGAGCCGCAAGGCGTGCCCGCAGCGCAACGCTGACGGGTGAACGACGGGCGCATCCTCTGCACCCGTCGGTTACAGTGCGATAAATGTGCGAGCGGGCTTGCCCGCTCCCACAGGAACTCACCGTTTCGGAGAATCCCATGAACCCTTCGACCTACCCTGCCGCCCAGCACGTCATGGTGCTCTACACCGGTGGCACCATCGGCATGCAGGCCAGCGCCGACGGCCTGGCCCCGGCGTCCGGTTTCGACGCGCGCATGCGCGCCTACCTCGACAGCCAGCCCGAACTGGTGGTGCCGGCCTGGCGCTTTCGCGAGATGGCGCCGCTGATCGACAGCGCCAACATGACCCCCGACTACTGGCAGCGCCTGCGTGCAGCGGTGGTCGAAGCCGTGGATCAGGGTTGCGACAGCGTGCTGATCCTCCACGGCACCGACACCCTGGCCTACAGCGCCGCCGCCATGAGCTTCCAGTTGCTGGGGCTGCCGGCGCGGGTGCTGTTCACCGGCTCGATGCTGCCGGCCGGTGTGCCTGACAGCGACGCCTGGGAAAACCTCAGTGGCGCCCTGTTGGCCCTGGGCCAGGGCCTGGCACCGGGGGTGCACCTGTACTTCCACGGCGAACTGCTGGCCCCGACCCGCTGCGCGAAAATCCGCAGTTTCGGCCGTCACCCGTTCGCCGCCCTGCAACGCAATGGCGGCGGCGCAAAGGCCGAAGCGATTCCGTCGGCGCTGGACTACCGCCAGGCCAAGCAACTGGCCAAGGTCGGCGTGCTGCCGCTGTTCCCCGGCATCGGCGCCGAGCTGCTGGACGGCGTGCTCGACAGCGGCATCCAGGCCCTGGTCCTGGAATGTTTCGGCAGCGGCACCGGGCCCAGCGACAACCCGGCGTTCCTGGCCAGCCTCAAGCGCGCACAGGAGCAAGGCATCGTCGTGGTGGCGGTGACCCAGTGCCATGAAGGCGGTGTGGAGCTGGACATCTACGAAGCCGGCAGCCGCCTGCGCGGCGTGGGCGTGCTGTCCGGTGGCGGCATGACTCGCGAAGCGGCGTTCGGCAAGCTCAATGCGCTGCTCGGTGCCGGGCTGGAAAACGCCGAAGTGCGGCGCCTGGTCGAACTCGATCTGTGTGGCGAGTTGAGCTGAAGCTCGCGCTCGGGAGCCGGTGGCTACTGCGGTAGCTGCCGGCTCGACGACGAGCAGAGGGTGGCTGTCAGGTTACTTTTTGACCGAGTAATCCTGGCCCCAGACCCGCACCGAACTCGAGCTCTCGATCGGCCCTTCAAACACGAACTTCTGCCGCACTGCCGCCTTGGCCGGGATGGTGACTTCGTCCGGGTTGTCGAGGCTGACAGTCAGATTGTTGGCGTAACCGTCCTGGTCGATCGCCAGCAGGGCGCCGGTCTGCTTGAGGTTGATCAGTCGCAACTGGCTGTCGCTGCTGTTCTTGAAACCCAGGGTGACGTTGAAGCTGTCGCCGACGGCTTCGGTTTTCAATACCTGGACATCGACGCGGCCTTTCATTTGCTCACGGGAGGAAATGATCGAGGCACCGTCGACGCCTTGTGCCGATTGGCGACCATCGAGCACACCTTCGCTGACGCCGCCCAAGAGGTTCTTGCCTGCCGAAATGGCTGATGAGACGGCTGACTTGGCAGAGTCCTTGATGGTGCTTTCGCTGCCTGGCTCAGCCTCGGCCAGGCACAGCGAACTCAGGAGCAAGCCGGAGACCAGAAGCAGGGAACGCGCAGGGATGAGGGTCATACATAGTCCTTTATCGAGGTTGCTGCACCGCCACTTCAGGCGATGAATGGCAGGCAGGTTGCACCAATCAAAGCGCCAAGTCACTAGCCACACAACGCTCGGAATGCCCCATGCAGCGGGCCGGCAAACCGCAGGTCTGATCGCGGGCGGCATGCAACTTGCTCCGATTAAGGGTCTTCCCCTGGCTGGAATCTGCGCATGCTGCACTCGCACCTCACCACCCTCAACGCCGTTTCCCTGGTGCTCAACACCTTCAAGGAACAGGGCCAGGACAGTGAAGCCCTGCTGGCCGGCAGCGGGATAAACCTCGCCGACCTGAGCCGCGCCGACACCCGCATCACCACCAATCAAGAGATGCTGGTGTGCGCCAATGCCGTGGCCCTGCAACGGGATATCGGCCTGGAACTGGGCCGGCGCATGCACGTTTCCTCCTACGGCATGCTCGGCTATGCCCTGCTCACCAGTGCCACCTTAGGTGACGCTTTGCGCCTGGCCATGCGCTATCCGGCGCTGTTGGGAACACTTTTCGAACTGAGCCTGGAAGCCGACGGCCCGCGCATCTGGTTCACCGCCGCCGGCTACCGCGAAAGCCCGGCCCTGGCGGCGTTCAATACCGAGTTCTGCCTGGTGTCGCTGAAGGTCATCTGCGACGACTTGCTGGGCCACCCCCTGCCGCTGCTGGGGGCGCGCTTCGATTACCCGGCACCGGACTATCAACAGCGCTACCGCGAAGCCTTCGACTGTCCGCTGCAGTTCAACGCCCGCAGCAACGCCTTCGCCTTCGACCAGCAATGGCTCGAACACCCCCTGCCCCTGGCGGATGCCATCACCCACCAGGCCATGGCCGAGCGTTGCCGCAAACAGAACACCGAGTTCACCGGGCGCCAGGCCTGGCTCGGGCGCATCCGCCAGCTGCTGGCAGCGCAACTGGACGCCGCGCCGGGGCTGGAAGGGCTGGCGGAACAGATGAACTGCTCGGCCCGGACCCTGCGCCGCCACCTGCGCGACCTGGGCTGCAGCTATCAGGAGCTGCTGGACGAGCTGCGCTTCGAGCGGGCCAAGCAAATGCTCTGCGAAGACCAGATGCCCATCTACCGGATTGCCGAAGCCCTGGGCTTCAGCGAGACCGCGAGCTTTCGCCATGCCTTCATCCGCTGGAGCGGTGTGGCGCCGAGCCAGTTCCGGCCCTGAGACAAACCCCGGCATAAAGACGCCGTTTGCATTACATTGCCGAGCTTTGAAACCGGCAAGGGACTGCAAGCTTGAACCCAATCACAGGCGCCATCGCCCGGCGCATCGGTATTCGCGGGGGGTGCCTGGCGCTGGTGCTGCTAGCCGGCCTCCCCCTCGCCCAGGCCTTCGAGCTGTCCAAAATCCGCTGGTGGGAAATGCAGAGCGACATCCTCCTGGACGATCCGGAAACCGCCACGCTGCAACTCGAACCCTTTGCCCTGCCCGGGCTGGCCCAGGCGCCGGCCCGAGTGATCCTCAGCCAATACCACGGCCTGTTCTATCTCAATGGCTATGCGGATGGGCAGTACCGGCAGCGAGTCTACAAGTCGCCGCCCCTGCCGCTGTTCAACGCCCAGGAACTACAGGCCTGCATGCCCGAGCAGCGACCCGTTGGGGCCACGGACAACTGGCCGTCGAGCAAGCAGCTGGCATCCGCCCTGAGCCTGACCAAACTGAGTTTCGACTGCCAGAGCCCAGGCTGGGAGTTGAGCAATCGCTATCTACTGGTGGACAGCCGCGATCCCCAGCGGCCGTTGCTGGCCATCGGTCAGCGCCAGGGCGAGGCACAAATCGACTTCACCCCGCAGCAACCGATCACCCCCGAACTGCAGCAGCAATGGCTGCAAGCCCTGCAGAAGTACCCGAAGCTGCTGGAACCCTTTGACGCCAGCAGCGGCCAGCTGCGCGTCAAGCCCTATGCGCCGCCGCCCAGCGCGGAGCAGGTCTGGACAGAATTTCGCCAGCTGCACACGCAATTGCGCGATGCCAAAGACAAGGCTCCGGGCATCGCCCGGGTGGAAGAGTTCTTCAGCCGTCATGACTTTCGCGCGATCGCCCCCGAGCGCAGTACCTACCCGGGCCTGCTCAACGACATCGCCTATTGGGCCACCGAGGCCGGCCAGTTGCAGAGCGCCCGACCGTGGCTGGCGTACGTGCTGCGTCGCGACCCTGGGCGCATGCCGACCTACCTCAATCTGGCGGACCTGGATTGGCGCCTGTACCAACAGCAGCCCGCAGACACCCGGCACCGGGGCCGGGCCATGGAGAACTATCGGCTGTATTGCGGGCTACGCCTGCAACGCCAGCTTGGGGTCCCCGCCAGGGTCACCCAGCGCCTGGGCCTTGAGGCCCCCAGCGAACCGGCCTGCCAAAGCGCCTGGCCGCTGGTGACAGCGGTGGACCAGGGTGACGCGGGCGAAGTCCGGCGCCTGCTGGAGAACGGCCTGAGTGGCGACGTGATCGCCGCCGACGGACGCCCGGCGCTGTTGCACGCCCTGGACAAACCCGACCTGGACATCGCCCGGCTGTTGCTGGCCCATGGCGCCCGCCCCGATGGCCAGTACAACGGCCGCACCCAGGTGGTCCTGGCCATGCGCCGCGACCTCAAGGACAACCCCGACCTGAACCAGGCCAAGCGCCTGAACTTCCTGCTGCAGGCCGGTGCCGCCATCGATGAGCAGGATGCCCAGGGCGGCACCGCGCTGCAGGAAATGGCGAAAAACCGCGAGGACATCGAGCGCTTCAACTGGCTGCTGCAACACCCCCAGGACCTCGACAAGCGCAGCGGGCCAGACGCGGTAACCGCGCTGTTCCTGGCGCTCAAGGGCGGCAACTACGCTGCCGCCCGGCAACTGGTGGAAGCCGGCGCCAACCTCAACCTGAGCTACGGCCGCAATGCTTGCGCAGGGCAGCCGATTCGCGAAAGCCTGCTGATGATCGTCGCCGAACAGGGCTCGCCCGAGGTCATCAATCCCTGGGTCAGCCAGCAAGAGAGCCTGGACATGTTCACCCTGCTGCTGGAAAAAGGCGCCGACCCCAACCTCGGCCGCTACTGCAAGAACAACGGCTACACCTGGCTGCTGGAGATCATGGCCCGGCGCAAGCGCGACGACATGCTCAAGGTGCTGCAAAGCTTTGCGCCGCCACCGCCGGCGACGGCGTTTCGCCTTTGAGGCGTGGCGCCGAACCCGCTGAGCCCCCTGAAACAAAGCCCGGCACAACGGCGCCGATTGCATTACATTGCCGAGCTTTCTACCGGCAAGGGACTGCACACGTGAACCTATTGACCGCCATCGCCCGGCGCATCGGGATTCGCGGGCTCGGCCTGGCACTGGCGCTGCTGGCTGGCGCACCCGCCGCCCAGGCCTTCGACCTGGACCTGGGCGCGATCAAATGGTCGGGAATGGCTCGCTACTTCGTCATCGACTACCCGGAAACCGCCACCCTGCAGCTCAAGCCGTTCCCCGTGCCGGGCCTGGAGCGAGTGCCGGCGCGGATCATCCTGACCCAGTACCGCGGGCTGTTCTACCTCAACGCCTATCAGGACCTGAAGTACCAGCAGCGGGTCTACAAATCGCCGCCCATGGCCCTGTTCAGCCCCGAAGAACTGCGGGCCTGTGCGGCCCCGGAGTATCCGGTGCCAGTCGCCGACAACTGGCCCACGAGCAATACCCTGGACACCGGCATCACCCTGACCTCGCTCGACTTCAAGTGCCAGGAGCCCAGCGATTGGCAACTCAGCCGACGCTACCTGCTGATCGACCAGCGCGATCCGCAGCGCCCGCTGCTGGCGATCAGTCACCGCCGGGACCTGACCCAGATGGAGTTCACCCCGCTGCAACCCATCAGCGATGAAACCGGGCGCCAGTGGTTGCAGGCCCTGGAGACATTCCCGCCGTGGTTCCGCCCTTTCACCCAAGGCAGCGGGCCGATCACCGTCAACGCCTTTGTGCCAGCGCCAGCCTCGAACCCGGACAGCATCTGGAAAGAATTCCGCGCGCTGCACGAACAACTGCGCACCGCCAAGGACAAGCAACCGGGCATCAACCGGGTGGAGGACTTCTTCGTCACCCGTGACTTTCGCAGCATCGCCACCGAGCGCCGTGAATACGCCGGCCTGCTCAACGACATCGCCTACTGGACCAGCGAAGCCGGGCACCTGAGAACCGCCCGCCCCTGGCTCAAGGAAGTGCTGCGCCGTGACCCCGGGCGCATGCCGACCTACCTCAACCTGGCGGACCTGGACTGGGCGATCTACCAACAACGCACGCAGGACAACATCCACCAGGGCCGGGCCATCGAGGGTTATCGGGTGTATTGCGGCCTGCGCCTGAAACGCCAGATGAGCATCCCGCCCCGGGTCCTGCAGCGCCTGGGCCTGAACGCCGCCAACCCCCGGGACTGCCAGGCCTTCTGGCCGCTGGTGGACGCGGTGGATGCCGGCGATCTGGCCGAAGTGCAGCGCCTGCTGGCCAGTGGCATCAGCGGCGAGGTCATGGCCGACGATGGTCGCAGCGCCTTGCTGCATGCCCTGGACGCCCCGCGCCTGGACATCGCCCGGCTGCTGCTGGAGCACGGCGCCCACACCCGCGGCCTGTACAACTGGACCACCCTGGCGACCCTGGCCATGCGCCGCGATCTGGGCGACAGCCCCGACCTGAGCCAGGGCGGGCGCCTGAAATTCCTCATCGACGCTGGCGTCGCCCTCGACGAGCCCGACAGCCAGGGCCAGACGCCCCTGATGCAGATGGCCGAGAACAAGCGCAGCCTGCAAGGCTTCACTTGGCTGCTGCAACACCCGCAAAACCTCGACCGGCGCAGAACCGACAATGGTGAAACCGCACTGTATCGGGCGTTCTCGGGCAACAACTACGAAGCCGTACGACAACTGATAGCCGCTGGTGCCAACCTCAACCTGAGCTACGGCCGTGGCACCTGCTACAACCAGCCCGTCGGCGAGAGCCTGCTGACCCTGGTGGCCGACAAGACCTCCGCCGACGACAAGGCGCCCTACGTCAGCCAGCAGGACACCCTGGAGCTGTTCACCCTGCTGCTGGAAAAAGGCGCCGATCCCAATGTCGGCCAGCACTGCGAGAAAAAGGGCTACGCGCTGTTGCTGGAAGCCATCGCCCGGAACAAACGCGAGGACATGCTCAGAGTGCTGCAGCGCTACGTTCCCGCCCCGCCGGCCGGCTGAACCCCGTGGCGCCCCGCAATGGGGCGCCGCGCCTCTTTAAGGGGCGAATTTCGGTCAAACACTTTGGCCAGATAAATCCCCTTTTGGCCGCTCCTGCCGTTCTCCGAAACCCCGCGCCCCGCAAGACTGTGATCCACCGAATCAGCCTGCGGAGAACAAGAAAATGCTGACGATCTACTCGGACGATCACCACCTGCACCACGGCCGTTGTGAACTTATCGACGGGCAATTGATGCCCTGCTTTGAAATGCCTTCCCGGGCCGACCATGTGCTGGACCGGGTGAAGTACCGCAACCTTGGCCCGGTAGAGGCGCCCAAGGACTTCGGCCTGGGACCCATCGAACGCGTCCACAGCCGGGCCTACCTGGACTTCTTCAAAGGCGCCTGGGAGCGCTGGGCGGCACAGGGCATCGACGGCGACCTGCTGCCCTACACCTGGCCGGCGCGCACCCTGCGCAGCGTGATTCCCACCAGCCTCCATGGCCAGCTCGGTTACTACAGCTTCGACGGCGGCGCGCCGATCACCGCCGGCACCTGGCAGGCGGCCTACAGCGCGGCGCAAGTGGCCCTCACCGCCCAGGCGGTGATCCAGCGCGGTGCCCGCAGTGCCTTTGCCCTGTGCCGGCCACCAGGACACCACGCCGCCAGCGATCTGATGGGCGGCTACTGCTACCTGAACAACGCGGCCATCGCCGCCCAGGCCTTCCTCGACCAGGGCCGCAAGAAAGTCGCGATCCTCGACGTCGACTACCACCACGGCAACGGCACCCAGTCGATCTTCTACGCACGCAGCGACGTGCTCTTCACCTCGATCCACGGCCACCCGGAAGCCGAGTTCCCGTTCTTCCTGGGCTATGCCGACGAAAGCGGCGAAGGCGCCGGGGAAGGCTTCAACTTCAACTACCCGCTGGCTGCCGGCAGCGGCTGGGATGTGTGGAGCGCAGCCCTGGAGCAAGCCTGCAACCAGATCCACAGCTATGACGCCGACATCATCGTGGTGTCCCTGGGCGTGGACACTTTCAAGGACGACCCGATCTCGCAATTCAAACTCGACAGCCCGGATTACCTGGCCATGGGCAAGCGCATCGCCGCCCTCGGCAAGCCGACGCTGTTCGTCATGGAAGGCGGTTACGCGGTAGAGGAAATCGGCATCAACGCCGTGAACGTTCTCGAAGGTTTTCAAAGCGCCCAGTGAGGGACTCGCATCATGCAAAGACTCAAACGCTTAATGGTTCCCGCCCTGTGCGCCAGCCTGCTGGGCACCGCCGCCCACGCCGAGGAACGCACGCTGCGGGTGTACAACTGGTTCGACTACATCACCCCCAAGGCCCTGGAAGATTTCAAGGCGCAGAACAGTCAGGTGAAGCTGGTCTACGACATCTTCGACACCAACGAAGCCCTGGAAGCCAAGCTGCTGACCGGCAACTCCGGGTATGACGTGGTGGTGCCGTCCAACGTGTTCCTGGCCAAGCAGATCGAGGCCGGGGTGTTCCAGCCCCTGGACCGCAGCAAGCTGCCCAACTGGAACCACCTGGACCCCAAGCTGATGAAGCTGATCGAGGCCAACGACCCGGGCAACCAGTTCGCCGTGCCCTACATGTACGGCACCATCCTGATCGGCTTCAACCCGGACAAGGTCAAGGCCGCCCTGGGCGACAAGGCCCCAGTGGACAGTTGGGACCTGATCTTCAAGGAAGAGAACATCAGCAAGCTCAAGCAGTGCGGCGTGGCCCTGCTGGATTCGCCTTCGGAGATCCTGCCCCTGGCCCTGCAGCACCTGGGCCTGGACCCCAACAGCAAGAAGCCGGCGGACTACGAGAAAGCTGAAGCGCTGCTGATGAAGATCCGCCCGTACATCACCTACTTCCATTCGTCCAAGTACATGGCCGACATCGCCAACGGCGACATCTGCGTGGCCGTGGGTTATTCGGGGAGCTTCTCCCAGGCCGCCAACCGCGCCAAGGAAGCCAAGAACGGCGTGACCGTGGACATGCGCCTGCCCAAGGAAGGCGCGCCGATCTGGTTCGACATGCTGGCGGTCCCTAAAGGCGCCAAGAACCCGGAAGATGCCTACACCTTCATCAACTACCTGCTGCAACCCCAGGTGATCGCCCCGGTCAGCGACTTTGTCGGTTACCCCAACCCGAACAAGGACGCCACCGGACTGGTGGACCCTTCGATCCGCAACAACCCCAACCTGTATCCGACGGAAGCGGCGATGAGCACCCTATACACCCTGCAACCGCTGCCCCGTGATGCGGAGCGGGCGCGGACCCGGGCCTGGACCAAGATCAAGTCCGGAACCTGACCCTCATCCAGGACGGGAACCGCGCGCCCTGTGGCGAGCGAGCTTGCTCGCGCCGGATGGCGCAGCAAGCCCAAGAGCGGTTTCCCGGTTCTGCCTGATACACCGCAACCGTCGGCGTTACGAGCGCTGCGCGGCCGAGCGGGAGCAAGCTCCCTCGCCACGAAAAGTGGTTAGCAGCCGCTGAGGCCTTGGGGGCTGCGCTCTTCGGCGAAGAACCAGGGCCGCAGACGCACGCCGACGCCGTTGCCGATAAAGGCCGCCACCAGCCACAGCCAGCCATGCAGGCTGCCGGAGGCGATGCCGCTGAAGTAGGCGCCGATGTTGCAGCCATAGGCCAGGCGCGAACCGTAGCCCAGCAGCAGCCCGCCAATCACCGCCGCCACCAGGGAACGGGTGGGGATTCTCAGGTTGGGGGCAAAACGTCCCGCCAGTCCCGCTGCCAGCAAGGCCCCCAGGACGATGCCGATGTCCATGACGCTGGTGATGTCCTGCCACACCGGGGCGGCCAGGGCCTTGGCGTTTGCCGCGCCCTGCCAGAACACCCAACTGCCCACGTCCACGCCCAAGCCACTGGCGACTTTCGCGCCCCACAGGGCAAAGGCCGAGGTGATGCCCCACGGGCGCCCGGCCAGGGCCAGGGTGGCGAAGTTGAGCAACGCCAGGGCCACCGCGCCCCAGACCAGCGGCCAGGGGCCGCGCAGCAGGCGGCGCCAGCCCTGGTGCTGGCTGGCGACCGGGGCTTCGAGGCTGCCGTAGCGGCGTTTTTCCAGGGTCTGGGTGAGCAAGGCGATCAGCGCGAACAGGCACAGGCTCAAGCCCAGGGCCGGGCCGACGCCGAAGCTCTGGACGATGGAGATCGGTGGCAGCGACGGCAAGGCAAACCACCAGTCCACATGATGGGTGGCAATCAGCGAGCCGCAGATGAAGAACGCCAGGGTCACCAGCATTCGCGCATTGCCGCCGCCGACGGTGAACAGGGTGCCCGAGGCGCAACCGCCCCCCAGTTGCATGCCGATGCCGAAAATGAAGGCACCGAAGATCACCGACACCCCGGCCGGCGCCACCAGCCCCACCACCGGCTGGCCGAACAGGCTGCCCGCCCCCAACGCCGGGAAGAACAGCAACACCGCCAGGGCCAGCATGACCATCTGCGCGCGCAGGCCAGCACCGCGCCGATCGCGGATAAACACCCGCCAGGCCGAGGTGAAACCGAAGGCGGCGTGGTACAGGGTGAGCCCCAGGGCGGCACCCAGCAGTAACAGCAGCACCTGTCGCGCCCCCACCTGGGTCTGCAGGAACAAGGCACCGCCCACCAGGAGCAACAAGGCGAACAGCGGAGCGCCGAACTTGCGTTCAGGCGCCAGGGAGAGGGTCTGGCTCATGAGGGCTCTCGGGCAGGAAAAGGCCCGCGAGTATACCCCGTCAGACCCGCCAGGCCTGACGCAGGCGGCCCAGGGCGGCCTGGATATTGGCCTCAGGCACCGCGGCGAAGCCCAGCACCAGCCCAGCCCGTTGGTCCTCGGGCAACCGGGTTTCCGGCAACCAGTAAGTGCTCAAGCCGTTCACCTCGACATCGACACTGGCCGCCTGCTCCAGCAGTTGCTGCTCCCGGGCCAGGCTGTCCACGCGCACTGTCAGGTGCAACCCGGCAGCCACCGTGGGCAGCGGTCCGACGCCTGGGATCGCCTCGGGCCAGCCGGCGAGCAAGGTGTTGCGCCGGCTCAGGGCGGCCCGGCGCATGCGCCGGATATGCCGCTGGAAATGCCCGGCGGCCATGAACTCGGCCATCACCGCCTGGGTGCTGACCTCGGAGTGGCGCACGTCCACCGCCCGGCGCTGGGCGAAGGCCTGCACCAGATTCGGCGGCAGCACCAGGTAACCCAGGCGCAAGGCCGGGAACGCCACCTTGCCGAAGGTGCCGACGTAGATCACCCGGCCCTGCCGGTCCAGCGCCGCCAGGGGGGCCAGGGGCGCGCCGCTGTAGCGGTACTCGCCGTCGTAGTCGTCCTCGACGATCCAGCCGCCGCTGCGCTCGGCCCAGGCCAGCAGCTCCAGGCGCCGGGCCAGGCTCATGATCACCCCGGTGGGGTACTGGTGGGACGGGGTGACATAGGCCAGGCGGCAGGTGGGCAACTGCTCCAGCTGACGGCAGTCGATGCCCTCCTGGTCCACCGCCACGCCCTGCAACTGCGCCCCGGCCACGGCGAAGGCGTGACCGGCCGCCCGATAGCCGGGGTTTTCCACAGCCACGCTGTCGCCGGGCTCCACCAGCAGCTGTGCACAAAGGCTGATGCCCTGTTGCGCGCCACTGGTGATCACAATTTGTTCAGCGCTGCATTGCAGCCCACGGGCACTGCGCAGGTAAGCGGCGATCAGGCTGCGCAGTCGCGAATCGCCAGCGGAATCGCCGTAGCACAGCTGGTGCAGGTCCGGCCTGCGCCAGAAAGCCGCATTCAGCTTGGCCCAGACCTCGAACGGGAACAGATCGAAAGCCGGCACGCCGACCCGGAAAGCCCGCGGCGGGCCACTGGGTGGCGTGCTCAGATGATGCTTTTGCAGGCGCTGCACACCACTGCTGTGGATAACTTTACTGGATGCATCACCAGTTATTTCGGTCGATTTTGTGGATAAACCTGTGGGTAAGCCTGTTGACAACCCTGTGGATACTTTTGTGGATAGTTTTTTGATGGGTAAGCGGGTTTCTGGCAATTGGGCCACGTAGGTGCCATCGCCGACCCGGCCTTCGATAAAACCCTCGGCATACAGCTGGTCATAGGCGCGCACCACGCTGTTGCGGGAAATCCCCAATGCCGCCGCCAGATCACGGCTGGCCGGCAAGCGCGTGCCGCTGGCCAGGCGCCCGTCCAGCACCCGCAGGCGCAGAGCCTGGTACAGCTGGCGGCTGAGGCCCTGGCGGCGATCCAGCTCGATCCCGGCAGGGTTGAAAGACAGCGGAGGCAAAGCACTGTTCATCGAGGCGCCCCAGGGATTGGACCCACAAAATAGACCAAAAATGGCTCTTACAACGAACCATTAGCCTGCCTAGGATGCAGCCACTCGCCAAGGATTTTTTCCATGTACCTACCGCGCGCTTTCGTCGATGAAGACCTCCCCCGCCTGCAGGGCGTGATCCAACACAGCCGCCTGGCGACCCTGGTGACCTGGGGCGCCCTGGGCCTGCAGGCTAGCCACGTACCACTGCTGCTGGACCCCGAACAGGGGGCCTATGGCACCCTCTACGGACACTTGGCCAAAGCCAACCCACAGTGCGCCGAGCTCGCCAGTGGCGCCGAAGCGTTGCTGATCTTCATGGGCGAGGATGCCTATATCAGCCCTTCGTTCTATCCGAGCAAGGCCGAACACGGCAAAGTGGTGCCCACCTGGAACTACGTGGCGGTGCACGCCTATGGCCAGCCGGAGGTCTTCACCGACCCGCAGCGGCTGCTGCAGGTGGTCGAGGGCCTGACCGAACGTCACGAGGCCGGTCGCCCGCAGCCGTGGAAGGTGGCCGATGCACCGGCCGACTACATCGACGGCATGCTCAAAGCGATTGTCGGTTTCGCCCTGCCGATCCAGCGCCTGGAGGGCAAGCGCAAGCTCAGCCAGAACCGCAATGCCGAAGATATCGCCGGGGTCCGCGACGGTCTGGCGGCCAGCGCCGACCCGCGCGACCAACACCTGTCGCAACTGATGGGCTGAGTGCCCGCCCAGAACAATAAAGGAGCTTTCATGAGCCAGATCCAGATCCGCCCGGTTACCACTGCCGACCACGCCGCCTGGCTGCCGTTGTGGCAGGCCTACCTGCGCTTCTACGAAACCGAACTGGCGGACGCCGTGACCCAGAGCACCTGGCAGCGCTTCCTCGATGCCCGCGAACCGACCCACGCGGCCCTGGCCTGGGACGGCGAGCGCGCCGTGGGCCTGGTGCATTTCATCTACCACCGCTCCAACTGGAGCATCGAGAACGCCTGCTACCTGCAAGACCTGCTGGTGACCCCGGACCAGCGCGGCACCGGCGTCGGCCGCCAGCTGATCGAGTTCGTCTACGCCCAGGCGAAACAGGACGGCTGCGCCAAGGTGCATTGGCTGACCCACGAAACCAATGCCACGGCCATCCAGCTCTACGAGCGCATCGCCGAGCGCCCGGGCTTTATCCAGTTCCGCAAACCCCTCTGAACCCGCAAGGAGCCACTGCATGTCGATTTCTCTCGCCGACTGGAAAGGCGTTCCCGCCCCTTCGGCCACCCTGCTTGAAGGGCGCTTCATCCGTTTGCAAAGGCTCGACCCGGCGCGCCATGGCGACGAGCTGTTCCAGGTGCTGCAAGGCCCGGACGCAGACCCCGTACTGTGGAACTACCTGCCTTATGGCCCCTTCCCCGAGCGTGCGGCGTTCGATGCCTGGCTCGCTAACCACGCCCTTGCCAGTGACCCGTATTTCTTCACCGTGATCGACCGCGCCAGTGGCCAGGCCCAGGGCCTGATCAGCCTGATGTCCATCGTCCCGGCCCAGGGCCGCATCGAGATCGGCCACGTCACCTTCGGCGCACCGATGCAGCGCTCGCCCAAGAGCACCGAGGCGGTGTACCTGCTGGCCAAGGAAGCTTTCGCCCTGGGCTACCGACGCCTGGAATGGAAGTGCAACAACGCCAATGCCCGCTCGCGCTATGCCGCCGAGCGTTTGGGTTTCAGCTTCGAGGGGGTGTTTCGCCAGCACATGGTGGCCAAGGGGCAGAACCGCGATACCGCGTGGTTCTCGATCCTGGACGGGGAATGGCCGGCGATCGCCAAGGGCTTCGAGCAATGGCTCAGCGATGAGAACCAGAGCGGCGCGGGGCAGCTCAAGTCGCTGGCGGAGTGTCGCGGGTAACCGTGGTTTTCGCCGGCAAGCCGGCGCCTACAAGGGGGCGGTGAGCCCGGCCTGGTAGAAGACCTGTAGCCGCTGCCGCAGGCTGCGAACGGGCTGGGCGGCACTCCGACGCAGCGGGCGCCGCCGTTGAAGGCCTCGGAAGGTCCTGCGGACCTTGGCGCAGCCTGCGGCAGCGGCTACAGGGGTCAGCCCAGTTTCTGCGCCAGCACCGCAATATGCTCAGGCCCAATGCCGCAGCAACCGCCGACATGGCTGGCACCGCGCTGGTGCCAGTCCGCCACCCATTGCAGATAACCCGGCGGGTCCAGGTCTTCGCGCAGGGGGCACAGGCCGTCGTTGGCGGTGGCATCCTCGGGCTGCGGCGGGAAGGCGTTGGCGTACACGCCGATATGGATCTGCACCCCCAGGCGCTCGAAGGTCTCGCGAGCGGCATCCACCGCCGCACCAATCACTTCCGGCTGGCTGCAGTTGAACAGCAGGGTCTGCACGCCCAACTGCGCCGCCACCGCCGCCGCTTCAGTCACCGGCTCGCCGGAACGCAGGCGCGGCACTTCATCGACCTCTTCGTCCTTGAGGGTGAAGGACAGCCAGAACGGCTTGCCATCCTTGGGCAGTCCGGCGTGGATGGCCCGCGCCTCGGCGATCGAGCTTTGGGTTTCTGCGAGCCACAGGTCCACGAAAGGCGCCAGCCCTTTAACCAGCGGGCTCAGCACTTCCTCGACCCGGGACGCATCGAACAGGTCCGGGCGATAGGAGCCAAATAGCGGCGGCAACGAACCCGCCACCCGCACCGGCTTGCCGGAGGCCTCTACTGCGCGGCGCGCCAGCTCACCGGCCAGGGCCGCCAGGGCCTGGCCTTCGGCGGCAAAACGCTCTTCACCGATGTGGAACGGCACCACGGCGTAGCTGTTGCTGGTGATGACGTTGGAACCGCTGGCGATATAGGCCGCATGCACCGCCTCCACCGCCTGGGGGTCCTCGCTCAACGCCAGGGCTGACCACTCGGGCTGCCGGAACGGCGCACCACGGCGCTGCAACTCACGACCCATACCGCCATCCAGAATTACCGTGCTACCTGCGCCCATATGCTTTTTACTCATATGCTTATGAAAATAACTCACTACCGGAGTCGTTCTTATAACTATTAAATACGCACCATTCGGTTAATAACAACTCTTTTTCAGTCAGGATTCCGATGAATTTCAAACCGCTGCTGGCCCTCGGCCTGACCCTGCTTACCGCCTCTTCCCAAGCCTTCGCCGGCGCCACCCTGGAGCGTATCGAGCAGAAAAAGGAGCTGGTCGGGGTGCTGATGGAAAGCTACCCGCCCTTCTCGTTCCTCAATGACCAGAACCAGCTGGACGGCTTCGATGTCGACGTGGCCAAGGCCGTGGCCGACAAGCTCGGCGTCAAGCTGCGCCTGGAAACCCCGTCCTGGGATGTGATCGCCGCGGGACGCTGGAGCGGACGCTACGACATCTGCATCTGCTCCATGACCCCGAGCAAGGCTCGCGCCGAAGTCTTCGACTTCCCGGTGCAGTACTACGCCTCGCCGGCGGTGATTGTGGTCAACGCCAAGGATGATCGTATCCATAGCGCCAAGGACCTGAGCGACAAGAAGGTCGGCCTGACCGCCGCCTCCAGCTACGAGAGCTACCTGAACAAGAGCCTGGTGATCGAAGGCGCTGAAGACACCCACCTGCAATATCCCTTCGAGAACGTACAGATCGCCCCCTACGACACCGACAACGTGGCCTTCCAGGACCTCGGCCTGGGACCGGGCGTGCGCCTGGATGCGATCCTCACCAACCTGGTCACCGCCCAGCCACGGCTGACCCAGGATGCGCGCTTCAAGCTCGCCGGCGAGGCGCTGTACGCCGAGCCCAACTCGGTGGCCATCGAGAAAGGCGATGCCCAGTGGAACGCCAAGGTGCGTGAGGTCTTCGCCCAGCTGAAGCAAGACGGCACCCTGAGCAAGCTGTCGCAGAAATGGATCGGCGCCGATATCAGCCAATGACTGCCTACACGCCACCGCCTCAGCCACCGCAACCGGTGGCTGAACCGCTGCTCAAGCGTCTGCTGGGCTTTCGCACTCGTCTGTACCTGACCTGGGCGGCGTTGCTGGTGCTGTTCGCCAGCTTCTTCCTGAGCTTCGACCTGAAGTTCTCGATCATCCTCGACAAGCTGCCGAACCTGCTGGGCCTGCACCTATCCCCCAGCGGCTTTCTCCAGGGCGCGGCGCTGACCCTGTTCCTCTGCGCCTGCTCCATCGTCGCCTCGTCGCTGCTGGGCTTTGTCACCGCCCTGGCGCGCCTGTCTTCCAGCGCCGTGGCCTTCGGCATCGCCAGCTTCTATGCCTCGTTCTTTCGCGGTACGCCGTTGCTGATCCAGATCCTGCTGATCTACCTCGGCCTGCCGCAACTGGGGGTGGTGCCGGGCGCCATTACCGCCGGGATCATCGCCCTGTCGCTGAACTACGGCGCCTACCTCAGCGAGATTTTCCGTGCCGGCATCCTTGGCGTGCCCCACGGCCAACGCCAGGCGGCCCTGGCCCTGGGCATGAGCGACAGCGTGATCTTCTGGCAGGTGACCCTGCCCCAGGCCATGCGCACCATCATTCCGCCGGCCACCAACCAGTTCATCTCGATGCTCAAGGACTCGTCGCTGATCTCGGTGATGGGGGTCTGGGAAGTGATGTTCCTGGCCCAGTCCTACGGCCGCTCCAGCTACCGCTACATCGAGATGCTCAGCACCGCGGCGCTGATCTACTGGCTGCTGTCCATCGGCCTGGAACTGATCCAGGCACGGATGGAAAAGCATTACGGCAAGGGCTACGCCAAACGCGGCTAAGGCTCAGGCAAGCGTCGAAGGCCCGGGAATAACCGGGCTTCTTGCCGAGCGCTCAAGTTCATCGAGCAGCGAACGGGCGCGGCTGGTCTTCTGCACCTTCACCACCCCCATCTGCAAGCCGAACGGCTTGAACACCGCGTTCAATGACTTGAGGGTCGGGTTGCCGTCACCGTGTTCGATGTGGATCAGGGTGCGCAGGGAAATCCGGCACATCCTGGCAAACTGGCTCTGATGCAGCCCAGTGACTTCGGTGCGCAGGCGCTTGACCGCGTCGCCAAGCGACAAGCGACCGCCCGCCAGCTCCTGCTGGATGTGGTCGATCAAGGCCCCGCGTTCTTCCAGCGTCATGGTCATCGCAATCCCCACTCCTGCAGGCGTCGGTCCAGGTGGCGCAGGTGAATGCGCGGATGATTGAAGGTGGCTTCGGGCAGGCCGCCGGCACTCAACAGGTCCGGCAGGGCCCGCAGGTGTTCGGCATCTGCGCGCAGGCGCGTCAGGGCGGCCTCTGGATCCAGCAGCGGCCTGAGGCTGGCACACACCAGGCGCCAGTCGACGTCACCGGCTACTTCCATGCGTCCTGGCCATTTGGTGGTGCGGGCAATCCCCTGGTCATCCATGACCTTGGGCGCCAGGTCATGGATCGGGGCCAGGCGCACCTCTGTATCCGTGCGAACCACCGCAAGCGTGCGGCCATGATTGTCCGTGTTGCCGAGAATCCTGTTGAGCAGGTCGCGCCGCAGGTAGTCCGCCACCAGTTCAGGGATCGACGCCTCCTGGCCGGTGGCGCGCCACAGTTCGGCGAGAATCCCCAGGACCTCGGTATGACGCATGCCCTGGCCATGGCCCACCAGAGCGGCCAGGGAGTAGATCGACTCCACTGCCAGACGCTCGACTCCGGCGGGCGTTAGCCGACGGTCAAAACGCTGCATCCACAGGCTTGGCCGCCGCCCCTCTTCCAGCGCCAGCCCAGGCGCCGGGAAGGTCTCGATACCCAGCTGCTGCAGCGCCCGGTAGTAATGGAACTCGCTTCTGAGGATGTCGCAGGCAGTCGGCGAAGCCGGGTTACGGGGGAACTTCACCCACCAGTGACGCGCTGCACAAGCGTCATCGAGCAACGCATCGGGGTACAACAAGCCCTCGCGGTTTTCCGTCAGCAACAGCTTGGGCGCTTCGTCGCCGATGTTCGCCGTGCCACCAAAAGCCGCCGCCTGCTCATGGGCGTATTCCAGAAAACGGTTATCCAGGGTCACCACCTGCTCCCGGGTGAAGCCCAGGGCCGGACGCCTGTGCAGCCCTGCCAGGGACTCCTTGATCCGCAGATGGCCAATGGGCGCCGCAGTGCTTCGGGCCAGGAGGAACAACTCGCTGCCCATGCCATCGGGCCGCTCATGGCCGATCTGCCGCAGCAAAAAGCGGCGCGCCGCCGGCGTGGCGACCAGGTCATAAAGAAAGGCCGGCGCCCGCTCTTCTCGCCAGGGCTCCCAGCCCAAGGGTATCTGCGCACTGACCGAGCGGCTCAGCGGGCTGGCAACCGCGTCCAGGTTGTCCACCAGATACTGCGGGACATAACCAAAGCTGCAAGGGCTGGCAAAGCCCGCTTCGGGGTTGTCGAAACTCAGGGTCATGGCATCGGTCCACGCCCCTGCGCCGTAGAGCTGCAACGTCAGCCGGAGCATTGGGGTACCTGTCATTTGCTGCACGTGTATAGAGACTCCGCCTCAATCATCCGCGCATTATATTGCAGTTATTCCAAGCCTCCGAGCCAGTAAGTGCATCTAAAAACATTTCAATGAACTATCGGCTGCATAAAATGCATTAAATGACACTTCAAAAAAGCCAAAAAAAGGGGAGCCGTAGCTCCCCCGAGGTAAACCGTTGCAGATGAGGGCCTGAACTCAGCCCTCGATTTCGATGAGGATTTCGCCCGGGTTGACCCGGTCGCCCTTGGCCACGTGGATCGCCACGACCTTGCCGGCGACGGCCGCCTGGACTTCGGTTTCCATCTTCATGGCTTCGGTGATCAGTACCGCCTGACCTTCCTTGACCACGTCGCCTTCCTTGACCAGCACATCGACGATGTTGCCCGGCATGGTGGTGCTGACATGACCCGGGGCGCTGGCCTGTTTGCGCTTGCTGGTGCCGCCGCCGACGAACTCGTTGAGTGGCTCGAACACCACTTCTTCCGGCATGCCGTCGATGGACAGGTAGAAGTGGCGCTTGCCTTCGGCCTTGACCCCAACGCCAGTGATGTCGACGCGGTAGGTTTCGCCGTGGACATCGATGACGAACTCGGTAGGTACGCCTTCACCGCCCGGCTTGCTGACACCACCGGCTTCAGGGATCGGCAGCAACGCTTCCGGAACCAGGGTGCCGGCCTCACGCTCTTCGAGGAACTTGCGCCCGATGTCCGGGAACATGGCGTAGGTCAGCACGTCTTCCTCGGAATGCGCCAGGGCACCGATTTCGCCGCGCAGCTTGGTCATTTCCGGTTTCAGCAGGTCGGCCGGACGCACATCGATCACGTCCTCGCTGCCGATGGCCTGGCGCCGCAGGTTTTCGTCCACCTGACCCGGGGCCTTGCCGTAGCCGCCCTGCAGGTAGAGCTTCACTTCGTTGGTGATGGTCTTGTAGCGCTCGCCAGCCAGGACGTTGAAGAACGCCTGGGTGCCGACGATCTGCGAGGTCGGGGTCACCAGCGGCGGGTAGCCCAGGTCGTGACGCACCCGCGGGATCTCGGCCAGCACTTCGCCCATGCGGTTCAGCGCGCCCTGCTCTTTCAACTGGTTGGCCAGGTTGGAAATCATCCCGCCCGGCACCTGGTTGACTTGCACCCGGGTATCGACCGCGGTGAATTCGCTTTCGAACTGGTGGTACTTTTTGCGCACGGCGTAGAAGTACAGGCCGATCTCTTGCAGCAGCTCCAGGTCCAGGCCGGTGTCGAACTCGCTGCCTTTAAGGGCCGCGACCATGGACTCGGTGCCCGGGTGGCTGGTGCCCCAGGCGAAGCTGGAGATGGCGGTGTCGATATGGTCGGCGCCGTTCTCGATGGCCTTGAGCTGGCACATGGCAGCCAGGCCGGCGGTGTCGTGGGAGTGGATGAACACCGGCAGCGACAGCTCGGCCTTCAGCGCCTTGACCAGCTCGCCGGTGGCGTAAGGGGTCAGCAGGCCGGCCATGTCCTTGATGGCGATGGAGTCGCAGCCCATGGCTTCCATCTGCTTGGCCTGGGCCACGAAGGCCTCGATGGTGTGCACCGGGCTGGTGGTGTAGGCGATGGTGCCCTGGGCGTGCTTACCGGCGGCCTTCACCGCCTCGATGGCGACCCGCAGGTTACGCACGTCGTTCATGGCGTCGAAGATGCGGAACACGTCGATGCCATTGACCGCGGCCTTGGCCACGAAGGCTTTGACCACGTCGTCGCTGTAGTGGCGGTAGCCCAGCAGGTTCTGGCCACGCAGGAGCATCTGCAGACGGGTGTTGGGCAGCGCCGCGCGCAATTGGCGCAGGCGCTCCCAGGGGTCTTCCTTGAGGAAGCGCACGCAGGCGTCGAAGGTCGCGCCGCCCCAGACTTCCAGGGACCAGTAGCCGACTTTGTCGAGCTTGTCGCAGATCGGCAGCATGTCTTCGGTGCGCATGCGAGTCGCCAGCAGCGATTGGTGGGCGTCGCGCAGGATGGTGTCGGTTACATGAATCTTCTTGGACATTGTTTTATTCCTCACAGGCCTGCGTGGGCGGCGATGGCGGCGGCGATGGCCAGGGCCAGCTCTTCGGGTTTGCGCTTGATCGAGTAGTTGGTCAGTTCCGGATGGCTTTCAACGAAGCTGGTATTGAACTGACCGCTACGGAATTCCGGGTTACGCAGGATTTCCTGGTAGTAGGCGGCGGTGGTCTTGACCCCTTGCAGACGCATGTCGTCGAGGGCGCGCAGGCCACGGTCCATCGCCTCTTCCCAGGTCAGCGCCCAGACCACCAGCTTCAGGCACATGGAGTCGTAGAACGGCGGAATGGTGTAGCCGGTGTAGATCGCCGTGTCGGTGCGCACGCCGGGTCCGCCGGGGGCGTAGTAACGGGTGATCTTGCCGAAGCTGGGCAGGAAGTTGTTCTTCGGGTCCTCGGCGTTGATCCGGAACTGCAGGGCAAAACCACGGTGGTGGATGTCTTCCTGCTTCACCGACAGTGGCAGGCCCGAGGCGATGCGGATCTGCTCGCGAACGATGTCGATGCCGGTGATCTCCTCGGTGATGGTGTGCTCCACCTGCACCCGGGTGTTCATCTCCATGAAGTACACCTCGCCCTCGGCGAGCAGGAACTCCACGGTGCCGGCGTTCTCGTAGCCCACGGCCTTGGCCGCGCGCACCGACAGGTCGCCGATGTAGGCGCGCTGTTCCGGGGTCAACTGCGGGCTCGGGGCGATCTCGATGAGCTTCTGGTTACGGCGCTGGATCGAGCAGTCGCGCTCGAACAGGTGCACCACGTTGCCAAAGCTGTCGCCGAGGATCTGCGCTTCGATGTGCTTGGGATTGACGATGCATTTTTCCAGGAACACTTCCGCCGAACCGAAGGCCTTGGTGGCTTCGGAAATCACTCGGGGGAACGCCTGCTCCAGCTCTTCACGGCTGTTGCAGCGACGAATGCCGCGGCCGCCACCACCGGAGGTGGCCTTGAGCATCACCGGGTAGCCGATGCGGTCGCCCTCAGTCAGGGCTTCATGGATATCCGCGACGTTGCCTTCGGTACCCGGGGTCACCGGCACGCCGGCCTTGATCATGCTGCGGCGGGCTTCAGTCTTGTCGCCCATGCGGCGGATGACTTCCGCCGACGGGCCGATGAATTTGATGCCACGTTCGGCGCAGATGTCCGCCAGTTCGGCGTTTTCCGAAAGAAAACCATAGCCGGGATGCAAGGCATCACAGCCGGTTTCCACCGCCAGGTTCACCAGCTTGCGGGGGTTCAGGTAGCCGGCCAGCGGCTCGGCGCCAATGCTGTGGGCCTCATCCGCACGCTTTACATGCAGGGCATGGCGATCAGCGTCGGAGAAGATCGCTACCGAACGGATGCCCATCTCGGCGCAGGCACGCACGATTCGTACGGCGATCTCACCACGGTTGGCGATCAGGATCTTTTTTATCACTTGGAGGTTCCCTTGAGCCGTTGGAACAAACGACCCGCTAGACCGAGTCGGCGCGTGACCAAATGTTTCAAGTCAGTCGCCGCGTCACACTAGCTCTGCAGAGGGATTAACAAAAATCAATAATTATTGGGTTGGGCATAAGTAAAGACTTATAGTTGTGCTACCAGCCCTTGGCGCGAGCACTGAAAAATGCGTAAGTCCTTGATGAGACTGACATTACGTCAGTTGCAGATTTTCAATGAAGTCTGCGATCTACGCTCCTACAGCCGCGCCGCCGATGAAATGAATCTCACCCAGCCCGCGGTCAGCCTGCAGATCCGTCAGCTGGAGGAGCTGATCGGCCAGCCGCTGTTCGATTACGTGGGCAAGAAGCTCTACATGACCGAAGCCGCCGAGGCCCTGCAACGGGCCAGCCGGGACATCTTCGGGCGCCTGGAAAACCTCGACATGCAGCTCTCGGACATGCAGGGCTCGCTGCAGGGCCAGCTCAAGCTGGCGGTGGAATCCAGCGCCAAATACTTCGTCCCGCACCTGTTCGCCGCCTTCAAGCGCCAGCATCCGGAAGTCCACCTGCAACTGACGGTGGTCAACCGCTCCCAGGTGATCCGCCGCCTCTCGGACAACCGCGATGACCTGGTGATCATGTCCATGGTGCCCCAGGACATGGAGCTGGAGTTCCTGCCCTTCCTCAACAACCCCATCGTCGCCGTGGCGCCGCCGGATCATCCCCTGAGCCACATGGGTCCGCTGCGCCTGCAGGACCTGGAGCCCTACACCCTGGTGCTGCGCGAGCCCGGCTCGGGCACCCGCCTGGCCTGCGAGGAGTACTTCAAGGAGAAGCGCGTGCACTTCACCCAGATCCTCGAAGTGTCGTCGGCGGAAGCTCAGCGCGAGTGCGTGCGGGCGGGTCTGGGCGTGGCCTTGCTGACGCGCCACGCCCTGAACCTTGAGTTGGCGACCGGCGGCTTGATCGAGTTGCCGGTCGAAGAGCTGCCATTGCTTCGCAGCTGGTGCCTGGTGCAGGCCAAAGCCAAACGCCTGTCACCGGTAGCGCATGCGTTCCTGGGATTCATCCGCAGCGAACGCGTGCAGATCAGCGGGCTGGTTGAACGCTTCGACGGGAAGCCGCGGGTGCCGCCTGCCAGTAATTGACGGCCTCAAGCTCGGGGTAATCGTTGATTTGCTGCTGCAACTGACGCAGCTCGAAGCGGTGTTCGATCGCACGACGAAATTCCATGCGGCGCTGGTCTTCCTGCTGACGACGGGTCTTGACTGCGCTGTTGCTCTCTTCGTAAGGCCGGGCCATTTCGAGTCTCCCAATGCGAGTACGGGAGCTTCACGATGGACGTCGGCGGTTACGGTTTGGCGGCGGGTCGGTTACAGGACGATGAACATTCGCCCCTCTCCAGGAGTCAGTCGTCCAGGGCTTTGACCGACTTGGGCGACAGACGCAGGCTGCGAAGGCTGCGCTTGACGCTCTTGAGGTGGTTCACCAGGCTCGGCCCGCGGGCCATGGCCACGCCCATGGCCAGCACGTCGATCACCACCAGGTGGGCGATACGCGAGGTCAGCGGGGTGTAGATCTCGGTGTCTTCGTGCACATCGATGGCCAGGTTGACCGTGGACAGCTCGGCCAACGGCGTCTGGCTCGGGCACAGGGTGATCAGCGAGGCGCCGCTTTCACGCACCAGGTTGGCGGTGATCAGCAGGTCTTTGGAGCGCCCGGACTGAGAAATACAGATGGCCACGTCGGTAGGCTTCAAGGTCACCGCCGACATCGCCTGCATGTGCGGGTCGGAATAGGCCGCCGCAGTCAGCAGCAGGCGGAAGAACTTGTGCTGGGCATCCGCCGCCACCGCGCCAGACGCGCCAAAGCCGTAGAACTCCACGCGCTGGGCCTGGGACATGGCGGTCACCGCCTGCTGCAGGGCCACCGGATCGAGCTTCTCGCGCACTTCCATCAGGGTGTGCAGGGTGGTGTCGAAGATCTTCAGGCTGTAGTCAGCGACAGAATCGTCTTCATGGATCGCGAACTGGCCAAAGCTGGCACCGGCGGCGAGGCTCTGAGCCAACTTGAGCTTCAGGTCCTGAAAACCGGAGCAACCGATGGCCCGGCAGAAACGCACGATGGTCGGTTCGCTGATGCCCACGCTGTGGGCCAGGTCCGCCATGGAACTGTGCATCACGGCCGCAGGATCAAGGAGCACGTGATCGGCGACCTTGAGTTCCGATTTGCGTAACAAATGACGTGACTGGGCGATGTGCTGCAACAGGTTCAAAGGGCTGGACTCATTGTTATTGGCTGACGCCGGGGATGTAGCAAGCTTGTAGTTATACTACAGGAATCGTCTTTTTGCCTGTTCAATGCATCATCAATTTGCCGGCCTGCCCCCCATTTTCAGCCGGGTACGGCTTATGTAGCCGTTGTGGCTGGCGTCGCCGCCCACTAGCGAGACTGGGCCTGCAACAGCTGCGCGAGCGCTTCGGCATTCACCGGACGACTGATCAGGTAGCCCTGCACTTCATCGCAGTGTTCGGCCCGCAGGAAGGTCAACTGCGCCGGGTCCTCGACCCCCTCGGCCACCACTTTCAGCGACAGCCCGTGCGCCATGGCAATGATTGCCCGGGTAATCGCCGCATCCTCGCCACCTTCGGCAAGGCCACGGATAAAGGCCTGGTCGATCTTCACGTAGTCCACCGGAATGCGCTTGAGGTAGCTCAGGGACGAGTAACCCGTGCCGAAGTCATCGATGGCCAGCTTCACTCCCAGATCACGCAGTTGCTGGAAGGTCGCGATGATGTGCTCGACGCTGTCCAGGAGCTGGCTTTCAGTCAGTTCCAGCTCGAGGAAATGCGGCTCCAGGCCGGTTTCTTCCAATACCTGGCGCACCAGGCTCACCAGCTTGCCTTGGCGCAGTTGATACACCGACAGGTTGACCGACACCCGAATCGGCTCCAGCCCCTGGCGCTGCCAGTCGCAGGCTTGGCGGCAGGCCTGACGCAACACAAACTCGCCGATGGGCCCGATCAGCCCGGTCTCTTCCGCCAGGCCGATGAAGTCCCCCGGCGGCACCCGGCCCATGGTCGGGTGATCCCAGCGCACCAGGGCTTCGGCAGCATTCAGCCGGCCCGTGGCCAGGCACAGCTTGGGTTGGTAGAACACCATCAACTGGCCTTCTTCGATGGCCTTGCGCAGCTGGTTCTCCAGTTGCAGACGCTCCAGAGTGCTGGCCTGCAGGCTCTCGGTGTAGAACTGGAAGTTGTTGCCGCCCAGATGCTTGGCGTGGGCCATGGCCATGTTCGCCTGACTGACCAAAGCCGCAATCTCCCGGGCGCTGTCCGGCAGCATGCTGATGCCCATGGAGGCACTGACCACCAATTCATGGCCATCGACGGTGATCGGCAGGCGCAGCTTGCTCAGCAGCCGGGTCGCCACCCGCGTCAGGCTCGACAGGCTGCCGTAGGCGTCGAACAACACAGCGAACTCATCCCCGGACAGCCGGGCGATGGTGTCGGCCTCCGGCAGGGCATTGACCAGTCGTCTGGACATCTTCTGCAGCAACTGGTCGGCCACTTCATGGCCGAGGCTGTCGTTGAGCAACTTGAAGCGATCCAGATTGATGTGCAGCAAGGCCAGGCTGCGGCCGCCCTGGCGTACCCGTTGGTGGGCCTCGCCCAGGCGCTCGCGAAACAGGGAACGGTTGGCCAGCCCGGTGAGTTCATCGTAGTGAGTGAGGTAGCGCATGCGCTCCTCGGACTCGCGCCGAGCCGAGAGATCGGCGAAGAAGCCCACGATGTGGCGGATTTTCCCTCGTTTATCCCGTACGACATTCAATTGCAGCCATTGCGGATAGAGCTCGCCGTTCTTGCGGGTCTCCACCAGCTCGCCCTGCCAACTGCCGTGTTGCTCCAGGGCCTGATGAATCAACGGGTAATGCCGGCGGGCATCGCGGCTACAGGACAGTTCCACCACATTGCGCCCGAGCATGTCCTCGATCTGATAGCCCGTGACCTGGCTGAAGGCCTGATTGGCAGCGATCAGGGCGTACTCGGGGTCGAGGATGACGATGCCTTCACTGGCCGCCTCGAACACTGTCGCCGCCAGATTGCGCTGCACCTCCACTTCCTTGTCGGCGCTGATATCCCGCCGCGTGCCCACCATGCGCAACACCCTTCCACCAGGACTGCGCTCCACCGCCCTGCCCCGGTCCTCGATCCACACCCAATGGCCATCGCCATGACGCACCCGGTACTCCACCTGGTAATCCTCGCTGCGGCCCTTGAGATGCTCCACCAGGGCACGTTTGAGCAGCGGCAAATCCTCGGGGTGCAGGCGCGGCTTGAGATGGCTGAGCATCGCGGTGACGTCTTCGGGTTCCAGGCCAAACAGTTCCTTGATCTGGGTGTGATGGATTTCGTCGGTCTGCAGGTTCCAGTCCCAAAGTCCCAGCTCGCTGGCATTCAGGGCCAGGGCCAGGCGCGCCTCGCTCTTGCTCAGGGCCTGGTTGGCCTGGTCCAGTTCCAGGCTGCGCTGGGCCACCCGCTGCTCCAGTCCCGCCTGGGCTTCACGCAATTGTTCTTCGGCCCGTCGGCGCTGTTCGATCTCACGGGCCAGCTCGCGGTTGAGCTGGCTGCCGCGGCTCTGGGCATCCTGCAGATGCTCGATCAGCGCCTGATTCTGAAAGCGCCGCAACAGGCCTCGCTGAATCAGGCGGTTGACCTGCCAGGCCACCACGCTCAGGGATACCAGGAGAATCAGCCCAAGCCAGCCCCAGCCGCGCTGCTGATCGTCTCCGCCCCAGAACAGATAGGCGATGGCCGGCAACAGGCAGGGCAATGTGAAGGAGAGAAAGGCCTGCAGGCTGACCGCGTAGGCCACGCTGGCGGAAAGAATCGCCGCGCCGATCAGGCCGAAAACCCAGGCCTGCTGCAAAAAGCTGTCGGTGGGCACCAGGGCGATGCCGGCGCAGGCCAGGGTCAGGCCACTGACCGCCGACCCCAGAAGAAACATGCGCTGCCAGATGGGCTGCGCCTGGCGACTGGGAATCGCCGAGTCGAACGCCGCCACCTGGATCACCCGCAAGGCCACCAGGGCCAGCAGCCAGACCATCCACACGCTGAGCAACAGATAGCGCGCCGGACTCCAGAGCAACCAGGTGCACACCAGACCGTTGAGCAGCATGAAAAGGGTCGGCAGCAGCGAGCCCTGATACAGCAGGCGCGTACGCTCCACTGCCATCTCGACGGCGTAATGCTGGCGGATGCCCCCCGGCGCCATGAAGGGCCCGGACGGGTCGGGGTTAAGTGTCATAGGCAGTATTCTTATAATGTAGAGCCCGAAACGTCGGCGGAGCATACACAAGCACAAGCTCGAGCCAAACTGCTCTGGATCATAAAATCGATAAAACAAATCCCGCCGTAATCCGCCGTGCAAGTGCGCGCGCGCGAGACACCAATGGCTGCGGCCTGTGACCAACCGGTCGTCCCCGGCCGTTGTTTTATCGGCTAATGCAATGCCGGGTTTGCCCGGGGTGACGCGGCCCCCTAGAATGCCCCGATGCGCGATGATCTCTCCCTCCTGTTGAACTCCCTCAACGATGCCCAACGCCAGGCCGTAGCTGCCTCCGTGGGTCGTCAGTTGGTCCTGGCCGGTGCTGGCTCCGGCAAAACCCGAGTGCTGGTGCACCGTATCGCCTGGTTGATCCAGGTCGAGAACGCCTCGCCCCACTCGATCCTGTCGGTGACCTTCACCAACAAGGCCGCCGCCGAGATGCGCCACCGCATCGAGCAATTGCTGGGCATCAACCCGGCAGGCATGTGGGTCGGCACCTTCCACGGCCTGGCGCACCGCCTGCTGCGAGCCCACTGGCAGGAAGCCGGCCTGAGCCAGACCTTCCAGATTCTCGACAGCGACGACCAGCAACGCCTGGTCAAGCGGGTGATCCGCGAGCTGGGCCTGGATGAGCAGCGCTGGCCGGCCCGTCAGGCCCAGTGGTTCATCAACGGACAGAAAGACGAAGGCCTGCGCCCGCAACACATCCAGGCCAGCGGCGATCTTTTCCTGGCCACCATGCGCGGCATCTATGAGGCCTATGAGGCCGCCTGCCAGCGCGCCGGAGTTATCGATTTCTCCGAACTGCTGCTGCGCGCCCTGGACTTGTGGCGCGACCACCCGGGCCTGCTGGCGCACTACCAGAAGCGCTTCCGCCATGTGCTGGTGGACGAGTTCCAAGACACCAACGCCGTGCAATACGCCTGGCTGCGGCTGCTGGCCCAGGGGGGCGACAGCCTGATGGTGGTGGGCGACGACGACCAGTCGATCTACGGCTGGCGTGGAGCGAAGATCGAGAACATCCATCAGTATTCCGCCGACTTCCCGGACACCGAAGTGATCCGCCTGGAGCAGAACTACCGCTCCACCGCCGGCATCCTCAAGGCCGCCAACGCCCTGATCGCCAACAACACCGGACGCCTGGGCAAGGAACTGTGGACCGACGGCGGCGACGGCGAAGCCATCAACCTGTACGCCGCCTTCAACGAGCACGATGAAGCCCGCTATGTCGTGGAAACCATCGAGAGCGCGCTGAAAACCGGCCTGGCCCGCAGCGACATCGCCATTCTCTACCGCTCCAACGCCCAGTCCCGGGTGCTGGAAGAAGCCCTGCTGCGCGAGCGCATTCCGTACCGCATCTATGGCGGTCAGCGCTTCTTCGAACGGGCCGAGATCAAGAACGCCATGGCTTACCTGCGCTTGCTGGAAGGCCGGGGCAACGACGCAGCCCTGGAACGGGTGATCAACGTTCCAGCCCGGGGCATCGGCGAAAAGACCGTCGAAGCCATCCGCGAACACGCGCGCCACAGCGATGTGTCGATGTGGGAAGCCATGCGCCAGCTGGTGGCCAATAAAGGCCTCACCGGTCGTGCGGCCGGCGCCCTCGGCGCCTTCATCGAGCTGATCGAGAACCTGGCGGCCAAGACCCTGGAAATGCCCCTGCACCTGATGACCCAGACGGTGATCGAGCAGTCAGGGCTGATCGCCTACCACGAAGCGGAAAAAGGCGAGAAAGGCCAGGCCCGGGTGGAAAACCTTGAGGAACTGGTGAGCGCCGCGCGCAACTTCGAGAACACCGAAGAAGACGAGGACCTGACGCCGCTGGCGGCCTTCCTCGGCCACGCGTCCCTGGAAGCCGGCGATACCCAGGCCGACGAGCACGAAGACAGCGTGCAACTGATGACCCTGCACAGCGCCAAGGGCCTGGAGTTCCCCTACGTGTTCCTGGTGGGCATGGAAGAAGGCCTGTTCCCGCACAAGATGAGCCTGGAAGAACCCGGCCGCCTTGAGGAAGAACGCCGTCTGGCCTACGTCGGCATCACCCGGGCGATGCAGAACCTGGTGATGACCTATGCGGAAACCCGTCGCCTGTACGGCAGCGAAACCTACAACAAGGTGTCGCGCTTCGTCCGCGAAGTGCCCAAGGGGCTGATTCAGGAAGTGCGCCTGTCCAACAGCGTCAGCCGGCCTTTCGGCGGTGGCCAGTCGCAGAGCACCAGCAGCCTGTTCGGCGGCAGCGAGATTCCGGACACCGGCTTGAGCCTGGGCCAGGCGGTGCGGCACTCGGTGTTCGGCGACGGGGTGATCCTCAACTTCGAAGGCGCCGGTGCCCAGGCCCGGGTCCAGGTCAACTTCAGCGAAGGCAGCAAATGGCTGATGCTCGGCTACGCCAAGCTGGAAGCCATCTAACCCGACCCTAGGCGCCGGCTTGCCGGTGAAGCTCACTGGCGCACCACCTCTTCGCCAGCAAGCCGGCTCCGCCAGGTCAGTGCAGAAAAGGCAGCGCGAACATGGGTTCAGGCTTTTTTTCCTCGTGGACATTCTGGGCGCTGCTCTCGGCAACTTTCGCCGCTTTGACGGCGATCTTCGCCAAAGTCGGGATAGAAAACGTCAATTCAGACTTCGCCACCCTGCTGCGCACCGTGGTGGTCCTGGTCAGCCTGGCCTTGATTTTGTACGCAACGGGCCAATATCAGTCCCTGGGATCGATTTCCACCAGGAGCTATCTGTTCCTGCTGCTGTCGGGACTGGCCACCGGGGCCTCCTGGCTGTGCTACTTCCGCGCCCTGAAACTCGGCCCGGCCTCTCTGGTGGCGCCGGTGGACAAGCTCAGCGTGGTGTTGGTCGCAGTCATCGGCGTGGCCCTGCTGGGCGAGAAACTCGATCTGCGCCAGTGGGGCGGAATCGGCCTGATCACCGCCGGCGTCGTGCTCCTGGCACTGCGTCGCTGAACGGCGACGCAATTGAACCAAAGCCGCGTCCTTGAGGACAAAAAACCTATCGGCGAGCATGCCGGCGAACGGAGCTGAACCGAGCCTGTCAGGCAAAAGCCCGAAACATTATGCCGCTCGCTACTGACACTTCACCTGTGCAATATGGCGCGCGTGCCATCCACAAATGGGAACCCCCTTTATGAAACGTTTTCTTAGCATCGCCATGGCGCTGTGCATCGGCCTGACGATGAGCCTCGACGCCAACGCCAAGCGCTTCGGCGGCGGCAAAAGCGCCGGCGCTGCCCCGACCCACCAGACTCGCCAGGCGGCGCCAACCACTCCGGGCGCGCCTGCCGCTGCCGCCACCGCTGGCGCAGCCGGAGCCGCAGGTGCCGCGGCCAAGGCCGGTGGTGCTTCGCGCTGGCTCGGCCCTCTGGCCGGCATCGCAGCCGGTGGCCTGCTGGCCTCCATGTTCATGGGTGACGGCTTCCAGGGCATGCAGATCTTCGACATCCTGATCATGGCGGTCATCGCCTTTGTGATCTTCCGCTTTATCGCCGCTCGCCGTCGCAAGCAGCAGGAGCAGTTCGCTCCAGCGGGTCACGCACCGATGCAGCGTGAAGCGTTCGAGCCTCAGCAACCGGCTGGCGGTTCGATCTTCGGTGGCTCGGCAGCCCCTGCCGCGCGTCCGGTGATCAACGCTCCGGCCTGGTTCAACGAAGAGCGCTTCATTGAAGCGGCGCGCAATCACTTCCAGTCCCTGCAGCAACACTGGGACGCCAACGAAATGGACAAGATTGCCGAGTTCGTTACCCCGCAGATGCTGCAGTTCCTGAAACAGGAACGTGCCGATCTGGGCGACGGCTTCCAGTCCACCTACATCGACAACCTGCAAGTGCAGCTGGAAGGCGTGGATGACCGTGCCGACAAGACCATCGCCACCCTGACCTTCAGCGGTGTATCGAAGACCTCGCGCTTCGACCAGGGCGAAGTGTTCAGCGAAAGCTGGAACATGGAACGCGCCCAGGGCGACAACCAGCCATGGCTGGTGGCAGGTATCCGCCAGAACGGCTGATTCATTCTGCTGTCACAGCTGTAAGGCAAAACCCCGACTCAGGTCGGGGTTTTGCATTTCACGATTGCACTTATAGCGAGCTACTGTATAAACCGCCGTCAAACAACCGCGCCATAGAGCAAAGAGGACCCAGGCCGTGGAAGAAGTCATCGAACAACTCCGAGAAGCCAACGAACCGGTACCCGTCCCCCTGGAACTGCCGGACGAAGACCAACTGGTGGAAATTGAAGAACAGCTGTTCATCAATATCCCGTTCGTCTTCAAAGAGTTCCTGTTGACGGTCAGCGACGTGGTTTACGGCAGCCTGGAACCGGTCACCGTCACCGACCCGCAATCCCACACCTACCTGCCGGAAGTGGCCGCGACCGCCTGGGACCTGGGCGTGCCTCGTGAGCTGATCCCGATCTGCCAGGACGGCGACGACTACTACTGCGTCGAAGAAGACGGCACCGTGGTGCTGTGGTCCGGCGAAGAAGAGCTGATCACCGAAGAGTCCTGGGAATCGGTGTGGCACTGGGCGCGGGACGTTTGGCTGGAAAGCTGAGCCCCCGCCGTTGCAACCGGCTCGCCAGCGCCCTGCTGGCGAGCGGCAAGGTCAATGTCCGCCGTTGTCCTTGCTGTGATCGAGGGTTTCGATCAGCGCCACCTGCATCCGCGTGTGCACGCGGATGAACCAGCGCCACAACACCGCGGCCACCACCGCCGCCACCACGGCAATCAGTACCAGCAACTCCAGGGTCGGCAGGATGCTCGACGACAGCGCCGCCAACAGCAGAAAGATCACCAGTAGCGACAGGATCGGAATCACCTCGGCGATCACCCGACGCACTCGCTGGGTATGACGCCCGGCCACTTCCGCCTTGACCCCCATCTCCGCCAGCAGCATCGACAGCGCCTTGAGCTTGCGGTAGGCGGCAATCAGGAATGGCAGGGACAGCAGCAACGCTGCGCCCCAGATCAGCGCCTTCTGCCAGCTAGGATCACTGACCCATTCCTCCAGATAAGTGCCGATGCGCTTGGCGAAATAGCCGCCGGAAAAGAAGATCGCCACCACCAGCGCCAGATTCACCCCCACTTGCAGCAGGATCTTGCGGATCATCGACGCCAGCAATGCGCCCTCCCCCTGAGGCTGGATACTGCGCAACCACTCCCCATACATGCCCAGCACCCGGCTCAGGCGTTGAGGCAGGACTCCAGCCAGCTTGTGCGACAAAGGATCGGCCGCGCGAATCAGATAAGGCGTGAGCAAGGTGGTGATCGCCGACACGGCAACCGCGACCGGATAGAGAAAATCGCTGGTGACCTGCAGGGTCATGCCCAGGGCGGCGATGATGAACGAAAATTCGCCAATCTGTGACAGGCCCATCCCGACTCGCAACGAGGTCCGTCCATCGTTACCCGCGATAAAGGCGCCCATGCCGCAGGACAGCATCTTGCCCAGCACCACTGCCACGCTGATCACGGCGATGGGCCAGGCGTATTGCAGAAGGATCTGCGGGTCGATCATCAGACCGATGGCGACAAAGAAGATGGCACTGAACAGGTCACGAACCGGCTCGATCAGCCGTTCGATCTTCAGCAACTGACGGGACTCGGCCATGATCGCGCCGATCAGGAAGGCGCCCAGGACCATGCTGTACTCCAGCTTCACCACCAGCAGGCAGAAGCCGAAGCACAGCCCCAGCACCGTGATCAGCAGCATCTCGTTGCTGTCGAACCTGGCCACGTAGGCCAAGAGGCGCGGCACCAGCAGAATGCCGATCACCAGCGCCACGATCATGAACAGCGAAAGCTTGCCGACGGTGGAGAACACATCGCCGGAACTCACGGTGCCACTGACCGCAATACTCGACAGCAAGGCGATGATGCCGATGCCGAGAATGTCTTCGACGATCAATACACCGAAGATCAGCTGGGCGAAGCGCTCGTTCTTCATCTTCAGGTCGTTGAGCGCCTTGACGATGATGGTGGTGGAGGAAATGGCCAGGATCGCTCCGAGGAACAGCGAATCCATGGTGCTCCAATCGAACCAGCGACCGATCTCGTAGCCGATCCAGATCATCAGGACGATTTCCAGGAACGCCGTGATAAACGCCGTGGCGCCCACCTTGAACAGCTTGCGCAGGCTGAATTCCAGCCCCAGGCAGAACATCAGGAAAATCACCCCAAGCTCGGCCAGGGTCTTGATGGTCTGTTCGTCGTGGATCAGGCCGAACGGCGGAGTGTGGGGACCGATGATGAAGCCAGCGACGATGTAGCCCAGCACCACCGGTTGCTTGAATCGATGAAAGAGAATGGTCACTACACCTGCGACCAGCATGATCACGGCCAAGTCCTGAATGAAGCTGATGGCATGCATGGACGGGGTTCTCCTTGAACGCTGGGCGGCGCAGATCGCCTAAAAAGAAAAATCTGATCAGTACAAAGAAATATCCAAAATATGAGCGGAAAAAGCCCTGGAACGGGTGTTTTTCAGGTTAACACCGGGACTTATGGCAGAAAGGCGATGCAATATTAGGAAACAGATCCACCGGAGCGTGACGGCACGACGCGGCCCGGCGTCCCGTTATCGATGGTTTGAAAATCCTTGAAACCAGCACCCGCAGAGGTGCTCCAGCAACCCCTGCCTTGAACCGTGAGTGTGCTATGGAACCCGGAAACGCCCAGCTGTCGATGACGGTATTGATGACCCCTGACATGGCCAATTTCTCTGGCAATGTCCACGGCGGCACCCTGCTCAAGTACCTCGACGAAGTCGCCTATGCCTGCGCCAGCCGTTATGCCGGCCGCTACGTAGTGACCTTGTCGGTGGACCAGGTGATCTTCCGCGAGCCGGTGCATGTCGGCGAACTGGTGACTTTCCTGGCCTCGGTCAACTACACCGGCAACACCTCCATGGAGGTGGGTATCAAGGTGGTGACCGAGAACATCCGCGAGCGCTCGGTGCGCCACACCAACAGCTGCTTCTTCACCATGGTGGCGGTGGACGACCAACGCAAACCGGCCCAGGTGCCACCGCTGCAGCCCGAGACCGCCGACGGCAAGCGCCGCTATATCCAGGCCCAGCAGCGTCGGCAGATCCGCCAGGAGCTGGAAAAGCGCTACCAGGAAATCAAGGCCGACGGCCCTTGATCCTCAGACAGATACGCTGATTCAGCAGGACCACGGACGGTCCCCTCGCCACGCCCCTGCAAAGCCTTGCGCACTCGCCCCCTCTCCCTCCGCTGCTCCAGGCAGTCTTCTGCGGTCATCCCGAATGGCCACATCCATCCCTTTTTGACCACATAGAGAGTTATGCCCCAGGGGCACCGCTGCCAGAATCGTTGGGCAAGGCACAAGCGCACTCCCCGTTTGGGGAGCCTTCGAACCCACGAACGCGTGAGAACAATAACAATGCCCAGCGCCAATACTCTCTCCGACAATCCCACCCTCGCCCCCAGCGATTTCACCCACAGTGCCCAGGGCACCTCCCTGCGCCGCATCCTCGGGCTGCCGGCCCTGGTGTTCTTCGGCCTGGTGTACATGGTCCCGCTGACCGTCTTCACCACCTACGGCGTGGTCACCCAGATCACCGGCGGGCGTACCGCCGCCGCGTACGTGATCACCCTGTTGGCCATGCTCTTCACCGCCCTGTCCTACAGCGTCATGGTCAGGAAGTACCCAATTGCCGGCTCGGCCTATTCCTACGCCAGCCTCAGTTTCGGACCGGGCATCGGCTTTCTTGCCGGCTGGTCACTGCTGCTGGATTACCTGTTTCTACCAATGATCAACTACCTGGTGATCGGCCTGTTTCTCAACCTGGCCTTTCCCGCCGTGCCAGCCTGGGTCTTTGTGGTGGCGACCATCAGCCTGGTGACGCTGCTGAACATTCGCGGCATCGGTTCGGTATCGAGCATGAGCAACCTGATCGTCTGCGCGCAGATGGTGTTCGTGGTGGTGTTCGTGGCCCTGGTGATTCGCCAGTTGGCCGGGGCCGAGAGCCTGGACCTGAGCGCGCCCTGGGTCGGCGACGGCAGCCAGAGCGGACTGTTGCCATTAATGGCCGGAGCGGCGGTGCTGTGCCTGTCGTTCCTCGGCTTTGACGCGGTATCGACCCTGGCCGAGGAAACCCGCGACCCACGCCGGGACATTCCCCGGGCCATTGTCATCACCACCCTGGGCGCGGGCCTGCTGTTCATCCTGTTGGCCATGACCAGCCAGCTGGCCTTCCCCGGCAGCAGCTTCAAGGACGCCGATTCGGCAGCCAGCGAGGTGATGCTGCACGCCGGCGGACGTTTCCTGGAGATGTTCTTCACTGCCACCTATGTCGCTGGCGCTGCCGGTTCGGCCCTGGCGTCACAGGCCTCGGTGTCGCGCATCCTGTTCAGCATGGGCCGCGACGGCATCTTGCCACGACGGGTGTTCGGCACCCTGTCCGAGCGCTACAAGACCCCGGTGATCGCCATTGTCCTGGTGTCGCTGGTGTCCTTGCTGGCAGTAGTCATCGACCTCACCACCCTGGCGTCGATGATCAGCTTCGGCGCGCTGGTGGCGTTCTCGGTGGTCAACCTGGCGGTGATCAAGAGTCACCTGGGACAGGGGCACCCGCGCACGGGGGCGCGACTGCTGCAGTACGGCCTGCTGCCGTTGATCGGCTTCGGCCTGATCGTCTGGCTGTGGACCAGCCTCTCGGCCCTGACCCTGGGGATTGGCCTGGCCTGGTTCGCCTTGGGCCTGGCGTACCTGGGCGTACACACCCGGGGCTTCCGTCAGCCGGCGCCGACGGTGCAATTCTCCGAGCAGGCCTGAGTCACTGAACGCCGGTCGCCATCAGAAGCCGATCGGCGTGGCCTCGAACCGCACCCGCGGATGGGCAATGCGATCCTGGGCCCGCACCAGCTCCAGCTCGTAGCTGGCGCAGGCCTGGGTTTCCAGCAGCACTTCATGCACCGCCGCGGCGGTGAATTCGAACGCCGCTACCAGGCTGTCACCCAACAGCACCCGGGCCAGGAACAGACCCGACGTCAGGTCGCCCACTCCCACCGGTTGGCGCGGGAACGCCAGCAGCGGACGCCGCAGGTGCCAGCTGCCCTCGGCGGTCACCAGCAGCATCTCGAAGCCTTCCGCCAACTTGCCCGGGTAGTCCAGGTGCTTGACCAGCACCGCCTTGGGGCCCTTCTCCAGCAGCGAGCGGGCCATGCCCAGGCAATCGAACAACGATTGCGGCTTGCGCCCGCAGAAGCTGTCCAGTTCCAGCTGGTTGGGGCAGAGAAAATCCGCCATGGCCACCGCTTCATCCAGCAGAAAGTCGCTGACTTCCGCCGGCACGCTGCAGCCCTTCTCCGGATGGCCCATCACCGGGTCGCACAGGTACAAGGCCTTGGGGTTGGTCGCCTTGATCCGCGCCACGCCACTGAGAATCGCCCGGCCCTGGGCCGCGCTGCCCAGGTAACCGGAGAGAATCGCATCGCAGTTGCCCAACTCGCCGATGGCGGCGATACCTTCCACCAGCTCGGGAATCTGCTGGGGCGCCAACACTTCTCCGGCCCAGTGACCATACTGAGTGTGGTTGGAGAACTGTACGGTATTCAGGGGCCAGACATTCACCCCGACCCGCTGCATGGGAAACACCGCAGCACTGTTACCGGCGTGGCCGAAAACCACATGGGACTGGATCGCAAGCAGGTGGGGCGTACGTTTCATGCAGGATTTTCCATAAAACCGGTGGAATTCAAGCCGCGCAGTATGCGACTAAACGCAGCCTGTACGACAGACCGGAGACGCAGTTAAGCTGACGCCACTTCGTTGGAGCAAACCTTCATGCTGACCCTTGGAAACATTTTTGTGCTGATGCTGCTGGCGACCGGCGCCGCCTGGCTATGGCACAACCACGGCCTGCGGGAACGGGCGCTGGCGCGGGTCAAGCAGCACTGTGCACGGCTCGACATCGAGCTGCTGGACGGCAACGTCGCACTCAAGCGCATCGGTTTGGTCAAGGACGCCAACGGTCGTCGGCGCCTGGCGCGAATCTACAACTTCGAATTCACCGTGACTGGCGAAACCCGCCACGCCGGAACCATCACTCAGTTCGGAGCCCACAGCGCGCACATCGAGCTGGCACCCTATCCATTCGAAGTGAAAGAGCCGTTGCCCAGCGCCGAGGTGATCGAGCTGAGTCAGTGGCGCGAAGAGCATCGCAAGTTCAAGCCGTGAGAGGCGCAGGCAAGCCTGCGCCTACAGGCGGCAAGCGCTGAGGCTGGCTTGCAGGGCGGCCATGTCCTGAGGGGCACTGAAAATCAACTCCAGGCGCGAATCCCGTCGCCATTCGCTGGGCAGCCAGTTCAGCGGTGAATTATCCAAGCCATTGCCCGAGCGCCAGCCCTCATCGCTGTGGATCACCAGTTTGGCCCGACGCCAGTCGAGGTTCTGCAGCCAGTGATCGACCCGGATCAGGTCGAACTGCTGGCTCGGGTGCCAGCGCCAGCCGATGCTCCAGCCCTCCTCCTGAGACTGACTGAGGCAGATCGGCAACGCCGGATCGCTCCACACCGCCGGTAACTGTGCCAGGCCCTGGGGAACATCCAGGTGCTCCAGCGTCGCCCCGGCGCTGACCTCCAGGCCCGGTAGCTCGGCCAGGGGCAAGGCGGCGTGGCGCGTCCAGAACAAGGGCAGGTCCGGCAACTGCTCCAGCACCCGCAGCCGATCGCTGTCGCTGAGCAGTTCGTCCTTGTTCAACACCAACAAGCCGGCGCTGGACAGGGCGTCCTGCTGGGCCTGGGGCAGCGGCTTGCCGGCCGCCAGGGCCTGGGCGTCGAGCACCAGCACACAGGGCTGCAACGCCAGCACCCCTTGCCAGGGCGCGACGCTCAGTTGCTTGAGCAATTGCGCCGGGTGACCGAGGCCGGAAGGCTCGATGAACAGACGATCCGGCTTGGCCTTGCGCAGCAGGCGCCCCAAGCCCACCTGAAACGGTGCGCCGTTGACGCAGCACAGACAGCCGCCGGCCACTTCGCCGAGGGCGATGCCATCGTCATCCCGAGTCAGCAAGGCCGCATCCAGGCCGATCTGGCCGAACTCGTTGATCAGCACCGCCCAGCGCTCCTCGGCCGGACGCTGGCTCAGCAGGTGACGGATCAGGCTGGTCTTGCCGGCCCCCAGAGGGCCGGCGATCACATGGGTGGGAATGTTCTGGAGCATGGCAAGGGGGTCCGGAAAGCCTGTGAGGTGATGCTACGCCCTTCCCGTGCAGGGCGAAAATCCGCGCGCTCAAGAACGACGCCGCAGCAGACGCCGCTCTTGAGCGCACTGAAGGTCCTGCGGACCTTGGCGCAGCCTCGCAGGCTCGGCAGCGGCTACACGCCTGGCTCAACCCAGCCAATCAAGGGTAAGGATCAGCCGGCGCTCCCCCGACGCCAGTTGCGGCGAGCGGTGGATCAGGCCGAAACCTTCGTTGCCGTGCCACTTCTCGCCCTTGAACAGCGCCACTTCACCGCTGCCGATCTGCTGGATCAGCGCCGGGTCTCGGGGTTCAGCACTGGCCTGTCCCAGTTGTCGACGGTCCATCGCCCCCTCGTGCAACCACTGGCTGCCAATCCCGGCATAGGTGGTGATCAGGCGCACGGGCACATGGTCGACGTGAAAGCGCGGGCACATGGCCTTGTCCAGCACCCGCAAGCGCAAGCCCACGCGCTTGGCGCCCAACAGGCAGGCAAAGGCGCTGACCAGCCAGGAAACGTCGGCGATAAAGCCGTCATAACCGTGCAAGTCGCTGAAGCGCGAGGCCAGGCCCCGCAGGTTCGGTGGGCAATCCTCATCCGGCAGTTCCAGGGACAGGGACTCGGCCAAGGGCTCGTTGAGGGACAACAGCAACGGGCCGAAGTCCTCGATGTGCGCCGGCAACTGGCGCTGCCAGAGGCCGAGGTTGACCTCGTCGTCCAGCACCTCGGCCAGGACCGCCGGGGTCGGGCCAATGGCCGCGCGCCGGGAAACCAGCGGCACCGCACAAGGCAGCAGCAAGCTCCTGGCCGCCAATGGAATGCTCAGTGGAGTCACCGGAGAACTCAGGGTCAGCATCAGGCCGCCTCCTCTTCATGCCAGGCACCGAAAGGGTCGGTCATCAGGCTCCAGCCCTCGACACCCAGGGCCATTTCATCGTCATCCAGCAGGCACAGGTCGAGCTCGGCACAGAGCCGGGTGAAGTCGATGTTCTGGCCGATGAACACCAGCTCCTGGCGACAGTCGCCCGTAGCCGGGGTCCAGTTGTGCAGGATCGCCGCCATGCTTTCCTCGTCCTGGGGCCATTGCTGCTTGGGCACGAAGCGCCACCAGCGCCCGGCAAAACCGTGGCGCATCAAGCCACCGGCCTGGGACCAGCTGCCCGCTTCCTGGTACTTGCTGGCCAGCCAGAAGAAGCCTTTGGAGCGCAGCAGCTTGCCGTTGACCCAGGGCCGGTTGATGAAGTTGAAGAAGCGCTGCGGATGAAAGGGGCGCCGCGCCCGATAGGCGGTTGAAGCAATTCCGTACTCCTGGGTTTCCGGTACGTGCTCGCCGCGCAACTCCTGCAGCCAGCCCGGCGCCTGGGCCGCGCGTTCAAAGTCGAAGCGCCCGGTATTGAGGATCTTGGCCAAGGGCACCTGGCCCATGACCATGGGGATGATCTCTGCCTGGGCGTTGAGCCGCGCCAGGATCGCCATCAGCTCCTGGCGCTCGGCGCTGCTGATCAGGTCGATCTTGCTGACCAGGATCACATCGGCAAACTCCACCTGCTCGATCAGCAGGTCGGTGATCGAACGCTCGTCTTCCTCGCCCAGGGTTTCACCGCGACTGGCGAGGCTTTCCGCCGCCTGGTAATCCAGCAGGAAGTTCATGCCATCGACCACAGTCACCATGGTGTCGAGGCGGGCGATGTCCGCCAGGCTCTGCCCGGCCTCATCGCGAAAGGTGAAGGTTTCTGCCACCGGCAGCGGCTCGGAGATCCCGGTGGACTCGATCAGCAGGTAGTCGAAGCGCCCGTCGCGGGCCAGCTTGCCCACTTCTTCCAGCAGGTCTTCGCGCAGGGTGCAGCAGATGCAGCCGTTGCTCATCTCCACCAGCTTCTCTTCAGCGCGGTTGAGGCTGACATCGCGCTGCACCTCGCTGCCGTCGATGTTGATTTCGCTCATGTCGTTGACGATCACCGCTACCCGCAGGTTGTCGCGGTTGCGCAGGACGTGATTGAGCAGGGTGCTTTTGCCCGCGCCAAGAAAGCCGGACAGCACGGTAACGGGAAGACGCTCGGTCATGGGGGTTCCTCATCAGGTTCGCGGCTGGGTCAAAGCGCCCGTTGGTGGCGTTCGCGCAGCTCTTGGCGTTCTTTGGCTTCGATACACAAGGTGGCGGTGGGCCGCAGCAGCAGGCGCTGCAGGCCGATGGGCTCGCCGGTGTCGCGGCACCAGCCGTACTCGCCGCGGGCCAGGCGCTCAAGGGCCTCGTCGATCTTGTCCAGGAGCTTCTTTTCCCGCTCCAGCAGGCGCAGTTGCCATTGCCGCTGCTCTTCGGCGCTGCCGATATCGGCGGGGTCGCTGTGGGGTTCCTGCTCGCGCAGTTGGTCGAACTCAGCGGCAATGCGCTCCTGCAATTCGCTGCGCTGGGCCAGCAGCAGATCGCGGAAGAAGCCCTGCTGGGCGTCGTTCATGTAATGCGCCGAGGGTTCGGCGAGGAGCTCTTGTTCAGTCATGGCGGGGGTCACGGGTCAGGCTTTATTTTATGTTATATTATAACAATGCAGATTAGCCAATACTCCCTTGCCGACCACGACGAAGGGCGCAATGCTGCGCCCCTGTCGCCACGAGAACTGCCATGCGCCTTGTCCTGCCCACCCTGCTTTCAAGCCTGATGCTGCTGGCCGGCCACGCCACAGCCGCCGTGCCCAGTACCTTGGCCACCTGCACCCGCAGCGCCACCCTGCTGGCCTGCGTCGATCCCTTGGGCAACGCCTACAGCGTCGCCACGGCGGGCAGCACCACTTACTTGCGCGGGTTCGAGGTGATCGGCAAACGCTACTGGGCGCAGACCAACAGTCGCTACGGGCAACTGACCTTCTTCACCGGCCTGGCCTCCGATGGTGAAGCCTGGGTGGGCTACAGCCAACGCGTGGGCTGGACCACCCGCAATCGCTTCTCCAGTTCTGGCGGCAGCAGCGCCAAGTTCACCTGCAGCCGCATCAGCGGTTGCTAGCCGCCCCCACAGCGCGCCAGGTGCAGGCGCTGGTGACTGTAGGAGCTGGCTTGCCAGCGAACGCGACCGTCAGGGCGACGCACAATCCAACGGCCTCTTAGCCGGCTCCTACACGGTGCGGCTGTTCTTTGTTTCCTGGAGCCAGGCCAGATAGCTGTTGGCCGGCGGGTTCTTTTCGAAGTAGCGCTGCAAACCCTGGAACAGGCCGTCGGCAATCGCCTGCTGATGCCGCGTGGTGACCAGTTGCTGGCTGTCGCGGCGATTGGAGATGAAGCCGGTTTCCACCAGGATCGATGGCACGTCCGGCGACTTGAGCACCGCGAAGCCGGCCTGTTCCACGCGCTTCTGGTGCAGGGTGGTAATCCCCGACAGGCTGTCCAGCACCGTGCCCCCTAGCTGCAGGCTGGCGGCAATAGTGGCGTTCATCGACATGTCGAGAATCACCCCTGCCAGCATCGGGTCCTTGTCCTTGAGATTGAGCAGGCTGCTGGCCCCCAGCAAGTCGGCATCGTTTTCCCGCTGGGCCATGAAGCGCGCAGTGGCCGAAGTCGCCCCGCCTTCGGACAAGGCATACACCGAGGCACCGGAGGCGCTAAGGCGCGGCGCCGCATCGGCGTGCACCGAGATGAACATGTCGGCCTTGTGCTTGCGGGCGATCTCCACCCGCTTGCGCAACGGCACGAAGAAGTCGTCGTTGCGCACCAGCTTCACGGCAAAGCCCTTCTCGCGCTTGAGCCGCTTGGCCAGCAACCGGGCGATGGACAGCACCACATCCTTCTCTCGCTCACCCTTGGCCCCCACGGCGCCGGGGTCCTTGCCACCGTGGCCAGGGTCCACCACCACGATGATGTCGCGCTTGGGATGAGGCTTGCCCGGCGACGCCTCGGGCTGGGCCAGGGGCGCAGCGGCCGCGGCGATCTGCAACGGCACCTTGCCGGCCGCAGACAGGTCCAGCACCAGTCGGTGGCCCTGCCCATCCTGGGGCGGCAGGAGAAAACTGTTGAGCTGCACCGGCTCATTCAGGTCGAGGACGATCCGTGTATCGCCCTGGCCAAAATGCCCGGAGCGGATCGCGCGGATCACCGTACGGGCCAGGGGCAACTGACTGAAATCGCCACTCAGGCGAGCGCCGTTCAAATCAATGATCAAGCGCTCCGGTGCGCTCAGAGTGAAGGTCTTGTACTGCACCGGGCCACTCAGATCGAGCACCAGCCGCAGCTTGTCGGCGTCTTTCCACAGCCGCGCATTACGGATCTGCGCGGCAGAAACAGCCCAGGGCAACATCAGGGCCGTGCCGGCCAACAGCAGGTTGAGCAATTGACGTCTGTGCATGACAAATACCGCAGATGAGGGAGCGTCCGTACTCACAAGAACAGGCCAGAGAACCGCCGAGGAAAAATGTTTCATCGGATGTATTGTTATAATATAACATGCAGAAATATTCCTAACGACGGACCTGTTCATGAACGCGCTGACTCTGCCGGATATCGCCGCGCAGGCCTCACGCCAAGCCTTGCCCCTGGAATGGGTGGGCATGTGCGGCATTGCCTTACCTGTACTGATGGACAGCCAACGGATCGCTGCCAAAGCGGACGCCGGAGTCAGCCTCGACGACGGCGAGGCGCGAGGCATTCATATGTCGCGGCTGTACCTGGCCCTGGAAATGCTCGAACAGGACAACCTCACGCCTGCTCTGCTGCGCCAAGTGCTACAGCGCTTTCTCGACAGTCACGAAGGCCTGGCCAACAGCGCCTACCTGCGCCTGCACTTCGATCTGCTGCTCAAACGCCCGGCCTTGGTCAGCCCTTTGGCCGGTTGGAAGAGCTATCCGTTGAGCATCGAAGCACGGCTGAAAAACGCGATGTTCCACGTGGAACTAAAAATCGTCGTGCCTTATTCCTCCACCTGTCCTTGCTCGGCCGCCCTGTCCCGTCAGTTGATCCAACAGCAATTCGTCGACGATTTCGCCAACCGGCCATTGCAGCACGCCGAGATCCTGGCCTGGCTGGGCTCGACCCAAGGCATAGTCGCCACGCCCCATAGCCAACGCAGCAACGCCGAACTGCATCTGCGCCTGGACGACTTCCTCGACGAACTGCCGTTGATTGCACTGATCAACGACGCGGAAAACGCCCTGGGCACCGCCGTGCAAACGGCGGTCAAACGCGCCGATGAACAGGCCTTCGCCCTGGCCAACGGACAAAACCTGATGTTCTGCGAAGACGCCGCCCGCCGGTTGAATCTGGCCCTGCGCCGCTCCCCCGGGGTCAACGCCTTCCAACTGCGGGTCGTGCATGCGGAAAGCCTGCACGCCCACGACGCCGTGGCACAAAGCCGCTGGAACTGGGAGGCCTGATGATCCGCTGCCGAGGTTTGCGCTGGGGCGCGCCGGGCCAACCCCTGACTCCAGCCCTGGACCTGCACCTGCCCAGCGGCAGCCTGAGCGCCATCATCGGCGCCAACGGTTCGGGCAAGAGCAGCCTGCTGAAAGTCCTGGCTGGGCTGCAAAAGCCCTTGGCCGGCAAGGTCGATCTGGCGGCGCCCAAACGGGGCGGCTTTTCGTTTCTGCCGCAACAGCAACACCTCGATCGCCAGTTCCCCATCAGCCTCGAAGCGCTGGTGGCCGCAGGCTTCTGGGGCAAGCGTGAACCCGCCAGGGCCAGGGCAGAAAAACTGCAGGCGGTACTCGAAGACTGGCATTTGAGTGGTCTGGAAAATCGCCCGTTGATGGCCCTTTCCGGTGGGGAATTACAGCGCGCGCTGCTGGCCAGACTGAGCCTGACCGAAGCGCCTCTGCTGCTCCTGGACGAACCCCACGCCGCCCTCGACGAAGCGGGCCAGACCCTGCTCTGGCAACACCTGCACAGCTGGCACGCCCAGGGCCGGACGCTGGTGGTGGTTTGTCATGGCCTGGCCGCCGTGCGCCAGCACATCCCTCAGACCTTGTGGGTCAAAAGCAGCGGCTGTGTCTTGGGCCCGAGCCAAGAACTGATTGCCCCGCCCTTCCAGACGCAGGTGGCGTGATGCAGTTCGCCGCACAGTTCTGGCAACCCTTCAGCGAATTCGTGTTCATGCGCCGGGCCTTGCTCGGCGGCCTGGTCCTGGCCTCCAGCACCGCCCCTCTGGGCGTCTTCCTGATCCTGCGGCGCATGAGCCTGATCGGCGATGCGGTGGCCCACGGCATCCTCCCTGGCGCCGCCCTGGGCTTCTGGTTCGCCGGTCTCAGCTTGCCGGCCCTGACCTTCGGCGGCCTGGGCGCCGGCTTGGGCATGGCCGGCCTCGCGGCCTGGATCACCCGCCGCACCGGCCTGCGGGAAGACGCCAGCATCGCGGCTATCTATCCCATCTCCCTGGCCAGCGGCGTACTGATCCTCGGGTTGGCGGGCAAACGCCTGGACCTGTTGCACCTGCTGTTCGGCTCGGCCCTGGCGGTGGACGGCCCGACCCTCAACGGCATGCTCCTGGTCTCGGCCGTCAGCCTGATGGCCATGGCCCTGATCTACAAACCCCTGCTGCTGGATACCCTCGACCCACTGTTCCTGCACAGCGTCAGTCGCCTGGGTCCCCTGGCTCACGGCCTGTTCCTGACCCTGGTGGTGCTCAATCTGGTGATCGGTTTCCAGGCCATCGGCGCCCTGATGGTGGTGGGGCTGATGATGCTGCCGGCCGCCGCCTCGCGCTTCTGGAGCCGGCGGCTGCCGCTGTTGATGGGCATCGCCGCGCTGCTGGGTTGTCTCTCGGTGTGGCTCGGCCTGTTGCTGTCATTCCATTACTCGCTGCCCAGCGGACCGGCCATCGTGCTGGTGGCGGGCAGCCTGTACCTGCTGTCCGTGGTGTTCGGTCCGGTACACGGCCTGTTGCACCGCCCGCCGTTGCTCACATCCCCATGAGGTGTTTCCCGATGCGCGCTCTACTCGTGCTGTTCAGCCTGCTGCTGCCACTGTCGTGGTCCACCGCCCAGGCCGCGGACAAGCTGGCCGTAGTCACCAGCTTCAGCATCCTCGCCGACATCACCCGCCAGGTCGGCGGCGAGCATGTACAGATCACCAACCTGGTAGGCGCCGATGAAGACGCCCACACCTACGAACCCACGCCGGACGATGCCAAGGCCCTGCTCAAAGCCCGGCTGATCATCAAGAACGGCCTGGGCTTCGAACCCTGGCTGGATCGCCTGGTGGCCAGCTCGGCTACCAAGACTGCGGTGATCACCGCCAGTCGCGGGGTGATTCCACGGACCCTGGACGAGGACGGCGAACAGGTGCCCGACCCGCACGCCTGGCACAACCTGGCCAACAGCGAACTCTATGTGAACACCATCACCCAGGCACTGATCGCCGCCGACCCGGCCCACCAGGCCGACTATCAGCGCAACAGCCAGGCCTACCTGCAACAGATCTACCGCCTGCTGGCCGAGGCCAAGACCAAACTCGGCGCCCTGCCCCCGGGCAACCGCAAGATCGTCACCTCCCACGACGCCTTCGGCTATCTGGGCCAGGCCTACGGTATCGACTTCATGGCGCCCCAGGGTCTGTCCACCGAACGCGAACCCTCGGCCGCCGAAGTCGCGGCGCTGATCACCCAGATCCGCAACGCCAAGGTCAAGGCGGTGTTCATGGAGAACATCAAGGACGCCCGCCTGCTCAAGCAGATCGCCGACGAAAGCGGCGCCCATATCGGCGGCACCCTGTACTCCGACGCCCTCTCCGCCAGCGGCCCGGCCAGCACCTTCATCGGGCTGTTCGAATACAACCTCAACACCCTGTACGACGCCCTGAGCCGACCATGATCCAACGCCCGCCGCTGACACTGCTGGACCTGGAAAGCGCTGCCCAGGGCAGTCGTTGGCCGCTGACCGCGGTGCTCGATGCCCTGCCCTGGAACAGCGACGGACTGATCGCCGCCATCGCCCAGCAACACGACAGCGGCGAGGTGCTGATGCTGGCCTGGATGAACCGCCGGGCCCTGGCCGAAACCCTGGCCAGCGGCCAGGTCTGCTACTGGTCGCGCTCGCGCCAGTGCCTGTGGCGCAAGGGCGAAAGCTCGGGCCACCGCCAGCGCCTGATCGAAGCGCGCCTGGACTGCGATGGCGACGCCGTGTTGCTGCAAGTGGAGCAACAAGGCCCCGCCTGCCACACCGGCCGCCCCAACTGTTTCTACAACGCCATTCGCGATGGCGCGGTGGAAGTCATCAGTTCCCCCTTGAAGGACTCGCGCCATGATTCGTAAAAACCCTTCCGGCGATCTGCCGGTGATCGCTGAATCCGCCTACGTGGACAAGACCGCCATCATCTGCGGCAAGGTGGTGATCGGTGACAACGTGTTCGTCGGCCCCTACGCGGTGATCCGCGCCGATGAGGTCGACGCCAGCGGCCAGATGGAAGCCATCACCATCGGCGCCAATTCGAACATCCAGGACGGCGTGGTGATCCACTCCAAATCCGGCGCCGCCGTCACCATCGGCCAGCACACCTCCATCGCCCACCGCTCCATCGTCCACGGCCCCTGCGTGGTCGGCGACCGGGTGTTCATCGGTTTCAACAGCGTGCTGTTCAACTGCGTGGTGGGCGACGGCAGCGTGGTCCGCCACAACTCGGTGGTGGACGGTCGCGACCTGCCCCCAGGCTTCTACGTGCCCTCCACCACCCGCATCGGCCCCAAGACCGACCTGGCGCAGTTCCCTCCGGTGAGCATCAGCGCCTCGGAGTTTTCCGAGGACGTGGCCCGTACCAACGTCGATCTGGTCCGCGGCTACAAGGCCCTGCAGAACGAGTTTTGAGCATGAGCCGAATCCTTATCCGCAATGCCCGCCTGGTGAACGAAGGACGGGAGTTCGACGCCGACCTGCTGGTCAATCATGGACGCATCGAGACCATCGGCAGCCTCGACCACCTCAGCGCCGAACTGGAAATCGACGCCCAGGGCCAATGGCTGCTGCCAGGGATGATCGACGACCAGGTGCACTTTCGCGATCCCGGCGCCCCGGAAAAAGGCAGCATCCATAGCGAGTCGCGCGCCGCAGTGGCCGGTGGCATCACCAGCTTCATGGACATGCCCAACACCTCGCCGGCGACCTTGACCCTGGCCGCCCTGGCCGACAAGAAACGCCGCGCAGCGGTCGCTTCAGTGGCCAACTACGGCTTTCACTTCGGCGTCAGCAACGACAACCTCGACACCGTCGCCGCCCTCGATCCCACCGAGGTCGCCGGGGTCAAGGTGTTCATGGGCGCCTCCACCGGCAACATGCTGGTGGACGATCCGCACGTGCTGGACCGGCTGTTTCGCCAGGTACCGACCCTCCTCCTGGCGCACTGCGAACACACCCCGAGCATCCAGCTCAAGCAACAACGCTGGCAGCAACTCTATGGCGATCAGATTCCCGCTGCCGCTCACCCGCGCATTCGCGACGCCGAGGCCTGCTACCGCTCCTCGTCCCTGGCGGTGGAACTGGCGAAAAAACACGGCACCCGCCTGCACGTCCTGCACTTGACCTGCGCCCGGGAACTGGCCCTGTTCGAGGACCGGCCCCTGGCCGAAAAGCGCATCACCGCCGAAGTCTGCCTGCACCACCTGCTGTTCGATGACCGCGACTACTCGCGTCTTGGCCACCTGATCAAATGCAACCCGGCGATCAAGACCCAGGCCGATCGCGACGCCTTGCGTCAGGCCCTCAACAGCCACCGCCTGGACATCATCGGCAGTGACCACGCGCCCCACACCTGGGAGCAGAAACAGCAGCCCTACACCCGTGCGCCCGCCGGACTGCCTCTGGTGCAGCACGCCTTGCCGGCCTTGCTGGAACTGGTGGCGGACCAGGTCCTGCCCCTGACCACCCTGGTGGCCAAGACCAGCCACCGGGTAGCCGACCTGTTCGCCATCCCCGACCGTGGCTACCTGCGCGAAGGCTACTGGGCCGACTTGGTGCTGATCCGCGCCGAGCCCGAGGGCCTGGCTGTGGACCGCCAGCCAATTCTTGCCCAATGCGGCTGGACGCCGTTTGCCGGCCAACGCTTTCGCCATAGCGTCGCCACCACCCTGGTCTCGGGTCAGCTCGCCTGGCACCAGGGGCGTCTGTATGACCACTGTCAGGGCCTGCCCCTGCGCTTCATCCGCTAATCCCCCAAGCCTGACCAAGGACCACCGAAGATGATCCGCATCACCCTGCCTGATGGCGCGTGCCGTGAGTACGACCAGCCGTTGTCCGTGTTCGAAGTGGCCGCCAGCATTGGCAGCGGCCTGGCCAAAGCCGCCGTGGCCGGACGGGTCGATGGCCGGCTGGTGGACTGTGACTACCTGTTGGACACCGACACCCGCCTGAGCATCGTCACCGCGACCGATGCCGATGGCCTGGAAGTCCTGCGTCACTCCTGCGCCCACCTGCTGGCCATGGCGGTGAAGCAGCTGTATCCCTCGGCCCAGGTCACCATCGGCCCGGTGATCGAGGACGGCTTCTTCTACGACTTCGCCTATGAGCGCCCTTTCACCCCCGAGGATCTGGAACTGATCGAGGCGCGCATGCACAGCCTTGCCGCCACCAACCACACCTTGCGCCGCCGCGAGCTGTCCCGGGAGCAGGCGCTGCAACACTTCGCCGACCAGGGCGAGCACTACAAGGTCGAGCTGATCCGCGACCTGCCCCCGGAGGCCGTACTGTCGCTGTACCGCCAGGGCAATTTCGAAGACCTGTGCCGCGGCCCCCACGTGCGTACCACCGGCCAGTTGCGGGCCTTCAAGCTGACCAAGGTGGCCGGCGCCTATTGGCGCGGCGATGCCAGCAACGCGCCGTTGCAACGGATCTACGGCACCTGCTGGGCCACCCGCCAGGATCTGGACGCCTATCTGCTGCGTCAGGAACAGGCCGCCAAGCGCGACCACCGCAAGCTGGGCCAGCAACTGGACCTGTTCCACTTCGACGATTGCGCGCCGGGCTCAGTGTTCTGGCACGCCAAGGGCTGGACCCTGTTCAAGCTGTTGATCGGCTACATGCGCCAGCGCCAGGAACAGGCCGGCTACCAGGAAGTGAACACCCCGGACGTGATGGACCGCAGCCTCTGGGAAACCTCCGGGCACTGGCAGAACTACCGCGACCACATGTTCACCACCAGCACCGAGGACCAGCGCACCTTCGCCCTCAAGCCCATGAACTGCCCCGGCGCGGTGGCGATCTTCGGCCACGGCTTGAAGAGCTACCGCGACCTGCCCCTGCGCATCGCCGAATTCGGCAAGGTCCATCGCTATGAACCTTCAGGGGCACTGCACGGCTTGCTGCGGGTCCGCCACTTCACCCAGGACGACGCCCACATCTTCTGCACCCCGGAACAGATGCAGGACGAATGCGCCCGCACCATCGCCCTGGTGTTCGACATCTATAAGGAGTTCGGCTTTGACGACGTGGCGGTGAAGCTCTCTACGCGCCCGGCCAACCGCATCGGCAGCGACGAGGTCTGGGATCAGCTGGAAAGCGCCCTGGTCGGCGCCCTGCAAAGCATGCAGATCGACTATCGGCTCAACCCGGGAGAAGGCGCCTTCTACGGCCCGAAACTGGAATTCGTGCTGCGCGACGCCATCGGCCGCGACTGGCAGTGCGGCACCCTGCAAGTGGATCTCAACCTCCCCGAGCGCTTCGCCATCAGCTACATCGCCGACAACGGCGAACGCCGGCAACCGGTGATGCTGCACCGCGCGCTGTTCGGCTCCCTGGAACGTTTCATCGGCATTCTCATCGAGCACTATGGCGGCGCCCTGCCCTTGTGGCTGGCGCCGCAGCAGGTGGTGGTGCTCAACATCAGCGAAGCTCAGGCGGACTATGCCTGGGAAATCAGCGAACGCCTGCGCCGAGAGGGGCTGCGGTCCAGTGCCGACCTGCGCAACGAAAAGATCGGCTACAAGATCCGTGAGCACAGCCTGCAGAAAGTGCCCTACCTGCTGGTGATCGGGGACAAGGAGAAAGCCGGAGGCTACGTCAGCCTGCGCAGCAGAGATGGCGAGGATCTGGGACAACTGACGCTGGAACAGGTAGTGGAACGGATGGGCTAGCCGGTGCCCGGGCCTGTCGGCGAAGGCCCTGGTCCAGGTGCCTGGAGGGCCGCTTCGCCGACAAGCGCAGCGGCCGTCGCTGCTACAGGGTCGGTCAGGAGGCGCGGGGTTTGACCGTGCCGCAGTCCTGGCCCAGCCATACGGCACGGGTGTCCATGCTGCCCTTTTGCTGCAGGCCGGTGGCATTGAAGGTGCCGATCACGTTGGTGGTGAACTCGCGATCACTGATGAACTTGGCCACCCCGTTGCCCTGAGCCTTGGGACAACTGAAGCGAAACTTCCATTGATTGCCATTGCGCTCGGTGACCTGCTGCTGGCAACCCGATTGCGGGTCCTGCAGCGGAATGGTGTCGGATTTCACCTGGTCCGGCGTCAAGCACACCCGAATACCCTTGCCGCCCATGGTCACGCCCTGTTTCTCCAGCATCGCCCGTTGTTCCGGGGTCATCTGTTGCTGCAACTGGCCAAGAATCAGCGACAAGTCCGGCAAGTTCTGGTCATCGACCCTCATGTTGCTGCTGGTCAGCTCCCACAAGCCCGGTTGCAGCATCTGCGCCTGCGCAGCCAGTGGCAGCGCCAATCCCGCCGCCAAGGCCCAACCCAGTAAACGAAGTTTCATCGAATGACTCCTAGACAGTAGTGGCCGTTAGACTTCGGCCAAGGCACGGCGTTGCATGCAGAATAAAATAGCGACATTCGCTGTGGAACATGGTCTGTTAGGCATTGAATCTTCAGGAGCAAAGGTTGCCCCATGGATTATTTTGGCCCGCACCTCTTCGGCTATCTCATCGCACTGTTGCATTTTCTCGGGCTGATCGCCGCGATCCACGCGGTGCTCACCGTCAGGACCGCCCAAGGCGCCATTGCCTGGGCCCTGTCACTGATGTTCATGCCCTACCTGACCCTGATTCCCTACCTGGTGTTCGGCCGCAGCACCTTCGATGCCTACATCCAGGCCCGGCGCCAGGCCAACGTGGAAATGCACAAGGCCATCAATGAGCTGAACTGGCGGCCCTGGGTCGAAGAGGCGCTCACCGCCCGCGCCTCCCAGGCCTACGCCACGCTGCGGGCCATGCCCAAGCTGGGGCGCATGCCGTGCCTGGCCAACAATCAGGTGCGCCTGCTGGTCAACGGCGACGCCACCTTCGAAGCGATCTTCAATGCCATCCGCCGCTCCCACAAGGCGGTGCTGATCCAGTTCTTTATCATTCACGACGACGAGCTGGGCCGGCGCCTGCAACGCCTGCTGCTGGAAAAGGCCGCCGAAGGCGTCTCCATCCACTTGCTCTACGACCGCATCGGCAGCCATTCCCTGCCCGCCGCTTATGTGCAGACCCTGCGTGACGCCGGGGTCCAGGTGCATGCCTTCGCCACCCGCAGTGGCTGGCTCAACCGCTTCCAGGTGAACTTCCGCAATCACCGCAAGATTGTGGTGGTGGACGGCTTGCTGGGTTTTGTCGGCGGACACAACGTCGGTGACGAATACCTGGGCAAGAAACCGCCCCTGGCGCCCTGGCGCGATACCCACGTGCAGGTCAGCGGCCCGGTGGTGGCCTGCCTGCAGGAGTCCTTTGCCGAAGACTGGTTCTGGGCGGCCCGGGAACTGCCACCGCTGATCCTTCCGGACACCTACCCGGATGACGGCGTGCTCTGCCAATTGCTCGCCAGCGGCCCCGCCGATGCCTACGAAACATGCTCGCTGTTCTTCGTCGAGGCGATCCATGCCGCCACCGAACGGGTATGGATCACCAGCCCGTATTTCATTCCCGATGAAGCGGTCTTCGCCGCCCTGCGCCTGGCCGTGTTGCGGGATGTGGACGTGCGCATCCTGCTGCCCTCGCGCCCGGACCATCGCATCGTCTACGCCGCCTCCAGCCTCTACGCCTTCGAGGCGGTGCGCGCCGGGGTCCGGGTCTTCCGTTATCAGCCAGGGTTCCTGCATCAAAAGGTGGTGTTAATCGACAACGAGATCAGCGCCATTGGCAGCGCCAACCTGGACAACCGTTCGTTCCGCTTGAATTTCGAAGTGATGCTGCTGACCGTGGACGACGACTTCGCCACCGAGGTGGAGCAGATGCTGGACGCCGACTTCGCCAAGGCCCGGGAAATCGCCCGGGAAGAAAGCCGCCAGACTCACCGCCTGCAACAACTGGGCATGCGGGTCGCGCGGCTGATTTCACCGATCCTCTAGGGAGCCACTCAAGGTCTGCAGCAAACGCTGCCGGGCCTAGGGGTAATAGAGGTCGTCCCGGGTCCAGGGCAACTCATGACTGCCATCGGCATGGGTCTTGACCGCGAGGATCTGGTGCAGATTGATCCAGCCCTTGGCAAACGCATAGGCGCAACCCGCCAGGTACAGCCGCCAGATCCGTAGCGCTTGCGGCGGCACCTGCTGGCCGGCCGCCTCCAGGTTGTCTTCCAGGCGCTCGCTCCAGTGATCCAGGGTGCGGGCGTAATGCAGGCGCAGGCTTTCGACATCGACGATTTCCAGCCCGGCCTCGCTGACTTGCGCCGAAATCATCGCCAGATGCGGCAGCTCGCCATTGGGGAATACATACCGCTCGATGAAATCCCCGGCGCCCCGGCCCACGGGACGTCCGTCGGTGTGCTTGGCGGTGATGCCGTGGTTCATCACCAGGCCGCCCTCGCGCACCGCGTTGAACAGGGTCCGGCAGTATTCCGGCAGATTGGCATGGCCCACATGTTCGAACATGCCGACGCTCACCACCTTGTCGAAGCGGCCATCCTGAGGCAGGTCGCGATAGTCCAGCAACTGCAGCTCCACCAGATCGTCCAGGCCTTCGGCACTGACCCGTTCACGGGCCAGGGCCAGTTGCTCCTTGCTCAAGGTGATGCCAAAGACCTTGGCGCCGAACTCGCGGGCAGCGTAACGGGCCAGCCCGCCCCAACCGCAACCGACATCCAGCAGGTAATCCCCCGGTTGCAGGCGCAGCTTGCGGCACAGGTGGCGGAATTTAGCTTGCTGGGCCTGCTCCAGAGACTCGCTGCCGGTCTCGAAGTAGGCGCAGGAATAGGCCATGTCACTGTCGAGCCAGAGCTGATAGAAGGCGTTGGAAAGGTCGTAATGGTAGGAAATGGCCGCCGCGTCCGTGGCCTTGTCGTGCTGTGTGCGCACCGGCTGATCGTCGTCATCCTCGTCCAGCAAGGCCTGGCTCAGCTCATCGCACACCCGGATGACTTCACTGATGGAGCCTTCGAGTTCCAGCTTGCCCTCGACAAAGGCGCCCCCCAGTGCGTCCAGGCTGGGATGGGTAAATTGCGCAACCAGCTGCGGGTCCTTGACCACGATGGTGACGCTGGGCTCCGGCCCAAGATTGAATTCATGGCCATCCCAGAGCCGCAGGCGCAAGGGTAATTGCAGATTCTGTAAGGCCGGTGGAAGTTGCGCGAGCATGAAAAATCCCCCCTGTTTCAGACGTCTGAAATGAGGGTAGACCATCTTGGGAAATTAGCTGGCTATCGAATTTCCAGCCGTTTTCCAGGACTCGCGGCGTACCACCAGGCCATCTTCGACCCACTGTTTGAGCCAGGTAGCAGCCTGCAACGGGGCCCCCTCAAGGTAAGTGACGGCCAGCTCGGCACAGAGTTCCACGAAACTCCACTGCGCCTCGATCATGCCTCGCAACCCTTGGGCTTCTGCTGACGACAAGCTGCGATAGCGGCAGACCCGATCCACCCGCCATACCAGGCAAGGCTGCTCTTGTTCGAGTAAAGCACTTTCGGGGAAATCCGCCTGATCCTTGACCGCGCGCCACTGGGCGACGCTGTTGTAGCGGCAGTCCAGCCACTGCACACAAGGCGCCAGTTGCAGTTGCAGCAACGGCCACTCTTCGGCGTCCAGGGCCGCCATGTCCGCCACCGTCAGCACCTGGGCCTCGGCGGCGTCGAAGGCCAGGGTGAACGCCCACTCCAGGCGCGCCAGTTCCGCCAGGGGCAGGCCCTGCTCCGGCACCAGATGGCCCTGGATGAACTCGGCGAAGCCCTGCCCCAACCAGCGCAGGCTGAAATGCCGGGAGGGCGATTGGCGTATATAAGCGCCGGCCAGTGACGCGAACTCTTCATCGCCGAGCCACTGCAGGATCGTCGGAAAGTCCGCCACCATGACTTCCAGCAGCCGCGCCTGGTAGGCGTTGTGGTAAATCGCCAGACCGGTGGCGACATTCAGGGTCGGTCCGCCGATCAGGCTGTTGCCCAGCAGGCTGTCCGCCTGGGACTGCTCGGCCAGCAGGTAGCGTTCAAAGGCCAGTTGCCATTCGTTCAGGCGCATTCAAGCCTCCCGGACAGCGCCCGTTGCCCCAGCGCGCGAGCCTTGTGCAGTTCGCCGAGCAGTTCGCTCAACGGCGGAAAATGATCGTCACGCTCCAGCAGGGTCGCGACCGGTCCAAGGTGTTGCAGGGTGCGCTGATACAGCGCCCAGACCGGATCGCACACCGGCTGGTCATGGGTGTCGATCACGTAGTCGCCATGATCCTGATGCCCGGCCAGATGCAATTGCCGCACCCGTTGCGCCGGCAGCCCCTGGATGAACTGCCAGGGATCGAAACCGTGATTGCGTGAACTGACGTAGACGTTGTTCACGTCCAGCAGCAGCTCGCAGCCACTAAGCTGGCTCAAGGCGGCCAGAAACTCCCACTCGCTGAACTGATCGGCGGCGGCGCGCACATAGCTGGAGACGTTCTCCAGCACCAGGGGACGCTCCAGCACCTCCTGCACCTGGCGCACCCGGCCCGCCACGTATTCCAGGCTTTCCTCGGTATAGGGCAAGGGCAGCAGATCGTGCAGTTGATGAGCGTTGCCGCGGCTCCAGCACAGGTGATCGGAAATCCAGGCCGGCTCAACCCGCCGGGCCAGTTGCTTGAGTTGCTTGAGGTAGTCCAGGTCCAGGGCATGGGGACCGCCAATGGACAACGACACCCCATGCATCACGATGGGGTAACGCTCGGCAATGGCGTCCAGGTAATAGAGAGCCTTGCCGCCCTCGACCATGAAGTTCTCGGACACCACTTCAAACCAGTCGACGTCCGGTGCTTCATCGAGAATCTGCTGGTAGTAGGCGCTGCGCAAACCCAGGCCATAGCCCAGGCAGGAAGAAAGGTCAGACATAGCGAACTCCTCGCAAGGTGGCCGCAGTGGTCGTCAGTCCCACTGCGGCTGCACGGATTCGCCGCTTACTCGCCGACTTTGCCGCCGGCTTTTTCGCACTCCGACTGGGTCATGGCCTTGAAGCCCTGGCCTTTGCAAGCGCCCATGCCTTTGCAGGCGTGGTCTTTGGTCTTGCAGTCGTTCTGGCCTTTGCAGCCGTTGACGCCATAACAATGAACCTGGGCATCAGCTGCCGACGCCTGAGTGGCAACACCGGCAAACAGGGTGGCGGCAGCGAAAGCCAGGGCAGCACCAGCAGCGGTTTTCTTCATGTTCATTTTTTGTTCCTCAATAATCGCAGGGGACGACGGGAGGCGTGTGCAATCCCGTCATAGCACTAGAGAGAGGAAGCCCCCCGGCGTTACAGCCGGGATGAAAATATTCTGCGCGGCGGCCTTGCGGTGGGAATCCACGGGCTACCCAGTTCATGTGTTCCACGTGGAACCTTACTCATGACCGCGACCCGGATGCTTTGCTCGGCAGGCTCGGCGGACCATCCACCAGTACCCGGAATTGCGCGCCGATCAATACTGCCAGGCGCGCCGGCGCTGCGGATAACGCTGGGGCAATGCGTTGCTGTATTAGCCATCGAGTGAATTTTTTGTCGCACGCCATGCCTTTTCAGCTACGGCGTGCGTCGTAGTCTCTATACGAAAAGTTTTGAGACGAAGGTCAGGCAAAGCGAAAACGATCGAGGAACGGCCTGAGTCGCGTTCGACTTTACGGGGTGTAAATGAGCATCCCGATCAGACTCGCGCACGAGACCGTTTTCAACACAGCATCGCCGAGTATCCAGGCTTTCCGTACAGAGACTAGACACAACTGGCAGCCAGTTGCTCAAGCAGAAACTTCTGATGTCAGCCCCTGGCATTTAAGGCAATAATCCAGCCCTGCTCACCGCGTGCGACAAGGAACCGTCCCATCATGCTCTCGATTTACCAGCTCAAACCGCGCTTTCAGAACTTGCTGCGGCCGTTGGTGCAGCGCCTGTACGACAACGGCACCACGGCCAACCAGATCACCGTCCTGGCCGCCGTCGTCTCACTCCTGGTCGGCACCGTCATCGCCCTGTTCGCCAGCCACACCTGGCTGTTCGCCCTGATTCCGCTGTGGATGATCCTGCGCATGGCGCTCAATGCCATCGACGGCATGCTGGCCCGGGAATTCGGCCAGCAATCGCGCCTGGGCGCCTACCTCAATGAACTGTGCGACGTGGTCGCCGACAGCGCCCTGATCCTGCCCTTCGCCCTGCTCCCGGGCGTCAGCCTGCTGCTGGTGCTGGCCGTGACCCTATTGGCGCTGTTCAGCGAATACGCCGGAGTGCTCGGGCCGATGGTCGGCGCCTCACGGCGCTACGACGGGCCCATGGGCAAAAGCGACCGCGCCTTCATCCTCGGCGTGCTGGCCACCGGCATCGCCCTGGGCTGGCTCGGCGCCCTGTGGATCAACGGCGTGTTGGCACTGGTCGCCGCTTTGCTGGTCTACACCCTGATCAATCGGGTCCGCCAGGGCCTCAAAGAAGTTCAGCACAACGCTCCCTCTGCATAAGGAAATGGTAATGCGCGACGCTCAACACCAGACGTTCCGGACCCATGACGGCGTCGAACTGTTTTACCGCCACTGGCCGGCCACTGAAGTGGCCCCAGGCGAACCGCGGCAGGCGGTGATGCTGTTCCATCGCGGTCACGAACACTCCGGGCGCATTGCCCATCTGGTGGACGAGCTGAACCTGCCGCAGGTCGACTTCTTCGCCTGGGACGCCCGTGGCCACGGCCAATCGCCGGGCGCCCGGGGCGACAGCCCGAGCTTTGCCACCAGCGTGCGCGACGTGCAGACCTTCTGCGACCACCTGGGCAGCGCCCACGGCATCGACGAAGAAAACATCGCCGTGGTGGCCCAGAGCGTCGGTGCGGTGATCGCCTCCACCTGGGTCCACGACTACGCCCCACGGATTCGCTCCCTGGTGCTGGCCTCGCCGGCGTTCAAGGTCAAGCTCTACGTGCCTTTCGCCCGCCCCGGCCTGGCCCTGATGCGGCGCTTTCGCGGCAACTTCTTCGTCAACAGCTACGTCAAGGCGCGCTTCTTGAGCCACGACCCGGAACGGGTGCGCAGCTACGATGCCGACCCGCTGATCACCAAGGCGATCTCGGTCAACGTGCTGCTGGGCCTGTATGAAGCAGCCGACCGGGTGGTGGCCGATGCCCAGGCCATTCAGGTGCCGACCCAACTGCTGATCTCCGGCTCGGACTTCGTGGTGCACCGCAAGCCCCAGGAGCAGTTCTTCGAACGCCTGGGCAGCCTGCACAAGGAAAAACACATCCTCCCGGGCTTCTTCCACGACACCCTGGGAGAAAAGAACCGCGCGCCGGCCATGGCCAGCATCCGCCGCTTCATCCTGCAGAACTTCGCCCGCCCGCTGAACCGCCCTGCCCTGCTGGACGCCGACCGCCTGGGCGTGACCTGCGCCGAATCTGAAGCCCTGGCCGCGCCGCTGCCGCACAACTCCCTGCGCGACCTGTACTGGCGCGCGACCCGCGCCAGCATGCGCCTGGGCAGCCAGCTGTCGGCGGGGGTCAAGCTGGGCTTCGACACCGGCTTCGACTCCGGCAGCACCCTGGACTACGTCTACCGCAACCAGCCCACCGGGCATTCCGCCCTGGGCCGGCTGATCGACCAGAACTACCTGAACTCCATCGGCTGGCGCGGCATTCGCCAGCGCAAGCTGCACGTGGAGGAGCTGCTGCGCCTGGCCATGGAAAAGCTCCGTGAGCAGGACAGCGAAGTGCGCATCGTCGACATCGCCGCCGGCCACGGCCGCTACATCCTCGAAGCCCTGCAAGGGGTCAGCCCGCTGCCGGAATCGATCCTGCTGCGCGACTACAGCGACATCAACGTGCGCGACGGCAGTGCCCTGATCCAGGAAAAGGGCCTGGGTGACATCGCGCGCTTCGTCAAAGGCAACGCCTTCGATCGCGAGGACCTGGCGGCCCTCGATCCCAAGCCGACCCTGGCGGTGGTCTCCGGGCTCTACGAACTGTTCGCCGACAACCAGATGGTCGGCGGCTCCCTGGCGGGGCTGGCCAGCGCCGTGGAACCCGGCGGCTACCTGGTGTACACCGGCCAGCCGTGGCACCCGCAACTGGAACTGATCGCCCGCGCCCTGACCAGCCACCGCGAAGGCCAGGCCTGGGTCATGCGCCGCCGCACCCAGGCGGAAATGGATCAGTTGGTGGAAGCCGCAGGCTTTCGCAAGATCACCATGCGCGTGGATGAGTGGGGGATCTTCAGTGTGTCCCTGGCGCAACGGGTGCAATGATGAGCGCAGGCGCCTTGCCGGCGCGGGAGCCGGGCCTGCTGAAACCGGCGGTGCTCTGGCTGCTGCTCTTGGCACCGCTGTTCTTCAGCACCTACGGCTTCGCCACCTGGGTCACCGCGCAACGGGACGACGTCGGCAGTCTGGTCTTCGACTGGGAGCGGCATATGCCGTTCTGGGCCTGGACCATCGTGCCCTACTGGTCCATCGACCTGCTCTACGGCTTCTCCCTGCTGCTGCCGCGCAGCCGGGACGAGCTCAAGCGCCACGCCCTGCGCCTGCTCACCGCCCAGGTGATCGCGGTCAGTTGCTTCCTGCTCTGGCCGCTACGCTTCACCTTTGCCCGGCCAGAGCTGGACGGGGTCTTCGGCTGGCTGTTCGAGGTGCTGGCCGGCTTCGACAAGCCCTTCAACCAGGCCCCTTCCCTGCACATCGCGCTGCTGGTGGTGCTGTGGGTCTGCTACGCCCGGCATAGCCAGGGCTTCTGGCGCTGGCTGGTGCATGGCTGGTTCGGCTTGATCGGGGTGTCGGTGCTCACCACTTATCAACACCACTTTGTCGATGTGCCTACCGGCGCCCTGGCCGGCTGGCTGTGCGTCTGGCTGTGGCCGCTGGATCGCCCCAGCCCGCTGTTCAGCGCACAACGGACCCAAGACCCGCGGCGCCGCCAACTGGCCTGGCGCTACGCCCTGGGCGCGGCGCTATTGGCGGTGGCCGCCTTCACCTGGGGCGGCACCGGGCTGTGGTTGATCTGGCCCGCCGTGGCGCTGTTGCTGGTGGCCCTGAACTACGCGCTGCTCGGCGCCGCAGGGTTCCAGAAACGCGAGGACGGACGCCTGAGCCCCGCCGCCCGCTGGTTGCTGGCGCCCTATCTGGCAGCGGCCTGGATCAACTCGCGGCTGTGGACAAAAAAACATCCACAGCCGGATCAAGTTGTGGATAACGTCTGGCTCGGCCGCCTGCCGACTCCGGCGGAGCTCAAGGACAGCCCCTTTGTCGCGGTGCTCGACCTGTGCGCCGAGCTGTCCCTGGACCGCCGTGGCTTGCAGGCCTACCAGAGCCTGCCGGTACTGGACCTGTGTGCCCTCAGCCCCGAGCAGTGCCTGGCTGCGGCGCAAGCCGTTGAACGCCTGCGCCAGCAAGGCCCGCTGCTGGTGTGCTGCGCCCTGGGCTATTCCCGCAGTGCCACGGCGATTGCCGCCTGGCTGCTGCACAGCGGCCGCGCCGCCACCGTGGACGCGGCCATCGTGCAGATCCAGCGGGCACGCCCGCAGATCGTCCTGCAAGCGGCCCATCGGCAGGCGCTGGAAACCCTGATCAGTAGCAAGAGAGCGGCCCATGTCCAGTGAGATGCAGCTCTACAGCGTCGCCAGCCTGCTGCGCCGGGGCCGGGCCCTGGATCAGTTATCCACAGGCCTGACCCTACTGGGCGCCCTGTATGGCCTGGGCCAGTACCTGCTGGCCAGTGTCAGCCTGGGAGGCCTGATCGTCAGCCTCGCCCTGGTGCTGCTGGGGATGGTGGAAAAGTACCTGGCGCTGCGCGTGGCCTTCGACGCCGACCTGTTTCAGCGCGTGGCCGATAGTCCCGCGTCCCTCGAACACAGCACCCAGGCCCTGGATCAGGCCCTGGGCGCCCTCGGCCTGCAGCCTGTGGAAAAAGGCGGCCGGCCCTGGGACCAACGCAGCCGCGGAGCCCTTGGCCTGCTGCGCCGCCAGGCGTTGCTGCTGGCGGCACAAGTGCTGGTGCTGTTGAGCTTGATCCTGGCCAGCCCCTGGCTGACCTTCGCCGGATAAGGAATGCCCATGTTCGAACCCCTGGTTGCCAACCTCATCACCTCCGCCGCCCGCAGCATCACCGGGGCCCGCAGCCTGTGGCTCGGCTCCGCGCCGCAGCCGGTGCAGCGGATCTACTTCGCCAACCACAGCAGCCACGGCGACTTCGTGCTGCTCTGGGCCTCGCTGCCGCCGGCCCTGCGCAAGCTGACCCGGCCCGTGGCCGGTGCCGACTACTGGCAGAAAAGCCCCCTGCGCCGCTACATCATCAACCGGGTGTTCAACGGCGTGCTGATCGACCGCGAGCGCAAGGAGGCTGTGGATAACAATCCCATGCAGCCGATGCTCGATGCCCTGGACAACGGCGACTCGCTGATCATCTTTCCGGAGGGCACGCGCAACCTGGAAGACGGCCTGCTGCCGTTCAAGAGCGGGATCTTCCACTTGGCCAAACGTTATCCACAGGTAGAGGTGATTCCGGTGTGGATCGCCAACCTCAACCGGGTCATGCCCAAGGGCCGCTTCCTGCCCCTGCCCCTGCTGTGCACCACCAGCTTCGGTGCGCCACTGACCCTGGAAGAGGATGAAAGCAAGGAACACTTCCTCGAACGCAGCCGCGCCGCGCTGCTGGCCCTGGCCCCGGAGCACAGCTGACATGGATAAGCAGACCCTGATGTTGTTCGGCGGCATCGGCGCCATTCTGGTGCTGGCCTCGCTGATCGGTTTCATCCTCAAGTGGCGCACCCGCGGCACACCCAACCCGGTGATCGACAACCTCAATGCGCGGATCAATGCCTGGTGGGTGATGGTGCTGGTGATCGGCATCGCCTTCTGGCTCGGCACGGCGGCGGTGATCCTGCTGTTCTACGCGGTGTCGTTCTACGCCCTGCGCGAATTCCTCACCCTGACCCCGACCCGGCGCAGCGATTACCCGGCCCTGGTGGCGGCCTTCTATCTGGCCCTGCCCCTGCAGTACCTGCTGATCTACTCCGACTGGTACGGATTGTTCTCGATCTTCATCCCGGTCTACGTCTTCCTGCTGCTGCCGATCCTGGCGTCCCTGGGGGGCGACAGCACGCACTTCCTGGAACGCGCCTCCAAGGTTCAGTGGGGGCTGATGATCGCGGTGTTCTGCGTGTCCTTCGTGCCGGCCCTGCTGACCCTGGACATCGCCGGCTACGAAGGCCGCAACCTGCTGCTGATCGCCTATCTGGTGATCGTGGTGCAGCTCTCGGATGTGCTGCAGTACGTCTGTGGAAAACTCTTCGGCAAGCGCAAGATCGCCCCCAACCTGTCGCCGTCCAAGACCGTCGAGGGCTTTGTCGGTGGCATCCTCCTGGCGTCCTTGATCGGCGGCGCGCTGTTCTGGATCACCCCGTTCAATGTCTGGCAGTCGTTCCTGATCGCCCTGCTGATCAACCTGCTGGGCTTTGCCGGCGGCATCGTCATGTCGGCGATCAAGCGCGACCGCGGGGTCAAGGACTGGGGCCACATGATCGAAGGCCACGGCGGCATGCTCGATCGCCTGGACTCGGTGTGCTTCGCTGCACCGATCTTCTTCCACCTGGTGCGCTACTGGTGGACCTGAGCCCTTGCTCGCGCTGGGCTGCAACGCGGCCCCAGGCCCGGCCAACGCAAAGTACCTGACACCCCGCGTAGCCAGATGCTGCGGCCGCTGCGCGACCGAGCGGGAGCAAGCTTCCTCGCCACAGTAGCTAGAGCAAGCCGGTGAGGCGCTGACCCGGCTGGCCAGGGTCATCAGCCGGGCAAGTGCCCCAATGGCAAGGGCCCCGGGGTTTTCACCGTGTGAATGGCGAAGTTGCTGCGGATGTCGCTGACCCCGGGGATCTTCAGCAGGCAGCCGGTGAGAAACCGGTCGTAACCGCGCAGGTCCGGGACCACCACCTGCAGCAGGAAGTCCGACTCGCCGGACACCAGGAACGCCGAGATCACCTCCGGCAACTGCAACACCGCCTGGCGGAAGGCTTCGGCCTCGGCGTCGTTGTGCCGCTCCACCTTGACCCCGACGAACACCGTCAGCCCCAGCCCCACTTCATCCCGGTCCAGGGTCGCCTGGTAACCACGGATCACCCCCGCCTCCTCCAGCATGCGCACCCGACGCAAACAGGGTGACGGCGACAGGCCGATCTCCTCGGCCAGTTGCACATTGCTCAGGCGGCCGTCGCGCTGCAGGGCAGCGAGGATCTTGCGGTCGTAGGCATCGAGTTTCATGTTTGGCATATCCGGATGGCCGCTCCATTGAAAGCTGGAAGATTATGCCAATTTCCACCGTCTTGCTGGTTGATTACGCAAGCACCTGCCCGCCCCTGTGGCCCTAAACTGGGCGCACCGAGTCGACAACGAATGGGGTGCAAGGTGGCGCAACTGTGGATGTATTTCCTGGCTCTGGCGGTGGTCTACCTGCTGCCTGGCCCCGACATGATCCTGCTGCTGCAGACCGGTGCCCGCCAGGGCAAGGCCCAGGCACTGGCCACGGCCCTGGGGCTGGCGATCTCCCGCGGCTGCCACGTGGCCCTGGCCGCCCTGGGCCTGGCGGCGCTGTTCAAGGCCGCCCCCTGGACCTTCGACGTGGTACGCCTGGCGGGCGCCGGCTACCTGCTGTGGATCGGTATCCAGTGCCTGCGCGCCAACCTGCTGCCCAACCTCGACAACGCCGGCACGGCGGCCACGCCCCTGCGCTGGCGCCAGGCGATCCAGCGCGGCCTGCTGACCAACCTGCTGAACCCCAAGGCGCTGCTGTTCTGCTCGGTGCTGCTGCCGCAGTTCATCGATCCCCAGGCCGGCGCGGTAGCCCCCCAATTCGTCACCCTGGGTGTGTTGCTGGTGGCGGTGGGCGGACTGTTCGACTGCTGCTACGCCCTGGCCGGCGCCGGGCTGGGCCGCTGGATGCAGCGCAGCCCTTCGGCCCAGCGCGTGCAGCAATGGCTGTTCGGCAGCCTGCTGATCGGCTTTGCCTTGCGCCTGACCTTCGTCCAGCAGGCCTGACGGCATCTGTAGCCGCTGCTGAGCCTCGGCGAAGCTGCGCGAAGGTCCGCAGGACCTTGCCTGGCGATCCCTCGACAAAATGTACGCCCCAAAGATCGCCGCGACCGCTGCGTCGGAGTGCCGCCCAGCTCGTTCGCAGCCTGCGGCAGCGGCTACAGGATCCGGGGAACGCCTTTATGTCGCCTTGTGCGAGGGCACCGCGCGGCGGCGTCGGAACAGGTAGGCCGCCCCCAACAGCAGCACGCCGGAACCGGCGCCAGCAACCAGCCTGTGCTCGGCCACCGCGGAACGGGATGCGTCCAGCCACTGGGTCAGGTAGCGCTTGTTGGCGCTGCCGAAGTCCGGCTCCTGGCAGTTCATGCCAAAGTTGCCGGCCCACTCCACAAAGGGGCCGTTTTCCACGTAGCGCCGGTAGTAGGCGATCTCCGCATCGCTACCCCGGGTCCAGCGCGCCGCCTTGCACAGCACCGCGGCATAGGCCTGGCTGGTGTGAGGCAGGAAGTCCGCGGCCTGGTTGCCCAGCTCCCCGGCCAGGTAGCGGTAGTGATAACGCACGTCGGGCGCGGCGGTGGTGGCTTGCTGACGCTGCACTTCATCGGCGCTGACAAAGGGCCCGGCCTGCACCGGCGGGATCTCCAGGCTGTAGCTGCCCCAGAGGCTGTGATAGTCCGGGCCCATTTCGTAACCCAGGATCTCCATGCCCGAGGCACGGGCCAGCTTGCCGGCCTGGTAATAGGCCTCTGCCCGGCGCGTGGGCAACCAGGCCGACTCGGCGCTGCGCCGGTACTCACCGTAAGCCTTGGCGATGGCCTGGCGCTCCGGGCTGTCGAAGTAGCCCCAACCCTCTTCGTAGCGGCCTTCGCGCAGCAGGCGCCGGCCGAGCAATTCGCGCACCTGGGCGGCAATCGGCAGGGTTTCGTAGTAGGCGTCCGGCTGCTTGGGCGTCGGCGGCGGTGCCGGTACCTGGGTATCGACGAACTGCTTGAGTTCATCCAGGGTCAGCACCCGCTCCGCCACCGTGGCTGCGTCGTGCCAGTAGATGTCGCCGCTGCGGTAGAGCAGCTCGAAGGCTTGCACGTAGTCGCCACGATCCAGGGCCAGCAGGGCGCTTTCGCCTTCGACCCGGCAACCGGGCTTGAGGTCTTCGTAATTGCCGTCGTAATCGCCGCGAAAGCCCCAGCTCTCGTCGCGGGGGAAGGCTGCGGCGGCCTTGGCGTATGCGGCGGCAGCAGCCACCTTGTCGCCATCACGCAGGGCCATCTTGGCCCGCAGCCACCAGGCCAGGCCGCCATCGCCGGCATGCTCGAGCAAGCGCTGGGCGGTGGTGAAATCGCCATTCTGGTAATTCAGCGCCGCCAGCCGGTCGGCGTTGTCGAAGCTGCCCGCAGTGCCCTGGCTCAGCAGCTTGATCAGTTTCACCTCCGACTCGGGCCGCTCGCCGAAGGACCAGCCCTGATGGGAGATCAACGAAGCGGTGAGCAAGCGAGCTACGGAAGGATGCTTGAGCTGCTCCAGCAATTGCGCGTCCGGCAGGCCGCTCAATTCGCCCACCACCTGCTTCAGGGAGCTGTAGCCGACCTCCGAACCCAGCTGGTTCTGGACGGCATACAGATCGATGGCCTGGCTCCAGTCGTTCTGATCCTTGAGGATGCGGGCCTCCTCCCCCAGGCTGGCGACGCCCAGGCTCAAGGGATCGCTGAAGGCGTCGATGCTCAGCTGACGGGTCTGGGCGAACGCCTGGCGCGCCGACTGGCGCATGTCGCGCCGGCCCTGATCGTCCAGCTCGTTGGCTTGCTCGCTGATAAAGGACAGGGCCCGCCCCAGGGAATAGGCCGCCCAGGTACTGCGCAGGGCGCGTTGCTCGGCGGGCAGCGCCAGCACCTTGCGGAAATACTCCGCCGCCAACTCATGATCCCCGACGCTGAAGGCCACGGCGCCCGCGGTGTAGAGCTTGATCTCCAGCGGCAGGCTGGCCCCTTGTTGCTCCGCTACGCGTGCGTCATTGAGCTTGCGCAGCTGGCCGACCAGGGTTTGCTGAGCCTGGTCCAGCCCTTGCTGTTCGGCCCAGTTACGCTCTTGCACCGAATAGCTGTCAGGCAGGCTGTAATCGACACTGAAGCCATTCTTGGCGACCGGCATGAGCCCGACGATGGGCTGACCCAGGCGGCTGATCTCGAACTGGAAACTGCCTTCGGGCAACTGCGCCAGCGTCTGTGGGCGGTCGTCCAGCAGGCGCATGGGGAAAGTCGGTCCGCAGGCCAGGGCCGGAGCCAGGGGCAGGCACAGGCTCAGGCACAGCAGGTGACGGGATCTAGGGACGAACATGCGCAGCTCCTTGGTCAATTTTTGTACAGCGGGCCCAGCCCACAGCGCGACTGGCGCCAGCGGCCAGACGCCCGGTCTGTTGGCGGGTCAACCGCAGTTGGCCGTCGCGCAGCTGCGCGGCATAGCCGCCCAGCCCGTCGAATCCGTCGCATTGGGCAACGGCCAGGGTCAGTTGTTCAGGCAAGGGCCGATCGAGGTTGCCCGCGTTGCTCAAGCGGATGTCGAACAGGCCGTCCTGTTCCTCCAGGCGGATGCCCAGTTGGCCGGCCAGGGCGTCGCCCCGGGCCACCGCCCGCAGGGTCTCCAGGCTCCAGGCCCGCACATCGCCCTTGAGCGGCAGGCGAAACCAGATCAGACCGGCCAGGTGCGGCGGCGGGTCGTTGCGCAGGGTCCTGGCCAACTGGCTCAGTTGCTCGGGGTCGGCCATCAGTTCCTGGCGCTGACCACGCCGTCGCAGCGGCGCCTCGCTTTCCACCAGGGGCGCGCCTTCGGCAGCGGGGAGCAAGGCGACGCCGTAGGCGGGCAAGGCCAGATAGAAGGGTTTATCGCTGATGCGCGCCCAACGCCGGGCCCATTGCTCGGCTTGTCGTGGGTCGAACAGGCCCTGCCGAGGATCACTCACGGCGTGCACCTGCAGCACGCTGCTGTCGACCTTGGCCAGCAGGCCCGGCAACTCGCGACTGTCGAGCCAGGCCGGCAAGGCGGTGATGCTCAGGGGCAGTTGGCTCGGCAGTACAGCCCGCAAGCGCTCAAGCAGCTTGGCGTAGGCGGGCAAGCGCGCGCTGCCGGCATCGTGGTCGATCTCGATCCCAGCCAGAGTCAGGCCCTGCTCCTGCCAGTCCGTCAGCAGTTGCTGGACCTGACGGATGATCTCGTCCTGATCCAGGGACGGCAGTTGCCCGTCGAGGCGGATCACCGCGATCAACGGCCGGGCATCCTGCTTGAGCAAGCCGGCGTTGATCCGCGCACGGCTCCAGCCAGCCTGTGGAAAAGCCTGCAGGGCCAGGACCCGGGCTGTGGAAAAGTCGGCCCGGGAACCGGCCAGAGCGTCGGCGTGGGCGGGCGTCCACTGCCGTTGCCAGATGTAGAGTTGTTGATCCAGAGGGGGGGCGTCTTCGAGGCGGCAGGCGCTGAGCAGCACCGGGCAAAGCAATAGGGCGAAGAGGCGGAGCAAGACCCGGGGCAGCATGAATCGTTGATTCCCTTTAACGCAACAAAGCCCCGGCGTGCCGGGCGCTCTGCAGATGATCAACCTTGAGATCGCGCCAGCCTACGCAGGGCCGCGGCTGGCGGCAATCGCTGGCGAAGACTTTTTTCTGCAGGCGCCCAGGGCCCGTTACAAGCCCCGCAGGGACAGGGCTGCCGGCCGCCGCACCAGCCGCTCCACGGTAAAGCGCCACACGCGCTCGGCGCCCTGGAAGGTGCTGAGCAGCGGGCCGCCTAAGATGATTTCGGTACGCCCACTGAGTTGCAGCAACTCGCCACTGTGAAAGTCGATGAACAGCAAGCCCGCCCGGGGATTGAGCAGCAGGTTGCCCAGGGTATTGAAATGCAGGTTGCCGGCGAAATCCGGGATGGTCAGGCAGTTGCCTTCGACCCGAACGAACCCGGCCGGGCCGCCACGATGGGAGACATCTACCGCACGCTGGCCCTCCACATCGACATAGCTGGCGACGAAGAAGGTATCGGCGGCGCCGATCAAAGCCCGGGCCGCCGGGTCCAGGTCCTGTCGGTGCTGGGCCGGGCGGCTGGCCGGATCGCTCAAGGGCACCCGCTGCAGATCGCGCAACTGGATGTAGCGCGGGCAGTTGCCAAACGACTGCTGCACCCTGAGGCAAAAGCCTCGGCTATCGAGCTCGTCGATACGACCGTTGAGACGATTGCGTCGCCGGGTATGCAGTTCGATCCCCAACAGGCCCACTGCCGCGCCTTCCTGCAACTGCAGCGGATCATCGGCGGCCGGCAGGCTGGCAAGGCGCAGCAGGTTGGCTTGCGGGGCCTGGGCAAAACCGGGCGGCCCTTCAAGCAGGCTCGCCCAGGGATCGCCGTGGGCATCCACCGCGCCCACCAGGATGAACGGCAGTTGTCCGAAGAACTGCTGGTGCTGCTCGGGCATGGCCGCACGGATGACTTTGGCGCCGAAGGCTTCCATGCGCTCGGCCACCCCTGCCTGGAGCTGCAATTGCCGCTCGCCGGCATGCCAAGGTGAATGCGTGCTCATGTGGTGGCCTCCGCAGAGTGGCTCTTCAGACGCTTTTCAAACCCGCCGCCGTGGATGGCATGGGGACAAAGCCGGGCAAGGCTTCAATACGCTGCAGCCAGGCCCGTACATGGGGGTAAGCGTCCAGGGACACGTTGCCTTCCGGGGCGTGGGCGATGTAGCTGTAGCCCGCGACATCGGCAATGGTCGCCTGCTGCTCTACCAGGAAGGGCCGGCTCGCCAGCTCCTGATCCATGATCTTGAGCAGCGCGTGGGCACGGGCGATGACTTCCTCGGCATTGAACGAGGCGCCAAACACCGTGATCAACCGCGCCGCCGCCGGTCCAAAGGCGATCTGCCCCGCCGCCACCGACAGCCAGCGCTGCACCTGGGCCGCGCCCACCGGATCGCTGGGCAACCAGCGGCCCTGACCATAACGCTGGGCCAGATACACCAGGATCGCATTGGAATCGGCCAGCACCACGCCCTGGTCGTCGATCACCGGCACTTGGCCAAAGACGTTGAGGGCGAGGAAGTCCGCCTGCTTGTGGGCGCCCTTGGCCAGGTCGACAAAGATGGTTTCGCTGGGCAGGTCCAGCAGGGACAGCATCAGCTCGACCCGATGGGCATGCCCGGAACGGGGAAAGTTGTAGAACTTGATAGGTGGCTGAGACATGGTCGACTCCGCGAACGAGGCGCGGTCGAAGTGCCGCGCTGGGAGCCCCATCTTGATCCCTGGGAAAAAACAACAGAATCACCAGAAATCGCAATCCATCCTTTCATCCAGCGCAACAACGCTGATCAAGGATTGAGCGATGGATGCTCACGCAAAGCCTGTACGGCGAAGTCGACAAAGCTGCGCACCCGCGCCGGCGCCTTGCGCCCGCCCTGGTACACCACATGGATCGGCAAGGGCGCCAGCTCGAAGGCCTGGAGGACAATTTCCAACTGCCCCGCCGCGACCTGGTCGGCGACCTGATAGGACAGCACTCGGGTCAGGCCCAACCCCAGGCAGGCGGCACTGATGGCCGCCTGATTGGCGCTGACCAGCAACCGCGGTTCGGGCCGAATGCTCAAGGGCCGACCGGCATCGTTGAACTGCCAGTTGCGCGCCTGGCCCACGGACGACGGCGCGATCACCGGCGCCTGGCGCAGGTCATCGGGATGCTGGGGACGGCCGTGGACGGCAAGAAACTCCGGCGCGGCGCAGACAACGCGGCGCACCTCGCCGACTCGGACGCTGTGCTGGCCACTGTCGGGCAACTCGCCGATACGTATCGCCACGTCGATGCCCTCCTCCACCATGCTCGCCACCCGGTCCAGCAGCAGGGCGTTGACGTTGACCTGTGGATAACGTTGCAGGTAGCGCACCAGCAGTGGAGTGACGAAGAGGTCACCGAACAGCACCGGCGCAGTCAGGGTCAATTGACCCCGGGGCTGGGCGTGGATGCCAGCGGCCGAAGCCTCGGCGTCCTGGACCTCGGCCAGAATGCGCCGGCAATCCTCCAGGTAGCCTTGCCCGGCTTCGCTCAAATGCACACTGCGGGTGGTGCGGATCAACAACTGAGTGCCGATGCGCTGCTCCAGCGCGGCGACGGCTCGGGTCACACTGGCGGCCGACAGACTCAGGCGCCGAGCGGCAGCAGCGAAGCCTTGCTCCTGAGCGACGCAAACGAACACCTGCATTTCCTGGAACCTGTCCATGCCCTACCTCAACTGCCAGCGCCTGCCCGGTGAGCGCCGCGAGCCAGCAGCATAATCCAGGGCCCGGGCTTCAGGGGATACACCAGGTGCCGACATCGTGCCGATCGAATCCCGGGCACGGGTTGTTCTTGGCAATCAGTCGGTAAGGCTGATCTTCGGCGTAGGAAAAATAGAAGTAGTAGTGCCGATCTTCCCCGTACAACCAATAGGAAGAAGAACCCTGATTAATCAGGGTCGGCTCGAAGGTCCAGATGGAGGATTCGGCGGGAATGAAGTTGGCCCGGTCCTTGAGCAGCAACAGGCTGTTGGACAGCACCGGAGTCAGCCCGCCCAGCAGCAGGACAACCAGCATCAGGACCAGCGTCCATCCATAAATCAAACGCAGTTTCATAGGTTTTCCACAGCTCAATAAAAAGTCCCGGCCTGTGCACAAGCCGGGACTTTCTGGGTGATGGGTTCACAGCTGCCTGGCAGACAGCTGTGGATAACTCACTCCACCGTCACCGACTTGGCCAGGTTGCGCGGCTGGTCGACGTCGGTGCCCTTGAGCACAGCAACGTAGTAGGACAGCAGTTGCAGCGGGATGGTGTAGAGAATCGGCGAGAGGATGTCGTGGATGTGCGGCATCTGGATCACGTGGGTGCCTTCGCCATTGGTCATGCCGGCTTGTTCGTCGGCAAACACGATCAGCTCGCCGCCACGGGCACGCACTTCCTGCAGGTTGGATTTGAGTTTTTCCAACAGCTCGTTGTTCGGCGCCACGGTGACCACCGGCATGTCGTTATCCACAAGCGCCAGGGGACCGTGCTTGAGCTCGCCGGCCGGGTAGGCTTCGGCGTGGATGTAGGAAATCTCCTTGAGCTTGAGGGAGCCCTCCATCGCTACCGGGTACTGGGCGCCACGGCCGAGGAACAGGGTGTGGTGCTTGTCGGCGAACAGTTCGGCAGTCTTCTCCACCACGCCGTCCATGGCCAGGGCTTCACCCAGGCGGATCGGCAGGCGGCGCAGTTCTTCTACCAGCTCGGCTTCGACGCCGGCGGCCAGGGTGCCACGTACCTGGCCCAGGGACAGGGTCAGCAATAGCAGGCCCACCAGTTGGGTGGTGAAGGCCTTGGTCGAGGCCACGCCGATTTCGCGACCGGCCTGGGTCAGCAGGGTCAGGTCGGACTCACGCACCAGGGAGCTGATGCCAACGTTGCAGATGGCCAGGCTGGCCAGGAAGCCCAGCTCTTTGGCGTTGCGCAAGGCCGCCAGGGTATCGGCGGTTTCGCCGGACTGGGAGATGGTCACGAACAGGGTGTCAGGCTGCACCACCACCTTGCGGTAACGGAACTCGCTGGCCACTTCCACCTGGCACGGAATGCCGGCCAGTTCTTCCAGCCAGTAACGGGCCACCATGCCGGCGTGGTAGCTGGTGCCACAGGCGACGATCTGCACATTGCGCACCTTGGCGAACAGCTCGGCGGCTTGCGGACCGAAGGCCTGGACCAGCACCTGATTGGCGCTCAGGCGGCCTTCCAGGGTGCGCTGCACCACGGATGGCTGCTCGTGGATTTCCTTGAGCATGAAGTGACGAAACTCGCCCTTCTCCGCCGCTTCGGCGCCGTCGCGGTACTGCACTGCTTCGCGCTCCACGGCCTGTCCGTCGATGTCCCAGATCTGCACGCTGTCGCGGCGGATCTCGGCGATGTCGCCTTCTTCCAGGTACATGAAGCGGTCGGTGACCTGGCGCAGGGCCAACTGGTCGGAGGCGAGGAAGTTTTCCCCCAGGCCCAGGCCGATCACCAGCGGGCTGCCGCTGCGGGCTGCCACCAGGCGGTCCGGCTGGCTAGCGCTGATCACCGCCAGGCCATAGGCACCGTGCAGTTCCTTGACGGTGGCCTTGAGCGCCACGGTGAGGTCGCCCAGGTCCTTGAGCTTGTGGTTCAGCAGGTGGGCGATGACTTCGGTGTCAGTGTCCGAGGTGAACGCATAGCCCAGGGCGCTGAGCTGCGCGCGCAGGGCTTCGTGGTTCTCGATGATGCCGTTGTGCACGATCGCCAGGTCGCCGGAGAAATGCGGGTGGGCATTACGCTCGCACGGCGCGCCGTGGGTGGCCCAGCGGGTGTGGGCGATGCCCAGGCGGCCAACCAGCGGCTCGCTGGCCAGGGCCTGTTCCAGTTCGCTGACCTTGCCCGGGCGACGCATGCGCTCGAGCTTGCCGGCGTTGGTGTAGACCGCCACACCGGCGCTGTCGTAGCCGCGGTATTCGAGACGCTTGAGGCCTTCCAGCAAAATGGCGGTGATATTGCGTTCAGCAACGGCGCCAACAATTCCACACATGGTTTTTCTCCTAGCTGACAGCCGCGCAAATCAGAGTTATGCCGCGGGCCTGGATTTGGTCGCGGACCTCAAAGGGCAGGCGATCATCGGTAATAAGGGTATGGACGCTGCTCCATGGCAGCTCCAGATTGGGAATCTTGCGGCCGATCTTGTCGGATTCGACCATCACCACCACTTCACGAGCCACTTCGGCCATGACCCGACTCAACCCCAGCAATTCGTTGAAGGTGGTGGTGCCGCGGGCCAGATCGATGCCGTCGGCACCGATAAACAGCTGGTCGAAGTCGTATGAGCGTAGAACCTGTTCAGCCACCTGGCCCTGAAAGGATTCGGAATGGGGGTCCCAGGTGCCGCCAGTCATCAACAGCACGGGTTCGTGCTCCAGCTCGCTCAGGGCGTTGGCCACATTCAGCGAGTTGGTCATCACCACCAGGCCGGGTTGCTGGCCCAGTTCGGGAATCATGGCGGCGGTGGTGCTGCCACTGTCGATGATGATTCGTGCGTGTTCCCGGATGCGCTGTACCGCGGCCCGGGCAATCGCCTGCTTGTAGAGGGACACCGGCTGGCCAAGGTCGCTGACCAGTTCCTGAGGCATGGTGATGGCGCCGCCGTAACGACGCAGCAGCAAGCCATTGCTTTCCAGAGCGGCCAGATCCTTTCGAATCGTAACTTCAGAGGTTTCGAAACGCTTGGCCAAAGCATCAACGCTCACTTCGCCCTGTTCATTGAGCAAGGCAAGGATATTGTGGCGGCGTTGGGGGGTATTGCGCTTCGACATGGCGGCTTAAGTTTCGATTCGAAAGATAACAGGCGCAATAAAAACCTATGATCGAAACTTCGTCAAGCGGGGGAGGTGAAAAAAACGCTGCTGTTGGGTGGGAAGTTATCCACATTCAGCCAGCCCCTACCGCTGAACATAGGAGCTGGCTGACCGGCGAACAGGTCCGCCGCGGTTGTGGATAACCTCAGTCTTTCTTGATCTTCTCCGGCCGCTTCCAGCCGTCGATGTTCTTCTGCCGGGCCCGACCCACTGCCAGTTGGGCTGGCGCTACGTTCTGGGTGATGGTGGAGCCGGCGGCCGTGGTAGCACCGGACAAAATATCCACAGGTGCCACCAGGGAGTTGTTGGACCCGATGAACACGTCTTCGCCCATGACAGTCTTGTGCTTGTTCACCCCGTCATAGTTGCAGGTGATGGTGCCAGCGCCGATGTTGGTGCGGGCACCGATCACCGCGTCGCCCAGGTAAGTCAGGTGACCGGCCTTGGCGCCCTGGCCCAGGTGGGCATTCTTCAGTTCGACAAAGTTACCCACATGGGCACGGGCCTCCAGCACGGTGCCGGGACGCAGGCGAGCGAACGGGCCGGCATCGCTGCCCTCGCCCAGTACCGCGCCATCCAGGTGGCTGTTGGCCTTGATCACCACGCCCTTGCGCAGGGTACTGTCCTTGATCACACAGTTGGGACCGATCACCACGTCGTCCTCGATCACCACTCGGCCTTCGAGAATCACGTTGATGTCGATCAGCACGTCGCGGCCGACCGTGACTTCGCCGCGCACGTCGAAACGCGCGGGGTCACGCAGGGTCACGCCCTGGGCCATCAGCCGGCGCGCGGCGCGTAGCTGGTAGTGGCGCTCCAGCTCGGCCAGTTGCTTGCGGTCGTTGGCGCCCTGCACTTCCATGGCGTCGTGGGGCTGCTCGGTGGCGACAATCAGGCCGTCGCTGACTGCCATGGCAATCACGTCGGTGAGGTAGTACTCGCCCTGGGCGTTGTTGTTGGACAAGCGGCCGGTCCAGTCGCCGAGGCGCTTGCCGGGCACCGCGAGAATCCCGGTGTTGCCTTCGGTGATCGCGCGCTGGGCTTCATTGGCATCCTTCTGCTCGACGATGGCGGTGACCTTGCCACTGGCGTCACGGACGATGCGCCCATAGCCGGTCGGGTCATCCAGCTCGACGGTGAGCAGGCCCAGTTGTTCAGGTCCCGCTTGCTTGAGCAGGCGCTGCAGGGTCTCGACTTCGATCAGTGGCACATCACCATAGAGGATCAGCACCGTGTCGGCGGTAATGAACGGTACAGCCTGGGCCACCGCGTGGCCGGTGCCCAGTTGCTTGTCCTGCAACACGAAATTCAGGTCATCGGCCGCCAGGCGCTCACGCACCGCGTCCGCGCCGTGACCGATCACCACGTGGATCCGCTGTGGGTCGAGTTGCCGGGCGCTGTGGATAACATGCCCGAGCATGGAGTTGCCGGCGACCGGGTGAAGCACCTTCGGCAGCGCCGAGCGCATACGAGTGCCTTGACCCGCGGCGAGGATAACGATTTCGAGAGACATGACTGGCTACCAATCCTGGGGGGCCGGCGACTGCGACCAAGGGGGTGAATGGCGGAAAATAAAAAGGGTAGCCGAGGCTACCCTTTTTAATCAATCACACAGAAAGCCTGCGACTTAGCCGCCGAACTTCTTGCGGATCTGCTGGACGGTACGCAGCTGAGCTGCGGCCTCGGCCAGACGTGCAGCAGCAGAACCGTAGTCGAAATCTGCGCCTTTTTCATTCAGGGCCTTCTCAGCAGCCTTGACGGCTTCCTGAGCGGAGGCTTCGTCCAGGTCGGCAGCGCGTTGCACGGTATCGGCAAGAACCTTGACCATGTTCGGCTGAACCTCGAGGAAACCACCGGAGATGTAGAACACCTCGGCTTCCCCGCCCTGCTTGATCAAGCGGATCGGACCTGGCTTCAGGTTGGTGATCAGCGGTGCGTGACCCAGAGCGATACCAAGATCACCCAGTTCACCGTGCGCAACCACCATCTCCACCAGACCGGAGAAGATTTCCCCTTCCGCGCTGACGATATCGCAATGGACTGTCATAGCCATCTGCTTGCCTCAACCTAAATTAGCGCCCGTTGCCGGGCGCCGGGATTACAGTTTCTTGGCTTTCTCGATCGCTTCTTCGATGCCGCCGACCATGTAGAACGCTTGTTCTGGCAGGTGGTCGTAGTCACCGTTGAGGATGCCTTTGAAGCCAGCGATGGTGTCTTTCAGGGAAACGTATTTGCCTGGAGAACCAGTGAAGACTTCAGCCACGAAGAACGGCTGCGACAAGAAGCGCTGGATCTTACGAGCGCGGGATACCAACTGCTTGTCGGCTTCCGACAGTTCGTCCATACCCAGGATCGCGATGATGTCCTTCAGCTCTTTGTAACGCTGCAGTACGTACTGAACGCCGCGAGCGGTCTCGTAGTGTTCGTTGCCGATCACGTTCGGGTCCAGCTGACGGGAAGTCGAGTCCAGTGGGTCTACCGCTGGGTAGATACCCAGGGAAGCGATGTCACGGGACAGAACGACGGTGGCGTCCAAGTGGGCGAAGGTGGTCGCTGGCGACGGGTCAGTCAAGTCGTCCGCAGGTACGTATACCGCTTGGATCGAGGTGATCGAGCCTTGCTTGGTCGAAGTGATACGTTCTTGCAGAACGCCCATCTCTTCAGCCAGGGTCGGCTGGTAGCCTACTGCGGAAGGCATACGGCCCAGCAGTGCGGATACTTCGGTACCGGCCAGGGTGTAACGATAGATGTTGTCGACGAACAGCAGAACGTCGTTACCTTCGTCACGGAACTTCTCGGCCATGGTCAGGCCGGTCAGCGCTACGCGCAGACGGTTTCCTGGTGGCTCGTTCATCTGGCCGTAGACCAGAGCAACCTTGTCCAGAACGTTGGAATCCTTCATCTCGTGGTAGAAGTCGTTACCCTCACGAGTACGCTCACCCACACCGGCGAACACGGAATAACCGCTGTGCTCGATGGCGATGTTACGGATCAGTTCCATCATGTTTACGGTCTTGCCTACACCGGCACCACCGAACAGACCGACTTTACCGCCCTTGGCGAACGGGCAAACCAGGTCAATTACCTTGATCCCGGTTTCCAGCAGGTCGTTGCCGCCTGCCTGTTCTGCGAAGGAAGGAGCTGGACGGTGGATGCCCCAACGCTCTTCTTCACCGATAGGACCGGCTTCGTCGATTGGGTTGCCCAGTACGTCCATGATCCGGCCCAGGGTCGCTTTACCGACCGGTACGGAGATGGCTGCGCCAGTGTTGTTGACGTCCAGACCGCGCTTCAAGCCTTCGGTGGAGCCCATCGCAATGGTACGCACCACGCCGTCGCCCAGCTGCTGCTGAACTTCCAGAGTGGTTTCGGCGCCTTGAACCTTCAAGGCGTCGTAGATGCTCGGTACGCTGTCGCGTGGAAATTCCACGTCGATAACGGCGCCGATGATTTGAACGATACGTCCGCTACTCATAGCTGGATCCTCTGAATATTTGAACCGTTAAACCGCGGCAGCGCCGCCGACGATTTCCGAGATCTCTTGGGTGATCGCAGCCTGACGCGCCTTGTTGTAGATCAGCTGCAAATCGCTGATCAAATCACCGGCGTTGTCGGTAGCGTTCTTCATTGCGATCATCCGCGCCGCTTGTTCAGCTGCGTTGTTCTCGACCACCGCCTGGTAGACCTGCGACTCCACGTAACGGACCATCAAGCCGTCCAGCAGCTCCTTGGCATCCGGTTCGTAGAGATAGTCCCAGTGGTGCTTGAGTTCTTGATCCGGGGTTGCCTCCAGTGGAATCAACTGCTCCACGGTCGGCTGCTGGGTCATGGTGTTGATGAACTTGTTGGATACCACGGACAGGCGGTCAATCCGGCCTTCCAGGTACGCATCCAGCATCACCTTGACGCTGCCGATCAGGTCATTGATCGACGGCTCTTCACCCAGATGGCTGATAGCTGCAACGACGTTACCGCCGAAGTTGCGGAAGAAGGCCGCACCCTTGCTACCGACCACACACAGATCGATCTCGACGCCTTGTTCGCGGTTTACCGCCATGTCCTTGACCAGGGCCTTGAACAGGTTGGTGTTCAAGCCACCACACAGACCACGGTCACTGCTCACCACAACGTAACCGACGCGCTTGATAGCACGGTCGATCATGAACGGGTGACGATATTCCGGGTTGGCGTTGGCCAGATGACCAATAACCTGGCGGATGCGCTCCGCATAAGGACGGCTAGCAGCCATGCGCATTTGTGCCTTGCGCATTTTGCTGACCGCCACTTTTTCCATGGCGCTGGTAATTTTTTGCGTGCTTTTGATGCTCGCAATCTTACTGCGAATCTCTTTTGCGCCTGCCATGTAACACCTATCAGGTTAGCAAGCGGGAGCCTTGCGGCTCCCGCTGCGGCTTACCAGGTTTGGGTGGCTTTGAACTTCTCGATACCGGCTTTCAGGCCAGCGTCGATTTCGTCATTGAAGTCACCCTTCACGTTGATCTTCGCCATCAGGTCGGCGTGATCGCGGTTGAAGTAAGCAATCATGGCCTGTTCGAAGCTACCAACTTTGGCAATCTCGACGTCCGTCAGGAAGCCACGTTCAGCGGCGTACAGGGACAAGGACATGTCGGCGATGGACATCGGCGCATATTGCTTCTGCTTCATCAGCTCGGTAACGCGCTGACCATGCTCAAGTTGCTTACGGGTCGCTTCGTCCAGGTCAGAAGCGAACTGGGCGAATGCCGCCAGTTCACGGTACTGAGCCAGAGCGGTACGGATACCACCGGACAGCTTCTTGATGATCTTGGTCTGAGCGGCACCACCCACACGGGATACCGAAACACCGGCGTTCACAGCCGGACGGATGCCGGAGTTGAACATGGCCGATTCCAGGAAGATCTGACCGTCGGTGATGGAAATCACGTTGGTCGGAACGAACGCGGAAACGTCGCCAGCCTGGGTTTCGATGATCGGCAGAGCGGTCAGGGAACCGGTCTTGCCAGTCACTGCGCCGTTGGTGAACTTCTCTACGTACTCTTCGGAAACGCGGGAAGCGCGCTCCAGCAGACGGGAGTGGAGATAGAACACGTCACCTGGGTAGGCTTCACGGCCTGGTGGACGGCGCAGCAGCAGGGAAATCTGGCGGTAAGCCACTGCTTGCTTGGACAGATCGTCATAAACGATCAGCGCGTCTTCACCGCGGTCGCGGAAGTATTCGCCCATGGTGCAACCGGAGTACGGTGCCAGGAACTGCAGTGCAGCCGATTCGGAAGCACTGGCAGCAACGATGATGGTGTTAGCCAGGGCACCGTTTTCTTCCAGCTTGCGAACCACGTTGGCGATGGTCGATTGTTTCTGACCGATCGCTACGTAGACGCAGAAAATGCCGCTGTCTTTCTGGTTGATGATCGCGTCGATCGCCAGAGCGGTCTTACCGATCTGACGGTCACCGATGATCAGCTCACGCTGGCCACGGCCGACAGGGATCATGGCATCGACAGCCTTGTAGCCAGTCTGTACAGGCTGGTCTACCGACTTACGCCAGATCACGCCTGGAGCAACTTTCTCGACCGCATCGGTCTCGGTGTTGTTCAGCGGACCTTTGCCGTCAACTGGGTTACCCAGTGCGTCGACTACGCGACCCAGCAGTTCCTTACCAACCGGAACTTCGAGGATGCGGCCGGTGCACTTGGCGCTCATGCCTTCAGCCAGACTGGTGTACGCGCCCAATACAACGGCACCTACGGAGTCTTGCTCCAGGTTGAGGGCCATACCGTAGACGCCGCCCGGAAACTCGATCATCTCGCCGTACATGACGTCGGCCAGACCGTGAATCCGCACGATGCCGTCAGATACGCTGACGACAGTGCCTTCGTTACGGGCTTGGGAGGTCACATCGAGCTTGTCGATGCGGCCCTTGATAATTTCACTTATTTCGGAAGGATTGAGTTGCTGCATTGCTCTGCTGCCCCTTCAAACTCAAGATTTCAATGCTTCGGCAAGGTTCGCGAGTTTGCCGCGAATCGAGCCATCGATAACCAGGTCGCCGGCGCGGATTACGACGCCACCAATAAGGCTGGCATCCTCCGCAGCGTGCAGTCGCACTTCCCGGCCGAGCCGTGCACTGAGAACCTTGGCGAGTTTGTCTTGCTGTTCTTGGTTCAATGCGAACGCACTGGTTACATCCACATCCACCGATTTCTCTTGCTCGGCCTTGTACAGGTCGAACAGAGCGGCGATCTCCGGCAACAGCAGGAGACGGTCGTTCTCGGCGGCAACGTGAATGAAATTCTGTGCCTGTGCATCAAACTTGTCGCCACACACTTCGATAAAAGTGTTGGCCTTTTCTGCGCTCGTCAGTCGCGGGGCCTTAAGCACGCGCTGCATGGTGTCATCTTGTGACACCGCTGCAGCCAGGCCGAGCATGGCTGACCAAGAGGCCAGCTGCTGGTGGGCCTGAGCGTGCTCGAAGGCCGCCTTAGCGTAAGGTCGGGCCAACGTGGTCAGTTCTGCCATGATCGCCCTCGCTTAAATTTCAGCAGCCAGTTTGTTAACCAGCTCTGCGTGCGCGTTTTGATCGATTGTGGCACCCAGGATCTTCTCTGCGCCATTGACGGCCAGGCTACCCAGTTGGGCACGCAGCGCGTCTTTGACACCGTTCAGTTCCTGCTCGATCTCGGCCTGAGCCTGAGCCTTCACACGTTCAGCTTCGACACGAGCCTGTTCACGGGCTTCGTCGACGATCTGAGAACCGCGCTTCTTGGCTTGCTCAATGATTTCAGCTGCCTGAGCTTTAGCTTCGCGCAGTTGCTGACCCGCTTTATCTTGGGCCAGTTCCAGGTCACGAGCTGCTCGGCTGGCAGCGTCCAGTCCATCCGCGATCTTCTTTTGACGTTCGTGCAAAGCAGCAATGACCGGAGGCCAAATGAACTTCATGCAGAACAATACAAAAATTAAGAACGCAACGGACTGGCCAATCAGGGTTGCATTAATGTTCACGCCAACACCTCGCTCGTTCGTTGTCCGTCACACCAATCAACTCGAATACTCGAGTGATTAGCCAGCGAGTTGACCAACGAAGGGGTTTGCGAAGGTGAAGAACAGAGCGATACCAACACCGATCATGGTTACGGCGTCGAGCAGACCGGCAACGATGAACATTTTAACTTGCAGCATTGGAACCATTTCTGGTTGACGCGCAGCGCCTTCCAGGAACTTGCCGCCCAGCAGGCCGAAACCAATTGCGGTACCCAGTGCGCCCAGGCCGATCAACAGTGCAACAGCGATAGCGGTTAGACCAACTACAGTTTCCATCTTTCCTCCCGACTTTTACGTCGTATGGTTTAGGTTTTTTAGATTAAAGCGGTAAAACAAATCGTTTCATCGAGCCCGAGACGGGCCCCCTCTCGCCGCAACGAGAGGGACATCAGACTAGTCGAGACTGGTCTTAATGGTTCTCTTCGTGCGCCATCGACAGGTAGACGATGGTCAGCATCATGAAGATAAAGGCCTGCAGGGTAATGATCAGGATGTGAAACACAGCCCACGCCCATTGCAGAACCACACCCATGCCGCTGAGCCACAGCAGACCACTGCCGAACATCACAGCGATCAGGATGAACACCAGTTCGCCGGCATACATGTTGCCGAACAGACGCAGTGCCAGAGAGATCGGCTTGGCAATCAGGGTCACGAATTCCAGCAGGAAGTTCACCGGAATCAGCAGCGCTTGAACGAAGATGTTCTTGCTGCCGAACGGATGCAGGGTCAACTCGCCGATGAAGCCGCCGATGCCCTTGATCTTGATACTGTAGAAAATGATCAGCGCGAATACCGACAGGGCCATGCCCAGGGTGGCGTTCGGGTCAGTGGTGGATACGGCACGGAATGGAATGTGCGGATCGCCCGAGATCAACATGGCCAGTTGTGGAATCCAGTCCACCGGTACCAGGTCGATGGCGTTCATCAGGAACACCCAGACGAAAATGGTCAGCGCCAGCGGTGCGATCACCGGGCTGCGACCGTGGAAGCTGTCCTTCACGCTGCCATCGACGAAGCCAACCATGACTTCAACGAAGTTCTGCAAAGCGCCCGGCACGCCGGAAGTCGCCTTCTTAGCCGCCATGCGGAACAGAAGAATGAAGATCACACCCAGTGCGACAGACCAGCCGAGGGTATCGACGTGGAATGCCCAGAAGCCCATTTCCTTGGCTTCTGCTGCGGAGTGGGCAAAGCCCCAGCTCCCATTGGGTAGCTGACCGAAGGTCAGGTTCTGCAAGTGGTGCTGGATATAGCCCGAAGCGGTTGTTTCTGCTGACATGGTTGCCTCAAACGCCCTAAGGTCTCGAAAGTCTTGTTCTCATTAGCAGGGGAGCGAACCAGCTGACCAGTTGGGTCAGCACGAAGACGCCGAATACAGCCAGCGGCGCCAATGGCTTCACACCTGCGAACGTCAGTGCAAACAGCACCGCCGTCAAAATCAGTTTGCCCGCCTCACCGGCATAAAAAGACCGGACTATGGCTTGGGCCGCTCGAGCGCCGGAAAACCGAAATGCCCTGTGAGCGAAATACACATTGGGTAGCAAGGCTATCAGTCCTCCGCAAAGGCCTGAGTACCCGGCAACGACTCCACGCCATTGCCAAAGCGCCAGAGCGGCTATCAGCAGAATGACCAACTGAGCCAATAAAACCGGAAAAACCGCCAAGCGATGAAACGGCAAGCGGTTTGGCGTGCGGGTTTCCATCGCTCTTGCTCCTCAAGGGTCGGCCGCCAGAATTCAATAACTTGGCATAATTTGTGCCGACAAAATGCGCGCAGAGTATAGGGGCGGTTCAGCCCCTATTCAACTGCCGGGTAGTGATTTCCGACTGCGCGCTACATGAGGAAATGTTTCAGCGAATGTGAGCGAGGACGCCTTGCAGCTCATCCAGGGAGTTATAGCCGATCACCAGCTGTCCCTTGCCCTTCTTCCCATGACGAATCTGCACCGCAGAGCCTAGGCGCTCGGCCAGGCGCTGCTCGAGACGGGCGATATCCGGGTCTGGCTTGACCGGTTCAGCAGGCTCCTGTTTGCCGCTCAGCCACTGGCGAACCAGCGCCTCGGTCTGACGTACAGTGAGACCTCGTGCGACAACGTGTCGCGCCCCTTCAACCTGTTGATTTTCCGGCAATCCGAGCAAGGCACGGGCATGACCCATTTCCAGGTCGCCGTGGGACAGCATGGTCTTGATTACCTCAGGCAAGGCAATCAGGCGCAGCAGGTTGGCCACACTGACGCGGGACTTGCCCACCGCTTCGGCGACCTGTTGCTGAGTCAGCTGAAATTCGTGCTGCAGGCGCTGCAGGGCCACCGCTTCCTCGATGGGATTGAGGTCTTCGCGCTGGATATTCTCGATCAGCGCCATGGCGATAGCGGTTTCATCCGGTACATCGCGGACCATCGCCGGGATGGTTTCCTGGCCGGCCTGCTGGCTGGCGCGCCAGCGGCGTTCACCGGCGATGATCTCGAAACGACCACCACCAATGGGACGGACCACGATCGGCTGCATCACACCCTGGCTCTTGATCGAGTTGGCCAGTTCCTCCAGTGCCTGCGGGTCCATGTCCCGGCGTGGCTGGTACTTGCCACGCTGGATCAGGTCCAGAGGCAGGTGTTGCAACTCACGCTGGTCGGCCTGCACCGCTTGTTCTTCCAGTGCGCTGACAGTCGGACCACTCAACAGTGCATCCAGTCCACGTCCGAGACCTCGTTTCTTGACGGCCATGGGGATTCCTTAAGTTGGCTGGGCGGCTGCGACGCGCGATTGTTTACGTTGCCGGCGAACCATCTCGCCCGCCAGGGCCAGGTAGGCCAGCGCGCCACGGGATTGTTTGTCGTACGCCAATGCCGGCATGCCGTAGCTCGGCGCCTCGGCCAAACGGATGTTGCGCGGAATCACGGTGTCGTACAGCTGATCGCCGAAGTGTTCCTTGAGCTGCGCGGAAACATCGTTCATCAGGCTCAGGCGCGGGTCGAACATGGTACGCAGCAAGCCTTCGATCTTCAGCTCGGGGTTGAGCAGTTCAGCGATACGCTTGATGTTATCCACAAGGTCGCTCAGGCCTTCCAGCGCGTAGTACTCGCACTGCATGGGGATAATCACCCCATCGGCGGCCACCAGGGCGTTGAGGGTGAGCATCGACAGCGACGGCGGGCAGTCGATCAGGATGTAGTCGTAGTTTTCACGAATCGGCGCCAGGGCGCTGCGCAGACGGCTTTCCTTCATCTGCATTTCCAGCAGCACCACTTCCGCGGCCGTCAGGTCGCGGTTGGCCGGCAGCAATTGATAACCACCGTGTTCGGAGAAGTGCATGGCCTGGGCCAGGTCGCATTCACCAATCAGCAGGTCATAGACCGAGTTTTCCAAACCGTGTTTATCCACACCGCTACCCATGGTGGCGTTGCCCTGTGGATCGAGATCGATCAACAGCACCCGGCGCTTGGTCGCTACCAGGGATGCTGCGAGGTTGATGCAGGTGGTGGTCTTGCCCACGCCACCTTTCTGGTTCGCTATCGCGAATACCTTAGCCATTCTTGCTTGTGTTCCCAATCATGCCGTGCGGCGCAGTATCAGCAGATGGCGTTGGCCTTGGCAACCGGGTACGGCCAAGGCGTGTTCGCTATCGAGGTGGAAGTCTGCCGGCAATGCTAACAGCTCATCCGAGGGATGGACGCCCTTCATTGCCAGCCAGCGTGTATCGCGGTCGCCCAGGTGGCGGGTCCAGTTGGTGAAGTTCTCCATGCTGCTGAACGCCCGGGAAATGATCCCGTTGAAAGGCTGTTCAGGCGTGAAGGCCTCGACCCGGCTGTGGATAACTTGCAGGTTATCCAGCTTGAGTTCGAGTTTGACCTGTGTCAGGAAGCGGGTTTTCTTGCCGTTGCTGTCCAGGCAGGTGACTTGCGACTCGGGAAACAGGATTGCCAGAGGGATACCGGGCATCCCGCCGCCGCTGCCAACATCCAGCCAGCGGCCGTTTTCGATGAACGACATTACGCTCAAGCTATCGAGCAGATGGCGGGAGATCATTTCATCCGGGTCGCGCACCGCAGTCAGGTTGTAAGCCTTGTTCCACTTGATCAACAGGGCCAGGTAACCCAGCAGCAATTCGTGCTGGACTGCGCTCAGATTGACACCGAGCTGGCGAGCGCCTGTGGATAACTCATCCGCGTGTTGTGGGGTGACCATAGAACTCAAGCGCTTTGCTCCAACTGACGGCCCGCGCCGCGTTTTTTCAAATGAATCATCAACAGGGAAATCGCCGCCGGGGTCACGCCGGGAATACGCGACGCCTGGCCCAGGGTTTCCGGACGGGTTGCGCCGAGCTTGCTCTGGATCTCCTTCGACAGGCCAGAAATGCCGGTGTAATCGATATCCACAGGCAGCTTGGTGTCTTCACTGGCGCGCAGACGGGCAATTTCGTCCTGCTGGCGATCGATGTAGCCGGCGTACTTGGTCTTGATCTCGACCTGTTCCGCGACCTGTGGATCTTCTGCGCCGTATCCGGTCACTTCGACCAGACCAGCGTAGTCGATTTCCGGACGGCTCAGCAGGTTCAGCAGGTTGTACTCATGGGTCAGCGGCGTGCCGAATTTCTGAGCAATGGCATCGCCCTGCTCGGTGCCCGGACGGACCCAAGTGGACTTCAGGCGTTGCTCTTCCTGGGCAATGCCTTCGCGTTTCTTGCAGAAAGCGGCCCAGCGCACGTCATCCACCAGACCCAGCTCGCGACCTTTTTCGGTCAGACGCAGGTCGGCATTGTCTTCGCGCAGAATCAGGCGGTATTCGGCCCGGGAAGTGAACATCCGGTACGGTTCCTGGGTACCCAGGGTAATCAGGTCATCCACCAGCACACCGATATAGGCTTCATCGCGGCGCGGGCACCAGCTGTCTTTGCCCTGGGCACGCAGTGCGGCGTTGGCCCCGGCCAGCAAACCCTGGGCGCCGGCTTCTTCGTACCCGGTGGTGCCGTTGATCTGACCGGCGAAGAACAGGCCGCCAATGACCTTGGTTTCCAGGCTGTATTTCAAATCCCGCGGATCGAAGTAGTCGTACTCGATGGCATAACCCGGGCGCACGATGTGTGCGTTTTCCATGCCGCGGATCGATTGCACGATCTGCAACTGCACGTCGAACGGCAGGGATGTGGATATCCCGTTCGGGTAAAGCTCGTGAGTGGTCAGGCCTTCAGGTTCGATAAACACCTGATGGCTTTCCTTGTCGGCAAAGCGATGGATCTTGTCTTCGATCGACGGGCAGTAACGCGGGCCAATGCCTTCGATCACCCCGGAATACATCGGCGAACGATCGAGGTTCGAGGCGATGATCTCGTGGGTGCGGGCGTTGGTGTGAGTAATCCAGCAACTGACCTGTTGTGGATGCTGTTCTTTCGAGCCCAGGAACGACATCACCGGAATCGGTGTATCCCCAGGCTGTTCGGTCATGACCGAGAAATCCACAGAACGGCCATCGATGCGTGGCGGAGTACCGGTTTTCAGGCGGCCGACCCGCAGTGGCAACTCCCGCAGACGTTGTGCAAGGGCGATCGAAGGTGGATCACCTGCGCGACCGCCGGAGTAGTTCTGCATTCCGATGTGGATAAGTCCACCGAGGAAGGTTCCGGTGGTAAGCACCACGGATTCCGCGAAGAAACGCAGACCCATCTGGGTCACGACACCACGTACCTGATCCTGTTCAACGATCAGGTCATCCGCGGCTTGTTGAAATATCCACAGGTTCGGCTGGTTCTCGAGGATCTCGCGCACCGCCGCCTTGTACAGAACACGGTCGGCCTGGGCGCGGGTAGCGCGCACGGCTGGGCCTTTGCGGCTGTTCAACACACGAAACTGAATACCGCCCTTATCGGTCGCCATGGCCATCGCCCCACCTAGGGCATCGATTTCCTTGACCAGATGGCTCTTGCCGATCCCACCAATTGCGGGGTTGCAGCTCATTGCTCCGAGGGTTTCCACGTTATGCGTCAGCAACAGGGTTTTGGCCCCCATGCGTGCTGATGCAAGTGCTGCCTCGGTACCGGCATGACCGCCGCCGATGACGATCACTTCAAAACGGGAAGGGAAATCCACCACGCACCTCGTGCCTGCTTCAAGTAGGAGTAATTAGGAGTAGTTGTCGGGTTGGTTTTTGGACCAAGGCGGCAAGTATAGGGACTTAGCCCTTCCTAAAGAACCCTTTGCACAAAATTTAACCAGCTGTGGATGAATCACGGTCAATAGAAATTAAAAGAGAGAAATTTATTAAATCCTTGTTTTTATGTTTATTCTTATACACACGGCTTTCTGTGGATAGATTGCTACAGACCTTTATATTCAATATGTACAGAGGTTTTAAACTCTGTGATTAGGTGGCCAGGAGGCCCTTGGATAAGCGGTTTAAACCTGTGGATGAATGGGGTGGTTATCCACAGACGTGGTTTTCCTCAGTTTTGAAGCCTGGTTATCAACCGAGCTGAAGGGCAGTTATTCACAGGGCTTAATCCACAGAAAATATCCGCGTCCAGGGAAACTCAGGCACAGGTCGACCTTGTTGTGGCCTCAACGGCTACAACGGATCGATCAGGGAGAGGGAGAAACAGACAGGCTGCGCGAGCCTGTCTGTGGATAACACCAGGTGATGATTGCAGCGGTTACTCGGGGCGCTTGACCAGGCGACCTTGTATCCACCAACTCGACGCCAGCGTGACAATGACCAGGACCAGCCAGTATTTCTTCAAACCAGCCTTGGCGCTATCGAGTATCGAGGCGCTGGCGATGTCATTGCCCGCCAGAGATGGGTTCGTCGAGATCCCGTCGTTCAAGCTTTGAGCTTCAGCCTCTGGGGAGTTCTGGGCCGAAACGGCGGACGGCTCGAAGGCGGCGACACCCTCCGCCACAGGCGCCTGATCCGAGGGAAGTTGAGCCCAACTGCCTTGGCAGACAAGGGCCAGACCCAGTACCGCGAGATAGCTACAAAAGCGCATAAACACCTTTCCATCCATTTGATAGCAGCGACCGCGGATGCTGGCCGGGGCTTGAACGAATGAATATCAGCTGATTCCGATTCTTCCGACGGCCTCAAGCCGCTGATCCGCTGGTTTCTGCACAGGCTTCATTTGCCCTGGCATGTCCACAAGTAAGGGAAAAGCTCATGTTCCATCGGCGCCCCGGCAGGCAGAGCCGTGGCCAGCCCTGGAAACTCGGGCGAGGTGCGCCAGGGTCGGGGGGCATGACGCATGTCATCTCCCAGAAAACGCAGCGAAAATGCCCGACGCCGGCGATCTCCCCCCACACCGCCAGAGGCATGCAGGGTGAGCATGTGGAAGAACACCGCGTCCCCGGGTTCCAGGGCCCAGCCAAGGATAGTGAAGGCCGAGCGATCGGCTTCGATGTCCGGCAGGTCCGCCAGACTGCCTTCGGGAAACCATTTGGCCTGATTGTCCAGGAAGGTTCGCGGCATCAGCCAGGGACCACGATGGGAACCGGCGACAAACTCCAGTGTGGATGCCCGCGCCACCGGGTCCACGGGCATCCACATGCTGCAGTTTTGTTGGCCCTCGACGTTGTAGTACGGCTGATCCTGATGCCAGGGCGTGGCTTGCCGAGTGTTGGGCTCCTTGACCAGCAGGTGATCGTGATAGAGCCGCACGTTGTCGCTTTGCATCAGCTGGCTGGCGACATGGCCTACCCGGCTGTTGAAGATGAAGCGCCTGTAGTCGGGGTTGTCCTGCCAGTTGCAGAAGTCCTCGAAGAACCAGCCAGGATCATCCGCCTGGCTAGCGACCTTGGCCCGCTCGCTGGGGCTGGCCAGGTTGTGTTCGATCCCCCGCTCCAGCAGCGCCACTTCGTCGGCACTGAACAGCTGGCGAATACACACGGCACCATCGCGCTGAAACGCCTCGATGGTTGAAGGGGGCAGGTGGAACGCTTGCATGGTGTTTTCCTTTTCATCCAATGGAGGGCGGCACAACGGCCGGGATCCTCAGTCCGGGAGGGGCACATCAGTGAGGGCGGTGTTCGGCCTGATCCATATCCAGTAGGCCAGTGACAGCAAGGCCAGCCAGCCGACACCGACATAAAGTGCCAGACGGGTTTGCGCAAAGGCGCCGAGCACCACAAAGATGAACAGCATGAAGAGCACCGCGCAGACCTGGCCAGCGGCGCCGAAAGGTACGGGAAAGCCCAGGGCAGCGATTTCCTCCGGGCTCATGCTACGGCGCATGGCCATCTGCGAGAGCAGGATCATCAGCCATACCCAGACCACCGAGAAGGTCACCAGCGAAGCAAACACCAGGAACAATTCCTCGGGTACCAGGTAGTTGAGCAAAACACCGAACAGCAGAGCCACGGACATCACCAGCACCGTCATCCAGGGGACTCCGAAGCGCGAGGTGCTGGCAAACGCCGCAGGGGCCTGACCGATCGCCGCCATGCCGTACATCATGCGGCCGGCACTGAAAATGTCGCTGTTGATCGCCGAGAACACCGCGGAGATCACCACTAGGTTCAGTACCGTTGCCGCTGAATTTATCCCCAGGCCACTGAAGATCTGCACGAAGGGACTGCCCTGGCTGCCGATACCGGACCAGGGAAACAGCATCAGCAACACCAGCAGGGTCAGGATGTAGAAGATCAGAATCCGCAGTGGCACGGAGTTGATCGCTTTGGGAATCATGCGTTGCGGGTCCTTGGCTTCGCCCGCCGTGATGCCAATGACCTCGATCCCGCCAAAGGCGAACATGACAATGGTGAACGAGGCGATCATGCCCTCCAGGCCATTGGGGAAAAAACCACCATAGGCCCACAGGTTGCTCAGGCCCACAGAATGCTGTCCGTCACCCAGCTGGATACCGAAGAGCAGTACCGCAAAGCCTCCGCCGATCATTGCGATGATCGCCGCGACCTTGAGCAGTGATAGCCAGAACTCCATTTCGCCAAAGATCCGCACATTGCACAGGTTCAAGGCGCCGATCCCCAGCACGATGCTCAGCACCCAGATCCAGCGGGGCGTATCGGGGAACCACAGGCTCATGTAGACACCAAAGGCGGTGACGTCCGCCAAGCACACCATGAGCATCGAAAAAGCATAACTCCAGCCGGTGAGAAACCCCGGAAAGCGTCCGAGATAACAACTGGCGTAATGCCCGAAGGAACCCGATACCGGGTTTCTGACAGCCATTTCCCCCAAGGCGCGCATGGTCAGGTAGATCGCCGCTCCGCCGATCAGGTACGCCAGCAGTACCGAAGGACCGGCCTGCTTGATGGCGGCCGCCGAACCGTAGAACAACCCGGTGCCGATGGCTGAACCCAGCGCAATGAAACGGATGTGCCGGGTGCTCAAGCCACGGTTTAACGCAGTCGTGCTAGCCATTTCTGTTCCTTGAATGCCGGACTGTCGACCCCGTCGGCGTCCATCGGCCGACCCAGGGGCAATAGCCGGACTATTTCCTCAGGTGTACAAACCTGTACATCTATCAGGATGCAAATCAGGTACCACTTGGGGAATGAAGGATAAAAGTGCCGAACGCTTCGGATGGTGCGGATAAATGGCGGAAACTTGAGCCCATTTACGAAATGGACCTGTTACTCAAGACCGCAGGTTCATCGGCTGGAATCGGGAAAGGGGGTAAAGGTAACGTCGTTGTCCCCCGGGGCAGGTAAAAATCGCAAAATCTGCAAATCTGCCGTCGCTACAGTGGAGTACCAAGGAGGCCTTATGAAACCTGCAACCCGAATCCATTACGGCCAGCGCATGGAGCCGGTGCTGCGTTGGCTGGCAAGCCATCCACACAGCGATCCGGACCTGTACCACCTGGCGGACCTGGCCTGTATGTCGGCTTACCACTTTCATCGCATCTACCGCGCAATGATGGGAGAAACGCTGAACGCCACGGTGCAACGCATTCGCATGCACCTGGCAGCCGCAGCGCTGGCAGGCACTGACGCGGATCTGGCCGAGGTGGCTTTGCGTGCCGGCTACGAGTCGGGGGCGGCGTTCAACCGGGCATTCTCTGGTGTTTTCGGGTTGCCGCCTGGGCGTTATCGCGCAACCCGTTCCCGTCCTTTCGACCCTGAGGTGTCAAATATGTATCCCATCACAATCGAAACCTTCCCCGGCGTTGTTCTGGCAGCCCTGCCTCATCAGGGCTCCTACCAGGAAATCGGTCCGGTGTTCACCCGCGCTTTCATGCTGGCCGCCAGCCGGGGGCTCATGCATTCTGACACCAGCGGATTCGGTGTCTACTTCAACGACCCCGAGCAGGTCCCGACTGAGCAATTGCGCTCGCTAGCCGGAGTCGCGGTCGCGCCCGATGCAGACCTGGGCGAACAGCTGGAAAGGTTCGACATTCCTCCAGGGCGCTACGCAATCCTGAATTACGTAGGCCCCTACAACGAGATGGATAAAGCCTATGCCTGGATGTTCTCCGAGTGGCTGCCTGACAGTGGGCTGACACCAGGGGATTTTCCGATGTTCGAACACTATGTGAACGATCCACGCGTCACCCCACCCGCACAGTTGCAGACGCGCATCTACCTGTCTGTGGAATAAACGCCGTCCGCTACCGGCAGGGGTGTGGATAACCTCTGCCGGAGCTCACTGGGTGCGGCTCTACTTGCCGATGCAGAAGCTGGAAAAGATCCGTCCCAACAGGTCATCGGAACTGAAGGCCCCGGTGATTTCTCCCAGGGACTGCTGGGCCTGCCGCAGATCCTCGGCCAGTAGCTCACCGGCGCCGGCCAAGGTCAGCTGGGCACGGCCATGCTCCAGTGCGGCACTGGCGTAGCGCAACGCTTCGAGGTGCCGGCGGCGGGCACTGAAGCTGCTTTCCGACGTCTGTTCATAACCCATGCAAGCCTTGAGATGCTCACGTAGCAAATCCAGCCCGGCACCGGCAGACATGGCACTGAGGCTGATGGTCACATGGCCATCCTCACAGGTTTCAAGAGCGATGGGCTCGCCAGTCAGATCGGCCTTGTTGCGGATCAAGGTCACCTTGGTCGGGTCCGGACGCTGCTCAAGAAATTCAGGCCACAGGGCGAAGGGATCAGCCGCTTCTGCTGCAGTAGCGTCCACCACCAGCAGTACCCGGTCGGCTTCACTGATGGCCTTGAGCGCACGTTCGACGCCGATTTTTTCCACTTGATCCTCGGTGTCCCTGAGGCCGGCGGTGTCCACCACGTGCAATGGCATGCCGTCGATGTGGATATGTTCCTTGAGAATGTCCCGAGTTGTGCCGGCGATATCAGTGACGATGGCCGCCTCACGCCCGGCCAGGGCATTGAGCAGGCTGGACTTGCCGGCGTTCGGACGGCCAGCGATCACCACCGTCATGCCGTCACGGAGCAAGGCGCCCTGCCCGGCCTCCCTCAGTACTGTGGATAACTCGTCGCGGACCGCATCGAGCATGCTCAACACATGGCCATCGGCGAGGAAGTCGATTTCCTCCTCGGGAAAATCAATCGCCGCTTCGACATAGATCCGCAGGGCAATCAGCTGTTCGGTCAAGTTATGCACACGCTGGGAGAAAGCGCCCTGCAGCGAGCGCAAGGCGTTGCGCGCGGCCTGTGCAGAACTGGCCTCGATGAGGTCGGCAATGGCTTCGGCTTGTGCCAGATCGAGCTTGTCATTGAGAAAGGCGCGCTCGCTGAACTCTCCAGGTCGGGCCAGCCGGCAGCCCAGCTCCAGGCAGCGCTGCAGCAACATGTCGAGGACGATGGGGCCGCCATGGCCCTGCAGCTCCAGCACATCTTCGCCGGTGAAGGAGTTCGGCCCCGGGAAATACAGGGCAATACCTTCATCCAGCACCTCTCCCTGTTCACTGAGAAAGGGGCCGTAATGCGCAAACCGCGGTTTCAATTCGCGGCCGCTGATGGCCTTGGCGGCCAGGCTCGCCAGGGGCCCGGAAATCCGTACGATGCCCACGCCACCGCGACCTTGGGCAGTGGCGACAGCGGCGATGGTTTCACGAGGGACATTCATAACCCGACATCCAGACAAAAGTGACAGATAGCAAAACGCCCCACTAGGGGGCGTCTTGTGTGGTTATCCACAGCGTAGGTCAGGCTTCCGCTTTCTTGGTAGCCGCTTCGATCTTACGAGTGATGTACCACTGTTGTGCGATCGACAGGCAGTTGTTCACTACCCAGTACAGCACCAGACCGGCCGGGAACCACAGGAAGAAGAAGGTGAAGATTATCGGCATCATTTTCATCACCTTGGCCTGCATCGGATCCGGAGGCGTCGGGTTCAACTGCTGCTGGATGAACATGGTGGCGCCCATGATGATCGGCAGGATGAAGAACGGATCCTTGATCGACAGGTCGGTAATCCACAGCATGAACGGCGCCTGGCGCATTTCCACGCTTTCCAGGAGAACCCAGTACAAGGACAGGAAGACCGGCATCTGCACCAGGATCGGCAAGCAGCCGCCCAGCGGATTGATCTTCTCTTTCTTGTACAGCTCCATCATCGCCTGGGACATTTTCTGACGATCGTCGCCGAATTTTTCCTTCAGCGCGGCCAGTTTAGGAGCCACGGCACGCATGCGCGCCATCGACTTGTAGCTGGCAGCCGACAGTGGGAAGAAGATCCCCTTGATCAGCATGGTCAGGAAGATGATCGACCAGCCCCAGTTACCCACCAGGCTGTGGATATGTTGCAGCAGCCAGAAGATCGGCTGGGCAATGAACCACAGGAAGCCGTAGTCGACAGTCAGTTCCAGACCTGGGGACAACTCTTTCAGCACCGCCTGGCTTTTCGGACCGGCGTACAGGATGGCACTGGTTTCGGCCTTGGCGCCTGGAGCAACGGTCATCGAAGGGCCGGTGTAGCCAATGATGTAGTTGCCTTTGCTGTCTTTGCGCGCCAGAACCTGGTTGTTTTCGCCTTTTGGCGGAATCCAGGCGGTCACGAAGTAGTGCTGCAGCCAGGCTACCCAGCCACCCTGAACATTTTCAGTGATGGGCGCCTTGGTTTTGTCCTCGTTCACCTTGTCCATGTCTTTCATGGACACTTTCTTGTACGGCTCGGAACTTGTCCACAGGGCGGCGCCCAGGTAAGTCGCGGTGCCGGTGGCGGTGCTGGAGGATGGATCGGAACTGGCGTCGCGCTTGAGCTGGGCGAACATCGCACCGGTCCAAGGTTGCGCGCTTTCGTTATCGATCAGGTAGGAAACGGTGATGTCGTACAGGCCACGCTTCAGGGTAAAGCGTTTGATGTAGTTGACGCCGTCCTTGCTGAACTTCAGGTCGACCACCAATTGGTCCTGACCGTCAGCCAGTTGATAACTTTTCTTCTCTGCCGAGTAGATCGGGCGACCGGCCGGGTTGGCGTCCGGGCCGTTGCTGCCAATCAGGCCACTTTGTGCCAGATAAGTCCGTTCGTTGCCGTTATCGAACAGCTGGAAAGGAATTTCCGGGTGGTCCTGACGACGTGGATACAGTGGCAAACGCAGTTGCGCGATATCCCCACCTTGTGGATCGACAGCCAGGTCGAGCACATCCGTTTTGATCTGAATGAGATCTTTGCTTGCAGCAACCGGCGCTTCTGCGGGTGCAGTGGTATCGCTTGCGGCGCGTGGAATGTCGTCGTTGGCAGCGGAAGTGCCAGTTGGCGTATCCGGCAAGCCCGGAGCGGTCGTGCTGGAAGCAACATTCTGAGTCGGCAGGGCAGCCTGGCCATAATCCTGGTTCCATTTAAGAACCATGACATAGGACACGATTGCCAGGGCGACGATCAGGATCGTGCGTTTGATATCCATGATTACTCGGCCATCGAAGAAGAACGGGAGGTAGGGATAGGTGGAACCGGGTCATAACCACCGGGATTCCACGGATGACAGCGACCTAAACGACGAAAGGTCAGCCAGCCACCGCGCAGAAGGCCATGATTTTCGATGGCTTCTAACGCGTAGCAGGAACAACTGGGGTAGAAACGACAGTGATTGGCCATCAGAGGACTAATGGCATAGCGGTAAAACTGGATCGGAACGAGTGCCAGTTTACGCATCGGGACTGTCTACCCCTACAGTTTCGGATTTGACTGCTGGTTCCGGCTTGTTGCGCGCCAGACGTTTCCAGAGTTTGCCGAAATGCTGAATCAATTCGGGGTTTTCTACATCGCCCAAACCTTTGCGCGCGACGATAACGATATCCCATCCGACCAGTGAGTCCTGGTGGAGACGAAACGATTCGCGCATCAGACGCTTGAGGCGATTGCGCTCAACGGAGAGCTTTACGCTCTTTTTCCCGATCACGAGCCCCAGACGGGGATGATCCAGGTCGTTGTTGCGCGCAAGGAGCAGGAGATTTTTCCCCGGAACCTTGCCGGTAGGGGAGTCAAAGACCGCCTTGAAGTGCCGGGGGGTAAGCAGACGCTTTTCCCGACTGAAGTCCTGACTCACCTCCAGTGCCGGATTATCAAACTGCCAGACGCGCACGACCTTTGGCGCGACGACGCGACAGGACGGCACGACCGTTCTTGGTAGCCATGCGAGCACGGAAACCGTGGGTACGAGCGCGTTTGATAGTGCTTGGTTGGAAAGTACGTTTCATGTCGTGTTACCTGGTTCGTCCACAACGGGCCGGAATGGCCCCCGTTTTAAGAGATCGGCGATTCTAGAGAAAGCAAGCCTCTAGGTCAATTTCCAACCAGCTTTTCCTTTATCTATGTATGTCCGGGTCCTGGGTTGTGAGTCAGTCTTGGCTAGATATAAAAATAAAGAAGGAAAGTATTTAAAGCTTTTCTGTAAAGCTTATAAAGGCTAGGGACGGCACCTTCTGTGGATAACTGGCTTAAGCCCTTATAGTCCGTACTGTACAGAGGATGACAACACGGTTGAGAAACGGTGCTCTGCCTGTGCTGCGCTATCGGAAAACCTGTGTGTGGAACGAGAGGTTATCCACAGGCGAGTTACCCACAGAGTTTTGACCTGAGTTGTGCAATGACCTCAGGTGGGGTTATCCACAGAGCTTATGCACATACCATTGGTCGTGTTTATTCGGGGTAAGGCGTTGATTCTTAGTGTCCTGAGGGCACGCTACATGTGGATAAGTGGACGGCTGATCGCTACAATGGCCGCTTGTTTTTGCCTCACCGGCTTTCAACTTAGGGGATATCCGTGTCAGTGGAACTTTGGCAGCAGTGCGTGGAGCTTCTGCGTGATGAGCTGCCTGCCCAGCAATTCAACACTTGGATCCGTCCGCTACAGGTCGAAGCCGAAGGCGACGAGTTGCGTGTCTACGCACCGAATCGTTTTGTTCTCGATTGGGTCAACGAAAAGTACCTGGGCCGCGTGCTCGAGCTGCTGGATGAACACGGCAACGGCAGTGCGCCGGTTCTTTCCTTATTAATAGGCAGCAAACGCAGTTCGGCGCCTCGCGCTGCACCTAATGCGCCACTGGCCGCCGCTGCCTCGCAAGCGCTGCAAGCGGCAGCAGCCAATGCCACCCCGGCGGCGGCTCCTGCGCCAACTCCGGCACCCACTTCAGCTCCGGCCAAGAAAGCCGCGGCGCAGAAGAGTGCCGAGGTCAGCGAAGAACCCTCTCGTGACAGCTTCGACCCGATGGCGGGCGCCAGCTCGCAGCAGGCACCGGTACGCGCTGAGCAGCGTACTGTCCAGGTAGAAGGTGCGCTCAAGCACACCAGCTACCTGAACCGCACCTTCACCTTTGAAAACTTCGTCGAGGGTAAGTCCAACCAACTGGCTCGGGCAGCGGCCTGGCAGGTGGCGGACAACCCCAAGCATGGCTATAACCCGCTCTTCCTTTATGGCGGCGTCGGTCTGGGTAAGACCCACTTGATGCATGCCGTGGGTAACCACTTATTAAAGAAGAACCCGAATGCCAAGGTCGTGTACCTGCATTCCGAGCGTTTTGTTGCCGACATGGTCAAGGCGTTGCAGCTCAACGCCATTAACGAATTCAAGCGCTTCTATCGTTCGGTCGACGCATTGCTGATCGACGATATCCAGTTCTTCGCTCGCAAGGAGCGTTCCCAGGAAGAGTTCTTCCACACCTTCAATGCCCTCCTCGAAGGCGGCCAGCAGGTGATTCTCACCAGCGACCGTTATCCGAAGGAAATCGAAGGCCTGGAAGAACGCCTCAAGTCCCGCTTCGGCTGGGGCCTGACGGTAGCGGTCGAACCGCCGGAACTGGAAACCCGGGTGGCGATCCTGATGAAGAAGGCCGACCAGGCCAAAGTCGAACTGCCCCACGATGCGGCGTTCTTCATTGCTCAGCGAATTCGTTCCAACGTCCGTGAACTGGAAGGCGCACTCAAGCGGGTCATCGCCCACTCGCACTTCATGGGGCGCGACATCACCATCGAGCTGATTCGCGAATCGTTGAAGGACCTGCTGGCGCTGCAGGACAAGCTGGTGTCTGTGGATAACATCCAGCGCACCGTCGCCGAGTACTACAAGATCAAGATTTCCGATCTGCTGTCCAAGCGACGTTCGCGTTCGGTAGCCCGCCCCCGTCAGGTGGCCATGGCCCTGTCCAAGGAACTGACCAACCACAGCCTGCCGGAAATCGGCGATGTGTTCGGTGGCCGCGACCACACTACGGTGCTGCACGCCTGCCGCAAGATCAATGAACTTAAGGAATCCGACGCGGACATCCGCGAGGACTACAAGAACCTGCTGCGTACTCTGACCACTTGATGACTCCAACGCAGCTTATTAAGGCAAGGGACTAGACCATGCATTTCACCATTCAACGCGAAGCCCTGTTGAAACCCCTGCAACTGGTCGCCGGCGTCGTCGAACGCCGTCAGACCTTGCCGGTACTTTCCAACGTGCTGCTGGTTGTCGAAGGCCAGCAACTGTCGCTGACCGGTACCGACCTGGAAGTCGAGCTGGTCGGTCGTGTGCAACTTGAAGAGCCTGCAGAGCCGGGGGAAATCACCGTTCCCGCGCGCAAGCTGATGGACATCTGCAAGAGCCTGCCCAACGACGCGCTGATCGACATCAAGGTCGACGAGCAGAAACTGGTGGTGAAGGCCGGTCGTAGCCGCTTCACTCTGTCGACCCTGCCGGCCAACGATTTTCCTACCGTGGAAGAAGGCCCGGGTTCGCTGACCTGTCAGCTGGAGCAGAGCCGCCTGCGTCGCCTGATCGAACGCACCAGCTTCGCCATGGCCCAGCAGGACGTGCGCTACTACCTCAACGGCATGCTGCTGGAAGTGTCCGCCGGGATCATCCGCGCCGTGGCCACCGACGGTCACCGTCTGGCCATGTGCTCGATGCAGGCGGATATCGGCCAGCCCGATCGTCACCAGGTGATCGTGCCGCGTAAAGGCATCCTGGAGCTGGCCCGTCTGCTCACCGAGCCCGATGGCAACGTCAGCATCGTCCTGGGTCAGCACCACATTCGCGCCACTACCGGCGAGTTCACCTTCACCTCCAAGCTGGTGGACGGCAAGTTCCCTGACTACGAGCGCGTGCTGCCAAAAGGCGGTGACAAGTTGGTACTGGGTGACCGTCAGGCCCTGCGTGAAGCTTTCAGCCGTACCGCGATCCTGTCCAACGAGAAGTACCGCGGTATCCGTCTGCAGTTGGCCAATGGTCAGTTGAAGATCCAGGCCAACAACCCGGAGCAGGAAGAAGCGGAAGAAGAAGTGGGTGTTGAATACAACGGCGGCTCGCTGGAAATCGGCTTCAACGTCAGCTACCTGCTGGACGTGCTGGGCGTGATGACCACCGAACAGGTGCGCCTGATCCTGTCCGATTCCAACAGCAGTGCGCTGGTGCAGGAATCCGACAACGATGACTCGGCTTACGTTGTCATGCCGATGCGCCTGTAATCATGCTCAGCAGAAGCTAGATGTCCCTCAGTCGCGTCTCGGTCACCGCGGTGCGCAATCTGCACCCGGTGACCTTCTCCCCCTCTCCCCGCATCAACCTTCTCTACGGCGCCAACGGCAGTGGCAAGACCAGCGTGCTGGAAGCCATCCACCTGCTGGGGCTTGCCCGCTCGTTTCGCAGTGCCCGCCTGCTGCCGGTGATCCAGTATGAACAGCTGGCTTGTACGGTCTTTGGCCAGGTGGAGTTGGCCCAGGGTGGGCACAGCAGCCTGGGGATATCCCGGGATCGTCAGGGGGAATTCCAGATCCGCATCGACGGTCAGAATGCCCGCAGCGCGGCGCAGCTCGCGGAAATCCTGCCGCTGCAACTGATCAATCCGGACAGCTTTCGTCTGCTGGAAGGCGCTCCAAAGATCCGCCGACAGTTCCTGGACTGGGGAGTGTTCCATGTGGAACCTCGCTTCATGTCCACCTGGCAGCGCTTGCAGAAGGCCCTGCGGCAGCGGAACTCATGGCTGCGGCATGGTACACTTGACGCCGCTTCGCAAGCGGCCTGGGACCGGGAACTGTGTCAGGCCAGCGCTGAAATCGATGAATACCGCCGCGCATACATCAAAGCCTTGAAACCAGTCTTTGAGCGGACCTTGGGCGAGTTGTTGCAGCTCGAGGGCCTGACGCTTAGCTATTACCGTGGTTGGGACAAGGACCGAGAGCTCAGTGAAGTGCTCGCGGCCGCCCTGCACCGTGATCAGCAAATGGGTCATACCCAGGCCGGTCCACAACGTGCTGATTTGCGTCTGCGCTTAGGCGGACACAACGCCGCGGACATCTTGTCCCGTGGCCAGCAGAAGTTGGTGGTCTGTGCCTTGCGCATTGCCCAGGGGCACCTGGTGAGCCAGGCCCGTCGCGGTCAGTGTATTTATCTGGTGGATGACTTGCCGTCCGAGTTGGACGAGCAGCATCGCCGCGCACTTTGTCGCTTGTTGGAAGACTTACGCTGCCAGGTGTTTATCACCTGTGTAGACCACGAATTATTGAGGGAAGGCTGGCAGACGGAAACGCCAGTCGCTTTGTTCCACGTGGAACAAGGCCGTATCACCCAGACCCACGACCATCGGGAGTGAAGGCATGAGCGAAGAAAATACGTACGACTCGACCAGCATCAAGGTGCTGAAAGGTTTGGATGCCGTACGCAAACGTCCCGGTATGTACATTGGCGACACCGATGACGGCAGCGGTCTGCACCACATGGTGTTCGAGGTGGTCGACAACTCCATCGACGAAGCGCTGGCCGGTCATTGCGACGACATCAGCATCATCATCCACCCGGACGAATCCATCACCGTTCGCGACAACGGTCGCGGCATCCCGGTGGATGTGCATAAAGAAGAAGGCGTCTCGGCGGCAGAGGTCATCATGACCGTGCTCCACGCCGGCGGTAAGTTCGACGATAACTCCTACAAGGTCTCCGGCGGTCTGCACGGCGTAGGTGTATCGGTAGTGAACGCCCTGTCCGAAGAGCTGATCCTCACTGTGCGCCGCAGCGGCAAGATCTGGGAACAGACCTATGTCCACGGTGTTCCGCAAGAGCGGATGAAGATCGTTGGCGACAGCGAAACCACCGGTACCCAGATCCACTTCAAGCCTTCGGCTGAAACCTTCAAGAACATCCACTTCAGCTGGGACGTCCTGGCCAAGCGGATTCGTGAACTGTCCTTCCTCAACTCCGGTGTCGGCATCGTCCTCAAGGACGAGCGCAGCGGCAAGGAAGAACTGTTCAAGTACGAAGGTGGCTTGCGTGCCTTCGTTGAATACCTGAACACCAACAAGACAGCGGTCAACCAGGTGTTCCACTTCAACATCCAGCGTGAAGACGGCATCGGCGTGGAAATCGCCCTGCAGTGGAACGACAGCTTCAACGAGAACCTGTTGTGCTTCACCAACAACATTCCACAGCGCGATGGCGGCACCCACTTGGTGGGCTTCCGTTCTGCTCTGACGCGTAACCTGAATACCTACATCGAAGCCGAAGGCCTGGCCAAGAAGCACAAGGTTGCCACCACCGGTGACGACGCTCGTGAAGGCCTGACCGCGATCATCTCGGTGAAGGTGCCGGACCCTAAGTTCAGCTCCCAGACCAAGGACAAGCTGGTGTCTTCCGAAGTGAAGACCGCTGTCGAACAGGAAATGGGCAAGTACTTCTCCGACTTCCTGCTGGAAAACCCCAACGAAGCCAAGTTGGTGGTGGGCAAGATGATCGACGCTGCTCGTGCTCGTGAAGCGGCGCGAAAAGCCCGTGAAATGACCCGTCGTAAAGGCGCGCTGGATATCGCCGGCCTGCCGGGCAAACTGGCGGACTGCCAGGAAAAGGACCCTGCCCTGTCCGAACTCTACCTGGTGGAAGGTGACTCTGCTGGCGGTTCCGCCAAGCAGGGACGCAACCGCAAGACCCAGGCGATCCTGCCGCTCAAGGGCAAGATCCTCAACGTCGAGAAGGCGCGCTTTGACAAGATGATCTCCTCGCAAGAGGTCGGCACCTTGATCACCGCGCTGGGCTGCGGCATCGGCCGCGAAGAGTACAACATCGACAAGCTGCGTTATCACAACATCATCATCATGACCGATGCTGACGTTGACGGTTCGCACATCCGTACCCTGCTGCTGACCTTCTTCTTCCGTCAGTTGCCGGAGCTGATCGAGCGCGGCTACATCTACATCGCCCAGCCGCCGCTGTACAAGGTCAAGAAAGGCAAGCAAGAGCAGTACATCAAAGACGACGAGGCCATGGAAGACTACATGACCCAGTCGGCTCTGGAAGATGCCAGCCTGCACCTGAACGATGAAGCTCCGGGAATCTCCGGCGAGGCGCTGGAGCGCCTGGTCAACGATTTCCGCATGGTGATGAAGACCCTCAAGCGCCTGTCGCGCCTGTACCCGCAGGAACTGACCGAGCACTTCATCTACCTGCCGGCCGTGACCATGGAGCAACTGTCCGATCACGCCGCCATGCAGGATTGGCTGGCCAAGTACGACGCCCGCCTGCGCACCTCCGAGAAGTCGGGCCTGGTCTACAAGGCCAGCCTGCGCGAAGACCGTGAGCGTAATGTGTGGCTGCCAGAGGTCGAGCTGATCTCCCACGGCCTGTCCAACTACGTCACCTTCAACCGCGACTTCTTCGGCAGCAACGACTACAAGACCGTCGTCTCCCTCGGCGCTCAACTGAGCACCCTGCTGGACGAAGGCGCGTATGTTCAGCGCGGCGAACGCAAGAAAGCCGTCACCGAGTTCAAGGAAGCCCTGGACTGGCTGATGGCGGAAAGCACCAAGCGCCACACCATCCAGCGATACAAAGGTCTGGGCGAGATGAACCCTGACCAGCTGTGGGAAACCACCATGGACCCAAGCATGCGCCGCATGCTCAAGGTGACCATCGAAGACGCCATCGGCGCCGACCAGATCTTCAACACCCTGATGGGTGATGCGGTCGAGCCTCGTCGCGACTTCATTGAAAGCAACGCCCTGGCGGTGTCCAACCTGGACTTCTGATCCAGCGACACAGCTGACAATAAAAAGGCCGACGCTTGCGTTGGCCTTTTTTATTGGCAGATTGTTCAATCCCTCATCCATAACGATTTGCGTTTTTATCCGGACAAGGCAGTCATGGCAAATGCTCAAGAAAATCATTGAAGATGAATATGCCGGTAATCGTTGTCACACCCATGAGTGGTTGAATCCCGACTCGACGCAGGTGCTGTCCGCGTTCAACCGCCTGGACGGAAAGGCTTTCAGCTCGACGGTTTTTTTCTTCAGCGACCAGACCCTGATGCATATCGGGGGCGGTGCGGCCGATCAGTATGTGGTCTTTATCGCCCAGGACGTCGATCAATCGTTGCAGACCCTGCTCAGCGCAGACAGTCCTGACGATCAGCAGGTTGAGTTGTTCGCCGGCGGCCAGTCCGGCAGTTACCCTCGGTATCAGTGTGTGGTTAAAGAGCGAGCGAGACAGGCCCTGGCTTATTTCTCGGCCTATGGCTCGGCTGATCCCGATCTGGCCTGGGAAGTGGAAGGCTAACTGGACAATAAGGACGTTGACCTTGGCAGGTACAAGCAGCCACCTATGCGATGAAGCACGCTTCCCCATAGCCTGGCGTTTCAATGCCGCAGATTGTGGTCTGAGTGCTGACGATAAACAGCGCGTTGTACTGTTTGATCAGGCAGAGTCACAGGTGCCGTGGGACCGGTTCATTCCAGTGCCCAGTCTGATCACTGGGCTGCCCAGCCTGTTTCAATGCCATGAAAAAATACGCTGGATTTTGCCCAGCGCGGTGAGTCGTCATTGTTCTTCGAGCGGCAGCTGGGCCCGGCCAGGCTCTTTTCACCCTTTTTTTAAAACAGCAATTGCTCGGAAATTTGTTATGGATGATGAAAACCAGGAAATATCGATCCGGGTTGTTGCGGGGCAGAACAGCCACGGCCCGGTCTATGAGCCGCTGCATGTACGGCGGCTCGATGAGGACAGTTACGAGATTCTCTACTCACCGGGGCTGACGCTGAACCTGGCCAAGGGCGACATCATTTCGATCAAGGACCCCCAGGCCCCCGCCGTGGTGCTCAAGCGAGGCGGCAACTTCTGCATCCACATTTATGCGGATCACATTCCTGAAGAACATATCGTTGCCCTGGCGGCGGATGTGGCGAGCGAATTGGGCGGCATGCTCGACGGGCGCTACAAGGGCAATCTGACATTGTCGGTGCCGGCGCGAAACGGCATGGACAACATCGCCCGGTTCTTCAACCGCTTCCGCGAGACCACGGGCATCGAGTGGTACTACGCCAACATCTATAAAAACCTCGATGACACCGATGACGAGACCTTGCTCAATTGGTGGCTGGAGCAATGAACGAAAGACAGCAGCTTATCTGTGAACGCTACGACCTCGCCCCCCAGGCACCGGAGCCGATGATTGCACTGGCCACCGGTTCCCTGGCGCAGTCGCCCATCTATGGCACCCGGGTCGAGTTGCCGGAGAACGGCACGATCAGTTGGTTTATCCACTGCGGCGAACATTCCACAGCCGTGGATTTCTACCAGCCCCTGTGCGCCGAGCACCTGCCCGAGCTGTTGCCAGAGGTGATCGATTACCTGTATCTGCCGAGCGGGACGCGTTTCATCATCGACCGCGCCGGCTATGAAGATGTCTGGTAGGACCCGCAGTGATTTCAAGCCGCTTTTGACGGCAAGCAGTCAGTTGCCCTGCTCGTCAGGTGACGTGACACTTTCCAGCCGGTAGCCGTAGCCGTAGATCGTCAGCAACTGCCAGCCACGGTCCGCGGTCAGTCCGAGCTTGTTGCGCAGACGGTAGATGTGGGTATCCAGGGGCCGTGAGGAAACCATTTCTTCGTGGGTCCAGAAACGCTCGTACAGGTACTCCCGGGACAGCGGCCGGCCCAGGTTGGCGAACAGGCAGCGGGCCAGGCGGTACTCGCGCTCGGTCAGGCTGATGGGGGCACCGGCGCGGGTGACGGTCAGTTCGGCGTCATCGAAACTCAAGTCATTGAAGGTCAGGACCTCCTCGCTGCTGCTGCGCTGCAGGCCGTGGCGGCGCAGCACCGCATTAACCCGGGCCTTGAGTTCGTTGGGACGAAAAGGCTTGCTCAGGTAGTCATCGGCGCCGGTGTTCAGGGCCTGGACGATATCGCTCTCGGCATCACGGCTGGTGAGCATGATGGCCGCCGGAGGCGAGTCCATGTGCTCGCGGGTCCAGCGCAGCAACGACAGGCCGCTGAGGTCTGGCACTTGCCAGTCGAGAATCAGCAGGTCGAAGGTTTCCCGCCGCAGTTGGCGTAACAGGTCCTCTCCCCGTTCGAAACGGTGCAGGGTCCAGGACTGTTCGCCCGGGCCGGGCATTTCTCGCAGTGTCTGTTCCACCCGTGCCAGTTCTGCGGGTTCGTCATCCAGTATTGCGACACGCATGCAAGGCCGTTCCTTCTGGTTCGAGAGTGCCCGAGGCAGCCGCTTGTGCGCTGGGGGCTGGGGGAAGTTTAGGTGTCTTGGCTGATTCTGAACAATTGTGGCGAATTGCTCTTGAGCCCCCGGTCCCTCGGTACGCTGATATCAAATAGCCGGTAAGGCCCCCGGAGCACGGGGGCCTGCGGGCTACTGCAGCAGCACGATACCGGCTCGCACAAGCAAGGAAAAGAACCATGGGGAACATGCTAAGGAAAGGCCAGGTCGCGCTGGTCAGAATATTCAGCGGCGACGACCCGGTGCGCCTCTTCAGCTTGATGCTGGCTGCTTATCTGGGGATAAGTGCCAGTGCATTGCCTGCGTTGACCTGCCCCCGCTATCAGGCAACAAGCGTCGATGGCTACCAGCCGACGGCGGTCTTGCCCGTCAGCCGTGACTCGACCCTGACCCTGGACGCCGAACCGGTGATAGGGCGGATAGCCCTGCCTTCGACTCAGCAGCAACCCGCGCCGCGGTGGGTCTTCTAAGAGGACGCGGCGATGATTCTGAACAAATATTGCAAATCCGTCGCAGCCTCTCGGCCAGCGTTACATTGCTCCTCGCTGAGTGGCACACGGGGGCACCTGGAAGTGCTCCGACACAGGGAGTGTCAACCGCCAGGCTGGCGGCACAACGCGCGCTTGCGTGCGTCGTTGAAGGGGAATACAGGGAGTGCCTCCTCAGGACTTTGGGCCGGGCGACCTGTCGCCTCGGTTCCGACACAGGGACGTGTCACTTTCTTCGCTCCCTGTGCGCTTCCCTCCCGGTTCCGACCCGTCCTCTCTCCTCTGGGCGACGCCGCGCAGCGTCCGGCTTTCTGCCCACGCGCTGCCTCAGGTATGGTGCGTAGGATTTCGCCGTGGTTTTCCCAAAGGCTCAAAGCATATTCATGAATGACCTCTGCCCTTCTCCGTCCGTTGGCCGGTTGCAGGTGGCGTGCGCCGCATTGCTGCTAGCGGGTCTGATCCTGCCATCGTGCGCCGTGCAGGCTGCCCCGCAACGCCTTCCCTATATAGATGACAACCAGCAATGCCGTGGCCAGCCCTTGCCGGCTACCGTCGAGCATCTGACGGGTGATGCCTGGAAACTGGATGCCAAGGGCCGCGAGGTGGCCCTGGAAGAAGGCATGAGCATCGATGAGAAAGAAGGGGTGAAAACCTCGCCATCGGCTTTCGTCAGCCTGTCCCTTGGGGATGGTTCGCGAGTGGTGTTGCCCTCCAGTTCCCAGGTCACCCTGCAACTCAATACGCAATACAGCATTCCTCAGGTGGTCCTGGAACAGGGGCAGATCGAGTCCTATGTGATCAAGCGCAATAGTGACCACGACCGCTTCCAGATCGTGACCCCCGTGGGCGTGTTGGGGGTACGAGGGACTCACTTCCGGGTGCGTAATGACGATCAGCAATCCCTGGTGGAGGTGCTCAACGGCCAGGTGGCGGTGAGCCGCGAAGACGAGCCGCCGAGCAAGGCTGCTCGACGTTCCGGCAAGCGCGTTGTGGATAAACCTGCAGGTCCGCGGCCAGGGGAAGTTCAGGTCATGGCGCGCCAGGGTTTGCGCATTCAGAAGCAGGGCGAGCTCAAACCGGTGGAACTGCTGGCCGCGCCCCGACTGCTGGGGCAGGCCGGACAAACCGGCGCCCTGCCCGTCTGGCAGTTGATCCTGCAACCGTTGCCGGGTGCCCGTCGCTATCGGGCCCAGGTGGCCACCGACAAGGATTTCCTCAACATCAAGCAGGAACAGTTCTCCAGCACCCCGGAAGTGAACTTCACTGGCCTGAAGGCGTTTTTCTATCATGTACGGCTCTCGGCGTTCGATGAGCATGGCCTGGAAGGAGAAACCGGGGTCTATGACATCTTCTACTACCCCAGGACCACTCGTGTTCAATAAGCCGTCGGCAGACCGTCGATGAGCCTCTGGAAGCAAAGGGCCAACGGCCGTGAACCGACCCAGGCCCAGCGTCTGTTTCGCCGCCTGGTACGTGAATGGTTGTGGGTTGGCCTGATACTGCTGCCCCTGACGGCCTTGCTGTCCCTGAGCCAGGGCCTGGCGTTGAACAACCTGTTCTATGACAACCTGCGACGCTTTACCCCGCTGCCGGTCGATCCGCGCATTCTGTTGGTGACCATCGACGACTACAGCCTGCAGCAACTGGGACGCTGGCCCTGGCCCCGGACGATGCATGGACAGCTGCTAGACCGGCTGACGGACGCCAAGGTCAAAGGCGTGCTGTTCGATGTGATCCTCAGCGAGCCCGGCAGCTCTGTGGAAAACGACACCCGGTTGGCCGCCGCCCTGTGCCGCGCCGGCACGGTGTTCCTGCCGGTGCTGCGCGAGGGGGTTGCTCGCTATGGCCAGGACCTGGAGGAGATCCCACCGGTGCCGGTGCTGCGCCACTGCGCCCGGGGCCTGGGGCATATCAATGCGCAAGCGGATGCCGACGGCACCGTGCGCAGCGTCTACCTGCGCGAAGGTCCGCAGCAGGCACCGCGGGCGCAGCTGACCTGGTTGCTCTACCAGCTCACCGAAGCCGACCCGCTGTCGCCGCTGATGCCGGGCCCCGCGACTCCACAGATCAGCAGGGGTTGGCTGCGAGCCAACCCGGTACGTATTGCCTTTATCGACAAGGCGGCGGGCTTTCCCAGCGTGCCCTATGTCAGCGTGCTGCGTGGCGAGGTGCCCGCCGAGTTGCTGCGTGACCGGCTGATCCTGGTCGGTTCCACCGCCCCGGGGCTGGGCGACCGTTATGTCACCCCGCAATCCGGCAGCCAGGGCACCACCCCGGGGGTGGAGATCCAGGCCAACCTGCTCAATGGCCTGTTGCAGCATCGCAGCATCGTCGACCTGGGCCAGTGGTCGGGGATGCTGTGGTCCATGGCCCTGACCGCAGCCTTGCTCGGGTTGTTGCTCTGGCGACCGCGTCACGCCTTGTGGATAACCCTGGGTTGCATGGGCCTGGCGCTCTTGGGATCGGTGCTGATGTTGCGCCTGGGCTACTGGTGGTCGCCGGTGGCCAGCCTGCTGGGCATGCTGCTGGCGTACCTGATCTGGAACTGGCGTCGGCTCAGCGTGATCCTGGCCTATTTCGCTTGGGAACTGGAGCGCTTGGACAACGAGCCCAAGGTGTTGCCGGAGCGCCGTCGTAGCCAGACCCCCGCCGGTGATGTGCTGCAAGGGCAGATCGTCGCCCTGGAACAGGCCCTGAGCCGGACCCGGGATACCCGGCGCTTTATCGCCGACGGCTTGGAGTACCTGCCGGTGGCGACCCTGATCAGCGACCCGGACGGCAAGATTCTGCTGGCCAATCGCAATGCCCGGGAAGTATTCGCCCACTCACTGGTCGGGCAGCCCTTGATCGCTCAATTGGCCGCCCTGGGCTATCCGGGCCTGACGGAACCTGCGCACTATCCCAGGCTTGAGCAACTGACGGCGCTGGAGTTTCGCGACATTCAGCAACGCAGTCTGCGCATGGAACTGGCGCCGTTGCTGCCGGTGGACAGTGACAACGCCATCGGTTGGTTGTTGAGCCTCACCGACCTCAGCGTCGAGCGGGACGCCGAACAGCAACGGGGCGTACTGCTGCGTTTTCTTTCCCATGATCTGCGCGCGCCCCATTCGGCGATCCTCGCGCTGCTGGACGTGCAGAGCCGCCAGCCATCGCCACCCAGGCAGGTCTACAGCCAGATCGAGCAGCAGGTGCGTCGAGCCCTGGGGCTGACCGAGGCATTCGTGCAATTGGCCAAGGCCGAGTCGGAGGCCTATCAGTTCGCGCCGAGCATGTTTGCCATGCTGGTCCTGGACGCCTTCGACCAGGCCACGACCCTGGCCCAGTTGAAGCATATCCACCTGGTGCACGATCTGGACGAGGAAGGCGAGAGCATGGTCCTGGCAGATCAGCCGCTGCTGACCCGGGCCCTGTTCAATCTGCTGGAAAACGCCATCAAGTACAGCCCGGCGAATTCCACCGTCAATGTTCGGGTGAGCTGTGCCGAGGGCTGGCTGCGTTGCGAAATCATCGACCAGGGCCGGGGCATTGCGGCCCAGGAACTGCCCCTGTTGTTTGGTCAGTACCAGCGGTTTGCCTCGGCCAAGGGCATCGATGGCCTGGGCCTGGGACTGTCCATGGTCAAGGCGGTGGTGGACCGGCATCAAGGGCGGATCAGCTGCCGCAGCGAGGTGGGCCAGGGTTCCTGTTTCATCCTTGAGCTGCCCTTGCTGGAGGAATAAGGGCGCGGGGATATTCCAGGCGAAAAAAAACCGGCATCAAGGCCGGTTTTTTTGGCTGCGATAAAACTTATGCACGTTTTTCCACATTTTATGAGCTTGGGAAATATACATATAAATCAGTGATTTATGCGTCGATTTCAGTCGTTGTACGAATAGTCGTACACAGGTTATCCACAGAAGCTCATACAGCAATCTTATCCGTGGAAGTCGCCAATGGTGGCAATGAGCCCATATCTCGCTGGGCTTGTTCATTCCAGGCCGCCACCCGGTCGTTGAGCTCGGCGATGGCGCGTGGGCCGCTGCCTTCGGCGTACATGGGCGCGCCGATGGTCACGGTGATGGTACCGGGCCGCTTGGCCCAACCGGTCTTCGGCCAGAACTTGCCGGCGTTGTGGGCCACTGGCAGCACCGGCAGGTCGGCGTTTACCGCCAGGGCACTGCCACTGCGGGAGAACTTGCCGACGGTGCCATAGGGCACGCGAGTGCCTTCCGGGAAGATCAGCACCCAGACATTGTCCTTGAGCAGTTCGTCGCCCTTGCTCGCCACCTGCTTGAGCGCGGCCTTGGGGTTGTCGCGGTCGATGGCGATGGGGCGCAGCATGGCCATGGCCCAGCCGAAGAACGGCACATACAGCAACTCACGCTTGAGGACCTGGCTCAAAGGCTCGAAATAGGCCGAGAGGAAGAAGGTCTCCCAGGTGCTCTGGTGATTGGAGACGATCACGCAGGGCCGCTCGGGGACGTTTTCCGCGCCCTTCACTTCCACGCGAATGTTCAGAAATACCTTGGTCAGCCACAGCGCGCAGCGACACCAGTAGACGTTGATAAAGCGGTAGCGCGCCTTGAAGGGCAGGAACGGCGCGATAAAAAAGCTCAGGGAGCACCACAGCAAGGAACTGGTGCCCAACAGCAGGTAAAAGAAGAAGGTTCTGATGGCCTGCAGGATCGACATAGCGGCATTTACCATTGCGGGCATGCCCGCCTGTTAAAAAGCGCTCTCCCGAACAGTCCTTGGTCAGGATGCCAGAAGGGGCCTAATTGTGGATAAGTTCAGCGGCAACGGCCGCCAGGTCGTCAAAAATCAAGGTGCCTACCGGCAGGGTTTTCCCCAGGGTCTTTTCGCCTTTCCCGGTCTTTACCAATACTGGCTGAGAGTCGACGGCTTTTGCGGCCTCCAGGTCACCGAGACTGTCACCGACAAACCATAGACCTGTCAGTTCTGCCTGGTAATGCTCGGCAATGGTCCGCAGCATGCCCGGTTTCGGTTTGCGACAGGCGCACCCTTCGTCGGGGCCGTGGGGACAATAGACGATCAGCCCGACCTCGCCGCCCTGCTCCGCCACGAGCTCGCGCAGGCGCGCATGCATGGCGTCGAGGGTGGCCAGGTCGTAGTAGCCGCGAGCGATGCCGGACTGGTTGGTGGCGACCGCCACCGTCCAGCCGGCCTTGCTCAACTGCGCAATGGCTTCGATCGAGCCGGGGATTGGAATCCACTCCTGCACCGATTTGATGTAGGCATCGGAGTCGTGATTGATCACGCCGTCACGGTCGAGTATCAGCAGTTTCACAGCAGTTCCTTACCTGATCAGCTCAGTACCGAAATGTCCGCCACACCCAGGAACAGGCCCCGCAGACGCGCCAGCAGCGCATAGCGGTTGGCCCGCACCTTGGCGTCCTCGGCATTGACCATCACCGCCTCGAAGAAGGCGTCCACCGGCTCGCGCAGGGCGGCCAGGCGGGCCAGGGTCTCGCTGTACTGACGCGCTGCGGCCATCGGCTGGACGGCCTGGTCCGCCTGCTGGATCGCCGAGTACAGGGAGAACTCGTTGGCGTTGTCGAAGTACTTGGCTTCGACGGTGGTCGGCACATTGCCTTCGATCTTGCTCAGCAGGTTCGACACGCGCTTGTTCACCGCGGCCAGGGCGGCGGCTTCCGGCAACTTGCGGAAGGCCTGCACGGCTTGCACGCGCTGGTCGAAGTCCAGAGCCGAGCCCGGCTTCAGGGCACGTACCGACAGGTAGGTGGCCACATCCACGCCTTCGTCTTCGTAACGGGCACGCAGACGGTCGAAGATGAACTCCAGCACCTGGTCGGCCAGGCCGGCGGCCTTGACCTTGCTGCCGAAGGCGCTGACGGCAAAGGCCACGGCGTCGTTCAGGTCGAGGTCGAACTTCTTCTCGATGAGGATACGCAGCACGCCCAGGGCCGCGCGACGCAGGGCGTAGGGGTCCTTGCTGCCGGTGGGCAGCATGCCGATGCCGAAGATCCCCACCAGGGTGTCCAGCTTGTCGGCGATGGCCACGGCGGCACCGGTCACGGTGCTTGGCAGCTCGGCGCCGGCGCCACGAGGCATGTACTGCTCGTTCAGGGCCAGGGCCACATCTTCCGGCTCGCCGTCATTGAGGGCGTAGTAGTAGCCGGCGATGCCTTGCATCTCCGGGAACTCGCCGACCATTTCGGTGGCCAGGTCGCACTTGGACAGCAGGCCGGCACGGGCGGCGCGCTGGGCGTCGCCGCCGATACGCGGGGCAATGAAGGCGGCCAGCTTGGACACCCGCTCGGCCTTGTCGTAGACGCTGCCGAGTTTTTCCTGGAAGACCACGTTCTGCAGGCGCAGGTTGAAGTCTTCGAGCTTCTGCTTCTTGTCCTGCTTGAAGAAGAACTCGGCGTCGGTCAGGCGTGGGCGCACGACTTTCTCGTTGCCCTCGATGATCTGGCGCGGGTCCTTGCTCTCGATGTTGGCCACGGTGATGAAACGCGGCAGCAACTTGCCGTCCACGTCCAGCAGGCAGAAGTACTTCTGGTTGTCCTGCATGGTGGTGATCAGGGCTTCCTGGGGCACTTCAAGGAACCGCTCCTCGAACGAGCACACCAGTGGCACTGGCCATTCCACCAGGGCGGTCACTTCGTCCAGCAGGTCCGCCGGGACGATCGCCGTGCCTTCCTGCAGGGTCGCCAGTTCCGCGGTGCGCTTGCTGATCAGCTCGCGACGCTCGTTGGCGTCGGCCAGTACGTAGGCGGCACGCAGGTCGGCCAGGTAGTTGGCCGGCGAGGTGATGCGCACGCTTTGCGGATGATGGAAGCGATGGCCACGGGAATCGCGGCCGGCCTTCTGGGCCAGGATGGTGCAGTCGATAACGTCGTCACCCAGCAGCATCACCAGCCATTGGGTCGGACGCACGAACTCTTCCTTGCGCGCGGCCCAGCGCATGCGCTTGGGAATCGGCAGGTCGTTCAGCGAGTCTTCGACGATGGTCGGCAGCAGGCTGGCGGTCGGCTTGCCCTTGATGCTCTGGCTGTAGCGCAGTTTCGGGCCGCTCTGATCGATCTCGCTGAGTTCGACGCCGCACTTCTTGGCAAAACCCAGGGCCGCCTGGGTCGGGTTGCCTTCAGCGTCGAAGGCCGCCTGGCGTGGTGGGCCGTCGAGGTTGATGCTGCGATCCGGCTGCTGGGTGTCCAGCTGAGTGATCAGTACCGCCAGGCGCCGTGGCGCGGCGTACACGTGCTTGGCCTGAAAGCTCAGGCCGGCGCTCTGCAGGCCTTTCTCGATGCCGGCCAGGAAGGCTTCGGCCAGGGTGTTCAGGGCTTTGGGTGGCAGTTCTTCAGTGCCCAGTTCAACCAGAAAATCTTGCGCACTCATTGTGCCGCCTCCAACTTAGCCAACACTTCATCACGCAGGTCCGGGGTCGCCATGGGGAAGCCCAGCTTGGCGCGAGCCAGCAGGTAGGCTTGCGCCACGGAACGCGCCAGGGTGCGCACACGCAGGATGTACTGCTGACGCGCAGTCACCGAGATCGCCCGGCGTGCATCCAGCAGGTTGAAGGTGTGCGAGGCCTTGAGGACCATTTCATAGCTCGGCAGCGGCAGCGGCTGATCCAGCTCGATCAGGCGCTTGGCCTCGCTTTCGTAGAAATCGAACAGTTCGAACAGCTTCTCGACGTTGGCGTGTTCGAAGTTGTAGGTCGACTGCTCCACTTCGTTCTGGTGGAACACATCGCCATAGGTGACCTTGCCGAACGGGCCGTCGGCCCAGACCAGGTCGTACACCGAGTCCACGCCCTGCAGGTACATGGCCAGGCGTTCCAGGCCGTAGGTGATCTCGCCGGTCACCGGGTAGCACTCGATGCCACCGGCCTGCTGGAAGTAGGTGAACTGAGTCACTTCCATCCCGTTGAGCCAGACTTCCCAGCCCAGGCCCCAGGCGCCCAGGGTCGGCGATTCCCAGTTGTCCTCGACGAAACGGATGTCGTGCACCAGCGGGTCCAGGCCCACGTGCTTCAGGGAACCCAGGTACAGCTCCTGGAAATTCTCCGGGTTGGGCTTCAAGACCACCTGGAACTGATAGTAGTGCTGCAGGCGGTTGGGGTTTTCGCCGTAGCGGCCGTCAGTCGGGCGACGACTGGGCTGCACATAAGCGGCGTTCCAGGTTTCCGGGCCGATGGCCCGCAGGAATGTAGCGGTGTGGAAAGTGCCGGCGCCTACTTCCATATCGTAGGGCTGAAGTACCACACAACCTTGCTCGGCCCAGTACTGCTGGAGGGCGAGGATCAAGTCTTGGAAGGTACGCACGGCTGGCGTAGGCTGGCTCACGAAATTCACCTGTTACTTGGGCTGCGATTTAAGGAGCGGGAGTATACCCGATTCAGTCCTGCGCACGCCCCCTGGAGCCTTATGCCACGCTGCTTTTGGTGTTCCGACGATCCGCTGTACATGGCTTATCACGATCAGGAGTGGGGCGTGCCGCTGCGCGATGCGCAGCGTCTGTTCGAGTTGTTATTGCTCGAAGGGTTCCAGGCCGGGCTGTCCTGGATCACCGTGCTGAAGAAGCGCGAGCGCTATCGCCAGGTGCTGTTCGGCTTCGATGTGCAGCGCGTGGCGCAGATGAGCGACGCCGAGATCGAGGACCTGATGCAGGACCCCGGCATCATCCGCAACCGCCTCAAGCTCAACGCCGCCCGGCGCAATGCCCAGGCCTGGCTGGAGCTGGAAGACCCGGTGGCCTTTCTCTGGTCCTTCGTCGGTGGTGTGCCCAAGATCAATCATTTCCGGGACCGCAGCGAAGTGCCGGCGGTGACCCCGGAGGCCGAAGCCATGAGCCGCGGCCTGCAGAAAGCCGGTTTCACCTTCGTCGGCCCGACCATCTGCTACGCGCTGATGCAGGCTTCGGGCATGGTCATGGATCACACCCGCGACTGTGATCGTTACGCCATCCTCACCAACGCGCGGTTAGAATAGCCGGCTCGCGACACGCTTCAGACCGACAGATCAGGAGTCATTTGTGGATAAGTTCAAAGGCGCCCTGCTGGTGGGCGCTCTGCGGTTGTTTGCCCTGCTGCCCTGGCGCGCGGTGCAGGCGGTCGGCGCGGCCATCGGCTGGATCATGTGGAAGACCCCCAATCGCTCCCGCGACGTGGTGCGCATCAACCTGGCCAAATGTTTTCCACAGATGGACCCCGCCGAGCGCGAGCGTCTGGTGGGACAGAGCCTGAAAGACATCGGCAAGTCCCTGACCGAAAGCGCTTGCGCCTGGATCTGGCCAGCGGAGCGCTCCATTGCTCTGGTGCGAGAGGTCGAGGGCCTGGACGTACTCAAGGACGCCCTGGCCTCGGGCAAGGGCGTGGTCGGCATCACCAGCCACCTGGGCAACTGGGAAGTGCTCAACCACTTCTATTGCAGCCAGTGCAAACCGATCATTTTCTACCGTCCGCCCAAGCTCAAGGCCGTGGACGAACTGCTGCGCAAGCAGCGGGTGCAACTGGGCAACCGCGTGGCGGCCTCCACCAAGGAAGGCATCCTCAGCGTCATCAAGGAAGTGCGCAAAGGCGGTGCGGTGGGCATTCCCGCCGACCCGGAACCGGCCGAATCCGCCGGGATCTTCGTGCCCTTCTTCGCCACCCAGGCGCTGACCAGCAAGTTCGTGCCGAACATGCTGGCCGGCGGCAAGGCCGTGGGCGTGTTCCTCCATGCCCTGCGCCTGCCCGATGGCTCGGGCTACAAGGTGATCCTCGAAGCGGCGCCGCAAGAGATGTACAGCACCGATACCGAAACCTCCTGTGCGGCCATGAGCAAGGTGGTCGAGCGCTATGTCGGGGCGTATCCGAGCCAGTACATGTGGAGCATGAAACGCTTCAAGAAGCGCCCGCCGGGTGAGGCACGCTGGTACTGACCGAGCTGGCACGATCTGTGGATAACTTCGCGTAGGGCGTTATCCACAGCACACACAACAAGGGCGCAGAAGATGTCCGAGCACCGCAAGTCGTTTCGCATCAAGATTTCCCACGAGAGCATTGGCGAATGCCTGGGGCAGACTCGCAACCTGTCTGCCAGTGGCGTCTATGTGCAAAGCCCGGTCCTGGCGCAATTGCCCAAGGGCGCGGTGGTCTATGGCCAGGTGCAGGGCTTGCCGGCGGCGGCGCCCAGGGTGCGCATGGAAGTGGTCCAGGCGGACGCGGAAGGGATCGCCCTGCGCTACCTGTGAAATCGTCCTGTAGCCGCTGCCGAGCCCGCGAGGCTGGGAAAAGGACCGAAGGGCCTTGCTTGGCGATCTCCAGCCGAACCTGTGTCGTCTCAAGGTCTTTGCGTCCCTGCGGGCCGTTCGCAGCCTTCGGCAGCGGCTACAGGGGATAGAGGTCAGCCTTGAGACTGGCGGTCGAGTTTTTTCAGGAACACGGTCATTTCCTTTTCTGCCTGTTTGTCGCCATGCCCCCGGGCCGCTTCCAGGCCCTGTTCCCAGGCCTGACGCGCCGCCGCCAGGTCGCCCTGTCCCTGGCAAGCCTTGCCCAGCAGCTTCCAGGCCGCTGAATACTTGGGATCGAAACTCACGCAGTGCTGCAGGTGCTCGGCGGCCCTGGCGAAATCGCCCTGGTCCAGATAGCCCTTGCCCAGGCCAAAGCGCAGCAAGGCGTTATCCACACCCTTGGCGAGCATTTTTTCCAGCGATTCAAGCATCGTTGTCACTCCTGTGGGCTCATGTAGCCGCTGCCGCAGGCTGTGCAAGGGCAGCGCCTGCGGTGCAGTCGATCGCAGTCTGCGGCAGCGGCTACACAGTGGTTGATCAGAAGAAGCTCAGGCCGACGTGGAACAGTTTTTCCACGTCGCGAATGTGCTTTTTATCCACAAGGAACAGGATCACGTGGTCGCCGGCTTCGATCACCGTGTCGTCGTGGGCGATCAGCACTTCCTCGTCGCGAATGATCGCGCCGATGGTAGTGCCCGGCGGCAAGCCGATGCTCTCGATGGCGCGGCCGATCACCTTGCTCGACTTGGCGTCGCCGTGGGCGATGGCCTCGATGGCTTCCGCCGCGCCACGGCGCAGGGAGTGCACGCTGACGATATCGCCGCGGCGCACGTGGGCCAGCAGGGTGCCGATGGTGGCCAGTTGCGGGCTGATGGCAATGTCGATATCGCCGCCCTGGATCAGGTCGACATAGGCCGGGTTGTTGATGATGGTCATGACCTTCTTCGCCCCCAGGCGCTTGGCCAGCAGCGAGGACATGATGTTGGCCTCGTCGTCGTTGGTCAGGGCCAGGAAGATGTCGGCGTCGGCGATGTTCTCTTCCAGCAGCAGATCGCGGTCCGAGGCGCTGCCCTGCAGCACCACGGTGCTGTCCAGGGTGTCGGACAGGTAGCGGCAGCGGGCCGGGTTCATCTCGATGATCTTCACCTGGTAGCGGCTTTCGATGGCCTCGGCCAGGCGCTCGCCGATCTGCCCGCCACCGGCGATGACGATGCGCTTGTAGGATTCCTCCAGGCGGCGCATTTCGCTCATCACCGCGCGGATGTGGGCCTTGGCGGCGATGAAGAACACCTCGTCGTCGGCCTCGATCACCGTATCGCCCTTGGGCATGATCGGCCGGTCGCGGCGGAAGATCGCCGCCACCCGGGTATCGACATTGGGCATGTGCTCGCGCAACTGACGCAGCTGCTGGCCCACCAGCGGACCGCCGTAATAGGCCTTGACCGCCACCAGTTGTGCCTTGCCTTCGGCGAAGTCGATCACTTGCAGGGCGCCGGGGTGTTCGATCAAACGCTTGATGTAGTTGGTCACCACCTGCTCGGGGCTGATCAGCACGTCCACCGGGATCGCGTCGTTGTCGAACAGCCCGGCGCGGGTCAGGTAGGCGGCTTCGCGCACCCGGGCGATCTTGGTCGGGGTGTGGAACAGGGTGTGGGCGACCTGGCAGGCAACCATGTTGGTTTCGTCGCTGTTGGTCACCGCCACCAGCATGTCGGCGTCGTCGGCGCCGGCCTGGCGCAGCACCGTCGGGAACGAGGCGCGGCCCTGCACGGTGCGGATGTCCAGGCGGTCGCCGAGGTCGCGCAGGCGTTCGCCGTCGGTGTCGACCACGGTGATGTCGTTGGCTTCGCTGGCCAGGTGTTCCGCCAGCGTGCCGCCCACTTGCCCGGCGCCGAGGATGATGATCTTCATCCAGTCACTCCCTTAAAACCGTTTAGCCGCGAGCTGCGGCGATCTTGATCAGTTTGGCGTAATAGAAGCCGTCGTGGCCGCCCTCTTGTGCCAGCAACTGGCGTCCGTGGGGCTGCTTGATGCCGGCCGCAGGCTGCCCCAGTTGGCCGCCGATGTCCAACTCACGAGCTCCCGGGGTGCGGGACAGGAAGGCCTCGATCACTTCGGTGTTCTCGGTGGGCAGGGTCGAGCAGGTGGCGTAGAGCAGGATGCCGCCCACTTCCAGGGTCTGCCACAGGGCGTCCAGCAATTCGCCTTGCAGCTGCGCCAGGGCGGCGATGTCTTCGGCTTGGCGAGTGAGTTTGATATCCGGGTGGCGACGAATCACCCCGGTGGCCGAGCAGGGAGCGTCCAGCAGGATGCGCTGGAACGGCTGGCCGTCCCACCAGGCCTGGGTATCCCGGCCGTCGGCGGCAATCAGCTGGGCATCGAGCCCCAGGCGGTCGAGGTTTTCTCGCACTCGCACCAGGCGCTTGGCTTCCAGGTCCACTGCCACCACGCCAGCCAATTGCGGCTGCACTTCGAGGATGTGGCAGGTCTTGCCGCCCGGGGCGCAGCAGGCATCCAGCACCCGTTGCCCCGGGGCCAGTTCCAGCAGATCGGCAGCCAGTTGTGCGGCTTCGTCCTGGACGCTGACCCAGCCTTCGGCAAAGCCCGGCAGGCTGCGCACATCGCCGGCTTCGTCGAGGACGATACCGTCCTGGCTGTAGACGCAGGCCCTGGCCGCCACACCCGCTTCGCTCAGCAGCTGCAGGTAGGCGTCCCGCGAATGATGCCGGCGATTGACCCGCAGGATCATCGGCGGGTGAGCGTTGTTGGCGGCGCAGATGGCTTCCCATTGCTCGGGCCAGAAGGCCTTGAGGGACTTCTGCAGCCAGCGTGGGTGGGCGGTGCGCACCACCGGATCATGTTCCAGCTCGGCCAACAGGGCCTCGCTTTCACGCTGGGCGCGGCGCAGCACGGCGTTGAGCAGAGCCTTGGCCCAGGGCTTTTTCAACTTGTCGGCGCAGCCCACGGTTTCGCCGATGGCGGCGTGGGCCGGCACCCGGGTGTAGAGCAACTGATAGAGACCCACCAGCAGCAGCGCCTCGACATCGGCATCGGCGGCCTTGAACGGCTTCTGCAGCAGCTTGGCCGCCAGCGCCGACAGCCGCGGCTGCCAGCGCGCGGTGCCGAACGCCAGGTCCTGGGTGAAGCCGCGGTCCCGGACCTCGACCTTGTCCAGCTGGACCGGCAGCGAGCTGTTGAGCGAGGCCTTGCCGTTGAGGACCGCGGTCAGGGCCTTGGCGGCGGCCAGGCGCGGGTTCATTGGGCGTCCGCCGTCTGGCCGAGGACGGTGCCGATGGCGAATTTCTCGCGGCGGCTGTTGAACAGGTCGCTGAAGTTCAGCGCCTTGCCCCCGGGCAGTTGCAGGCGGGTCAGGCACAGCGCCTGCTCACCGCAGGCGACGACCAGGCCATCCTTGCTGGCGCCGAGGATCTCGCCCGGGGCGCCACGGCCTTCGGCCAGGGTGGCTGCCAGGACTTTCAGGGCTTCGCCATTGAGGGTGCTGTGGCAGATCGGCCAGGGATTGAAGGCCCGGACCAGGCGCTCCAGCTCCACGGCCGGGCGATTCCAGTCGATGCGCGCTTCATCCTTGTTCAACTTGTGGGCGTAGGTGGCCAGGCTGTCGTCCTGGATTTCGCCTTCCAGGGTGCCGGCGGCGAGGCCTTCGATGGCTTGCAGCACTGCCGGCGGGCCCAGCTCGGCCAGGCGGTCGTGCAGACTGCCGCCGGTGTCCTGGGCGCTGATCGGGGTGCTGACCTTGAGCAGCATCGGCCCGGTGTCCAGGCCGGCTTCCATGCGCATCACGGTCACGCCGCTGGCCTCGTCGCCGGCTTCTACGGCGCGCTGGATCGGCGCGGCACCGCGCCAGCGCGGCAGCAGGGAGGCGTGGCTGTTGATGCAGCCCAGGCGCGGAATATCCAGTACCACCTGAGGCAGGATCAGGCCGTAGGCCACCACCACCATCAGGTCCGGCTTGAGCGCCGCCAGTTCGGCCTGGGCCTCGGCATTGCGCAGGGTGGGTGGTTGCAGCACCGGGATCTGGTGCTCCAGGGCCAGCTGTTTGACCGGGCTTGGCATCAGCTTCTGCCCGCGCCCCGCCGGACGGTCCGGCTGGGTGTAGACCGCGACAATCTGGTGAGGGCTGTCGAGCAGGGCCTTGAGGTGTTCGGCGGCGAATTCGGGGGTGCCGGCAAAGACGATGCGCAGTGGCTCAGTCATGGGAATTCTCGATGTTAAACATGCGGAAAAGAAAAAGGCTTGCCGTGGCAAGCCTTTGCAAGACGGTCATCAAGCCTGCTGGCGATGCTGCTTTTCCAGCTTCTTCTTGATCCGGTCACGCTTGAGCGTGGACAGGTAGTCGACGAACAGCTTGCCGTTGAGGTGGTCGCATTCGTGCTGGATGCACACCGCCAGCAAACCTTCGGCGATCAGCTCATAGGGCTGGCCGTCGCGGTCCAGGGCCTTGATCTTGACGCGCTGCGGACGGTCGACGTTCTCGTAGAAACCCGGCACCGAAAGGCAGCCTTCCTGATACTGGTCCATCTCGTCGGTCAGGGCTTCGAACTCGGGGTTGATGAACACCCGGGGCTCGCTGCGATCTTCGGACAGGTCCATGACCACGACGCGTTTGTGCACGTTGACCTGGGTCGCCGCCAGACCAATGCCTGGGGCCTCATACATTGTTTCAAACATGTCATCGACCAACTGACGCACTTCGTCGTCCACTACGGCCACGGGTTTGGCGATAGTGCGCAGGCGCGAATCGGGGAATTCGAGGATGTTTAAAATGGCCATAAGCGTAATTGCTACACGTGTGAAGTAAGGGCGGAGTCGGCGTCCTGGCAGGTCCTGGACCTGGGCCGCCGATGCAAAACGTGCTCTGCAAAGGAGCGAGCCGCGCAGGCTCTGGCGTTTTACGCGAACGCACATAATAAAGGGATTCAGCCCCTGAGGAAATGTCTGTTCGCCCTGCTGCTACTGGGCTGGACCGCCATCGGTCGGACCTGCAAGCGGCTGCGTCAGGCCTGATTGGCGTGCTTGCGGTTGGCTGCACGGGTGGTTGGGCAGCGCATGGCCGACCTCGGCAGGGCATCTCCCTGGCGCAGCAGGAAACCTTTCCTCAACAAGTTACCAACAGACTTATCCACAGCTTGTTCCGGCTTTCGCCGGACCGATGACGATCAAGGATGATCCATGTCGCACTCGATCAGTGCTGCCATTTCCCCCGCGGAACTGGAAGCCCGTTTACGTTTGCATGGCCTGCCCGCCCTGGGCGCCATGCGCTTTGGGCGTTTGCTCCAGGCCTTCGGTTCAGCCTCCAAGGCCCTCAGTGCCCCGGCCCGCGCCTGGCACTCCCTGGGTCTGCCGACGGCCTGTACCGATGCCCGGCGCAGTGTCGAAGTCCGGGAAGGCGCCCGCCGCGCACTGGCCTGGATAGACAACCAGGCCCAGCATTTGCTGATGTGGGACCAGCCCGACTATCCCCCGCTGCTGGCGCAACTGGAGGATGCCCCACCGCTGTTGTTCGTGGCCGGCGATCCGTCGATTCTGCAACGGCCGCAGCTGGCGCTGGTGGGCAGCCGTCGGGCTTCGCGTCCGGGACTGGACACGGCCGCGGCGTTTTCCCGGAGTCTGGCCGCCGCCGGATTCGTGATCACCAGCGGCCTGGCCCTGGGCATCGATGGCGCTGCGCACCAGGCGGCCCTGGACGTGGGTGGGCGTACCGTGGGGGGGTTGGGCACGGGCCTGGAAAAATGTTATCCACAGCGGCATCGGGCCTTGGCCAGGGCGATGATCGAGCAGGGCAGCGCAGTGATTTCCGAATTCCCCCTGGACACTGGCCCACGTCCGGAGCACTTCCCCCGGCGCAACCGGATCATCAGTGGCTTGTCCCTGGGGGTGCTGGTAGTGGAAGCCAGTGTCGCCAGCGGCTCGCTGATCACCGCCCGCCTGGCGGCCGAGCAAGGCCGCGAGGTATACGCGATCCCCGGTTCGATTCATCACCCTGGTGCCCGGGGTTGTCATCAACTGATCCGTGACGGCGCGGTGCTGGTGGAAAGTGTGCAGCACATCCTGGAAACCCTGAGAGGTTGGCAACACCTGCCGCCGCCTGCCGCAGCGCCGCTGGAGGCCAGCGAGCATCCGCTGCTGGCGCTGCTTCAGGCGGCCCCCCACAGCAGCGAGGCCCTGGCGCTTGCCAGCGGCTGGTCCCTGCCCCGGGTGCTGGCGGCACTGACCGAGCTGGAAATCGAGGCGCGGGCCGTCAACGAAAACGGCCGCTGGTTTGCGCGTCTGAGCTAGGTTTTATAGGCAGGATCGGTAAACTGCGCACAGCTTTTATCTGGAGATTCGGCAATGGTCAGCAGTTGGCGTGTGCAGCAAGCCGCACGAGAGATTCGCGCAGGGGCGGTGATTGCCTATCCAACCGAAGCGGTCTGGGGCCTGGGGTGCGATCCGTGGAATGAAGAGGCGGTGGATCGCCTGCTGGCAATCAAGTCACGGTCGGTGGACAAGGGCCTGATCCTGATCGCCGATAACATCCACCAGTTCGACTTCCTCTTCGAGGATTTCCCGGATACCTGGATCGAGCGCATGTCCAGTACCTGGCCGGGGCCCAATACCTGGCTGGTGCCCCATCAGAACCTGCTGCCGGAGTGGGTGACCGGGGTGCATGACACGGTGGCGTTGCGGGTCAGCGACCATCCGCTGGTCCGTGAACTCTGTGCCTTGGTGGGGCCGTTGATTTCCACTTCGGCCAATCCCCAGGGGCGGCCGGCAGCGCGTACGCGGTTGCGCATCGAGCAGTACTTCCGTGGACAACTGGACCTGGTGCTCACCGGCAGCCTGGGCGGGCGCAAGAACCCGAGCCTGATTCGGGATCTGGCCACCGGCAAGGTGGTGCGGCCTTCCTGAACCGCTTCGCCGGCAAGCCGTCTCCTATGAACATCCGTAGGAGCCGGCTTGCCGGCGAAAGCGCTTAAGGCAACAACACGGTCGAGCCGGTAGTACGCCGGGCCGACAACTCGATATGGGCCTTGGCCGCGTCCGCCAGAGCGAAGCGCTGGCCAATCTCGATCTTCAGCTTGCCGCTGACAATCATGCCGAACAGGTCGTCGGCCATGAGCTGCAGGTTCTCGGCATTGTTGGCGTAGCTGGCCAGGGTCGGCCGGGTCACGTACAGCGAGCCCTTGGCCGAGAGAATCCCCAGGTTCACCCCGTCCACCGCTCCCGAGGCATTGCCGAAGCTGACCATCAGCCCGCGCGGTGCCAGGCAATCCAGGGAGGTCAGCCAGGTGTCTTTGCCGACACCGTCATACACCACCGGGCACTTCTTGCCATCCGTTAGTTCCAGCACGCGCTTGGCGACGTCTTCATGGCTGTAGTCGATGGTTTCCCAGGCGCCGAGGGCTTTGGCAATGGCGGCCTTTTCCGGCGAGCTGACGGTACCGATCAGTTTGACCCCAAGGGCCTTGGCCCATTGGCAGGCCAGGGAACCGACGCCCCCCGCTGCGGCGTGAAACAGTACGGTTTCGCCACCCTTGAGTTCATAAGTCTGACGCAGCAGGTACTGCACGGTCAGGCCCTTGAGCATCACCCCGGCGGCTTGCTCGAAGCTGATGGCCTCTGGCAGATGCACCAGATTGGCTTCCGGCAGTACATGCACATCGCTGTAGGCGCCCAGTGGGCCGCTGCCATAGGCCACACGATCACCTACCTTGAAGCGCGTCACAGCGCTGCCCACCGCTTCCACCACCCCGGCGCCTTCGGCGCCGAGGCCGGATGGCAATGCTGGTGGGGCATACAGGCCACTGCGGAAATAGGTGTCGATGAAGTTCAGGCCGATGGCCTTGTTGCTGACGCGAACCTGCTGTGGTCCAGGTTCGGCGGGCTGGTAATCCACATACTCGAGTACTTCGGGGCCGCCATGGGCACGGAACTGGATACGTTTGGCCATCTGCACTCTCTCCTTGGTCGTGTCGTGAAAGTGCTCTATCGGACTCCTGTGCTTGACCTTCGTCAACTGCGGAGCGCCCCGACGCGGTGTTATGCTACGCGCCCATTTGCGCGCGTCCCCTGCTCCATCCCTAGCGCCGCGTAGCTTTGCCCGATTCAAGGTGATGCCATGACTACCCGCACCGAGGCCGTAAAAGCCTACCTGCTCGACCTGCAAGACCGCATTTGCGCTGCACTGGAAACCGAAGACGGTGGCGCACGCTTTATCGAGGACGCCTGGACCCGCCCTGCCGGCGGTGGCGGTCGCACCCGGGTGATCGGCGACGGCGCAGTGATCGAAAAGGGAGGGGTCAACTTTTCCCATGTGTTCGGCAGCGGCCTGCCACCCTCGGCCAGTGCCCACCGACCGGAACTGGCCGGCCGGGGTTTCGAGGCCCTGGGCGTGTCCCTGGTGATTCACCCACACAACCCTCATGTGCCGACGTCCCACGCCAACGTGCGTTTCTTCATTGCCGAGAAGGAAGGTGAAGAGCCGGTCTGGTGGTTCGGCGGCGGCTTCGACCTGACCCCCTACTACGGCAATGAGGAAGACTGCGTGCATTGGCACCGGGTTGCCGAGCGCGCCTGTGCGCCTTTCGGTGCCGACGTCTACCCGCGCTACAAGGCCTGGTGCGACAGCTATTTCCACATCAAGCACCGCAACGAACCGCGGGGCATCGGTGGCCTGTTCTTCGACGACCTCAACGAATGGGACTTCGACACCAGCTTCGCCTTCATGCGCGCCATCGGCGATGCCTACATCGAGGCCTATCTGCCCATCGTCCAGCGCCGCAAGGCTGACGCCTATACCGAGCAGCAGCGCGAGTTCCAGGAGTTCCGTCGCGGTCGCTATGTGGAGTTCAACCTGGTCTACGACCGTGGCACCCTGTTCGGCCTGCAATCGGGTGGTCGCACCGAGTCGATCCTCATGTCGCTGCCGCCGCAAGTGCGCTGGGGCTACGACTGGAAGGCCGAGCCGGGCAGCGAAGAAGCGCGCCTGACCGAATACTTCCTGCAAGACCGCGACTGGCTGGCCGCCAGCAACTAAACCGCACCCACTGCGCAGGAGCCGGCTTGCCGGTGAAGAGGCCTTCAAGGCGGACGCGGTTCCTGCCAGTGTGTTGAGCAAATGGGATGAGAGATGGATCAGTACGTTGTCTTTGGTAATCCGATCGGCCACAGCAAATCACCCTTGATCCATCGGCTGTTCGCCCAGCAGACCGGCCAGCAACTGGAATACAACACCCTGCTGGCGCCTCTGGACGATTTCGCCGGTGCCGCCCGCGATTTCTTCGCCCAGGGCCGCGGTGCCAACGTCACCGTGCCGTTCAAGGAAGACGCCTATCGCCTGTGCGACAGCCTGACCGAGCGCGCCCAGCGGGCCGGTGCGGTGAACACCCTGAGCAAGCAAGCGGACGGCACTCTGCTGGGAGACAACACCGACGGCGCCGGACTGGTGCGCGACCTGACGGTCAACGCCGGGGTCAGCCTCAAGGGCAAGCGCATCCTCCTTTTGGGCGCCGGGGGCGCCGTGCGCGGGGCCCTGGAGCCGTTGCTGGCGCAGCGGCCGGCGTCGGTGGTGATCGCCAATCGCACCGTGGAAAAAGCCGAGTTGCTGGCCGAACTGTTCACCGACTTGGGGCCGGTGTCGGCCAGCGGCTTCGACTGGTTGCAGGAGTCGGTGGACCTGATCATCAATGCCACTTCCGCCAGCCTGTCGGGTGAACTGCCGCCGATTGCCAGCAGCCTGATCGAGCCGGGCAAAACGGTGTGCTACGACATGATGTACGCCAAGGAGCCGACGCCGTTCTGCCGTTGGGCCAGTGAACATGGCGCGGCGCTGGTGCTGGATGGTTTGGGCATGCTGGCCGAACAGGCGGCGGAAGCCTTCTACCTGTGGCGCGGCGTGCGCCCGGACAGCACCCCGGTGCTGGCCGAACTGCGCCGCCAGTTGGCCCTGTAAACCCCTGAAGATTATGTGTGGCGAGGGAGCTTGCTCCCGCTCGGGCGCGCAGCGGTCGTAAACCGGCTATCGCGCAGCAACAGGCAAAACCGGGAAGCCGGCCTTGGGCTTGCTGCGCAAGCCAGCGTGAACAAGCTCGCCCGCCACAGGTGGTGTCTCCCTCAAACCTTGGGGTCAGTCTTCGAAGCGGATCGGGCAGTGCTCCGGTCCTTCGAGCTTGATCAATTCCTCTTTCACCGTCTGCCGTGCCCGGCGCAGGGTCAGGCTGCGGTCCTGGCGTTTCAGCCGGCGCGCCTCCTGGTGCAGCATCGCCACCCCTGAATAGTCGATGAAGTTGATCTGCCGGGCGTCGATCACCAGTTTCGGTGCGTGGCAGCGTTGCATGCGCACTTGCAGGTAATGACTGGCGCCAAAGAAGATCGAGCCACCCACCCGCAGGATGTCTGCATCGCCCTCGCTGGAGTGCTGCACCCGTGGCTGGGAGGTGCGCTTGAGGTAGAAGAACAGCGACGCCAGGACCCCGGCATAGATCGCCGTCTGCAACTCCAGGAGCAAGGTGGCGATGCAGGTCAGGCTCATCACCACAAATTCGGCGCGGCTGACCCGGAACAGCGCGCGGATGCCCCGATGATCCACCAGGCCCCAGCAGATCAGCAGAATGCTCCCGGCCATGGCCGGAATCGGGATATGGGCGATCAGCCCGGCGCCGGCCACCGCGAACAGTGCCACCCACAGCGCCGAGAACACCCCGGCCAGGGGCGAGCGGGCACCGGCTTCATAACTCAAGCCCGAGCGGGTGAAGGAGCCGGAGGACAGGTAGCCGGAGAAAAACGCCCCCACCATGTTCGACAAGCCCTGGGCGTGGACTTCCTGGTTGGCGTCGAGCAGTTGTTCCGAACGTGCCGACAGTGAGCGGGCAATCGACAGGCTGGTGACCAGCCCCAGCATCCCCACCGCCACGGCACTGGGCAGCAGCCGCAGGACCAGATCCAGGTCCAGTGGCAACGGGCTCAAGGGCGGTAGCCGGCCCACGAAGGCGCTGACCAATTTGACGTGCCCGAACACCCCCGGCAGCAGCCAGACCACCAGCGCACTGAGGACCAGGCTGAGCAACAGGCTGGGCCAGCGCGGCGCCAGCAGCTTCAGGCCGAGGCCGACGATCAGGGTGCCCAGCCCCAGCAACAGCGAAGGCTTGTCCACAGCGTCCAGGTGTTCCAGCAGCAAGCTCAGGCTATTGAGGGCGGTGGCCTGGTTCGGCAGGTCCAGGCCCAGGAGGTTGGGCAATTGCCCCAGGGCGATCACCACCGCGGCACCGAGGGTGAAACCCAGCACCACCGAATGCGAGACGAAGTTCACCAGGGCGCCGAAGCGCAGCAGCCCCAGCAGCCACTGAAAGACCCCGGCCAGCAGGGTCAGCAGCAGGATCAGGGTGATGTAGTCCTCGGATGCCGGCACGGCCAGAGGGCTGACGCTGGCATACAGAACAATGGAGATCGCTGCCGTGGGCCCGCAGATCAGGTGCCAGGACGAACCCCAGAGGCAGGCGATCAGCACCGGGACTATGGCCGCGTACAGGCCGTACTCCGGCGGCAGGCCGGCGATCAGCGCATAGGCGATCGATTGCGGCAGGGCAAGGATCGCGCCGCTCAGGCCCACCAGCAGATCCCGGCCAACGCTGGCCCGGGTCTGCTGTGGCAGCCAGCCGAGGAAAGGCAGGAGTGAATGGCGGTTGGGCCAGGCCATGGTTCCTCACGGGTGGGTAGATTCAGGGGGGGCCAGGGTAAAGCATTGTCCGGTCTTGGGCATGTGCCGAGGCCGGCCCCTGATCCCCCAGGAGCCGGCTTGCCGGCAAATGGCCGGCGCACCTCGGGCTACAACTTGGCCTTCACCGCCGCCAGGGCCTCTTTGTCATCAAGGGTCCGGACCCCTTCCAGCCATTGCTCCAGCACCGCCGGGTTGGCCTTGATCCAGGCCTTGGCGGCGTCGGCGTTGCTGACCTTCTTGTTCACCACCTCGGCCATGATGGCGTTCTCCATGTCCTGGGTGAACCGCAGATTGGTCAGGAGCTTGCCGACGTTCGGGCAGGCCTGTGCATAACCTTTGCGCGTCAGGGTGTAGACACTGCCGCTGGCGCCGAAGTACTTCTCGCCCCCGGTCAGGTAATGCATGTTCAGCTGCACGTTCATCGGGTGCGGGGTCCAGCCGAGGAAGGTCACGAAGCGCTGTTTTTTCGTGGCCCGGGACACTTCGGCGAGCATCGCCTGCTCGCTGGACTCGATCAGCTTCCACTGGCCGAGGCTGAACTCGTTGTTCTTGATGATTTCCTGCAGCGACAGGTTGGCCGGGGCACCGGAGCCGATGCCGTAGATCTTCTGGTCAAACTTGTCGGCGAACTTGCTCAGGTCGGCAAAGTCGTGCACCCCGGCGTCCCACACGTAGTCTGGAACTGCCAGGGTGAACTCGGTGCCTTCCAGGTTCTTCGCCAGCTGGATCACCTCGCCATTGGCCACGAACTTGTCGTAGAAGCCCTGTTGCGCCGGCATCCAGTTGCCCAGGAACACATCCACCTGGCCGTCCTTGAGGCCGCCGTAGGTGATCGGCACCGCCAGGGTGTCGATCTTGGCCTTGTAGCCCATGCCGTCCAGTAGAAAGCTGGCGATGGCGTTGGTGGCGGCGATGTCGCTCCAGCCCGGATCGGCCATCTTCACGGTTGCGCACGAGTCGGCCCAGGCGGTTGTGCTGCCCAGAGCCAGGAACCCGACGGCCAGCGCTGTGGATAACTTTTGCATGCTCTTCCCCTTGGATTATTGGTGTTGGCAGGGTTGTGGGTAACGCGCCTTGCGCTCCAGATCGTCGAGGTCGATGTGGTTGCGCATGTATTGCGCACTGGCGTCTACCAGTGGCTGGTGATCCCAGCTCTTGCGTGTGCCCCGGCCCAGGGCGTCGGCCACCAGGCGGCGACGGCGCTGGCTGGCCAGGACCTGTTGGTGAAGGGTGGGGATGTCCCACTTGGCCCGGGCTTCGGCGAGGAAGGCGTCGAACAGCGCTCGATGCTCGGCCGACTGGCTGAGGTCGCGGTGTTCCTGAGGGTCGTTGGCTACATCGAAGAGTAGGCAGGGGTCGTCTTCGCTGTAGATGAATTTGTAGGCGCCCCGACGAATCATCATCAGCGGGCTGATGGTGCCTTCGGCCATGTATTCGCCGAAGACCTCATCGTGGCCGCCCTGCCCCAGCAGGTGGGGGACCAGGGAGCGGCCGTCCAGGGGCAGGTCCGCTTCCACCCGGCCGCCGGCCAGTTCCACCAGGGTCGGCAGCAGGTCGGCGGTGGAGACTGCCGCGCTGACTCGCCCGGCGGCGAACTGCCCCGGCGCGCAGATCAACAGCGGCACCCGGGCGGCCATTTCGAACCAGTGCATTTTGTACCAGAGGCCGCGCTCGCCGAGCATGTCGCCGTGGTCGCCGGAAAACACGATCAGGGTGTCGTCTGCCAACCCGGTGTCTTCCAGGGTCTGCAGCAGCTTGCCGACGTTGCTGTCGATGTAGCTGCAGGCGCCGAAGTAGGCCCGTCGTGCATCGCGGATCTTATCCACAGGCAGCGGCTTGTCCCACAGGTCGTAGACCTTGAGCAGGCGCTGGGAATGCGGGTCCAGTTCGCTCTGCGGCGGGGTCTGGGGCAGTGGGATTTCGTCGTCGCGGTACAGGTCCCAGAAGGCCTTGGGAATGGTGTAGGGATCGTGGGGGTGGGTCATGGACACCGTCAGGCAGAACGGCTGGTCGGCGGCTTCGCGGACATGGTCGAACAGGTACTGCTGGGCCTTGAACACCACCTCTTCATCGAAATCCAGCTGGTTGGTGCGCACGCAGGGCCCAGCCTGCAGCACCGAGGACATGTTGTGGTACCAGCTGGGACGCACTTCGGGTTCATCCCAGTTCACCGCCCAGCCGTAGTCGGCGGGGTAGATGTCGGTGGTCAGGCGCTCTTCATAGCCGTGCAACTGATCCGGGCCGCAGAAGTGCATCTTGCCCGACAGCGCGGTGCGGTAGCCCAGGCGCCGCAGGTAGTGAGCGTAGGTGGGCACGTCGGCGGGAAAGTCCGCAGCGTTGTCGTAGGCGCCGATTCTGCTCGGCAACTGCCCGCTGACCAGGGTAAAGCGCGACGGCGCGCACAGTGGGCTGTTGCAGTAGGCGGCATCGAATACCACGCCCTGGGCGGCCAGGCGGCTCAGGTGCGGCAGCTTGATCGGCGATGAACCGTAGAACGGCAGCAAGGGCGCGGCCATCTGGTCGGCCATGATGAAAAGAATGTTCTTGCGCTTCATGGATTCGCGGCATTCCATAGTCGATGGTTATGCGAAAGTGCTGCGATCGAGCATGGATTCCATGTCTTTGGCGGTAAAGCCCATGCACGGCAATGACTAGGATAAGCACAGCTTATGTATGAAGCCCTTGGCGACCTGTCCCTGGACCTGCTCCGGGTGTTTGAAGCAGCGGCCCGTTTGCGCAGCTTCACCGCCGCGGCGGTGGAACTGGGGACCACCCAGCCGGCCATCAGCCAGCAGATCAAACGGTTGGAGGAGCGGTTGAACGTGCGCCTGTTCGACCGGATCTACCGCGGTATCGAACTGACCGAATCCGGCGCCTTGTTACTGGAACAGGTGCAGATTGGCTTGCAGAGCATCGATGCTGGTCTCAGTGCCCTGAGCCAGCAGCATCAGCACGAGGTGCTGCAGGTGGCCACGGACTTCGCCTTCGCCGCCTATTGGCTGATGCCGCGCCTGCATCGCTTTCATGAGGCCAATCCCCAGGTGGACGTCAGCCTGGTGACCAGTGAACGCAGCCACAGCATGCTGCGCAGCGATATCGACGTGGCGGTGCTGTTCGGCGACGGGCGTTTCAAGCATGGCGAAAGTCGCTGGCTGTTCAGCGAGGAAGTATTTCCGGTGTGCAGCCCGCTGCTGCTCAAGGAGCGTCTGGCTCCCCTGCCCGCCCATGCCCTGCTGGAGATGCCGCTGCTGCACCTGCGGGGTGAAAACGCCAGCCACTGGTTCGACTGGAGCGGGGTGTTCCGCGAACTGGGCCTGGCTGGCGCCCCGCCCCCCGGGCAATTGCGTTTCGACAACTACACCTTGCTGATCCAGGCGGCCATCGGCGGCCAGGGCGTGGCCATCGGCTGGCGTCATCTGGTGGACGATCTGCTGGCACAGGGGCTGTTGTGCCGGCCGATCGCCCAGAGTGCGCTGTCCGGCTACGGCTACTACGTGGTGCTGCCGCCACGCAAGCGCCGTGGCCCATTGATCCAGCGCTTCGTCGACTGGCTGATGGCCGAGCAAGCCGGCAGCGCTCAATCCCTCAAGGGGCTGTCGTTGCCGTCCATTGCCCTGTAGGCGGCGCCTTGAACAGGCTCAACAGGGACAGTGCGCCGTTGCCCAGGCACACCAGCGACACCGACACCACCGCCAGGAAGGCCAGGTATTCCCAGCCGCCCCCCGGGCTGGTGTAGATCCAGCCGTGGGCGCCGTGGACGAAGACAATCGCCCCCAGCAGCATCGGCAGCAGCCCCAGGGCGATCCAGCGCACGCCGACCCCGAGTATCAGCAACAAGCCCCCCACCAGCTCGGCGCACACCGCCGGGTAGGTCAGCCACTCGGGCATGCCGGTGGCGCCGAACAGCTTGAGGGTGCCCGGCCAACCCAGGACCAGGACTTTGAACAGCGCATGGGCGATGTACATGGCGCCCAGGGCCAGGCGCAGGAACAGAGCGGCCCATTGTTCCGGTGCCGAGAGTGGTGATGCGATTGAGCGGGCAGGCATATGACAAGTCCTTGTGTGGTTGGGAATGTTGCCGATTGCTGAGTGTTCAGCGGTTAAACGATGGCCACCGAGGCGCCGGCCAGTAGCAGCACGCCGACGTGGAAGTTGCTGCGAAACAGGTCGTTGCAGGGCTCCGGGTGGTCCGGACTGAACAGGCTGAGCTGGTAGGCCAGGGACAAGGCAATCGGCAGCAGCAGGATGAAAAAGCCCGGGTTGGCACCGGCCAGCAGGCCTGCGCCGCACCAGCACAGCAGGGTCATGGCGTAGAACCCGGCGATCCAGGTCTTGCCCCGTTCGGCGAACAGCGTCGCGGTGGAGCGCAGGCCCATGTTCAGGTCGTCCTCACGGTCGCTGTAGGCATAGAGCGTGTCGTATCCCAACTGCCAGAACAGGCAGCCCAGCCACAGCGCCAGCGCACTGGGTTGCAGGCTGCCGGTGGTTTCCACGCTGGCCATGAGCACGCCCCAGTTGAACACCGCGCCGAGAAACGCCTGGGGCCAGTGGGTGAAGCGTTTGAACAGCGGGTAGACCAGGGTCAGCGGCACGCAGCCCAGGGCCAGCAGCACCGTCAGTGGTTGCAGCAAGGGCAGTAATGCGGCCGCCAGCAGCAAGAGTACGACCAGGCAAGCCAGGGCCTGATTCAGGCTCAGTGAGCCCTTGGCCAGGGGCCGCTGGCGGGTGCGGTTGACCTGGGCGTCGAAGCGTCGGTCGAGGATGTCGTTGATGCAGCAGCCGGCACTGCGCATCAGCAGGGCGCCGAGGGCGAACACCAGCACGGTGCCGACCTGCGGAATACGTCCGGCGCAGAGGATCAACGCGGCCAGGGCCGGCAGCAGGGTCAGCCAGGTGCCGATGGGCCGGTCCAGGCGCATCAGGCGGGCGTAGGCCTGCCAGGAGCGAGGCAGCCGGGTGGCGACCCAATCGTGGGCGCGAATGTCATTGAGGTCGGGGCTTGCGGGCATCTTCGTTCCCTGAACTTGAGCACGGTCTTGATCGCAACTGAGGACGAGGTTTAAAGGGGTCGAAAAACACTCAGGTCAGTTGCGTTCACTGAACTTCGGGCAAGCCGTGGCCGTGATCGCACGGTTTGATTTTCAGTGCCATCTGCTCGCTTGTCGGATGCGCTAAAGTTGCCCGCGCCCGCCCCTTGGGGCAAGGGAACAATCCGCAATAGCCTCCTGCAGGATATGCAATATGCTCCGTGATGAAGTGCCCCGCGTCCCGCGTATAGACCTCAACCTGCTACGGGTTTTCGATGCCGTCTATGAGGACCGCAGCATCCTGCTGGCCAGCAAGCGCCTGCATCTGAGCCAGTCGGCGGTCAGCCATGCCTTGACCCGGTTGCGTGAGTCCCTGCAGGACGAGTTGTTTATTCGCACCGCCAAGGGCATGCAGCCGTCGGCCCGTGCCGAAGCCATTGCCGGCCCGCTGCGCGAAGCACTGCTGACCATTCAGCGCACCGTGGGCGTGGAGGCGTTCGACCCCGCCAGCGCAACGCGGACCTTCACCCTTGCCGCCAATGACTATCTGAGTTCGGTGCTGCTGGCACCGCTATTGCGGCGCCTGGCCCAGGAAGCTCCGGGGGTGGACCTGGTGGTGCGCCCGGCGACCCGCCTGGATCTGGCCGAGCAGATCGACGTCGGGCGCATCGACCTGGCCGTGGGGGTGTTTGCCGAGCTGCCGCAGCGAGTGCACAGCGCCCGTCTCTGGCAGCAGCAGGATGTGTTGCTGATGTGTCCCGAGCATCCCTTGCTCGACCTGCCCGAGTTGACCCTTGAGGCCCTGGCGGACCAGCCATTGATCACACTGTCGGTAGGCGGGCAGGAGGAAGGCGCGGTCAACGGCTACATTCTTGAGCGCGGTATTGCCCGGCAGTCGGAGATGTTCGATCGCCAGCGCCTGGAGCAGGCGCTGGCGGCGATTGGCCGCAGTCCCCAGTACAAGGTCACCCTGCCCCATGCCCTGGTGCTGCCGCAGTTGCTGGAACAGTCGCGGCTGGTGGCGATTGTGCCGGGGCCGCTGGCCCGGGCTTTCGAACAGCGCTTTGGCCTGTGTCAGCGGGCGCTGCCACTGGCGGTTGAAGCGTCGTCGCTGTTGGCGATCTGGCATGGACGCAACACGGCAGACCCGGCCCATCTCTGGTTGCGCCAGCAGTTGCTGGAGGTGTCAGGCGCGCTGGCGCAACCGCTTTGAGCTGCTCGGCTTTCGGTGTTTTCATGGGGCCGGTGTTTTTTCCACAGAGGGTGCTCAGCCTCTGTGACGAGCCTTGAGGCTTGGTCTTTTATCGCGAGGGTTTGCATGCAACGGATCAAGGGCTATCACGCCCACGTCTACTTCGACGCCAGTACCATCGACCAGGCCCGGGCCTTGTGCGAGCAGGCCGCGCAGCTGTTTGACCTGAAAATGGGGCGGGTCCACGAGCGGCCGGTGGGGCCCCATCCGGACTGGAGTTGCCAGCTGGCGTTCGCCCCTGAGGTGTTTGCCCAGGTAGTGCCGTGGCTGGCCCTCAATCGCCGGGGGCTGGTGGTGTTCCTGCACCCGGATACCGGGGACGATTTGCTCGATCACACCGATCATGCGATCTGGATGGGGGCCATGCGGCCGCTGGATCTGACGGGATTCTAAGGAGCCGGTGGTTGCTCGTGCACACCATGCAAAAAGGGGGGCGCAACCTTTGGTTGCGCCCCCCTGATCTTGCGGTCTGGTCTTTACCTTCAGCTGACCCGAGCCTTGCGTACGCCTTCGGAAAGGGCTGCGCACAGGCTCAGGACGCCATCCACCGCTTGCTCGGAAGACTCGGCGTTGGCGATGTGGTCGATCAGTGCCGAGCCCACGACCACGCCGTCTGCCAGACGGGCGATGGCGGCGGCCTGCTCCGGGGTGCGGATGCCGAAACCGATGCTGATGGGCAGGTCGGTGTGGCGCCGCAGGCGGGTCACGGCCTCTTCCACATGTTCCAGGGTGGCGGCGCCGGCACCGGTCACCCCGGCTACCGAAACGTAGTAGACAAAGCCGGAACTGCCGTCGAGCACCTTGGGCAGGCGCGCGTCGTCGGTGGTTGGGGTGGTGAGGCGGATGAAGTCGATGCCGGCGGCCTGGGCCGGGTCGCACAGCTCGCTGTTATGTTCCGGCGGCATGTCCACCACGATCAGGCCATCCACACCAGATGCCTTGGCGTCGGCAATGAAGCGCGCCACGCCGTAATGGTGGATCGGGTTGTAGTAGCCCATCAGCACCAGCGGCGTTTCGTGGTTGCCTTCGCGGAACTCGCGGACCATCTGCAGGGTTTTCGCCAGGTTTTGCTTGGCCCCCAGGGCGCGGATGTTGGCCAGCTGGATCGCCGGGCCGTCGGCCATCGGATCGGTGAAGGGCATGCCCAGTTCGATCACGTCGGCACCCGCTGCGGGCAGGCCCTTGAGGATCGCCAGGGAAGTGTCGTAGTTCGGGTCGCCGGCGGTGACGAAGGTCACCAGGGCGGCGCGGTTCTGTTCCTTGAGCTTGGCAAAGCGGGTGTGCAGGCGGCTCATCAGTGTTTCTCCTGCTGGGACTGTTGCATGTGGTGCATGACGGTTTGCATGTCTTTGTCGCCGCGGCCCGAGAGGTTGACCACCATCAGGTGATCCTTGGGCAGGGTCGGTGCGCGCTTGAAGACTTCGGCCAGGGCGTGGGCGCTTTCCAGGGCCGGGATGATGCCTTCCAGGCGACAGCACTGGTGGAACGCGGCCAGGGCTTCGTCGTCGGTCACCGAGGTGTATTCGACGCGGCCGATGTCGTGCAACCAGGCGTGTTCCGGGCCGATGCCGGGGTAGTCGAGGCCGGCGGAAATCGAGTGGGCGTCGATGATCTGGCCGTCGTCGTCCTGCAGCAGGAAGGTGCGGTTGCCGTGCAGCACGCCCGGTACGCCGCCGTTCAGGCTGGCGGCGTGCTTGCCGGTCTCGATGCCGTAGCCGGCGGCTTCAACGCCAATGATCTGCACGCTTTTGTCGTCGAGGAACGGGTGGAACAGGCCCATGGCGTTGGAGCCGCCGCCGATGCACGCCACCAGGCTGTCCGGCAGGCGGCCTTCCTGGGCTTGCATCTGCTCGCGGGTTTCCTTGCCGATCACGGCCTGGAAGTCGCGGACCATGGCCGGGTACGGGTGCGGGCCGGCCACGGTGCCGATCAGGTAGAAGGTGCTGTCGACGTTGGTTACCCAGTCACGCAGGGCTTCGTTCATCGCGTCTTTCAGGGTGCCGGTGCCGGCGACGACCGGGATCACTTCGGCGCCCAGCAGCTTCATGCGGAACACGTTGGCCTGTTGGCGCTCGATGTCGGTGGTGCCCATGTAGATCACGCAATCCAGGCCAAAACGCGCGGCCACGGTGGCGGTGGCCACGCCGTGCATGCCGGCGCCGGTCTCGGCGATGATGCGTTTCTTGCCCATGCGTCGGGCCAGGAGGATCTGGCCGATGCAGTTGTTGATCTTGTGCGCGCCGGTGTGGTTCAGCTCTTCGCGTTTGAGGTAGATCTTCGCGCCGCCGCAGTGTTCGGTCAGGCGTTCGGCGAAGTACAGCGGGCTGGGACGGCCGACGTAGTCGCGCTGGAAGTAGGCCAGCTCCTTGAGAAACTCGGGATCTTCCTTGGCCTTTTCGTATTCACGGGCCAGGTCGAGGATCAGCGGCATCAGGGTTTCTGCCACATAACGGCCGCCGAACGCGCCAAACAGGCCGTTGTCGTCAGGACCATTACGCAATTGGGACTGGGTCATTGGAGCGCTCCCGGGGAAGTGTGTGGAATGACAGATTCGTGGAAGGACAATGGAGTCCACTCTACCCCTGACACTGGAGCCTGAAAACCGATAAGATCGCCGCAACCTGTCAGGAAAACTCACCTATCCCATGAGCCGCGACCTGCCCCCCCTGAACGCCCTGCGGGCCTTCGAAGCCACTGCCCGGCTCAACAGCGTCAGCCAGGCTGCCGAACAACTGCACGTGACCCACGGCGCAGTCAGCCGGCAGTTGAAGGTGCTGGAAGAACACCTGGGCCTGAGTCTTTTCGTCAAGGATGGCCGTGGCATTAAACTCACAGATGCCGGGGTTCGCCTGCGCGATGCCAGCAGCGAGGCTTTCGAGCGTCTGCGGGACGTCTGTGGCGAACTGACCCGGGGCAGTGCCGATGCGCCCTTCGTGCTCGGCTGCTCCGGCAGCCTGCTGGCGCGTTGGCTGATTCCGCGCCTGGGGCGCCTGAATGCCGACTTGCCGGACCTGCGCCTGCACCTTTCCGCCGGTGAAGGCGATCTGGACCCCCGGCGCCCGGGGCTGGATGCCTTGCTGGTGTTTGCCGAGCCCCCCTGGCCGGCGGACATGCAGGTCTATGAGCTGGCCAGCGAGCGAATCGGGCCGGTGCTCAGCCCGCGCTATGCCGGTTACTCGCATTTGCGCGAAGCGCCAGCGGCGGCCCTGGCGGCAGAATCGCTGCTGCACACCACCTCGCGTCCCCAGGCCTGGCCCAGTTGGGCACGGCACAACGGCATCAGCGCCGAGGCGCTGAAGTACGGGCAGGGTTTCGAGCATTTGTATTACTTGCTGGAAGCGGCCGTGGCCGGGCTGGGCGTGGCAATCGCTCCAGAGCCGCTGGTGGCCGAGGACTTGCTGGCGGGCAGGCTGGTTGCCCCGTGGGGGTTTTCCGACACCCCGGGGCAACTGGCGCTGTGGTTACCCAAGCGCGCCGCCGATGGGCGCGCCCGGCAATTGGCGCAGTGGTTGAAAAACGAACTGCGCCAGGCGCTTTAGTTACCGCGCTTGCACAGCAGGTAGGCGGCCAGCAGACCAATGGCGCCTACCGCCACACCCGCGGTGGTCCAGGGGTGTTCCTGGGCGTAGTCGCGAGTGGCGATCCCGGTTTCGCGGGTTTTGACTTTGACTTCTTCATAGGCATCGCTGATCAGGCTGCGGGAATGCTTGAGCGCATTCTCGGCATTGCTCTTGAGGGCCTTGAGGGTCTTGCGCGATTCGTCAGTCGCATCGTCCTTGAGGCTTTCCAGGGATTTGAGCAGGCTTTCGATCTCGGCTTCCATACTTTCCAGTGAGGCTTTGCGTAACGAGGTGTTGGCCATGTCGGCTCTCCTGCGGGGTGATGAATAGGCTGTGTAGGTTCCGACTGCGGCCTGTTGGGAAAGTGCAGAAAATCTGAACTTACCCCTTGGCACTGGCGCCCCAAGTAATAAGAAAAATCACTGCTAGGCTGTATTTCACAGCAAAAAAGGAGAGCGCCATGACCGATCATCACACCTACAAGAAAGTCGAACTGGTGGGTTCGTCGCCGAACAGCATCGAAGAGGCAATCAACAACGCGCTGGCCGAGGCGCACAAGAGCATCAAGCACCTGGAGTGGTTCGAAGTGACCGAAACCCGGGGTCATATCAAGGACGGTAAAGCGGCGCATTTCCAGGTCACCCTCAAGGTAGGCTTCCGGATTGCCAATAGTTGAAAGCTTGGGCTAGGCTCTGGAACTTGTGCGCTGGCCGAGTGCCATAGGAAGTGGCAAAGCGCTACAACTGTCTTGAGCCTCTGTCAGGCTGGCTGCAACGCCGCCTCTTTTGATCCGACCAGGGAATGTGACCGATGAAAAAACTAGTATTAGCTGCTGCTTTGTTGAGTCTTGCGGGAACTGCCCTTGCCGCCGGCAAGCCGTGCGAAGAGCTGAAAAGCGAGATCGCCGCGAAGATCGATGCCAAAGGCGCCACCCACTATTCGCTGGAAGTGGTCGACAAAGGCGCGGCGGCTGACGGCAAAGTGGTTGGCTCCTGCGAAGCCGGCACCAAGGAGATTGTCTACAAGCGCGGTTGAGCCTTTGTAGAAGCCCATTGAAAAGCCGACGCATCAGCGTCGGCTTTTTTGTGCCCGAAAGCAGCCTTAGCCCTTCATCACCTGGGCCAGCAACTCATAGGAGTGCAGGCGATCGGCGTGTTCGTACAGGTCGCAGGTAAAGATCAGTTCGTCGGCGCCGGTCTGCTCGATCAGCACCTCCAGCTTGGCGCGGATCTTCGCCGGGCTGCCGATCATCGCCAACCCCAGGAAACTCGACACCGCCTCCTTCTCATGGGGCAGCCACAGGCCGTCCATGCTGTTGACCGGCTTGCGCTGGACCAGGCTCTGGCCGCGCATCAGGGCGAGAATCCGCTGGTACACCGAGGTGGCCAGGTAATCCGCGTGTTCATCGGTATCCGCGGCTACCAGAGGCACGCCCAGCATCACGTAAGGTTTGTCGAGCACCGCGGAAGGCTTGAAGTGATTGCGATAGACGCGAATCGCCTCATGCATGTAGCGCGGTGCGAAATGCGAGGCGAAGGCGTAAGGCAAACCCCGTTCCCCGGCCAATTGCGCACTGAACAGGCTGGAGCCCAGCAGCCACACCGGTACGTTGGTGCCGGTGCCCGGTACTGCGATCACCCGTTGTTCCGGAGTACGCGGGCCGAGGTAGGCCATCAGTTCCGCCACGTCCTCGGGGAAATCGTCGGCGCTGCCGGAGCGTTCCCGGCGCAGGGCGCGGGCGGTCATCTGGTCGGAACCCGGGGCGCGGCCCAGGCCCAGGTCAATGCGTCCCGGGTACAGGCTTTCCAGGGTGCCGAACTGTTCGGCGATCACCAGCGGTGCGTGGTTGGGCAGCATGACCCCGCCGGAGCCGACGCGAATGCTCGATGTCCCACCGGCCAGATAACCCAGCAACACCGAAGTGGCGGAACTGGCGATGCCATCCATGTTGTGGTGTTCGGCGACCCAGAAGCGGGTGTAGCCGAACTTTTCCACGTGCTGGGCCAGGTCCAGGGAATTGCGCAGGGATTGCGCCGGGCTGCCGTCTTCACGCACGGGCACCAGATCGAGGGTCGAGAATTTAACAGCGGACAGCGGTTTCATAGGCCTGCTTCTCCATAGGGGTGCAGGCCTTTGTCATGAGCCAAAACCTGCCGAAATTTGTAAGTCAGACTCATGCAATGTGGGCATATACCCGAGTTTCAATAGTCAGAGTGAATTTGTCGGGTAAATAGACGTCGCGCACACCGGCTGAACTTTGCCGCCGGATCTATCCTCAGAACCCTTAGGCAACAGAAACAAGTGCGGTGCGACCCTTCGCACCCGGTTCTTGAGGAGAAAGTGATGAGTATCAAAAAGAAGGCTTCGGCTCATTGGGAAGGTGATCTGAAAACCGGCATCGGCTCGATCTCGACCGAAACCGGGGTGTTGCGTGAGGCGCCCTATGGCTTCAAGGCACGTTTTGAAGGTGGCAAGGGCACCAATCCGGAAGAGTTGATCGGTGCGGCCCATGCGGGCTGCTTCTCCATGGCGTTTTCGATGATTCTCGGTGATGCCGGGCTCAAGGCTGACAGCATCGATACCCAGGCGGAAGTGACCCTGGATCAGGTGGACGGCGGCTTCGCCATCACGGCGGTGCACCTGATCCTCAAGGCGAAGATCCCCGGCGCCAGCCAGCAGCAGTTCACGGAACTGAGCAACAAGGCCAAGGAAGGGTGTCCGGTGTCCAAGGTGCTCAATGCCAAGATCAGCCTGGAAGCGACGCTGCTGGGTTGAGCGTTGCGTCGGCAAGCCAGCTCCTGCTTCGGTTGCTAGGAGCCGGCATGCCGGTGAATGCGTCTGTGCGGCGGACAAGAACCTGTGGTCGAATACGCGACTGCGGCTTCAGCGCACGCTCGTGCGCGCCGTAGCAAGGGAGCTTGAGATCATGAAACGTTTTGCCTTGGCGGTTGTTTGCTGTGCGCTGGCCACATCGGCCTTCGCCGCCCCCAAGCCCTGCGAGGAACTCAAGGCTGAGATCGAAGCCAAGATCCAGGCCCAGGGCGTTGCCTCCTACACGCTGGAAATCGTCACCAACGACGAGGTCCACGACAACAACATGGTGGTCGGCAGCTGTGAGAACGGCACGAAGAAGATCATCTATCAGAAGAACGATCGCTGAGCCGGCTCACGGCACGCAGTTGATCAGGCGCTCCTCGGCGACGATCTCGCGCTTGGCGTTGTACAGCCGGGCGCTGGGAGTGAAGGCCAGGTTGCGTGCCTCCAGGCGATAGCGCTGGCCGGCCTCAAAATGGTCGTAGCGCAGGCTCAGGTAGCACAGTCGCTCCTGGGGATCGGTGGTCATCCCCATGCCGCCGCCGAACACCTCGAAGTCGAAACGCACCATCAGCTCGTGGCTGCCGGGGCTGACCTGGAAGAAACGCCCGTCCCGCAGGCGCTGGTTGTCCAGGCGTTCGGCCATGACCAGCTTGCCCCCCGGCGTCGGTGTGGCTAGGTCGATCCAGGCCTGTTGCGGATCGACCCTGGGCAGGGGTGTGCTGCAGGCACTGAGGGTGGCAAGGGCAAGGATCAACAGAAGTGGGCGCATGACGGAGGCCGAATAAGCGAAAGGCCCTCAGCATAGCGCCGATCAATTGCGCTGGCAGCCCGCCGCTAGCAGGGTGTGTTGCTCATCAGCCAGCAGGTGGCGGTCCCGGGGGGCTCGAGGTCGATCCAGGCTTGCGCCGGGGCCGGTTCGGGCAGTCCGGCGCCGCCGGCGAAAGACAAGAGTGCGGCCGTCGGCAGTAACACGCACATGGCGAAACTCCAGGCTGGCGAGATAGTCTTGCGGGCAGACTCTCTGTGGATGATTCCAATTGAATAGGCCGCGTTCAAGCCATGGGTTACTTGATCCTCTTTTGCGCTTTTTGTTTGCGGCCCTGACGCTTTTGCTGCTCAACGGTTGCAGCAGCGTTGCGTACTACAGCCAGTTGGCCAGCGGCCAGATGCACCTGTTGCGGGCTCGCACGCCGGTGGCCCAGGTGGTCGCCGACCCCACCCGCGACCCGACCCTGCGGGCCCATCTGGCCCAGTCGCAACGGGCCCGTACCTTTGCCAGCCAGCATCTGCACCTGCCGGATAACAACAGCTACCGGCTGTACGTCGACATCGGCCGGCCCTATGTGGTGTGGAACGTGTTCGCGACCCCGGAGTTTTCCCTGAGCCCGCAGACCCATTGCTTCCCCATTGCCGGTTGCGTGGCCTACCGCGGCTACTACAGCCAGGGCGCCGCCCGGGGCGAGGCGGCACTGCAGCGGCAAAAAGGCATGGACGTGGCGATCGGCGGGGTGGAGGCCTATTCGACCCTGGGCTGGTTCGATGACCCGATCATCAGTTCGATGATGCATTGGGGCGATGAGCGTCTGGCGACCCTGATCTTCCACGAGCTGGCGCACCAGCGCTTCTATGTGAAGGACGACACCGAGTTCAATGAGTCCTTCGCCACTTTCGTCGAGCAGGAAGGCACCCGCCAGTGGCGGGCCTATCGTGGGTTGCCGCCTCAGGACAACGCTGATGTCCGTCAACGGGATCAGTTCATCCAGCTGTTGCTGGATGCTCGCAAACGCCTGGAGCAGTTGTATGCCCAACCCTTGTCCGCCGAGCAGATGCGCCAGCGCAAGGCCCAGGAGTTCGAAGTGCTGCGCCGGGATTATCGGCAGCTGCGGGACCGCGAGTGGGCCGGTTCCAAGCGCTATGACGCCTGGATCAACGCACCGTTGAACAACGCCCGGCTGCTGCCCTTCGGTCTGTACGACCAATGGGTGCCGGCGTTTGCCGCGCTGTTCAAGGAGGTCAATGGCGACTGGCCGGCGTTCTTCCTTGCAGTGGAGAAACTGGGGCGCCTGCCGGCCGAGCAGCGCAAGGCTGATTTGCTCAGGCTGCAGAGCGCCTTATCCACCAAGCCGGCTCCCACCCCTGACCGGTAGGCGCCGGCTTGCCGGCGAACAGCGGTTCTAACGCCGCAAAAACGCCTGATGCAACTCGGCCAGCGTCTCGAAGTGATAGGCCGGAGCTTCGGCACTCAGCTCCTCACGGCTGCCGAATCCATACCCCACCGCCGCCGCGTCCAGGCCATTGCGCTTGGCGCCGATCAGGTCGTGCTTGCGATCGCCGATCATCAGGGTGCTGGCCGGGTCCAGCTGTTCCTGCTCCAGCAAATGAGCGATCAGCTCCACTTTGTCGGTGCGGGTACCGTCCAGTTCGCTGCCGTAGATCACCTTGAAGTGCCGGGCGAAGTCGAAGTGGCGGGCGATTTCCCGGGCAAACACCCAGGGCTTGGAGGTGGCGATGTACAGCTGGCGCCCTTGCCCGCCGAGTGTTTCCAGCAGCGGCGCGACCCCGTCGAAGACCCGGTTCTCATACAGGCCGGTGACCTTGAAGCGTTCGCGATAGAAGTTCACCGCCTCCCAGGCCCGGGCTTCGTCGAAACCGTAGAACTGCATGAAAGCCTGTAACAGCGGCGGGCCGATGAAGTGCTCCAGCCGGGTCAGGTCCGGCTCGTCGATCCCCAGCTTGCCCAGGGCGAACTGGATCGAGCGGGTAATGCCTTCGCGGGGATCGGTCAGGGTGCCGTCGAGGTCGAACAGGACGGTTTGGTAATGCATGGCAGTTCCTCGGCAGTCAGTAGCAGATCAGGGACGGTCGTAGCCTTCGGCCAGGTGCAGGTCCTTGAGCTTCACGTAGTTGGCGGCGCTGTAGGTGAAGAAGGCGCGCTCCTTGTCGGTCAGCGGGCGCGCCTGCTTCACCGGGCTGCCGACGTAGAGAAAGCCACTTTCCAGGCGCTTGCCCGGTGGCACCAGGCTGCCGGCGCCGACGATCACGTCGTCTTCCACCACCGCGCCGTCCATGACGATGCTGCCCATGCCGATCAGCACCCGGCTGCCGATGCGGCAACCGTGGAGCATGACTTTGTGGGCGATGGTCACGTCGTCGCCGATCAGCAGCGGGAAGCCGTCAGGGTTGAAGGGGCCGGCGTGGGTGATGTGCAGCACGCTGGCGTCCTGCACGCTGGTGCGCGCGCCGATGCGGATGCGGTGCATGTCGCCGCGGATCACCGTCAGGGGCCAGACCGAGCTGTCGGCGCCGATCTCGACGTCGCCGATGACCACGGCCGAGTGGTCGACAAAGGCCCGTTCGCCCAGGCTCGGGGTGTGGTTCTGATAGCTGCGAATGGCCAAGTGCGAATGCCTCTCTGAGATTTATTAATGGGGGCTATAGCTGCGGTGGCCGCTCATTGTAATTAAGATGGTGCTACGTTTCCCTGCATGTTTCTTCCAGCCAAGGTGCCCACCGTGAGTGTGAACAACCCTCTTCTGCAGCCCTACGACCTGCCGCCGTTCTCGGCGATCCGCGCCGAGCATGTGCAACCGGCCATCGAACAGATCCTGGCTGACAACCGCGCCGCCATCGCTGAAATCCTCAAGACCCAAGCCACCCAGCCCACCTGGGCCGGTCTGGTGTTGGCCATGGACGAGCTCAATGACCGCCTGAGTGCGGCCTGGAGCCCGGTCAGCCACCTCAACGCGGTGTGCAACAGCGCCGAACTGCGTGAAGCCTACGAGGCCTGTCTGCCGGCCTTGAGCGCCTACTCCACGGAAATGGGCCAGAACCGCGAGCTGTTCCAGGCTTTCGACGCCCTGGCCAAGAGCCCCGAAGCCGCCGGTTTCGACGTGGCGCAGAAAACCATCCTCGAGCACTCCCTGCGGGACTTCCGCCTGTCGGGTATCGACTTGCCGCCCGAGCAGCAACAGCGCTACGCAGAGGTACAAAGCCGGCTCTCGGAGCTGGCCAGCCGTTTCTCCAACCAGTTGCTGGACGCCACCCAGGCCTGGACCAAGCACATCACCGACGAAGCGGCCCTGGCCGGCCTGACCGACTCGGCCAAGGCGCAAATGGCCGCCGCGGCCCAGGCCAAGGGCCTGGACGGCTGGCTGATCACCCTGGAATTCCCCAGCTACTACGCGGTGATGACCTACGCCCAGGACCGTGCCCTGCGTGAAGAGGTCTATGCCGCCTACTGCACCCGGGCGTCGGACCAAGGCCCTAATGCCGGTCAGAACGACAACGGCCCGGTGATGGAAGAGATCCTCGACCTGCGTCAGGAACTGGCCAAGCTCCTGGGCTTTGCCAGCTTTTCCGAGCTGAGCCTGGCCACCAAGATGGCCGAGTCCAGCGATCAGGTGCTGAGCTTCCTGCGGGACCTGGCCAAGCGCAGCAAACCCTTTGCCGCTCAGGACCTGGAGCAGCTCAAGGCCTATGCCGCCGAACAGGGCTGCCCCGACCTGCAAAGCTGGGACAGCGGTTTCTATGGCGAGAAGCTGCGTGAGCAGCGTTACAGCGTGTCCCAGGAAGCCCTGCGCGCCTACTTCCCCATCGACAAGGTACTTGGCGGCCTGTTCGCCATTGTCCAGCGCCTGTACGGCATCGAGATTGCCGAGCAGCAGGGCTTCGACAGCTGGCACCCGGACGTGCGCCTGTTCGAAATCAAGGAAAACGGTCAGCACGTCGGCCGTTTCTTCTTCGACCTCTACGCCCGCTCCAACAAGCGTGGCGGTGCCTGGATGGACGGTGCCCGCGACCGTCGCCGCACCGTTGACGGTGTGTTGCAGAGCCCGGTGGCCAACCTGGTGTGCAACTTCACCCCGGCCGACAGCGGCAAGCCTGCGCTCCTGACCCACGACGAAGTCACCACCCTGTTCCACGAGTTCGGCCATGGCCTGCACCACCTGCTGACCCGGGTCGAGCATGCCGGGGTCTCCGGTATCAACGGCGTGGCCTGGGACGCGGTGGAGCTGCCGAGCCAGTTCATGGAGAACTGGTGCTGGGAGCCGGAAGGCCTGGCGCTGATCTCCGGTCACTATGAAACCGGCGAGCCGCTGCCCCAGGACCTGCTGCAGAAGATGCTGGCGGCGAAGAACTTCCAGTCCGGGCTGATGATGGTGCGCCAGCTGGAATTCTCGCTGTTCGACTTCGAACTGCATGCCACCCACGGCGATGGCCGCAGCGTGCTGCAAGTGCTGGAAACCGTGCGTGACGAGGTCTCGGTGATGCGTCCGCCGGCCTACAACCGTTTCCCCAACAGCTTCGCCCACATCTTTGCCGGCGGTTATGCCGCGGGCTACTACAGCTACAAGTGGGCGGAAGTGCTGTCGGCCGATGCCTTCTCCAAATTCGAGGAAGACGGCGTGCTCAACCCGGCCACCGGGCGGGCGTTCCGCGAGGCGATCCTGGCCCGTGGCGGCTCCCAGGAGCCGATGGTGCTGTTTGTCGATTTCCGCGGACGGGCGCCGTCGATTGACGCACTCTTGCGCCACAGCGGCCTCAGCGAGGACGCGGCAGCATGAGTGACGCACCCGTGAAGACCAAGAAACGCTTTATCGCCGGTGCGGTGTGCCCGGCGTGCAGTGAGCAGGACAAGCTGATGATGTGGAGTGAGGACGACGTACCCCATCGCGAGTGCGTGGCCTGTGGCTACTCCGACACCCTCAACGAGCAGGGCCTGTCGGTGCCCAAGGAACTCGGGACCCGGGTCAACAGCGCGACGCCCAAGGTGGCTGACACCAAGGTGCAATCGGTGCAGTTCTTCCCCAACCCCAAGTTGAAGAAAAAAACCGACTGACCACGCCAGACAAAGCCGGCTCCCTCTTAGGAGCCGGCTTGCCGGCGAAACGATTCGCCATCCTTCCTTCGCCCCGTGGGCTTTGGCGAGCCAGCTCGCTCCTACGCGGCCCTCTGACCCCCACCGTTTCGAACCAGCTTTTCACCGAACAGGTGGCGAACACACGGGTGCTGCAGCCGCCATTGGCCAGCAAAGCCCCGTGAGCCAACTGTCATAGAAACGTGAAGCTGATACGTAATTTTCCGCCGCTTCTGATCTTTTTTTCGCCTGAAACGGTTCATCCAAATGCTTAGCCTGCTACCATTTGTAACCAAATTTTGCTGATGTGCTCATACAAACCGGGTCTTGCCCGGCCTTCTGCGTTGCCAAAACACAAAGTCGCGCCATGACGCGGCTGACCTTTCCATCAATGCCTGATGAGGTGCACCCATGTCTGATCAAGATCGAGACAACCCGCGGCGTGAGTTTTTGCGTAAATCCTTGACCTTGATCCCTGTGGTCACTGTCGCCAGTACCGGCCTGGGCAGTTCCATGCTGGCGGCCGCGCCCGAGACGGCCGCCCCTGCCAGGCCGGCGGCGCCGAGCAAGCTGCCCAGCGGCAGCCAGAACTATGAGCCCAGTTACTTCAGCGCCGAAGAGTGGGCCTTCATCAAGGCGGCGGTAGAGCGCCTGATCCCGGCGGACGAAATGGGGCCAGGTGCCCTGGAAGCCGGGGTGCCGGAGTACATCGACCGCCAAATGAACACCCCCTACGCCGCCGGCGCCCTGTGGTACATGCAAGGTCCGTTCAAGGCCGACGCCGCACCGGAGATGGGTTGGCAGAGCAAGCTGGTGCCCAAGGAGATCTATCGCCTGGGCATTGCCGCTGTGGATGCATGGTGCAAAGACCTCAAGGGTCAAGTTTTTGCTGCGCAAGACAGCGCTACCCGAGACGCTTTGCTCAAGCAGCTGGAGGCCGGAACCCCGCAGTTCGAGGCGGTCCCGGCCAAGCTTTTCTTCAATCTGCTGCTGCAAAACACCAAGGAAGGCTTCTTCAGCGATCCGATCCACGGTGGCAACCAAGGCCTGGTGGGCTGGACCCTGATCGGCTTTCCCGGCGCACGCGCCGATTTCATGGATTGGGTGGAGCGCAACGAGCAATACCCCTTCCCGGCAGTATCGATTCGCGGCCAGAGGGCTTGAGCATGGCAACAGTGATGAAGAAGGTCGACGCAGTGATCGTTGGTTTTGGCTGGACCGGCGCGATCATGGCCAAGGAACTGACCGAAGCCGGGCTCAACGTGCTGGCGCTGGAGCGCGGGCCAATGCAGGACACCTACCCTGACGGCAGTTATCCCCAGGTGATCGACGAGCTCACCTACAGCGTGCGCAAGAAACTCTTCCAGGACATTTCCAAAGAAACGGTGACCATTCGCCACAGCGTCAACGATGTGGCCTTGCCCAACCGGCAACTGGGCGCCTTCCTGCCGGGCAACGGCGTGGGCGGTGCCGGCCTGCACTGGTCTGGCGTGCACTTTCGCGTCGACCCCATCGAACTGCGCATGCGCAGTCATTACGAAGAGCGCTACGGCAAGCATTTCATCCCCAAGGACATGACCATCCAGGACTTCGGCGTCAGCTATGAAGAGCTGGAGCCGTTCTTCGACTTTGCGGAAAAGGTCTTCGGCACCTCCGGCCAGGCCTGGACCGTGAAGGGCCAGTTGGTGGGCGACGGCAAGGGCGGCAACCCTTATGCACCGGATCGCTCGGACCACTTCCCCCTGGAGTCGCAGAAAAACACCTATTCCGCACAGCTGTTCCAGAAAGCCGCCCATGAAGTGGGCTACAAGCCCTACAACCTGCCGTCGGCCAATACCTCAGGGCCTTACACCAACCCTTATGGCGCGCAAATGGGCCCGTGCAATTTCTGCGGCTTCTGCAGCGGCTACGTCTGCTACATGTATTCCAAGGCCTCGCCCAACGTGAACATCCTGCCGGCCCTCAAGCCGTTGCCGAATTTCGAGTTGCGCCCCAATTCCCACGTGCTCAAGGTCAACCTCGACAGCAGCAAGACCCGCGCCACCGGTGTCACCTATGTCGATGGCCAGGGCCGGGAGATCGAGCAGCCGGCGGACCTGGTGATCCTCGGCGCCTTCCAGCTGCACAACGTGCGCCTGATGCTGCTGTCGGGCATCGGCAAGCCCTACGACCCGATCAGCGGCGAAGGCGTGGTGGGCAGGAACTTCGCCTACCAGAACATGGCCACCATCAAGGCCTACTTCGACAAGGACGTGCACACCAACAACTTCATCGGCGCCGGCGGCAACGGTGTGGCGGTGGACGACTTCAACGCCGACAACTTCGACCACGGCCCGCACGGTTTCGTCGGCGGCTCGCCGATGTGGGTCAACCAGGCCGGCAGCCGGCCGATTGCCGGCACCTCGAACCCACCGGGCACCCCGACTTGGGGCAGCGCCTGGAAGAAGGCCACTGCCGATTACTACACCCACCAGGTATCCATGGACGCCCACGGTGCGCATCAGTCCTACCGTGGCAACTACCTGGATCTGGACCCGGTGTACCGCGATGCCTACGGCTTGCCGCTGCTGCGGATGACCTTCGACTGGCAGGAAAACGACATCAAGATGAACCGCTTCATGGTCGAGAAGATGAGCAAGATCGCCGAGGCGATGAATCCCAAGGCCATTGCCCGGCTGGGCAAGCAGGTAGGGGAGCACTTCAACACCGCGTCCTACCAGACCACGCACCTGAACGGTGGCGCGATCATGGGCACCGACCCCAAGACCAGTGCCCTGAACCGCTACTTGCAGAGCTGGGACGTGCACAACGTCTTCGTTCCCGGGGCTTCGGCCTTCCCCCAAGGCCTGGGCTACAACCCCACCGGCCTGGTGGCGGCGTTGACCTACTGGTCGGCCCGGGCGATCCGCGAGCAGTACCTGAAGAACCCCGGCCCGCTGGTGCAGGCATAAGGAGCGATGACCATGAAAGCACTCGTTATCGCCACCCTGGCGCTGCTGGGCAGCGCCTCGGTCAGCGCCGCCGAAGCGGATCAGCAGGCCCTGGTGCAGCAGGGCGAGTACCTGGCCCGTGCCGGTGACTGCGTGGCCTGCCACACCGCCAAGGACGGCCAGCCGTTCGCCGGCGGGCTACCGATGGAAACCCCCATCGGGGTGATCTATTCCACCAACATCACCCCGGACAAGACCGGCATCGGCGACTACAGCTTCGAGGACTTCGACCAGGCCGTGCGCCATGGCGTGGCCAAGGGCGGCAGTACCCTGTACCCGGCCATGCCCTTCCCGTCCTATGCCCGGGTCAGCGACGCCGACATGCAGGCGCTCTACGCCTACTTCATGAAGGGCGTGGCACCGGTGGCCAGGGACAACCAGGACAGCGACATTCCCTGGCCCCTGAGCATGCGCTGGCCGCTGTCGATCTGGCGCTGGATGTTCGCCCCGAGCGTGGAGACCCCGGCGCTCGCGACCGGCAGCGATCCGGTGATCAGCCGCGGTGCCTATCTGGTGGAGGGCCTGGGCCACTGTGGGGCCTGCCACACGCCCCGGGCCCTGACCATGCAGGAGAAGGCCCTGAGCGCCAGCGACGGCAGTGCTTTCCTGTCCGGCAGTGCGCCGCTGGAGGGCTGGATCGCCAAGAGCCTGCGCGGTGACCACAAGGATGGCCTGGGCAGTTGGAGCGAAGAGCAACTGGTGCAGTTCCTCAAGACCGGCCGCAGCGATCGCAGCGCGGTGTTTGGCGGCATGAGCGATGTGGTGGTGCACAGCATGCAGTACATGAGCGAGGCCGACCTGACGGCGATTGCCCGCTACCTCAAGTCGCTGCCGGCCAATGATCCCAAGGATCAGCCGCACTCGTATGACCAGCAGGTGGCCGAGGCTCTGTGGAAAGGTGACGACAGCCAGCCCGGCGCGGCGGTGTACATCGACAACTGCGCAGCCTGCCATCGCACCGACGGCCAGGGCTACACCCGGGTGTTCCCGGCGCTGGCGGGCAATCCGGTGCTGCAATCGGCGGATGCCACCTCGCTGATTCACATCGTGCTCAAGGGCGGCACCTTGCCGGCCACCCACAGCGCGCCGTCGACCTTCACCATGCCGCCTTTCGCCTGGCGCCTGTCGGACCAGGAGGTGGCCGATGTGGTCAACTTCATCCGCGGCAGCTGGGGCAACCAGGCGTCGGCGGTGAAGGCCGGGGACGTGGCGGCGTTGCGCAATGGCGACCTGCAGAGCACGTCCAACGATGATTTGGGGCCGTTCACTGGTCGCTAGCGTCGAGGCCGGCGCCCGCTGCGGGCGTCGGTCCGGCGGTGGCTGTTCAGTCCTGGGTAAAGCGCTGGATGCCCAAGCGGCTTTCCAGTTGATAGCCGGCGATGCAGTCCGCCAGTCCGGCGTTCATCAGGTCTTCCCAGCTTGCGGGGAGCAGGCCGATGCCATTGTGGTGGGCGCTCCAGCGCACCGCGGCAAACTTCGGGTCCGCTTCATCGAAAGGTTGCTGGTTGTTCACCGCGGCCTTTTCGATGTCCTGGGTGCACAGCTCGAATTCGCAGGCCACGCCCCAGAGCTGGCCATCGGGCGCCCTGACGATGATCAGGTCGGCGCCTTGTTCGTAGCTGGGGAGGTAGGCATCCGCTGCGTAGAAGATCTTTTCCAGCCTGCCAGGTGTCCTGGGCATGTTTGCGCTCCTGTTCTTTGAGCCTGCCTTATACCCCAACGGCACAAACCTGTAGGAGCCGGCTTGCCGGCGAAGGTGCGGCCTGTGTGCGCTGGGGAGCGTTCACTTGCAGGGGGTGGGTTTCGGTCCGGCGGTGCTGGTCAGATAAATCCGGCTCCATTACTGTGTATGCATACAGTAATGGAGCGCTCCCATGTTCACCCCCCTGCCTCCCCGTGGTCGCGGTACCGCGAGCAATCCGCACAATCGTTTCGCGCCCAATCGTTCGGTGGCCGAGGACGACGGCTGGTACCAGGAAGTGCCGCTAACCCAGGGCACCGAGGTGCGTTATGAAACGGCGAAATCCATCATTACCCGCAACACCTCGCCTGACCTGCCCTTCGATCGCTCGATCAACCCCTATCGCGGCTGTGAGCACGGCTGCATCTATTGCTACGCGCGGCCCAGCCATGCCTATTGGGATATGTCCCCGGGGCTGGATTTTGAAACCAAGCTGATCGCCAAGAGCAACACCGCCGCGCTGCTGGAGCAGCAACTGTCCAAGCCCGGCTATCGCTGTGCCCCGATCAACCTGGGGTCCAATACTGACCCCTACCAGCCCATCGAGCGTGAGCAGCAACTGACCCGACGCACCCTGGAAGTGCTGCTGCGCTATCGGCATCCGGTGACCATCGTCACCAAGGGCTCGCTGATCCTGAGGGACCTGGACCTGCTGGTCGAGCTGGCCCGGCAGCGGCTGGTGGCGGTGATGATCAGCCTGACCACCCTGGACGATGAGTTGAAGCGCATTCTCGAACCCCGGGCGGCGGCGCCCAAGGCGCGTTTGCGGGCGATCCAGGTGATGCGTGAAGCGGGCGTTCCGGTGGGGGTGCTGTGTTCGCCGATGATCCCGATGATCAACGACAGCGAGTTGGAAAGCCTGCTCAGCGAGGCCCATGCCGCCGGGGCGCAGAGCGCGGCCTACATGATGCTGCGCCTGCCCCTGGAGGTGGCGCCGCTGTTCGAGGAGTGGCTGGCGGCGCATTACCCGCAGCGGGCCGCCCATGTGCTCAGCCTGATCCGCCAGAGCCGGGGTGGTGAGCTCTACGACAGCCGTTTCGGCAGCCGCATGCGCGGTGAGGGACCCTTCGCCGACCTGTTGGCCCAGCGTTTCGCCAAGGCGCTCAAGCGCCTGGGGCTCGATCGGCGCGCGGGCTTCGATCTTGATTGCTCGGCCTTCTGTCCGCCGGGGGGGCAGATGTCGTTGCTGTGAGATGCATTGGCCTATGGTTGCCTAGCGGATGTTGCTGACGGAGGTCCGCTGGTCACCTTTTGACATCGCCAATAGTGGCGTTCTAGAGCGTTCCATTCAGTTTGAGTTAAGTTTTTAGCGCTACCTTGCCCATCAAGTGACCGACGGGTCGCGGTCGGCGCCCCGGTTATTTTTTAATCGATTACTGGCGTCGTGCCGGATAATTCTGGAAAATTCACCAAATCCGACAGAGAGGCTGAATCATGAGTGACAAGGATAAACAGCCGTTGGCTGCGTCGGCTCCCGCACCCACCGAGGTTGCCGAAACCGCCGATGCAGCGCTGCAGCATATCGTTGACGGCTTTTTGCATTTTCATCATGAAGTCTTCCCGCAGCAGGAAGAACTGTTCAAGAAACTCGCCACCGCCCAGCGGCCAAGGGCGATGTTCATTGCGTGCGCGGATTCGCGCATCGTTCCCGAACTCATTACCCAGAGCTCTCCCGGCGACCTGTTCGTGACCCGCAACGTGGGCAACGTGGTGCCGCCCTATGGGCAGATGAACGGGGGTGTTTCCACGGCGATCGAATACGCGGTGCTGGCCCTTGGGGTGCACCACATCATCGTCTGCGGGCACTCGGACTGCGGCGCCATGCGGGCGGTGCTCAATCCGCAAAGCCTGGAGAAAATGCCTACGGTCAAGGCCTGGCTGCGGCACGCTGAAGTGGCGCGGACCATGGTCCACGAGAACTGCGATTGCGCCGATGAATCCTCCAGCATGCATGTGCTGACCGAGGAGAACGTCATCGCCCAGTTGCAGCATCTGCGCACCCACCCTTCGGTGGCTTCGCGCATGGCCAACGGCCAATTGTTCATCCATGGCTGGGTCTACGACATCGAGACCAGTTCGATCAAGGCCTACGACGCGGACAAGGGCTGTTTCCTGCCGCTCGATGGCACTCATCCGATCCCCGTGGCGACGCCCAAAGCGCGCTTCTAATCCCGCCTAAATACACCTGAGTGGTTGTAGCCAGGGCCGCCGTTTGGCGGTCCGGCTTTGCCACGCCTGAACAAAAGTCAGGAGAACTGTCATGCGTGCAGCACAGTTGAAAAGTGTCCTGCCACGGGAGCTGCTGGCTTCGGTGGTGGTGTTTCTGGTGGCCCTGCCCCTGTGCATGGGGATCGCCATTGCCTCGGGCCTGCCGCCAGCCAAGGGCCTGATCACCGGGATCATCGGCGGGCTGGTGGTGGGCTGGTTGGCGGGCTCGCCCTTGCAGGTCAGCGGTCCGGCTGCCGGGCTGGCGGTGCTGGTGTTCGAACTGGTGCGCCAGCACGGTGTGGCCATGCTCGGGCCGATCCTGCTGTTGGCCGGGCTGCTGCAATTGCTGGCCGGGCGTCTGCGCCTGGGGTGCTGGTTCCGGGTCACGGCGCCGGCGGTGGTCTACGGCATGCTGGCGGGCATAGGTGTGTTGATCGTGCTGTCCCAGGTGCATGTGATGCTTGATGCCGCGCCCCAGGCCTCGGGGCTGGCTAACCTTGTCGGTTTCCCTCAGGCGCTGGCCCAGGCCTTGCCGAGCCTGGGTTGGCAGGCGGGCTTGCTGGGGTTGTCGACCATCGCGCTGATGTGGGGGTGGGACAAGTGGCGGCCACAATCGCTGCGCTTCATTCCGGGGGCTTTGCTGGGGGTGGGCCTGGCGACCCTGGCCAGCCTGGTCCTGGCCCTGGAGGTGAAGCGGGTCGAGGTGCCGGCCAACCTGAGTGAGGCTATCGACTGGCTGCGCCCCGCCGACCTGCTCAATCTGGCGGACCCCAACCTGTTGATCGCGGCCTTCGCCGTGGCTTTCATTGCCAGCGCCGAGACCTTGCTGTCTGCCGCTGCGGTGGATCGCATGCACAGCGGCGTGCGTTCGGACTTCGACCGTGAACTGTCGGCCCAGGGCGTGGGCAATATGCTCTGCGGCTTGCTTGGGGCCTTGCCGATGACCGGGGTCATCGTGCGCAGTTCGGCCAACGTCCAGGCCGGGGCCCAGACCCGTTTCTCGACGATCTTCCATGGTCTGTGGCTGCTGGGTTTCGTGTTGCTGCTGTCCAGCGTGCTGCAGAGCATTCCGGTGGCGAGCCTGGCCGGGGTGCTGGTCTACACCGGCTTCAAGCTGGTGGACCTCAAGGTGTTTCGCGGCCTGGGGCGCTACGGGCGGATGCCGATGTTGACCTACGCGGTGACGGCCCTGGCGATTGTCTTCAGCGATCTGCTGACCGGTGTGCTGATAGGTTTTGCCCTGACGCTGGCCAAGCTGGCGTTCAAGGCCTCGCGCTTGAAGATCAGCCTGATCGACCTTCCAGCCGCTGGCGAGATGGAGCTGCGACTGATGGGGGCCGCGACCTTTCTCAAAGTGCCGGCCCTGACTCGGGTTCTGGCGAGCATTCCACCGGCGACAACGGTGCATGTGCCTCTCAACCACCTCAGTTACATCGATCACGCCTGCCTGGAGCTGCTGGAGGAATGGACTCGGGCCAATCAGGCCAAGGGTTCGCGGTTGATGATTGAGGCGCGGGGCTTGAAGCGACGCCTGGAAGGACGCTTGAGCAGTGGTGGTGGGATTGGAGTGGCGTCAGCAAGAAGTTGATGGCAGGGAATGGGCTGCCCCTTCGCCACAAGGCTCGTTGCGAGCCTTGCTGGCGAGGAGTGGGTTCAGGCGGCGGGCTGGTCGAGCTCTAGCTCCACGCCCAGCTGACGCGACAGGCAGGGCCAGCGCTTCCACGCGGCCTCGGTGTCCGGGCTATTGAGTGTGTCGCGGTAGGCTTCCACTGATTCCAGGGCGAAGCTTTCTTCGTTGAGCATGGCGTCGACCGCGTGGTGCACCGCTTCGTCCAGTTGGTTGGCGAAGGTTTCGCCGATCAGTTGGTGGGCGATGAGGTTGGCGACCGTCATGTCCAGGGGGATCAGTGGACGGCCGAAGTGCTTGATGTACAGGTCGTTGACTTCTTCCACCAGGCGTAGGGCCAGGTAGGCTTCGTCCAGCAGGCTGTCGAGGCCGACGTGGCCGTCCATGATGGCCGGCGGCTGGAGGAAGAATTGCTCGGCGATCTTCAGTACCGGCTTGATCTGCGATTCGATTCCGGCTTCACGGGCCACCGCATTGGCGGCGTCCAGCAGGTCCGGAACCTGGTCGATGTAGGCGCTGACGAAACGGGTCATGACGTCCTTGGCGTCGACTTCGGGCAGCTGGATGGCAGGGTGCAGGTGAGGCAGTTGCGTTTCCAACTGACGGGTCAGAAGGCCTGTGCTGGCTTCGTGTTGCCGGGCCAGTTGGATCTGCTCGCGCAATGCGGCGGTGTTCATGAAAACTCCAGGGACAAGGACATGAATAGGGAGCACATAAGTTAGCCTGCTTACGAAAATGCTTAAGACGCATTTGTCATAATTATTTCATGCTTAGACGGCGGGGTTATATCGCTCTGCCATCCCGGGCACTCGACCCCTTTTGTGCCGTGGCCTGCAAACCTCCTTTCCAGTGTTTCAGCTGATTTACGCCCTCGCGTTGCGAGGTCAGAGTCGCTGTCTATACTCGCCATTGTGTGAAGTTAGCTGATGACGCCCGACTGCAGATGCAGCGAGGCCCGGCCGGTTTAAGTTCGTAGTCTAGGCAGCCGCTCCCTTGCCGCAGGTGTTAAGCCGGCGGGATAACAAGAACGATAAGGGGAACCCGCAATGATGCGACATCCACATGTCTGGATGGGCCTCCTGTTGTTGTCGATATTCAGCCAGGCGCAAGCCGCCTGGACGGTGAATATGACGCCTGGGGCTACCGAGATAAGCCACGCGGTATTCGACCTGCACATGACCATCTTCTGGATCTGTGTGGTGATCGGCGTCATCGTCTTCGGCGCGATGTTCTGGTCAATGATCGTTCACCGTCGCTCCACGGGCCAGGTCCCGGCCCGGTTCCACGAAAGCACCACCGTGGAAATCCTCTGGACCATCATCCCCTTCCTGATCCTGGTGGCCATGGCCGTCCCGGCGACGGCGACCCTGATCAAGATGTACGACACCAGCGAGCCGGATGTGGACATCCAGATCACCGGCTACCAATGGAAGTGGCACTACAAATACCTCGGCCAGGATGTGGAGTTTTTCAGCAACCTGGCCACTCCCGCCGAGCAGATCCACAACAAGAGCGTCAAGGGCGAGCACTACCTGCTGGAAGTCGACCAGCCCCTGGTGCTGCCGGTGGGGGCCAAGGTGCGCTTCCTGGTGACCGCCGCCGACGTGATCCACTCCTGGTGGGTGCCGGCCTTTGCGGTCAAGCGTGACGCCATCCCGGGCTTCGTCAACGAAGCCTGGACCCGGGTCGACAAGCCCGGCATCTACCGTGGCCAGTGCGCCGAGCTGTGCGGCAAGGACCACGGCTTCATGCCGATCGTGGTCGAGGTCAAGAGCCAGGCCGACTACGACACCTGGATGGGCGAGCGCAAGGCCGAGGCCGCCAAGCTCAAGGAGCTGACCAGCAAGGAATGGACCCTCGATGAGCTGGTGGCCCGTGGCGATAAGGTCTACCACACCGCTTGCGTCGCCTGTCACCAGGCGGAAGGCCAGGGCCTGCCGCCGATGTTCCCGGCCCTCAAGGGCTCGAAGATCGCCACCGGGCCCAAGGGCGATCACTTGAATATCGTCCTTCACGGCAAACCGGGGACTGCCATGGCGGCCTTCGGCAAGCAGTTGTCGGAGGTCGACATCGCTGCGGTGGTGACCTACGAGCGCAACGCCTGGGGCAACAACAAGGGCGACATGGTCACGCCAAAAGAAGTGCTGGCGCTGAAACAGGCGGAAAGCAAATGAGCCGGCTTATTGGGTATTTCCGCAACCGCTCGGGGTGCAGTGTCCCTGAGCGTCCAGCCCACCCGTTTGCAGGAGACAGGGCATGAGTGCAGTGATCGATGACCACGGCCACGCCGGCCATGATGACCACGCCCATGGTCCCGCCAAGGGCCTGATGCGCTGGGTTCTGACCACCAACCACAAGGATATCGGCACCCTGTACCTGTGGTTCAGCTTCAGCATGTTCCTCCTCGGCGGCTCGTTCGCCATGGTGATCCGCGCCGAACTGTTCCAGCCCGGGCTGCAGATCGTCGAGCCGGCGTTCTTCAACCAGATGACCACCATGCATGGCCTGGTGATGGTCTTCGGCGCGGTGATGCCGGCTTTCGTCGGCCTGGCCAACTGGATGATTCCGCTGATGATCGGCGCCCCGGACATGGCCCTGCCGCGGATGAACAACTTCAGCTTCTGGCTGTTGCCGGCGGCCTTCCTGATGCTGGTTTCGACGTTATTCATGCCCGGCGGCGGGCCCAACTTCGGCTGGACCTTCTACGCCCCGCTGTCCACCACCTACGCCCCGGAAAGCGTGACCTTCTTCATTTTCGCCATCCACCTGATGGGGATCAGTTCGATCATGGGGGCGATCAACGTGATCGCCACCATCCTCAACCTGCGTGCCCCGGGCATGACCCTGATGAAGATGCCGCTGTTCGTCTGGACCTGGCTGATCACTGCCTTTCTGCTGATCGCAGTGATGCCGGTGCTGGCCGGCTGCGTGACCATGATGCTGATGGACATCCACTTCGGCACCAGCTTCTTCAGTGCCGCCGGCGGTGGCGACCCGGTCTTGTTCCAGCACGTGTTCTGGTTCTTCGGCCACCCCGAGGTGTACATCATGATCCTGCCGGCCTTCGGCGCCGTCAGCTCGATCATCCCCACTTTCAGCCGCAAGCCGCTGTTCGGCTACACCTCGATGGTCTATGCCACCGGAGCCATTGCCTTCCTGTCGTTCATCGTCTGGGCGCACCACATGTTCGTGGTGGGCATCCCGCTGGTGGGCGAACTGTTCTTCATGTACGCCACCCTGCTGATTGCCGTGCCCACCGGGGTCAAGGTGTTCAACTGGGTGAGCACCATGTGGCAGGGCGCCCTGACGTTCGAGACGCCGATGCTGTTCGCCGTGGCCTTTGTCATTCTGTTCACCATTGGCGGCTTTTCCGGGTTGATGCTGGCCATCGCCCCGGCGGACTTCCAGTACCAGGACACCTACTTCGTGGTGGCGCACTTCCACTACGTGCTGGTGCCGGGGGCGATCTTCGGGATCTTCGCCTCGGCCTATTACTGGTTGCCCAAGTGGACCGGGTACATGTACGACGAAACCCTGGGCAAGCTGCACTTCTGGCTGTCCTTCGTCGGCATGAACCTGGCGTTCTTCCCTATGCACTTCGTGGGTCTGGCGGGCATGCCGCGGCGGATTCCGGACTACAACCTGCAGTTCGCCGACTTCAACATGGTGTCCTCTATCGGTGCCTTCACCTTCGGCGCGACGCAGATCTTCTTCCTGTTCATCGTCATCAAGTGCATTCGCGGTGGCAAACCGGCCCCGGCCAAGCCGTGGGAAGGGGCCGAAGGGCTGGAGTGGAGCATTCCATCGCCGGCGCCGTACCACACCTTCGTCACGCCACCGGAAGTGAAATGAACAGCTGTGTTGTAGGAGCGAGCTTGCTCGCGAAGGCGCCAGAAGGTGGTGCCCTGCTCGTCGGCAAGCCGGCTCCTACAGGTTCGGGGGGACGTTGAGATGGCCGAGATCTCGCTGAAGAAGCTGGTGACCCGCCTGTTGCTGGTGGTGGCGGCGATGTTCGTTTTCGGTTTTGCCCTGGTGCCGATCTACGACGTGATGTGCAAGGCCTTGGGCATCAATGGCAAGACCGGCGGGCAGTACGCGGACCAGGGGCAGCAGATCGACGCTTCGCGCCAGGTGCGGGTGCAGTTCCTGTCCACCAATGCCATCGACATGGTCTGGGAGTTCTATCCCAAGTCCGATGACATCGTGGTCCATCCGGGGGCGGTGAACGAGATGGTCTTCATCGCCCGCAACCCCAGCGATCACCCGATGAGCGCCCAGGCCATCCCGAGCATCTCCCCCAGCAGCGCGGCCATGTATTTCCACAAGACCGAGTGCTTCTGCTTTACCCAGCAGGTGCTGCAGCCCGGGGAGAAGATCGAGATGCCGGTGCGTTTCATCGTTGACCGCGACATGCCCAAGGATGTGAAGCACCTGACGCTGGCTTACACGCTGTTCGATATCACCGCGCGTCATCCACCGGTGGCGGTTGCCGCCAAGACCGGTGGATAGACGATCTGGCGTGCCCGATAAGGAGAACAACCCATGGCGACTCATGAGCACTATTACGTTCCTGCCCAGAGCAAGTGGCCGATCATTGCGACGGTGGGCATGTTCGTCACCGTGTTCGGCCTGGCGACCTGGTTCAACGACCTCAAGGCGGCGCGCCCGGAATCCCATGGCCCGCTGATCTTTTTCGTCGGTAGCCTGCTGCTGGCCTACATGCTGTTCGGCTGGTTTGGCGCGGTGATCAAGGAAAGCCGCGCCGGCTTGTACAGTGCTCAGCTGGACCGCTCGTTCCGCTGGGGCATGAGCTGGTTCATCTTTTCCGAAGTGATGTTCTTCCTGGCCTTCTTCGGCGCGCTGTTCTATGTGCGACACCTGTCCGGGCCCTGGCTCGGCGGTGAGGGGAACAAGGGCATCGCCCATATGCTCTGGCCGAACTTCGAGTTCGTCTGGCCCCTGCTCAACAACCCCGATCCGAAACTCTTTTCATCGCCCACGGGCACCATCAGCCCCTGGGGCTTGCCGCTGCTCAACACTGTGCTGCTGGTCAGTTCCAGTGTCACCGTGACCATCGCCCACCATGCCCTGAAGAAAGGCCATCGTGGAGCGCTGAAAATCTGGCTGGCGCTGACCGTGCTGCTGGGGTGCGCCTTCCTCGGCTTCCAGGCCGAAGAGTACATCCACGCCTATCGCGAGCTGGGCCTGACTCTGGGCTCGGGGATCTACGGCGCCACCTTCTTCATGCTCACCGGTTTCCACGGCGCCCACGTGACCATCGGCACCTTGATCCTGTTCGTGATGCTGATGCGCATCATGCATGGGCATTTCGACGCCGAACATCAGTTCGGCTTTGAAGCAGCCAGCTGGTACTGGCACTTCGTCGATGTGGTGTGGATCGGCCTGTTCGTTTTTGTCTACGTGCTCTGAGGGCCTGCTGCGCCCTACCAGGGCGCGTGGGACACCAGCTGGCCGCTGAAGAAACCCCAGGCGATCAAGCCCACGGTGATCGCGGCCAGGCATACCCGAATACTCAAGGCGGTCACCAGGCGTTTGGATTGGCTGTCGTCCTTGACCAGAAAGAACAGGCCGCTGAACAGGCTGATAACCGTGGCAATCAGCATCAGGACGATGGCTGCTTTGAGCATGGTGGGACTCCGGGGGAAACGCGATGTACAGCAGTATAGCGAGTGGATTTCTCAGCCTTGCGGGCCGGTCATGAAAGGCTTCCGGCCGGGAGTCGTGCCGACCCTGGTGGTGCTGTTGCTGCTGCCTGCGCTGGTTTCCCTGGGCTTCTGGCAACTGAGCCGTGGCGAGCAGAAGCGCCAATTGCTGACCAGCTACGCCGAGCGCCGAGCGGCCGAGCCTGTGTCGTTGTTCGAGTTGCTGGCGGTCGAGGACCCGGCCTTTCGCCGGGTGCGCCTGCACGGTCATTTCGATGCCGATCACAGCCTGCTCCTGGACAACCGCCTGCACGACGGCCAGGTCGGGGTCGAGCTGCTGCAACCCTTCCTCGATCAGGCCAGCGGGCGCTGGTTGCTGGTCAATCGTGGCTGGCTGCCCTGGCCCGATCGGCGCACGCCTGCGGCATTCAGCACCCCGGAACAGAGCCTGAGTCTGGATGCCTGGGTCTACGTTTCTCCGGGCGCGGCGTTCCAACTGCAGGCCGACCCGGCGGCTGCGCGCTGGCCACGATTGATCACCGCCGTGAACCCGGAGGCTCTCTGGGCCGAGCTTGGCCGCAGCGGCTTCAAGCATGAAGTGCGTCAGGAGTCCGGTGCTGGCGCCTACCTGACGGCTTGGCCGGTGGTGGCCATGGGGCCGGAAAAACACCTGGGCTATGCCGTGCAGTGGTTCGCCATGGCCCTGGCCCTGCTGCTCCTCTATCTCTATTTCGGCTGGCACAACGCACGGGAGAACCGCCATGGGAACGGCCATGAATCCACCCAACATCTCTGACGCCCAGGTGCCCAACCGGCGCCGCGGCCGTTGGCAACTGATCCTGATCCTGCTGATGGTGATCGGTCCGATGATCCTCGCCACCGGCATGTACAAGCTGCAGTTCTGGGTGCCGGAAAGCCGCAGCTATCACGGTGAACTGATCGGCAATGGCCAGACCCGGGCGCAGATCGGCGTGCAGTCCGAGGAGGATCGCTGGCAGATCCTGGTCACGGCCCCCAAGGCGTGTGATGCCGATTGCCAGCAACTGGTGTACCTGGCGCGGCAGATCCAGGTGGCCCTGGGCCGTGATGCTTCGCGGGCCAGCCATGCCCTGGCCAGCGCCCAGCCGCTGAGCGCCGAATACCAAGCCAGGCTGCAGCGCGAGTACCCGCAGTTGCAACGCTACCCCCTGGACCTGGCGACCTATGCCAAAGGCGTCAACGACAAGGACGCGCCGCAGCTGTGGATCGTCGATCCCCACAGCAATCTGGTGTTGCGCTACGACGCTCGGGTCAAGGGCAAGGACCTGCTCAACGACCTGCGGCACCTGCTGAAACTGTCGAATATCGGATAAGGGCATCGTCATGGCCAAACCTGGATTTCGCCTCGCGTTGTTTGCCACTTTGCTGGCTCTGATCGTGGTGCTGCTGGGCGCCTACACCCGGCTGACCCACGCGGGCCTGGGCTGCCCGGACTGGCCCGGCTGCTACGGGTTTATCAGCGTGCCGAACAGCGAAGTCCAACTGGCCCATGCCGAACTGCATTTTCCCGACACCCCGGTGGAAGCCCACAAGGGCTGGAACGAGATGATCCACCGCTATTTCGCCGGCACCCTGGGGCTGTTGATCGTGCTGCTGGCGGCCCGTGCCTGGACCCATCGCCGGCATCCCGGGCAGCCCCTGAAGCTGCCGCTGTTCCTGATGGTGGTGGTGTTTGCCCAGGCGGCCTTCGGCATGTGGACGGTCACCCTCAAGCTCTGGCCGCAAGTGGTCACCGCGCACCTGCTGGGGGGCTTTGCCACCTTGAGCCTGCTGTTCCTGCTGACCTTGCGCCTGTCCGGCGTGCTGCCGGCGCTGATTGTGCCGCGACGCCTGCAGTACTGGGCAACGGCCGGGCTGGTGCTGGTGATCGGGCAGATCGCCCTGGGCGGCTGGGTCAGCTCCAACTACGCCGCCGTGGCCTGCATCGACCTGCCCACCTGCCATGGCCAGTGGTGGCCGAACATGGATTTTGCCAACGGCTTTCATCTGACCCAGCACATCGGCCCCAACTACCTGGGCGGACAATTGGACAGCGACGCCCGCACCGCCATCCACATGACCCACCGGGTCGGCGCGGTGCTGGTGACCCTGGTGTTGCTGGGGCTGGCCTGGCAGTTGCGGCAAACCGGCATGACCCGTCTGGCCGGGCTGGTGCTGGTGGCGCTGGCGGCGCAGGTCAGCCTGGGCATCAGCAACGTGCTGTTCCATTTGCCGCTGCCGGTGGCGGTGGCGCATAACGCCGGGGGCGCGGCGCTGCTGCTGACCCTGGTGCTGGTCAACTATCACGCCCGTACCAGCCTGGTGCAGGCCCGGGATCGCCTGCCCCTGGGCTGGCGTCTGAGCCCGCGCAAACAGATGGCGGGTCCCATCACCATCAAAGGAGAGATGCCATGGCGACTCTGATCAGCGAACGTCAGCATCCCCAGGCCATCTGGCGCGATTACCTGGAACTGACCAAACCCAAGGTGGTGGTGCTGATGCTGATCACCTCCCTGGTGGGCATGTTCCTCGCCACCCGCGCGGGGGTGCCGTGGACGGTGCTGGTGTTCGGCAACCTGGGCATTGCCCTGTGTGCGGGTGGCGCGGCGGCGGTGAACCATGTGGTGGACCGGCGCATCGACGCGCTGATGGCCCGGACCCACAAACGGCCCCTGGCCCAAGGCCGGGTTTCACCCCGGGCGGCCTTGGCGTTCGCCCTGTGCCTCGCGTTGGCCGGGCAAGCGCTGCTGCTGGCGTTCACCAATCCGCTCACGGCCTGGCTGACCCTGGCGTCCCTGCTGGGCTACGCGGTGGTCTACACCGGCTTTCTGAAACGCGCGACGCCGCAGAACATCGTGATCGGCGGGCTGGCCGGTGCGGCGCCGCCGCTGCTGGGCTGGGTTGCTGCTACCGGGCACTTGAGCGCCGAGCCGCTGCTGCTGGTGCTGATCATTTTCGCCTGGACCCCGCCGCACTTCTGGGCCCTGGCCATCCATCGCAAGGAGGAATACGCCAAGGCCGATATCCCGATGCTGCCGGTGACCCACGGTGAGCACTACACCAAGGTGCACATCCTGCTCTATACCTTTGCCCTGCTGGCGGTCAGCCTGCTGCCCTATGCCATCCACATGAGCGGCGTGCTGTACCTGGTGTGCGCTTTGCTTCTGGGCGGGCGCTTCCTGCAATGGGCCTGGGTGCTGTACCGTGGCACTCGGCCGCACGCGGCGATCAACACCTTCAAGTACTCTATTTACTACTTGTTCCTGCTGTTCATCGCCCTGCTCGTAGACCACTACCTATTGTTGAACCTATGACTCGAACTCAGAAAACCGTCTTTATTCTCGTTGCGCTGGTGGCCCTGATCCTGGGGCTGACCGTCAACAAAGTACTGTCCGGCAAGGGTCAGGGCGATCCCACCGCATTGATCGACGCCGGCATCATCCTCCTGCCCCAGAGCCGTACCCTGCCTGCGGTGAAGATGCTCGACCAGGACGGCCAGCCCGTGGTGATCGATGAGTTGAAGGGCAAGTGGTCGCTGCTGTTCTTCGGCTATACCTTCTGCCCGGACATCTGCCCCACCACCCTGGCCCAACTGCGGCAGATCAAGAGTGAGCTGCCCAAGGAGGCGGTGGACAAGCTGCAGGTGATCCTGGTCAGCGTCGACCCCAACCGCGATACGCCGCAACAGCTCAAGCAGTACCTGGGCTATTTCGACAAGGACTTCAAGGGCCTGACCGCCGCCTCGGTGGAAGACCTGCAGAAGCTGGCCAACGCGGTGAGCATTCCCTTCATTCCGGCGGACACCAGCAAGCCCAATTACACCGTGGACCACAGCGGCAACCTCGCGGTGATCGGTCCGGACGGTCACCAGCGTGGCTTTATCCGCGCACCGTTGAACAACCAGAAGCTGGTGGCCCAGTTGCCGGTGATGTTGCAGCGCCAATAACGCGGCATGCTTGAACCGCTGAACCGCTGAACCGCTGAACCGCTGAACCCTGTAGCCGCTGCCGCAGGCTGCGATCGGCCTCGAAGAGGACGCGTGCTTGAGGCCCGCGGAAGGCGCTTCGCGCCTTATCGCAGCCTTCGGCAGCGGCTACAAACAAAACGGGGCGCCCCAAGGCGCCCCGTTTGTATTTCTGCAACCGATCAGAACGCTGGCAGCACGGCGCCTTTGTACTTCTCGAGAATGAATTGCTTCACTTCTGGGCTGTGCAGGGCGGCGACCAGTTTCTTCATGGCGTCCGAGTCCTTGTCGTCAGGACGGGCGACCAGGATGTTCACGTAAGGCGAATCCTTGCCTTCGATCACCAGGGCATCCTTGGAAGGGTCCAGCTTGGCCTGCAGGGCGTAGTTGGTGTTGATCAGGGCCAGGTCGACCTGAGTCAGCACGCGGGGGATGGTGGCGGCTTCCAGTTCGCGGAACTTCAGGTCCTTGGAGTTCTCCGTGATGTCCTTGATGGTGGCCAGGATGTTGTTGGAATCCTTGAGCTTGATCAGGCCGGCCTTGTCCAGCAGCAACAGGGCGCGACCGCCGTTGGTGGCGTCGTTGGGGATCACCACGGTGGCGCCGCCTGGCAGTTCGGCGAGTTGCTTGTATTTGCTGGAGTAGGCGCCCAGGGGTTCCAGGTGCACGCCGGCCACGCTCACCAGCTTGGTGCCCTTGGCCTTGTTGAACTCATCCAGGTATGGCTGGTGCTGGAAGAAGTTGGCGTCCAGGCGTTTCTCGGCCACTTGCACGTTGGGCTGCACGTAGTCGGTGAAGACCTTGACCTTCAGGTCCACGCCTTCTTTGGCCAGGGCCGGTTTGACGAATTCCAGGATCTCGGCGTGGGGCACCGGTGTGGCGGCCACGGTCAGGGTTTCGGCGGCGTGCGCGGAGAACGCGGCAACGGCTGCGAAAGCGACGAGTAGTTTTTTCATCGAACAAGCTCCTTGTAAGTCGCCCGACCCCGGGCGCCTGCCGGCCGGGGCCGGCGATTGCAATTATTTGCGGGAAAAGTGCACCACCAGCTTATCGCCAACGGTTTGCAGAACCTGAACCAACACAATCAGCATTACCACGGTCACCACCATCACATCGTCCTGGAAACGCTGGTAACCATAACGAATGGCCAGGTCACCGAGGCCGCCTGCACCCACGACACCGGCCATGGCGGTGTAGCCGACCAGGGCGATGGCGGTGACCGTGATCGCCGCGATGATACCGGGGCAGGCCTCGGGTAGCAGGGCGTTCATGATGATCTGCCGGGTCGTGGCGCCCATGGCCTGGGTGGCCTCGATAATGCCGCGATCCACTTCACGCAGAGCGGTTTCCACCAGGCGCGCGAAGAAGGTGGAAGCGCCCACCACCAGCGGAGGGATGGCGCCCGCCACACCCAGGGAGGTGCCCGTGATGAGGATAGTGGTCGGAATCATCACAATCAGCAGGATGATGAACGGCAGCGAGCGGATGGCGTTGACCACAAAGCCCAGGATCGAATAGACATTTTTCTGTTCCAGCAACTGCCTTGGGCTGCACAGGAACAGCAAGACCCCCAGCGGCAGGCCGACCAGTACGGTGAATACCAGGGACGTGCTGAGCATGACCATGGTGTCGCTGGTTGCCACTCCGATATCGGCCCAGTCAACGTTGTCGAAGTAATGCAGTAAGCCGCTCATTAGCGCAGCACCTCCATGTGGACATCCGCCGCGGTGAAGCGGGCGAAGGCCGCTTCCATGTCACCGCCGGTGATGGCCAGGGTCAGTTGCCCGTAAGGGGTGTCTTTGATGCGGTCGATGCGTCCGGCGAGGATGCTGTAGTCGACCCCGGTCTCCCGGGCCACAGTGCCCAGCAGCGGTGCGTAGGTGGAGTCGCCCTGGAAAGTCAGGCGCACGATACGCCCCGGTACGTGGGCGAAGTCGTCGCGTTGCTCGTTCTCGTCGATCTGCTCGTCTTCCTGGACGAAGCGTTTGGTGGTCGGGTGCTTGGGGTGCAGGAACACCTCGGCCACCGAGCCCTGTTCGACGATCTGGCCGGCGTCCATGACCGCCACCTGGTCACAGACGCGACGGATCACGTCCATTTCGTGGGTGATCAGAACGATGGTCAGGTTCAGCTCGCGATTGATCTCGGCCAGCAATTGCAGGACCGAGGCCGTGGTCTGCGGATCGAGGGCGCTGGTGGCTTCGTCGCACAGCAGGATCTTTGGCTTGGTGGCCAGGGCACGGGCGATGCCGACGCGCTGTTTCTGGCCGCCGGACAGTTGTGCCGGGTATTTCTTGGCGTGGTCGGACAGGCCGACCCGCTCCAGCAACTCAGCCACACGGCGTTCGATGTCGCTGCGCGACAGCTCGCCGGCCAGGGTCAGGGGCAAGGCGACGTTGTCAGCCACAGTCTTGGAGGACAGCAGATTGAAGTGCTGGAAGATCATCCCGACCTGTTGGCGGAAGCGGCGCAGGCCGTTGGCGTCCAGCGCGGTGACTTCTTCACCGTCGACGATGATCGTGCCGCCGCTGGGGTTTTCCAGGCGGTTGATCAGGCGCAGCAGCGTGCTTTTGCCCGCGCCGGAATGACCGATCAGGCCGAACACCTGACCATTCTCGACCCGAAGACTGGTCGGGTGCAGGGCGGGAATATCCTTACCGGCGACCCGGTAGGTTTTATGGACGTTTTGAAACTCGATCACGTAGCGAACCTTGTGGGGCGCGTTAGAAAAGGATCAGCGGTTAGCCGGGCGCGCATTTTAGCCTGTCCGTATAGAGGTTCTTAGCATTTATTTCGCAATCATCCTGCCATTTGGCAATAACGCGATCAAAGGTCATAAAAAAGGAACGCTCGCAGTTTCTCGTCAGTCACTACTTAAGCCACTCGAGAAGCCCCAGGTGCCGTGCCTGCGGGCCTGTGTTCACGAAGCCCCGGCGTGCCAGGGACTTCGCCAACGAGGAGTTTTTGTCTGATGAGTACGAAAAAACCCAATGCCCCGAAAAGCCAGATGGCCGGGACCGATACCCTGGACCGGGGCAACAGCAACACCAAGTTGCAGAGCCTGGAGCCGTTCCGCTCCGACGCCACGGGCCAGGCCCTGCGGACCAATCAGGGGGTGAAGGTCGCTGACAACCAGAACAGCCTCAAGGCGGGCGCTCGTGGTCCTTCGCTGCTGGAAGACTTCATCATGCGGGAGAAGATCACCCACTTCGACCATGAGCGGATTCCCGAGCGCATCGTCCACGCCCGGGGTGTTGGCGCCCATGGCTACTTCCAGAGCTACGACAATCATTCGGCGCTGACCAAGGCCGGTTTCCTGCGCGATCCGCAGAAGAAGACCCCGGTGTTCGTGCGCTTTTCCACGGTCCAGGGACCAAGAGGTTCCGGCGATACCGTGCGTGATGTCCGGGGTTTTGCAGTGAAATTCTTCACCGACGAGGGCAACTTCGACCTGGTGGGCAACAACATGCCGGTGTTCTTCATCCAGGACGCGATCAAGTTCCCCGACTTCGTGCATGCGGTGAAACCCGAACCCCACAATGAGATCCCCACCGGCGGCTCGGCCCACGACACCTTCTGGGACTTTGTCTCCCTGCAGCCGGAATCGGCGCACATGGTGATCTGGGCCATGTCCGACCGGGCCATTCCGAAAAGCCTGCGCAGCATGCAGGGCTTTGGCGTGCACACCTTTCGTTTGATCAACGCCGAGGGGCGCGCAAGCTTCGTCAAGTTTCACTGGCGGCCGGCGGTGGGCACCTGTTCCCTGGTCTGGGACGAGGCGCAGAAGCTCGCCGGCAAGGACACCGACTTCCATCGCCGTGACCTGTGGGACTCCATCGAAGCCGGGGATTACCCGGAGTGGGAGTTCGGCGTGCAGATCATCGCCGAAGAAGACGAACACAATTTCGACTTCGACATTCTCGACCCCACCAAGCTGATCCCCGAGGAACTGGTGCCCATCACGCCCCTGGGCAAGATGGTGCTCAACCGCAACCCCGACAATTATTTTGCCGAAACCGAGCAGGTCGCCTTCTGCCCGGGGCACATCGTGCCGGGGATCGATTTCTCCAACGACCCGTTGCTGCAAGGGCGGCTGTTTTCCTACACCGATACGCAGATCAGTCGCCTGGGTGGGCCGAACTTTCATGAGCTGCCCATCAACCGACCGCTGACCCCTTTACACAATGGTCAGCGCGACGCCATGCACCGCAGCACCATCGACAAGGGGCGGGCTGCCTACGAGCCGAACTCCATTGATGGTGGCTGGCCGAAAGAAACCCCGCCGGCGGCCCAGGATGGTGGTTTCGAGAGTTATAACGAGCGCATCGATGCCCACAAGATCCGCCAGCGCAGCGAGTCGTTCGGCGATCATTTCTCCCAGGCACGGCTGTTCTTCAACAGCATGAGCAAGCACGAGCAGGAACACATCATCGCGGCCTACAGCTTCGAGCTGGGCAAGGTCGAGCGGCAGTGGATCCGTGAGCGGCAGGTAAACGAAATTCTCGCCAACATCGATCTGCACCTGGCCGCTCGTGTGGCCGAGAACCTGGGCCTGGCGGCGCCGAAGAAGGCCACTGTGGCTGAGCGCAAGACGTCGCTGACGCGCTCGCCGGCCCTGAGCCAGGCGAACCTGCTGCCGGGTCATATCAAAACGCGGAAAGTGGCGATTCTTGCGGCCAACGGCGTTGATGGTGCAGCGATTGACGCGTTGAAGAAGGCTCTCACGGCCGAAGGGGCGCACGCTAAGCTGTTGGGGCCGACCTCGGCACCGGTCACCACCGCGGACGGCAAGCGTTTGCCGGTGGATGCTTCCATGGAGGGCCTGCCGTCAGTGGCGTTCGACGCGGTGTTCGTGCCGGGCGGCGCGCAGTCGATCAAGACCCTGAGCGGCAATGGTGTGGCGCTGCATTACCTGTTGGAGGCCTACAAACATCTCAAGGCCATCGCCTTGCACGGCGAAGCCCGGGAGCTGCTGGCGGTGCTCAAGCTGGAAGCAGACAAGGGCTTGATCGTTGGAGGAGATGCCAAGGCATTCAAAGCGTTCTTTGCCGCCATTGGGCAGCATCGGGTCTGGGATCGAGAGGAAAAGGCCAAGGCAATCCCGGCCTGAACAAACTTTCGCCGACCAGCCCGCTCCCGGTAGGAGCCGGCTTGCCGGCGAAGGCTTTACTGCGCCTTGCGCGGGCTCAAGACCATCTGCGCCGGTACGTGGCGCACGATCTGCCGGCTGATCTTCTGTTCAAAGTCGGGGTCGAGCTTCTTCACCCGCTTGCCGAGCAAGGTCGACAGCCAGGGATAATCCTCGGTGCGCGGCACCTGGATGCTCACGTCGCACTGATAATTCACCACATCGGTGGCCAGCGCATCGAGCTGATGACGCAGCTTGCGGATATCGGTGACGTTCAAGGCGATGGTGGTGCTCTGGGCCGCAGGATCGATCAGCTTGGCCGCTGGGCGCGCTTCGGCAGCCTTCAAGGCGGCTTCGGCCTGGTCCAGCTCGGCCTTGCGTGCATGGGCAATGGCGTTGTTGACACCACCGGTCAGCGCCGGCGCCTTGGGCATCAGCGCCCGAGCCCGACTCAGGGCTGTGGCCGCGGCATTCACATCGCCCTTTTGCAGGACGATCTGGCTGCGCTGCAGATAGGCTTCGGCAATCTGCCGCTGGTATTGCACCAACTGTGGGTCGTCAGGCGTTTGTGCCTGCAGCGCACTGAGTTGGTCTTCAGCGGTGGCCAGCTCACTGCTGGCAATGTTTTGTTCCAGCTGCGCGATGGCCGAGGCCCGCGCATCGGGGACCTGGGGGGGCGCCGGTGGCGTGCTTTGGCAGGCCCCCAGCAGCAGGGAGAATGCGACAAGGAGCAGATAACGGGAGGCGAACGGCTTCATTCCTGCGACTCTCTAATTGCGCAAAAAGCGAGCAAGTCTACACCCCTCGACGGGGCAGAACAAAACTCAGCAGAAACAATGCGGCGGCCGTGACCACGATCGACGGCCCGGCCGGGGTGTCCTTGAACCAGGACAGCGCCAGCCCGCCGCACACCGCGAGCATGCCCAGCAGGCTTGCGCCCAGGGCCATCTGCTCCGGCGAACGGGCGTGACGCTGTGCCGCAGCGGCCGGGATGATCAGCAACGAGGTAATCAGCAATACCCCGACAATCTTCATTGCCACCGCAATCACCACGGCAATCAACAGCATCAGCGCCAGGCGCAGCGAAGCCACGGGCAGGCCTTCGACCTTGGCCAACTCCTCGTGCACGGTGATTGCCAGCAGGGGCCGCCACAGTGCCACCAGCAGCAACAGCACCGCTGCGCTGCCGCCGAGAATCCACGCCAGATCGCCTGGGCTGATCGCCAGCAGGTCACCGAACAGGTAGGCCATCAGGTCGATTCGCACTTCATGCATGAAGCTTAGTACCACCAGGCCCAGGGACAGGGTGCTGGGAGCAAGAATCCCCAGCAGCGTGTCGGATGCCAGAGGCTGGCGTTGTTGCAGGGTCACCAGCAGCACCGCCAGCAACAGGCAACCTACGGTGACGGCCACGGCGGGGCTGACATCCAGCAGGAAACCCAGGGCGACTCCCAGGAGCGCAGCATGGGACAGGGTGTCGCCAAAGTAGGCCATGCGCCGCCAGACCACGAAGGACCCCAAGGGGCCGGCAACCACCGCCAGGGCCAAACCTGCGAGCAGGGCGTAGAGCAGAAAATCAGCCATGCTTGCAGTTTTCTCCGTGGACATGGGGGTGGCCCGAGGCGGGCTGGGTGACCACCGAGCCATGCAGGTCATGGGCGTGATCGTGATGGTGGTGGTAGATCGCCAGGCTTGGTGCGTTCTTGCCAAACAGCTCGACGAAGGCGGGATCGCCGCTGACCTGTTCGGGGTGGCCCGAGCAGCAGACGTGGCGGTTCAGGCAGACCACCTGGTCGGTGGTGCTCATTACCAGATGCAAGTCATGGGAGACCATCAGCACGCCGCAGCCATGACGGTCCCGCAGGCGAGTGATCAGGCTGTAGAGCTCGGCCTGGCCGGCGACGTCAACGCCTTGTACCGGCTCGTCGAGTACCAGCAGTTCAGGCTCGCGCAGCAATGCCCGGGCCAGCAGCACGCGCTGCATTTCGCCGCCGGAAATGCTTTGCACCGGGCTGTCGATCACCTGCTCGGCGCCGACTTCCTTGAGGGCTGCCAAGGCTCGGCTGCGATCCACGCCCGGCACCAGGCGCAGAAAGCGCAGCACCGACAGGGGCAGGGTCGGGTCGACATGGAGCTTTTGCGGCATGTAGCCGACCCGCAGCTTGGGCTTGCGCCAGACGCTGCCACTGTCGGGCTTGAGCAGGCCCAGTACGGCGCGCACCAAGGTGGTCTTGCCGGCGCCGTTGGGGCCGATCAGGGTCACGATCTGCCCGGGCTCGACGCTGAGCTGGATGTTGTCCAGGACGTTCTGCCCGGCAAAGGTCACCCCGACCTGCTCGAGGCGGATCAACGCAGTGCTCATCAAGCCCCCTGGCAGCCCGAGCAGAGTCCGACCACTTCGACGGTCTGGCCCTCGACCACGAAGCCGACGTCGCGGGCGCTGGTGATGATGGCGTCGCTGATGGATTTCTGTTCGAGCTCGATGGCGGCGTGGCATTCGCGACAGATCAGGAACTGGCCCTGGTGCGCGTGTTCCGGGTGGTTGCAGCCGACGAAGGCGTTAAGCGAGGCGATGCGGTGTACCAGGCCGTTTTCCAGGAGGAAATCCAGGGCCCGGTAAACCGTTGGCGGGGCGGCGCGGCGACCGTCCTGCTCGCTGAGTACGGCGAGAATGTCGTAAGCCCCCAGGGGCTTGTGGCTTTGCCACACCAACTCCAGTACCCGCCGACGCAGGGCGGTCAGGCGCAGGCCTTGCCGTGCGCACAGGGCGTCGGCCTCAGACAGTGCGCTGTGTACGCAGTGAGAGTGGTCGTGTGGACGGCTGGCAAGGGGTGTTTTAGGCATGAGCGGCGACGAGGTTTGTGAGAGACGTTATTATGTTACCCGTTCTCGCCTCTTCGAGTGTCCATCGTGCCCACACTTTTTCGCCTTTTTGTCGCTTTTACCTTTAGCTTGTTCGCGATCGGCTCGGCCCAGGCCGAAGTCCGGGTACTCACCAGCATCAAGCCGCTGCAACTGATCGCGGCGGCGGTGCAGGACGGCGTTGCGGTTCCTGAGGTGCTGCTGCCGCCGGGTGCGTCGCCGCACAACTATGCGCTGCGTCCGTCGGACGTACGCAAGGTGCAGAGTGTGGACCTGCTGTACTGGATCGGCCCGGACATGGAGGGTTTTCTGCCGCGGGTCCTTAAGGGACGCACCCTGCCCTCGGTGGCGGTGCAGGATCTGCCGGGCATGAAGCTTCGCCATTTCGCCGAAGATAGCCACTCGCATGCCGAAGAAGCCGACGAACACGATCACGATCATCGCCCGGGAACCCTGGATGCCCACCTGTGGCTGTCGCCGATAAATGCCCGGGTGATCGCGGCGCGCATTGCTGCGGACTTGAGTGCTGCCGACCCGGCCAACGCTGCCCGTTACCAGAGCAATCTGAAAGCATTCAATGAGCGTCTGGATGCCCTGGATACCCGTTTGAAGGCTCGTCTGGCGGGGATCGCCGGCAAGCCCTACTTCGTGTTCCATGAGGCATTCGATTACTTCGAGGACGCTTATGGCCTCAAGCACGCCGGGGTGTTCAGCGTTGCTGCGGAAGTGCAGCCGGGTGCGCAGCACGTGGCGGCCATGCGCGCGCGTTTGCAGCAGGTGGGCAAGACCTGTGTGTTCAGCGAGCCGCCTCTGCGTCCGCGGCTGGCGGAAACCCTGGTGGCCGGGCTGCCGGTGAAACTGGCGGAGCTGGATGCGCTGGGTGGTTATACGCCCGCAACCGCTCAGGGCTATGAGCAGGTGCTGGAGAAATTGGGGAACGATCTGGCGGGCTGTCTGGAGCAGCTTTAAGCAGGGATTGTTGTGGGACGACTTTCGCGGGCCAGCCCGCTCCTACAGAGTGCACCTGTAGGAGCGGGCTGGCCCGCGAAGCGTTTTACAGGGCGAACGGCAGCGTGAGGCTGACCTGTTGCCGCTGTGCCAGACGCTGCTGGAACTCCATTGGATCGTGAATCAGTACGTCCTGCCCGGCGAAACTCTCGGCGGCAATCAGTCGTGACAGCCAGAAGCGCACGCAGGCTACCCGCAGCATGGTCGGCCAGAGTTCGGCCTCGGCCGCAGTGAATGGTCGCAGCGCCGCATAGGCGCCCAACAGCGCCCGGGCCCGTGGTCCGTCGATCACGCCTTCGGCGTCGGAGCACCAGTCGTTCAAGGCAATGGCCACGTCGTAGAGCATCGGCCCCGAGCAAGCGTTGTAGAAATCGATCAGGCCGGTCAGGTGGGTGCCTTCGAACATCGCGTTGTCGCGAAACAGATCGGCGTGGATGTTGGCCCTGGGCAGGGCGAGGATGCTGGTCTTCTGTTTGGTGATTTCATCCAGCGCCCGCTGCAGCAGGTCTTGAGCGGGAGTATCGAGATGCGACAACAGCTGGGTGCCCTCCTCCTGCATCCAGTCCAGGCCACGATCGGTCTTGCGTTTGATCATGTTGTCCTTGGTCGCCACGTGCAGATGCCCGAGCAACTCACCCACCTGGGCACAGTGCTGGGCGTTGGCTTCCTTGATGTGCTTGCCTGCCAGGCGCGGTTGCAGCAACGCCGGTTTGCCAGCCAATTCCCGCAGGGCCACGCCGTCTGTGGTGCGCAGCGCATAAGGCACCGGCAGGTCGGCCTGGTGCAGCACGTCCAGCAGTTCGATGAAGAACGGCATTTCCTGGACCGGGCCGCGCTCCACCAGGGTCAGGACGAACTCGCCCTGCTCCAGGCTGATGAAGAAGTTGGTGTTTTCGCTACCAGCGGCGATCCCCTGGAAGTCAAGCAGGCGGCCGAGCCCATAAGGGGCGAGAAAGGTTTCCAGCTCGGGCCGAGCCAGGGGGGTGAACACAGACATGGTTAAAAACTGCCAGTACGGGCGCCGCTATCGAGCCAGCGCCAATGAGTTGAAGTCGGAGTGGTTTACCACTCAAAGATTTTCCACGAAGGGATCAGCATATCCGGCTGATCCGAACGGATGAAGTTGCCGTCGGAGCCATCGGCGCGCACCAGGAAGTAGGGTTTACCGCCCTTGGGCGTGACTTTGATGGCGTACAGAAAGCCATTTTGCCGGTATTCCTGGATGGTCTTGTCGCCTTCCGTGCGAATGGTCACTTCCGGGTCCGCTGACGGCGCATCTTCTGCGGCGATCACGGCCATTGGAGCGATTGCAATCAAGCCGGCCAGCAGCAAGCGATTTAGTGTGCGCATGATAACCTTGTCCCTTTGTCGTCAACGGTCCCGCTATTCTAGCGCCGGACCCGCCGAAAAGGTTGATCCTGCTCATGAGCCAAGCCCCCCTCGTCCTGGTGGACGGTTCTTCATATCTGTACCGCGCGTTTCACGCGTTGCCACCTCTGACCACCTCCAAAGGCCTGCCCACCGGCGCGGTCAAGGGCGTGCTGAACATGCTCAAGAGCCTGCGCAAGCAGTACCCGGACAGCCCGTTCGCGGTGGTGTTCGATGCCAAGGGCGGGACCTTCCGCGATGACATGTACGCCCAATACAAGGCCAACCGCCCGAGCATGCCCGATGACATGCGGGTGCAGATCGAGCCGCTGCACGCCAGCGTGATCGCCTTGGGCTTCCCGCTGCTGTGCGTGGAAGGGGTCGAGGCCGATGACGTGATCGGCACCCTGGCCCGCAGCAGCGCGGCGGCGGATCGCCCGGTGGTGATTTCCACCGGTGATAAGGACATGGCCCAGTTGGTCGACGGGCACATTACCTTGGTCAACACCATGTCCGGTAGCAGCATGGATGTGGAAGGCGTGAAGGAGAAATTCGGCGTCGCTCCCGAGCAGATCATCGATTACCTGGCGCTGATGGGCGATTCTTCCGACAACATTCCGGGCGTACCGGGTATTGGTCCGAAGACGGCTTCCGGTTTGCTGGTCGGGGTCAATGGTGGCCTGAAGGAACTCTACGAGCAGCTTGATATCGTGCCGACGCTGCCGATTCGCGGCGCCAAGACCTTGCCGGCCAAGCTGGAAGAGCACAAGGAGATGGCCTTTCTCTCCTATCAGTTGGCGACCATCAAGGTAGACGTGGCCCTGGATGTGGGGCTGGATGACCTGCACTTGCGCGAGCCCGACCGCGAGAAACTGGCGGAGCTCTACAGCCTGCTGGAATTCAAGAGCTGGCTCGATGATTTGCAGCGTGACGCCAAGCGCGTCGAGCTCAGCTCTGCCGAGGCGCCTGAGGCGGTGGCAGAGCAACCGGCAGCGGCGGAGCAGGCGCCACTTGAGTTGCAGTACGAAACCATCCTCGACCAGGAGCGTTTTGCGGTCTGGCTGGAGAAGCTGAAAAACGCCAAGCTGATTGCGTTCGATACCGAGACCACCGGTATCGATGCACAACAGGCGCAACTGGTGGGGCTGTCCTTCTCGGTCAAGGCCGGGGAAGCGGCCTACGTTCCGTTGACCCACTCCTATATGGGCGTTCCGGAGCAGCTGGATCGCGACACTGTGCTGCTGGCTTTGAAGCCGTTGCTGGAAGATCCCAAGCTGCTCAAGGTCGGTCAGCACGCCAAGTTCGACATGAACATCCTGGCCAATTGCGCCATAGGTGGCGATCAGGCCAATGGCATCACCGTGCGCGGCATTGCCTTCGACACCATGCTCGAATCCTACGTGCTCAACTCCACCGCCACTCGCCATGACATGGACAGCCTGGCGCAGAAGTACCTGGACCACAGCACCGTGAGCTTCCAGGACATCGCCGGCAAGGGCGCCAAACAGCTGACTTTCGATCAGATCCCCCTTGAGCAGGCGGGGCCGTATGCTGCTGAAGATGCCGATGTGACCTTGCGTCTGCACCAGGTGCTGTTCGAGAAGCTGACAGCCATTCCGAGCCTGGCCAGCGTATTGACCGATATCGAGATGCCGCTGGTGCCGGTCCTGGCGCGTATCGAGCGTCAGGGCGCTCTGGTGGACGACAAGCTGCTGGGGCTTCAGAGCATCGAGCTGGGGGACAAGATGGTTGCCCTTGAGCGCGAGGCTTTCGAGATCGCGGGTGAGGAGTTCAACCTGGGCTCGCCCAAGCAACTGGGGACGATTCTCTACGACAAGCTCGGCCTGCCGGTGCTGAAAAAGACCGCCAAGGGCCAGCCTTCTACGGCTGAAGAGGTGTTGGCCAAGCTCGCCGAAGACGACTATCCGCTGCCTCGGGTGTTGATGCAGTACCGCTCCATGAGCAAGCTGAAAAGCACCTACACCGATCGCCTGCCCGAGCAGATCAACCCGCGCACGGGGCGTATCCACACCTCCTATCATCAGGCTGTGGCGTCTACCGGGCGTCTGTCCTCCAGTGATCCGAACCTGCAGAACATCCCGGTGCGCACCGCGGAAGGTCGGCGTATTCGCCAGGCCTTTATCGCCCCGGCCGGCTACAAGCTGCTGGCGGCGGACTATTCGCAGATCGAGTTGCGGATCATGGCGCACTTGTCCCGGGACGAAGGCCTGCTCAATGCCTTCCGCAACAACCTGGATGTGCACACCGCTACGGCTGCCGAAGTGTTCAAGGTGGAGCTCAAGGACGTTACGTCCGATCAGCGCCGCAGTGCCAAGGCCATCAACTTTGGTCTGATCTATGGCATGGGCGCGCAGAAGCTGGGCAAGGATATCGGCGTCGATACCAAGCAGGCCAAGGCCTACATCGATACCTATTTCGCCCGCTATCCGGGGGTTCGCGAGTATATGGACCGTACCCGTGCCCAGGCGGCGGACCAAGGGTATGTGGAGACCATCTTCGGTCGCCGGCTGTACCTGCCGGAGATCAACTCCAACAAGCCGCAGGAGCGTGCCGGGGCCGAGCGCACCGCGATCAACGCGCCGATGCAGGGCACGGCGGCGGATATCATCAAGAAGGCCATGGTGGCGGTGGACAACTGGCTGGAGTCCTCGGGGCTGGATGCCCGGGTCATTCTGCAAGTACACGACGAACTGGTACTGGAGGTGCGTGAGGACCTGGTGGATCAAGTACGTGATGAGATTCGCGGCTACATGAGCGGTGCCGCAACTCTGGATGTGCCGTTATTGGTTGAAGTCGGCGTGGGAAATAACTGGGATGAGGCCCACTAAGGGCTCTTTTAAGGGTTTTTTGCCGCGGCATAGTGTCGCGGTAAAAGCTGGCCAGGGGCTATTAGCACGGAAAATTTCATCGTTTATTGCCAATAGTTTTTGCAATCCGCCGGAACTAAATCGGTGAAAGCTCACTCAGAGTTACTGAATGGCTGGTGAAGCCCTTCGATGCTCCTATGTTGTGTTAAGTGTTGGCAGATATCTGGACCCCGCCCTAGCGGTCTAGAACTTGAACCCCGAACTTCCCCCTCCCCATACGAAGTCCGGGGTTTTTTTTGCCTGAAAATTGCCTGCGCGGCGACCATGCTGCGTTAAAAAGCGGCGGGAAATGCTCATTTAGGCCCCTAAACTCCGCTTTCCCGCCGCTTTTTGCCTTGCCTGATCACCGCGCAGACAATTTGAAACTCTTTCTCAGGCCTCGGTTTCGGCGCCTTTGTCGGCCAGTTCCATCCAGCCTGCCAGCACGGTGTAGGCCTCTTCCAGGCCCATGCGCTTGGGGGCCGAGAACAGTTGGATGGTGACCGCTTCGCCCCAGCCCTTGCGGATCTGCGACTGCACCTTGAGCAGGGTGTTCTTGGCTGCGCCATAGGTCAGTTTGTCGGCCTTGGTCAGCAGGATGTGCATCGGCATGCCGCTGGCGACCGCCCAGTCCAGCATCAACAGGTCGAAGTCGGTCATGGGATGACGGATGTCCATCATCAGGATCAAGCCTTTAAGGCTCTCGCGGCTGCCCAGATAAGCTTCCAAGTGGCGCTGCCAGTGCTGCTTCAGCGGGATCGGTACTTTGGCGTAACCGTAGCCCGGCAGGTCGACCAGACGGCGATCGTCGTCTAGCTTGAAGAAGTTCAACAACTGCGTGCGACCCGGTGTTTTCGAGGTGCGTGCCAGGCTGGCGTGGGTCAGGGTGTTCAGGGCGCTGGATTTACCGGCGTTGGAGCGCCCGGCAAAGGCCACTTCAAAGCCGTCATCGTCAGGACATTGGTCGACTTTGGCGGCGCTGAGCATGAACGTAGCCTGTTGGCACAGGCCGAGGATGGGGTTCTTGAGTTGCATGGGATTTCCGATAGGGGCGATGCCGAGAGTGGACGCGGCGAGCGGTGTCGTTTCCGTTTCAGTAACGCCAGTATATAATGCCGCAGATTTTGTGTGCGCTTTGTCCCAGCGTAGGATGAAGTTCACGAGAGCGATAAACCTTGAATGCGCATTAGAACGCAGCACGCTCTCAACCCTGAAAAGGTCGTTTTATGACGAAATGGCTGCTAGCTGCCGGTGTCTTGATGCCGCTTTACAGCGCTCAGGCTACACAGGATCCGGAAGCTGTGTACAACCGTGTTTGTGGGGCTTGTCATTCCGGCCAACTACCCACGGCGCCCCGCAAGGGCGACCAGGAAGCTTGGGCGCCGAGGTTGGCGCAAGGTATGGAGACGCTGGTGCAACACGTGACCCAGGGTTTCAAGGCGATGCCGCCGCGTGGTTTGTGCATGGACTGCAGTGCCGAGGATTACCGAGCCATCATCCATTGGATGAGCGAGTGATTCCGGTCCATAACTCTTAACCCTTAGCCGTAGTTGGATTAGCTGATGAACAAATTACTCGTGAGTCTGCTGTTGACCTTGGGCATCACAGGTGTCGCCCATGCCGCAGGCGACGCTGCTGCCGGTCAGGCGAAAACCGCAGTATGTGGCGCTTGCCACGGCCCTGATGGGAACAGCATGGCGCCAAACTTTCCCAAGCTGGCGGGTCAGGGGGAAAAGTACCTGGAGAAGCAGCTGCACGACATCAAGTCCGGCAAGCGGCAAGTGCTGGAAATGACCGGTATGCTGACCAATCTGAACGATCAGGACCTGGCTGACATCGCCGCCTACTTCGCCAGCCAGAAAGGCAGCGTCGGCGCCGCCGATCCTAAAGTCGTGGCCCGTGGCGAAGAACTCTTCCGGGGCGGCAAGCTGGATCAAGGCATGCCAGCCTGCACCGGCTGCCATGCGCCAAATGGCGCCGGTAACGCAGCGGCCGGCTTCCCTCACCTGGGTGGGCAGCACGCACAATATGTGGCCAAGCAGCTGACTGACTTCCGCGAAGGCAACCGCACCAACGACGGCGATACCATGGTCATGCGCAGCATCGCCGCCAAGTTGAGCAACAAAGACATCGAGGCGGTGTCCAGCTATATTCAGGGCCTGCACTAAGGCCTGCTCGATCAAGTTGCCGAGGGTGTTGAGCCGCGGCAACGTTAATGATCGATTAATCTGACGGTGCAAGCATAAAGGGTGGCTCAGGCCGCCCTTTTTTATGGCGTCTGCCGCTACACTAGCGAACTCAAGCCCGCCATGATCTGTCTGAATTCAGGTCGCGCGAGGCGCCAAAATTGTCCAGGAGTAAAGCATGCGTAATCTGATTCTCAGCGCCGCTCTCGTCACCGCCAGCCTGTTTGGCGTGACCGCTCAAGCCGCCGAGCCGCTTGAAGCCGGTAAAACATATGTCGAGTTGAGCAGCGCCGTTCCGGTTGCCGTGCCTGGCAAGATCGAGGTGGTAGAGCTGTTCTGGTATGGCTGCCCGCACTGCTACGCCTTTGAGCCGACCATCAATCCCTGGGTTGAAAAACTCCCTAGCGATGTCAACTTTGTGCGTATCCCGGCGATGTTCGGCGGTATCTGGAACGTTCATGGCCAACTGTTCATCACCCTGGAAGCCATGGGCGTCGAGCACAAGGTTCACAAGGCCGTGTTCGAAGCCATCCATAGCGGCAAGAAACTCGCCACTCCAGAAGAGATGGCCGAATTCCTGGTAGCCGAAGGCGTCGACAAGGACAAATTCCTGAGCACCTACAACTCCTTCGCCGTCAAAGGCAAGGTCGAAGACGCCAAGAAGAAGGCTCAGGCCTACCAGATCACTGGCGTACCGACCATGGTGGTCAACGGCAAGTACCGTTTCGACCTGGGTTCCGCCGGTGGTCCTGAAGGTGCGCTGAGCGTCGCCGACCAGTTGATTGCCAAAGAGCGCGCAGCCAAGTAAGCGCCGCCGCCATGCCGCGCTGGGGCTCTGAACGCATCGTTGGCCTGCATGATCCGCAGGTCAACGAGCACCATTTGGCGTCGACCGGCCTGCCGGCGGACAGTCGCCTGCGTTTGCTCAGTTTCAATATTCAGGTCGGTATCAGCACCGAGCGTTATCGCCATTACCTGACCCGTGGCTGGCAGCACCTGCTGCCCCATAACGGACGTGCGGACAACCTGCAGAAGATCGGCAATCTGCTGGGGGACTTCGATCTGGTAGCCCTGCAGGAAGTCGATGGTGGCAGCCTGCGTTCGGGCTACGTCAATCAGGTGGAGCACCTGGCCCAACTGGGTGCCTTCCCTTACTGGTACCAACAGCTCAATCGCAACCTGGGACGCCTGGCTCAGCACAGCAACGGTGTGCTCAGTCGCTTGCGCCCCTGGGCCATCGAAGACCATCCACTGCCCGGCCCCAAGGGGCGCGGCGCGATCCTTGTGCGATTTGGCGAAGGCCCCGAGGCGCTGGTGGTGGTGATGATGCACCTGGCGCTCGGCGCCCGGGCTCGAACCCGGCAACTGGCGTACATCCGCGAGTTGATCGGTGGCTACAAGCATCAAGTGCTGATGGGAGACATGAACACCCACGCCAGCGATCTGCTGGAGCACTCCCCTTTACGCGACCTCAGCCTGTTGGCGCCGCAACTGCAGGCGACCTTCCCCAGCTGGCGTCCGCAACGCTGCCTGGACCATATCCTGCTCAGCCCCAGCCTGACCCTGGAGCGAGTCGAAGTCCTGGCCCAACCCATATCCGATCACCTGCCGGTCGCGGTAGAGATTCGTCTGCCGGGTTCGCTCACGGCCGATGCATTGCCCGCGTTGAGTCCTGCACCTCGCGGAACCGATGAATGAGCGACGACGCCCAACGCTGGAAAGAGAAATACCTCAAAAGTATCGAGCAGCAGGAAAAGCTTGAGCGCCGATGGGCCGCTCGACTGGACTTGCTACGTCGTGGCCTGGTGCGTAGCACCCTGGCGGCGGAGGGTACCGATCGTGCGGTCGACCAGTGCATGAAGGAGATGCGCGAGGTTGTGCGCACCGACGACATGGATGCCGGGCTTGCAGCGCTGTTGCCCCGTCTGGAAAAAGCCGTGCTGGACTCCGAGCAGCGGCGTGAAACCCGGGTCAACCAGATGAGCAGTGCCTTGACCGCCCTGGTCACCCAATTGCAGTCCCTGCCCCTGCCCCGGGAAGTCAGCCGCCCGTTGAAGGCCTTCGCCAAGCAACTGGATGGCCGGGTCAGTCAGGCGCGAGAGATCCCCTTGCTGCTGGGGGAGCTGAGCAATCTTCAGGGCAAGGCCTTGAGCCAGCTGGAAACGCCCGCCGAACCAGATCGCCCGAGTCTGTTGCAGCGCCTGTTCGGGGCCCGTGACGCCGCCGATGCTCCCCAGGCTGAGGCGGTTACGCCAGCGGCGCCTGCTCCTGTCCCTGCGGTGAACTCCCGTCCCCAGGTTGAAGAGGCTGGCGAAGCGGACGAAGTGGTTCGCGAGCATTATCAGACCCCGGCCACGGATTTGCCGGAAGTCGCTGAGGTCCCTCCGGCACCTGTCGCCGTGACCCCGGCCAAGCCCGAGGCAACACCCGCTGCGCAGCCCGTTTCCGAGGCCCCTGCCAAGATTGAGCCCGAAACGGCCAGCGTACCGCCCCCGTCGTCGGTGGTGGCATTCGTGCCACCAGTCCTGGCACAGGAAGAGTCCCTTGGGCCAGCGCCCCAGGTCGCGATCGAAGTGCCTGCTCCGGCTGCAGTCGAGGTCGCGCCTCCGGCCTCTGTCGCCGTCGATGCTTTACCGGTAGCGCCTCTGCAGCCGCCGGCAGAAGTACCCGCCGCACCTCAGAGCGAGCCCGTTCCGCTCAACCCCGATGAGCTGTTGCCGCTTCCCGCGGTTTCCCCGGCAGTGCTGCTCGACAGCCTGCCCTTGCCGCCAGTGATGGCCGAGGCCTTGGCCGCCATCGATCCAGAGCAATCCGAGCACGATGTGCTCTACGCCCTGCCGGACTCTCCTGAGCCCTCCTACAGCTCGGTGGCCAAGCATATCGAACACACCCTGCTGGGACTGCTCGATGACCTGAGTCTGCCGGAACGCCATCGGCCTCAGGCCGAAGCCATGCGTGATCGTCTGCAACATGGCCTGAACTGGTACGAGTTGCTGCCAATCCTCGATGATCTGGCGGTACTGATGCTGGCAATCACCGATTCGGGCCAGCATGAGTTCGAGACGTACCTCAAACAGCTTAACGAGCGCCTTGAGGCCTTCCAGAGCAATCTGCAGGCGGCCAGTGATGGCCACGCCGACAGCAGCTCGGCGGCACGGGCCATGGACACCCAGATCCGTGAGCAGGTCGATGGCCTGCAGAGCAGCGTGCAGGAGGCGGCAGATCTGGATGACCTCAAGCAGGTACTGGAAAGCCACCTGGAAGGCCTGCTGGGCACCATGGATCACCACCAGAAGCAGCGCGATGAGCGTGAGAAGGAAGTGGCGGCCCGTCTGCAAAGCCTGGCAGAGCGGGTTTCGAGCATGGAGCAGGAGGCCCAGGGCTACCGTGAACACCTGGAGGAACAGCGGCAAAAGGCCCTGATCGATCCGCTGACCGGGTTGCCCAACCGCGCCGCCTGGACCGAGCGTCTGGAGCACGAGGTCGGTCTATGGCGGCAACATGGCAACAGCTTGCTGCTGGCCATGCTCGACCTCGATCACTTCAAGCGGATCAACGACAACTACGGCCATCTGGCCGGTGACAAGGTGTTGAAGATCATCGCCAACGTGTTGCGCAAGCGCCTGCGTGGCAGCGACTTTATCGCGCGTTTCGGCGGCGAGGAGTTTGTCCTGCTGATGCCCAATACCCCGTTGCCAGCGGGCGCGCGGATAGTGGAAGCGCTGCGAGCGGCGGTCGAGACGTGTCCGTTCCACTTCAAGGGCGAGCCAGTGACCATTACCGTGTCCGTCGGACTGAGTGCCTTCAAGGCCGGTGATCGCAGCGATCTGGTGATCAAAAGAGCCGATCAGGCGTTGTACCGGGCCAAGGATGCGGGTCGCAACCGGGTAGAGGCAGGCTGAGACGCTTGCCGATTCCTGTCTGAAACCTCGGTTTTGCCCATGGCGTTGGGAGCAGTACGTTACACTGTTGCATTCTTTTCTTCAGCGTACTGCCCTTTGCCATGAAACTTCTTGCTCTTGCTTTTTCGCTCCTGGTCCTCGCCGGTTGTGCCAGCGGTCCGCGTATTGACACCAGCCACCCTTCGGTCAATTACGACCAGCGCGCCCAGTTCATCATCGTTCATTACACCTCGGCATCCCTGGAACGCTCCCTGGCCCTGCTGACCAATGGTCAGGTCAGTAGCCATTACCTGATCGGCGACGACAAGTCCGCCACGATCTACAAACTGGTGGACGAGCAATACCGCGCCTGGCACGCCGGCGAGAGCCAGTGGCAGGGCCGGACCTGGCTCAACTCCAGCTCCATCGGCATTGAAATCGTCAACCCGGGCTTTCGTGATGGTCCCAACGGACGGCTCTGGTATCCCTACAGCGAAGCGCAGATCCAGAACCTGATCGTGCTGCTCAAGGACATCAGCAAGCGCAACAACATCTCCCCGCGTCACATCATTGGCCACAGCGACATCGCGCCATCGCGCAAGCTCGATCCGGGCCCGCTGTTCCCCTGGAAGCGCCTGGCCGACGCCGGACTCGGCCTGTGGCCAAACGCTCAGGCAGTGGCCCGCCAACAGGCGTTTTTTGCCGCCAACCTGCCGAGCATCAGCTGGTTCCAGCAACAGTTGGCGGTCCTGGGCTATGCCACGCCGCAGACTGGCGAACTGGATGTGGCCACCCGCCACGTGCTGGCGGCTTTCCAGATGCACTATCGCCCGGGTCGATTCGATGGCACCCCGGACGCCGAAAGTGCAGCCATCCTGCAGGTGCTCAACCAGACAAAATAATGACGCCGCCGGACGGTTCGGGCCGATTGCTCAATCAGTTGCTATAACTCATTGGTAATCCTTCGGATCTTTCATGATGCCGGTTGCTCGCCAGACCCTGCGTACCTGGTTCCATCGCCCCTGGTTGCTGGCGACGCTGGCGGCTGTGCTGAGCGCGGCGGTGTTGTTGCTGGGCAGTGCCGGAGTGGCCATGCATCAGGTCCAGCAGCGAGAAAGCCAACAGATGAACGCCCAGGGCCAGCGTTTTCTGGAGCGTCTGGAGCAACTGTTCGGGCAACTGCGTGAAGGCCTGGATGTACTGGAGGCCCAGCCGCTGCGCGAGTGCAACGCCGAGCTGATCGCAGCCCTGCAACAGGTCAGCTACAGCTATCGCTTCATTTATGAAGCGGCCTACATGGATGCCACCCAGACGTGCTCAAACTGGCCGCGACAGAATCTCCTGCCCTCGCCCAGAGCTCCGGATATCCGCGGGCCGACCTACAGCTACTGGCTCAACACCTCGACCCAACCCAATGAAAACCTCGCTGCTCTGATGCTGGGGCGGGGCAATTTTCGCGTGGCCACCTCCCGTGGGCACTTGACCGATGTGGTGGACCTGCCGGCCGGTGGCAGCCTGATGGTGGTGGTCGAGCATGGCTCCCGGGCGATTCCGGTACTGGGTCAGGCCCGTTCCTGGCCGCCGGTGGAGCCCTGGCGCGCCAGTCGCGAGGAGCCGCTGCAGGTCACCCCTGACCTGCTGATCTATCGCATGCCCACCCAGAATCCCGAGTACCAGTTGGTGCTGATCACGCCCCGGGCCAGCCTGCAGGCGGAAATACTCGATGGCTGGTGGTGGTTGTTACCGTTCAGTCTGTTGCTGGCGCTGTTTATCGGCGGGCTGGTGTATCAGTTGGCGCGGCAGCGCCAGTCGTTGGGAGCAGAGCTGCAAGGGGCGCTGCGACGCGGTGAGCTGCAGGTGCTGTACCAGCCGATCTTCGACCTCAACAGCAGGCTCTGTGTAGGGGCCGAAGCGTTACTGCGCTGGCGGCGTCCGGACGGCACCCTGACCAGTCCCGATCTGTTCATTCCGCTGGCGGAAAACACCGGGCAGATCCGCCAGATCACCGACTTCGTCCTGCAGCGTCTGCTGGAGCAACTGGGGCACGTACTGCGAGCCAATCCCCAGCTGTATATCTCGGTCAACCTGGCGGCCTGTGATGTCATGGTGCCGCGCATCGGTCAGGTCATGGCGCGGCTTCTGGCCTTGCACAAGGTGGCGGCGCGACAGATCGCCTTCGAGGTCACCGAGCGTGGCCTGATCGACGTGGTGGTGGCGCGCAACAACCTGCAGGCCTTGCGGGATGTCGGGCATCAGGTGCTGATCGATGACTTCGGCACCGGCTACTGCAGCCTGGCCTATCTGCAAAGCCTGCCGGTGGATTGCCTGAAGATCGACAAGGCCTTTATCGACGCCCTGGGTCACGATGCTGCCAGCAGTGGCGTGGCGCCCCACATCATTCGCATGGCCCACGCCTTGAATCTCACGGTTATCGCTGAGGGCATCGAATTCGAGGACCAGGCTTCGCTGCTCAGCAGCGAGGGGGTGAGCTTCGGTCAGGGTTGGCTGTTCGCCCATGCCCTGAGTGCCTTGCAGTTTACCGAGCTGATTACCCGGGGCCGGCGTCTGGTGCCCCGGCGCCTGGATGATGAAGCCTGAAGCCCTAGAGCGGCAGGGCCAGATAGAACTGGGTGCCCTGCCCCGGCCTTGAGTAGACGCCCATGCGTCCACCGTGGAGCTGGACGATTTCCTTGCACAGGGCCAGTCCGAGCCCGGCGCCGCCTTTCTTGCGTCCGACCTGAACGAAGGGTTCGAAGATCCGACCCTGCTGACCGTAAGCGATGCCCTCGCCATTGTCCTCGACGCTGACAATCACCCGTTCGCCATGGCGCCTGGCCTGCAGGCGGATCTGGCCGCCACTGGCGGTATGGCGCAGGGCGTTGTCGATCAGATTGTCCAGGACCCGTTCCAGTTGCGGACGGTCGGCGTGCAGGCGCGGCAGTGGCGCCTGGATCTCCAGCAGCAGGCTGATGTCCTGCCGCTGCGCCTGTTCGTTGAAGCGGCCCTGGGCCTGCTCCAGCAACTCTTCCAGGGGGCAGGGCGCGAGAGTGAGTTTCTGCAGGCCATTCTGATAGCGGGAAAAATTCAGCAGGTCGTTGATCAGTTGCATCAGCCGCTGCATTTCTTCGTTGACTGTATTGAGCAGGTCGGTTTCCCGGGACTCTTCGGCAAAGTGCAGGCGTTCCTGAAGCAGGCCGAAGGCCATGTGCATGCCGGTGACCGGGGTTCGCAGTTCGTGGGAGGCGCGCAATACGAACTCGCTGCGTACCCGCTCGAATGCCCGCTGTTCGGTGACGTCATGCAGCACCATCACCGCGCCGAGAATATGGCCCTGGGTGTGGCTCACCGGGGTCAGGCTGTAGGTCAGCAGGCGCGATTCGCCATCGACCTCGATATCCAGGTCTTCCGGGGCCCGCTCCAGGTTGCCGCCACGCAGAACCAGCTGCAGCTGTTCATCCAGCTCCGGGCGTTGCAGGGCGCTGCCCAGGCCCTGGCCGAGGCGCTCCTGGTCCCAGCCCAACTGCCGTTGGGCCACGGGGTTGAGGTGCTCCAGGCGGCCTTGGCGGTCGATCATCAACAAGCCGTCGTCGATGCTGTCGAGCACCGCCTGCAAGCGCTGCTGGCCAGCCAGCAGTTCGTCGACATTGGTGGCCTGATGCTGGCGCAGGGCCTCGGCCATGATGCCGAAGCGGCGGGTCAGCAGGTTCATTTCCGCGGCGGCCGAGATCGGCAGGGTGACGTCGAAATTGCCTTGGCCGATCTTGTCCGCGGCCTTGGCCAGGGCTTCGATCGGTCCGCCAAAGCGCCGGGCAATGGCGTGGGCGGTGATGAAGCCGATGATCAGCACCGCCAGGCCGACCAGGCCCAGCAAGCCGGCTACCAGCAAGGCACGGTCCCGGGCCTGGCGTTCCACCTGGCTGATGTTGTCCAGGGCTCGCTTGTGTTCGTTGATCAGGCCGTTGCGCAAGGTATTGAAACGCTCGGTCAGCGCCTCGTTGTTGTTCAGGCTCGCGGCAGTGTTGCTGTGTTCGAAGGCCTGGTAGAAGTTCAGGTAGTCGCTGCGGGCCTGCTTGAAACCACCCACGGACGGGTTCTGCTGTTCGTGGGCGATGCCCTGGTCGAGGAGGTCCAGGTAGTGCTGCCGCGAGGCTTCCAGGGCTGCGGAGTCGGGCTTGTTGCTGAGCATGATGATCAACTGATCACCCAGGGTCTGGCGCAGCTTGAGCCCCAGATCCAGGGTGATGAAGTTGTTGCGGATCAACGATTCCTGGGTACTGGCCATCTGCATCACGCTGACCAGCCCGAGCACCAGACCCAGCAGGGCCACGGTGATCAGGGCCGAAATGCTCAGAAACAGCCGGGTCCGCAGTTTCATCGCTAACTTCATAGGGTGATGCTCACAGGTTGTACTGTTTGCGCTTGCGGTACAGGGTCGAAGCGTCGATGCCCAGGGTCTTGGCCGCTTGGTCCAGGGTGTCGCTGGTGGCCAGGACGGCGCCGATATGGGCTTTTTCCAGTTCGTCCAGGCTCAGCGCGGCACCGATTCGCGGGGCGTTGTTGGTGGGCTGTTCGGCCATGCCCAGATGGCTGATTTCAACCCGTTCCTGGGGACAGATGATGCTTGCCCGCTCCACCACGTTGCGCAGTTCGCGGATGTTGCCCGGCCAGCGGTAATTGAGCAGGGCTTCCCGGGCGTTGTCGCTGAAGCCTCGGGCCGGTCGCGAATACTCTTTGACGAAGCGTGCAAGAAAGCGGTCGGCCAGGGTCAGGATGTCTTCGCTGCGTTCGCGCAAGGGCGGCAAGTGCAGGGTGATCACGTTCAGGCGGTACAGCAGGTCTTCACGGAAGCGCCCGTCGCGCACCATGTCCTCGAGATTGAGATTGGTGGCGGCGAGGATGCGCACGTCGGCCCGGCGAGTCACCGGGTCGCCGACACGCTCGTACTCCTTGTCCTGGATAAAACGCAGCAGCTTGGGCTGCAGGGTCAGGGGGAAGTCGCCGATTTCGTCGAGGAACAGGGTGCCGCCATCGGCCTGGTTGACCCGACCCAGGGTGCTTTCGCTGGCCCCGGTAAAAGCGCCGCGGCTGTGGCCGAAAAGTTCGCTTTCCATCAGCTCGGCGGTCAGCGATGGGCAGTTGATGGTCACGCAGGACTTCTTCGCCCGTTTGCTCCAGCCGTGGATGGCCCGGGCCAGTTCGCCCTTGCCGGTACCCGACTCGCCGAGGATCAGGATATTGGCATCGGTGCTGGCCACCTGGCGGGCGGTTTCCAGTACCACTTTCATCGCCGGACTGTGGGAGTCCAGGCCGTCCTTGGGTTTGCGCACTTCGCCTTCCAGGGCTTCCAGGCGCGCCGAGAGCTGGCGCACTTCCAGTTGCTTGGCGGTAGCCAGGCGCAGTTGGTCGGGGCTGCAGGGTTTGACCAGGTAGTCGGCTGCACCGGCCTGGATTGCGTCCACCGCCGTGTCCACGGCGGAGTGGGCAGTGACGATCACCACCCGCATCCAGGGCGCTTGAGTGCGCATCTGGGCCAGCACATCAAGGCCGTTGTCTTCCCCCAGGCGCAGGTCAAGGAAACACAGGTCGAACACCTGGCGTTGCAACAGCGTATCCGCCTGGGCCGCGCTGTTGGCGGTGGCCACGGTATAGCCCTCGTCTTCCAGGCAGTAGCGGAAGGTGCGGAGGATGGCGGATTCGTCATCCACCAGCAGGATGCGACCTTGATTCTCCGGCGCTGACTCCATTTCCCAGGCTCCTTTAATGAATGATCTTAATTAGTCCCAGAAAAATCGGGCAAGTTGCAAGGTTGATTCTGATCCATTCCACGGCCTGAAGGTTAGATATCTCCGCCGGAAATGGCTAACAGACTGAAATCCCTAATCTTTTGCCAAGGCTAGACCCTGGGTGGGTCTGTATCAGGCTGTCTGCGGCTCGGCAAAGTTCCCCCTCTGATCAAAAAGCCATGGACTCGGAACGGTCCGATCGTGCATTTCGCACGGTTGGCCGGTGGGGATCGTGCAGGATGCGTGTGAGTGAGTGTCTTTGAGTTGTTGTAAGTAATTGATTTTATTGAATTATTTATATGATTAAAAGCTGGCATGCAGACTGCAATATCCCTCTCATCGTGAAGCGCAAGTCAGGGCTTCCATAACAACATCACCACCAGTGTGGGAGGAGTTTCAGGATGAATCGCCAAGGTCTTGCCCAATTGCGTATCGCGCCACTGCATCTCCAGCAAGGCCTGTTTGCCAGCCTGGCGTTACTGGTCACCTTGATCGCCGGACAGCAGTTCCAGCGTTGGCAGGATAGCCAGGCACCCGCCCCGCGCGTGCCGACTCATCATTTCACCCAGACCCATTTCAGTTCGGTGAGCAGTCAGCTCAACGATGCAACGCCAGTGCAACTGATGGCCGTCGACCAGGCACAACCGGCGCTTGAGGCTCCGCGTCAGGAACGCTGGGTGTTCTAGGCACCAAGGTCTGGGCCGCATTCGGCGGCGCATGACCGGCTCCATAGGCAGCACCCCTGAGCACTATTAATAGAAGAGTAAGGAGAATCATCATGCTGAGCTGGGCAATCACATTCCTGATCATTGCCATTGTCGCTGCGGTCCTGGGCTTCGGTGGTATCGCGGGCACCGCCACGGGTATCGCCAAGATTCTCTTTGTCGTGTTCCTGGTGATGTTCATCGCTTCGTTCTTCTTTGGCCGTCGTGGTCGAGGCTGATCATGAGTCTTTCGTTGAAAACATTGGCTGCCACGTTGCTGCTGGGCGTCAGCGCCCTGGCGTCGGCGGCCAATGATGGCCAGGCACGTACCAACCAACTGCTGGGTTCGGACCCGCAGTTTCGTGACACCTGGCAGGGGGTTGTGCACAAGGAAGAGCGCTTGCCTGAATGGGTGATGAACCTGTCGGGCGATGCTCAGCAACAGATGAACGCAGTGACTGAAGACGGCGATCAGTACCTGGTCGGACCGCTCTGCGAGACTGCGCAGAGTTGTCAGAACCAGCGCCTGATCGTGGCCTTCAGTTTCGACAAGAAGCATGCCTACGCGATGTTGGTGGAGGTGCCTGCGGGCTTGCCTGCGGACAAGTCACCGACCCGTCACGCGAGCTACCGCTTTCTCGGCAAACCCGATGAAGGAATGCGGGCATTGCTTCAGGAGCAGTTGCGCAAAGACCCGAACTGGTACTGAGCGCGCATTGCCGATTTTGCATAACAGCTAGAAGAAAGGGCCGCCCTGGCTCTTTCGACTGTTGCACCACCCGAGGAGGGTGAGTGCATGACCAAGGGGCCGGGACGTTCTGATCCACCGATGATCGGAGTGACCTAGGGGTACAGGGAGTGCCTCCGCAAGGGCCGGGTCAGGAAAGAGCAGCGGCGTAAGCTCTCAGGTCGAGCATCGACTTGACGAGCTTGCGGCGTGCTTGAAGAGCAAAGTCTTGTCCTAGAGCCATCGGTCCGTCTTTTTAGTGATTCCCCAAGGAAAAAATCTTCCTTTGACTCCAGTCAAACGTTTCCTGGTGTTTCTCTGCGACCGTATATCGAGAAACTTTGCGTCAATTGCGCAACCTTTCCGAACGCCCGAATCAGAGTAATCCTAAACTTTTTTAGACCTTTTCCTGACCCTTCCGACAAGCCTGCACGCCGCCTGAAATGGCCGTTTCACGGTATTTCTGCCTGCCGAAATGTCGTATTCGAACCGGTTGGGACGCCCGTTTAGTTTGTAAAAACTCATGCCGATTCGGCATAGGGTAGGCGTTTACGGCATTAGACGCGCCCCCCTAGCATCGGAATAGTTGCGCCTTTTTTCGCCCGCAGAGAGCCGTAAATGCTCGTTCGGGATGACCTTATACGGGGGCCGATGCACAAACTTTTCCGCCATTGAGCGTTCCAGTTCGCGCATCAGCCCGAGTCCAACTGAAGTAAGGGTAATGATATGAAGAAGGCAAAATTAAGCCTCGCCTGGCAGATCCTCATCGGTCTGGTCCTGGGGATTGCAATTGGCGCGCTGCTCAATCATTTCAGTGCTGAAAAGGCCTGGTGGGTCAGCAACGTTCTGCAACCTGCAGGCGATATCTTTATCCGCTTGATCAAGATGATCGTGATTCCGATCGTCATCTCCTCGCTGATCGTCGGCATTGCCGGTGTCGGCGACGCCAAGAAACTTGGCCGCATCGGTCTGAAGACCATCATCTACTTCGAAATCGTCACCACCATCGCCATCGTCGTGGGTCTGCTGCTGGCCAACCTGTTCCATCCGGGCGCGGGCATCGACATGAGCACCCTGGGTACCGTGGACATTTCCAAGTACCAGGCCACCGCCGCCGAAGTGCAGCATGAACATGCGTTCATCGAGACCATTCTCAACCTGATTCCATCGAACATCTTCGCGGCCATGGCCCGTGGCGAGATGCTGCCGATCATCTTCTTCTCGGTGCTGTTCGGTCTGGGCTTGTCGAGCCTGCAGTCCGATCTGCGCGAGCCGCTGGTGAAGATGTTCCAGGGCGTCTCGGAAAGCATGTTCAAAGTCACCCACATGATCATGAACTACGCGCCGATTGGTGTGTTTGCCTTGATCTCGGTGACCGTCGCCAACTTCGGTTTCGCCTCCCTGCTGCCGTTGGCCAAGCTGGTGATCCTGGTGTACGTGGCCATCGCCTTCTTCGCCTTCGTGATCCTCGGCCTGATCGCCCGCCTGTTCGGCTTCTCGGTGCTCAAGCTGATGCGCATCTTCAAGGATGAGCTGGTGCTGGCCTACTCCACCGCCAGCTCGGAAACCGTGCTGCCGCGGGTCATCGAGAAGATGGAAGCCTACGGCGCGCCGAAAGCCATCTGCAGCTTCGTGGTGCCGACTGGCTACTCCTTCAACCTCGACGGCTCGACCCTGTACCAGTCCATCGCGGCGATCTTCATTGCCCAGCTGTACGGCATCGACCTGTCCATCAGCCAGCAATTGCTGTTGGTGCTGACCCTGATGGTCACCTCCAAAGGCATTGCCGGGGTTCCGGGCGTGTCCTTCGTGGTGCTGCTGGCCACCCTGGGCAGTGTGGGCATTCCGCTGGAAGGCCTGGCCTTCATCGCGGGTGTCGACCGTGTGATGGACATGGCGCGTACCGCCCTGAACGTGATCGGCAACGCCCTGGCGGTACTGGTCATCGCCCGTTGGGAGGGCATGTACGACGATGCCAAGGGCCAGCGCTACTGGAACTCCCTGCCGCACTGGCGCAGCAAAGAGAAGCTGCCAGCAGGCGAAGCTTCCAAAGGCTAAGCGCCTCGGTGTAGGAACTGGCTTGCCGACGCAGATGCCCTCAGGTCCTCTATACGGCTCAGATGCGCCTTCGCCGACAAGCCGCCTCCTGCAACGAACGAACCCCGGGTAATCCGGGGTTTGTCGTTTCTACGGGCCCCGCTATCATTCGCCGCATCTTCCGAGGGATATGACCGATGCTCAATGGCCTGTGGCTTGGCTTCTTTATCGTAGCGACCGTGTCCGCCCTGGCGCAGTGGCTGGTGGGCGGCAACGCCGGGATCTTTGCCGCCATGGTGGAAAGCATTTTCGCGATGGCCAAGCTGTCGGTGGAGGTGATGGTGCTGCTGTTCGGCACCCTGACCCTATGGCTGGGCTTTCTGCGGATCGCCGAGAAGGCCGGCATCGTCGATTGGCTGGCCAAGATCCTGGGCCCGCTGTTCAAGCGCCTGATGCCGGAAGTGCCGCCTGGGCACCCGGCCCTGGGCCTGATCACCCTGAACTTCGCCGCCAATGGCCTGGGCCTGGATAACGCCGCCACGCCGATCGGCCTCAAGGCCATGCGCGCCCTGCAGGAACTCAACCCCAGCGCCACCACCGCCAGCAATGCGCAGATCCTGTTCCTGGTACTCAACGCTTCGTCCCTGACCCTGCTGCCGGTGACCATCTTCATGTACCGCGCCCAGCAAGGTGCGGCGGACCCGACCCTGGTGTTCCTGCCGATCCTCCTGGCCACCAGCGCCTCGACCCTGGTCGGCCTGCTGTCGGTGGCGGTGATGCAGCGCCTGCGTCTCTGGGACCCGGTGGTGCTGGCCTACCTGATTCCCGGGGCCCTGGCTCTGGGCGCCTTCATGGCGCTGCTGGCGACTCTGTCGGCCACGGCCCTGGCCTCCCTGTCGTCGATCCTCGGCAACCTCACCCTGTTCGGCCTGATCATGCTGTTCCTGGTGATCGGTGCGCTGCGCAAGGTCAAGGTCTACGAGGCCTTTGTCGAAGGAGCCAAGGAGGGTTTTGACGTCGCCAAGAACCTCTTGCCGTACCTGGTGGCCATGCTGTGCGCGATCGGTGTGTTGCGGGCGTCCGGGGCCCTGGATTTCGGCCTCGACGGGATTCGTCATCTGGTGGCCTGGGCCGGCTGGGATACGCGCTTTGTCGACGCCCTGCCCACCGCCATGGTCAAGCCGTTCTCCGGCAGTGCCGCCCGGGCGATGCTCATCGAGACCATGAAGACCCAGGGCGTGGACAGTTTCCCTGCACTGGTGGCAGCGACCATCCAGGGCAGCACCGAGACCACCTTCTATGTGCTGGCGGTCTACTTCGGTGCGGTGGGTATCCAGCGGGTGCGGCACGCGGTGGGCTGTGCCTTGCTGGCGGAATTCGCCGGGGTGGTGGCGGCGATTGCGGTTTGCTACTGGTTCTTTGGTTGAGTTGACCGGCTCTTCGCTGGCAAGCCGGCTGCTACAAGCGGCCGTATTGCCGGCGACGGGCCGGTCATTGTTTCAGCGCCAGGTTGCCCTGCCCCACTGCCCAATCCACTACCTGCCGGGTCAGCGCATCGCTGGCCTGGCCAAACCCGGTCACGACTCCCGGCACCTGGGTCTGCTCCAGGGGCTGGCGTATTTCGAAGCGCCGGCTGGCGAGGATCTTCTGGTCATAACCTCGAATCAGCCGCGCATCCAGGCGGATCACCACCTGGACGGCGTTGCCCTGGTACTCGGTCTGAAAGGCTTGCAGGTCGCCGCCCAGGGCCAGGTCGGTCTGCAGGTTGCTGTCGTCGGTGCTCAACAACTGCACCCGGCCATCGCGCTGGAAGCCGTCCAGCAGGCGGTTGCGCAGCAGGATCGGTGCCGGGTCGCTCCAGCGCGAAGCCTTGTAGCTGCTGATCAGGTTGCCCTGGGGAATCACCGCGATGCGTGCGCTGTTCAGTGCATCGCCGGCCTGGGGCTTGAGCAACTGCAGCGACCACGACAGTGCCTTGCCCGTGGCGGTGGGCGTGCTCTGGCTCACCGGCAGCCGATAGATATCCAATGGCTCGCCCTTGGGCAGGATCGAACAGGCACTGGTCAGGGCCATGGCGGTCCCCAGGGCCAGTGGCGCCAGCAGATGACAGACAGGCTTCATGGCGTGAACTCCTTGTTCTTCTCGTTACCCAGCAAGTAACCGCCGGGGTTGGCTTCGAGGCGGCGGGTAATGGCTCGCAGCGAGCTCAGGGTCTCGCGCAGCTCGCGCACCGCCGGCGCCAGACCGTTGAGCCCTTGCATGCCATTGTTCAGCGAGTCCTGGTTGTCGCTCAGCAGTTTGTTCAGGGTGGCGCTGCTCTGCTCCAGGTTGCGCATGGCGTGCTCGGCGCTGCCGAACATCTGCTTGCCCTGGTCGTTGAGCAGGCCGTTGGCATTGCGCATCAGCGCGGTGGTCTGTTCCAGCATGGCGCTGGTCTGCTTGCTGATAGAGCCCAGTTGCTGCATCAGCTGGCGCAGGTCGTCACGTTGTCCGGCGATGCTGGCCGAGGTTTTCTGCAGGTTGTCCAGGGTGTTGCTGACCCGCTCCACGTTGTCCGGGGAAAACATGCTGTTGGCGTTGTGCAGCAGCAGGTTGACCCCGGTCATCAGGTCATTGCTGTTGTTCAGCAGGCGGGCAATGGGCGATGGCGAGGCGATGATGGTCGGCAAGTGGCCGTCCTTGCCCTTGAGGGGCGGGCTTTGCGGTGTACCGCCGCTGAGCTGGATGATCGAGGTGCCGGTGATGCCGGTCAGGGCCAGCTTGGCCTGGGTGTCCTCCTTGATCGGGGTTTCACTGCCCAGGCGGATCTGCGCCAGTACCCGGCGCGGGTCCTTGGGGTCCAGGCGCAGGTTGACCACATCGCCGACCTTGATGCCGCTGTATTGCACGGCACTGCCCTTGGACAGGCCGCTGACCGCCTCGTTGAAGACAATCTGATAGTCCTGGAAGGCGCTGTCGACGCTGGACTTGGCCAGCCACAGGCCGAACAGCAGGGCGCCGGCCACCACGATCACGGTGAACAGGCCGATCAGTACATGATGGGCTCGGGTTTCCATGTCATCCCTCGTTGGTCTGTGTAGCGGCCTGGTAGGCCGCGCGGCCGCGTGGGCCATGGAAGTATTGGTGAATCCATTCGTCCGGGGTTTCGGCGACCACATCGATGGCGTCCGCCACCAGTACCTTTTTCTGTGCCAGTACCGCCACCCGGTCGGTGATGGTGTAGAGGGTGTCCAGGTCGTGGGTGACCAGGAACACGCTCAGGCCCAGGGCATCGCGCAGGGTCAGGATCAGTTGGTCGAAGGCTGCCGCCCCCACCGGGTCGAGGCCGGCGGTGGGTTCGTCGAGAAACAGGATGTCCGGGTCCAGGGCCAGGGCACGGGCCAGTGCTGCGCGTTTGATCATGCCGCCAGAGAGCGAGGATGGGTATTTGTCGGCGGCCGACAAGGGCAACCCGGCCAGGGCCAGTTTCACTGCCGCCAGGTGTTCGGCGTCGCTGCGGGACAGGCCCGCATGCTCGATCAGTGGCAGGGCGACGTTCTCGGTCACTGTCAGCGAGGTGAACAGCGCGCCCTTCTGGAACAGCACGCCAAAGCGCCGCTCGATCAGGGAACGTTGCTTTTCCGGCAGGCTGGGCAGGTCCTGGCCGAAGACCCGCACCGAGCCGTCGCTGGGGTGGCGCAGGCCGACGATGCTGCGCAGCAGCACCGACTTGCCGCTACCTGAGCCGCCGACCACGCCGAGGATCTCGCCCTTGTACACGTCCAGGTCGAGATTTTCGTGCACGCTCTGCTTGCCGAAGCGGTTGCACAGGCCACGGACCTCGATCACCGCCTCGGCGGGCGGGCGCGTCGGGCGGCTCACCAGCCCATCTCCATGAAGAACAGCGCGGCCACGGCGTCGATGACGATCACCACGAAGATCGACTGCACCACGCTGGACGTGGTGTGGGCGCCCACCGATTCGGCACTGCCGCTGACCTTGAAGCCCTCCAGGCAGCCGATGGCGGCAATCAGGAAAGCGAAGATCGGCGCTTTGACCAGGCCCAGCAGAAAGTGCTTAACGCCAATGTCCGAGTGCAGCAGCGAAAGGAACATCGCCGGGGAAATATCCAGGGACAGGGCACAGACCACGGCGCCGCCGATGATCCCCGAGAGCATCGCCAGGAAGGTCAGCATCGGCAGCGCCACCAGCAGGGCCAGCACCCGGGGCAGCACCAGCAACTCCATCGGGTCCAGGCCCAAGGTGCGGATGGCGTCGATCTCTTCGTTGGCCTTCATCGAGCCGATCTGCGCGGTGAAGGCGCTGGCGGTGCGTCCGGCCATGAGGATCGCGGTCAGCAGTACGCCAAATTCCCTCAGGAAGGAAAACGCCACCAGGTCGACGGTAAAGATGCTGGCGCCGAAGTTGGCCAGCACTGTGGCCCCGAGAAAGGCCACCACCGCCCCCACCAGGAAGGTCAGCAGGGCGACGATGGGCGCGGCATCGAGGCCGGTCTGCTCGATATGCGCCACCACCGGGGTGATGCGCCAGCGCTTGGGGTGCAGCAGGCCCCGGGCCAGGGTTTCGAGGATCAGGCCGATAAAGCCCAGGACCTTGAGGGTGTCCTGCCAGACGGTGTAGACCGCACTGCCAATGCGTGAGAGCAGTTGCACGCTGACGGCAATCTCCGGTTCCTTGACCGGCACACAAAAATCGTTGAGCGAGCTGTAGACCGTATGCAGCAATGCGCGGTCGGCGGTGGACAGGGTGCAATCAGGGTGTTCGGCGGATCGCCCCAGGCGTTCGGCTCCCAGGAGTTCTACCAGCAGCGAGGCACCCGCGGTGTCCAGGGCTCCCAGGCCGTTGAGGTCGACGTGGGTGCTGCTGTCGTAGTGGCCGTTGAGGCTCTGGCAGAGGCGCTTGAGGTCGCTGTAGTGGGCCAGCGTCCAGTCTCCGCCGATGCGCAGTTGCGCCGGAGAGTGGGCGTTGTCCAGTTGAGCGGTGCCGGGCGTCATGCGGGTATTCATAAGCTCCGAGCTTGTGGGGCGATTGCGCAGTGCTACGTAATAGCACGATCCCCGTTACTTTGCCTCGCCGCTCTTGGCTGGATCTTGATCTGGGTCGGTGATCTCGAAGCGCAGCACACCAATCACCTGTCCGTCCTCGGTGATCACCCGCACTTGCCATTTTCCCGCCGGGTTGCCGGGGAAATTCTGCTTGTGGGACCAGGCGCGGTAGCCCTCCTTGCGTCCGCCGTGAATATCCAGGGCGATGCGATCCACTTCGCTGCCGTTGAACTTCCAGACGTGATAGATGCGCTCGTCCAGGCCCCGGGGGGCGTTGATCGCGGTGTAGGCGTACAAACCGCTGCTGCGTACCTGGCTGGCACTCACCTGTTCCAGGCTGTCCCCGGGCGTGCGGTCCTGGAGTTGGGTGCTGATGGCGTCCTCGGTCAGCCACAGGGTGGCCGGCGGCACCCAGGAGCGCAGCAGCCAGCCGGTGCTGCCAATGGCCAGGGTGATACACAGCACCGCCAGTGCGCTGCGCACGCTGCGGATCGGCAGGATCGACGCCAGGCTCGGGAAGGACAGGAGCATGGCGATGCCCAGGGCCAGCTTGAAGCTCTGGGCCGTGGTCAGGTGCAGGATCAGCGGCAGGGCCGTGAGCAAGGCGGCGAACAGGGTCAGGGTGTGCAAGGCGAGGAACAGCCAGCGCCGCGGCGCCAGCCACTTGTAGTACAGCGGGTCGGTGATGGAAATCAGCGCCGCTGCCCCCAGCAGCCCGGTGAATACCAGTTGGCCGCTGTTCCAGCTGGTGGTGATGAAGAAGAACGGCAGGACGAAGAACAGACTTTCCTGGTGGATCATTTGTGTCGCGTAGCGCAGCAGCGGTTGTGGGATCTCGCGCTTGAAGACCTTGGTGAACAGTTGGGTCAGGCTGTTTTCCAGCATCAGCCAGACCCAGCTCACCAACAGGATCACGGCGATCCACGAGGCCAGGCTCTGTTGCCGGTCCACCAGGATGAAGCTGCCGACTCCGGAGATGAAACCGCCGAGCGCAATGACCCCCGGGTAGCGCTTCATCAGTTCCAGAACGCGCTGAATAGAGTGGGTCAGGTTAGGCATCGGGCGGGGTCACAGTCTTGGCAGGAAAAAACCGTGACAGGATACCTGTTGGCCGCGGCCTGTGGCGAGGGAGCAGGCTCCCTCGCCACACCGGCTAGTGGGTGCGCCGGCGGTACAGCAGGTAGCCGCCCAGGCTGCCGAAGACGATCAGGGCCAGCAGGCCGCCGGTCAGCCAGAGCAGTTGCTCGTCCCCCAACAGGGGTTTTTCGATTCGCACATAGCCCGGCTGTTGCAGCAATTGCCTCAGTGCCAGGTTGGCCTGCTTCAGGCTCACCGCCCGCAGGCGCTTGGCCGGGTCGCTGAAGCGGCCGTTGTCGAAGTCGCCGAGGGCACTCCAGTAATAATCCGCCAAGGCGCTGTTGCCCTGTACTGCCCAAGCCTGGCGATCGATGGCGGCCTGCTTCAGGCGCTCGAAAGTCGCAGGGTCCAGACCGTCCTTGAGCAGTTTGGCCTTGAGCTGCTCGACCACCTGTCGGGCCTGGGGCAGGTCATCGCGTTCGAGGTCGGCATTGAGGCTGAGAAAACCGACGCCGCCAAACACTTCACGGTCGCTCCAGGGGCCGTAGGACAGCTCATGCTCCAGGCGCAACTGACGGTATAACGCCCAGTCCAGATAGTCCTTGAGCAGGTCGAAGGTCTCGTCGTGCTGCTGCTCCAGCAGGGGTTCGGGAAACAGCCAGTGCAATTGTGCGCTCTGCCCTACCCAGCCATGGATCAAATTGCGCTCGGTGGCGGCCGTGCCCTGGATCTGTGGCAGCTCGCGGTGCTCGCTGGGCTCTATCGGCTCGAGTGCGCCGTAGGTGCGCTCCAGATAAGCCGGCAGCAGGCGATCCAGTTCGCCGACGACGATCAGGGTCATGTTGTTCGGGGCGTACCAGTCTTTGCGCACTTGCTCCAGCTGGGCCAGGGTCAAGTGCCCGACTTCGGCGCGCTCGGCGCATTTGAGCCCCAGTTCCACCGCCAGCTGGTTGCCGGCCTTGTGGCCCAGGTCCTGGCGGTCGAGCCAGCGTTGCAGGTGCGAGTAATGGCCGCCGTCTTCGCGCTCCACCACCTGTTTGGCGGCGGCCACGGCTTGGTCGTCAAGGCGGGTCCGGGTCAGCAGCGACAGCAGCAGGTCGAGGACCTTGCGCTGGTTTCTCGCCGGGGCCTCGATGACGAAAGTGGTATCGGCATTGCTGGTATAGGCATTCCATTCGCCACCCAGGGCTTGCATGCGTTCTTCCAGGCCGCCTTCGCCGCTGGCGTCGATGCCGCTGAACAGCAAGTGTTCAAGCAGGTGCGGCAGTTCCTTGTCGGCACAGGCGAAATCGTCCAGGCCGACGCCCACCACCAGGCGGATCGCCACATGGCCGCGTTCGCTGCCGGGCTTGAGCAGTAGTTGCAGGCCGTTGGGCAGGGTGTAGCCTTCGACCTGGAAACGATCCAGGGCCCATCCTTGTGCACTGCCCAGCAACAGGCAGGCGAATAACAGACAACGCATAACAAGCTTCCTTACGGCGTGCGTAAGTTTTAGAGACTTCAGATCACTCTGGACGTTCAGGGTGAATGGGTGATGTCAGCCATGTTCTCGATTTCCAGCGCCCCGGTGTCCGAGGTTTCCAGGACCACGTAGGCGCTGCTGCAGAACAGCGAGTTGAGACGCTTCATGTCGGCGATCAGTTCCAGGTGCAGGGAGCTGGTCTCGATGCTCTGGACAATCTTGCGCTGCAGCCGGCTGACGTGGGCGTGGGCCAGGCGCCGTTCCTGGGCGCGGAAGCGGCGTTTCTCCCGCAGCAATTGACGGGCGCTTTCCGGGTCGGCGCTGAGAAATACCGAGAGTCCCAGGCGCAGGTTGGCGATCAGTTGCGCGTGCAGTCCGGTCAGCTCTTCCAGACCCACTTCGGAGAAGGAGCGGCGTTGCGACGTCTTCTGCTGCTGGACCTTGCGCAGCATGCGTTCAATCAGGTCGCTGGCCAGCTTGAGGTTGATCGCCAGTTCGATGATCTCCGCCCAGCGCCGGCTGTCCTGCTCGCTGAGGTCTTCCCGGGGCATTTGCGCCAGGTACAGCTTGATGGCGCTGTACAGCGCTTCTACATCCTCGCTCAGGGCGCGCATTTCCTGGGTAATGGCGGTCTGCTTGCCACGCAGCACATCGCGCATGGCTTCCAGCATATTGTCGATCAGGTCGCCGATGCGCAGGGTTTCCCGGGCGGCGTTGGCCAGGGCCAGGCTCGGGGTGACCAAGGCAGTGGGATCGAGGTGCCGTGGTCGTGCACGGCCGTTGTCCTGGGGGCGCTCGGGCATCAGCCAGGCACAGAATCGGGCCATGGGGCCGACAGTGGGCAGCAGCAACAGGCAGCGGACGGTGTTGTACAACAGGTGGAAGCCGATCACCACTTCCTGCGGGCTGAAGTCCAGGCTGTCCATCCAGTGGGCCAGTGGGTCGAGCACCGGAATGATCAGCAGCAGGCCGATCAGCTTGTACAACAGGCTGCCCAGCGCCACCTGGCGTCCGGCGGTGTTCTGCATGCTGGTGCTGAGGAAGGCCAGCACCCCGCTGCCGATGTTGGCGCCGATCACCAGGCCGATGGCCACCGGCAGGCCGATCACCCCGGCCCCGGCCAGGGTGGCGGTCAGCAGCACCGCCGCCAGGCTGGAGTAGGACACCATGGCGAACACCGCGCCCATCAGCGCATCCAGGAGGATGTCGCCGGTGAGTGAGGCGAACAGCACCTTCACCCCTTGGGCGTGGGTAATCGGCGCTGCGGCTTCGACGATCAGTTGCAGGGCCAGGATGATCAGGCCCAGGCCGATGCCGACCCGGCCCAGTTGGCCGGCGCGAGTCTGTTTGCGCGACAGAAAGAAAATCACCCCGAGGAAGATCAGCAACGGTGACAGCCAGGACAGGTCGAAAGTCAGCACCCGAGCCATCAATGCGGTACCGACATCGGCCCCCAGCATGGTGGCCAGCGCCGGGGTCAGGGTCATCAGGCCCTGGCCGACAAAGGAGGTCACCAGCATCGCCGTGGCGTTGCTGCTCTGGACCATGGCGGTTACCAGGATGCCGGCGACGAAGGCCAGCGGTCGCCTGGCCATGTTCTGCCCGATTACGTGGCGCAGGTTGGAGCCGTAGACCCGCAGGATGCCGGTACGGACGATGTGCGTGCCCCAGATCAGCAGGGCCACGGCGGAAAGCAGATTGAGCAGGGTCAGCATGAGAGGGCCCCCCTGGGGTGAAGAGCCCCAAGCGGGACCAGTGGACGTTGTTGCGCGAGGTTCTACGTTATGTATTTAAGCTGTAGTTGGCTAACGCACAGGACGCCAGCATCGCATAGCTAAACCGGTGATTGAAACAAAACTGTCATGAAAACAGCTGCCTGCAACCGTGAAAAAGGGGCTCGTAAGCCCCTTTTTCTGTAGCGCGTTGGCGGTTTACTGACCAGGAATGTCCTTGCGCAGTTTCACCGGGTCCTGCTGTTTTTTCTTCTTCGCGATGGCGGTGCGCATCTTGATGTTGATGGCTTCCACCGCCAGGGAGAAGGCCATGGCGAAGTAGACGTAGCCTTTTGGTACGTGCACTTCGAAGGCCTCGGCGATCAGTACGGTACCGACCACCAGCAGGAACGACAGCGCGAGCATCTTCAGCGACGGGTGCTTGTCGATGAATTCGCTGATGGCGCCGGCCGCCAGCATCATCACCAGGACCGCGACAATGATCGCCGCCACCATGACCGGCACATGGGACACCATGCCCACTGCGGTGATGACCGAGTCCAGGGAGAAGACGATGTCGATGATGGCGATCTGGATGATGGTGTAGATGAAGTTGCCGCCCTTGCCTTTGGGTTCATCCAGGGTTTCGTCTTCACCTTCCAGTGCGTGGTACATCTCCTGGGAGCTTTTCCACAGCAGGAACAGGCCGCCGAAGAACAGGATCAGGTCCCGCCCGGAAATGCCTTGGCCGAAGACCACGAACAGATCGGCCGTAAGGCGCATGACCCAGGTGATCGACAGCAGCAACAGAATCCGCGTGACCATGGCCAGGGCCAGGCCAAAGATCCGGGTGCGCGCCTGCATGTGCTTGGGCATGCGGCTGACCAGGATCGAAATCATGATGATGTTGTCGATGCCCAGGACGATTTCCAGGGCGGTCAAGGTAAAGAAGGCAACCCAGATTTCCGGGTTGGTCAGCCATTCCATGTGTATTCCTTTGAGCGGTTGTTATGGCCCGGGCCGGGAAGCCGGCCCGAGCGAAGAATCATTGCTTTTATAGCGTGCTGAACAGCGGAAAAATCCCCATCAGCAGAGCGGCGAACATTATGCACAGACAGACCAGCACTGCCCACTTGAGGGTGAAGCGCTGGTGATCGCCGAACTCGATGCCAGCCAGGGCCACCAGCAGATAGGTCGAGGGTACCAGCGGGCTGAGCAAGTGCACCGGTTGGCCGACGATCGACGCCCGGGCCATTTCCACCGCCGTGATGCCGTAATGACTGGCGGCTTCTGCCAGCACTGGCAATACGCCGTAGTAGAAGGCGTCGTTGGACATGAAGAAGGTGAACGGCATGCTCACCAGCGCGGTGATCACTGCGAGATAGGGCCCCAGGGCTTCAGGGATCACTGCCAGCAGGCTCTTGGACATGGCGTCGACCATGCCGGTACCGGACAGGATGCCGGTGAAGATACCGGCAGCAAAGATCAGCCCGACCACTGCCAGCACGCTGCCGGCGTGGGCCGCGACCCGGTCCTTCTGCTGCTGCAGGCAGGGGTAGTTGACGATCATGGCAATACTGAAGGCCACCATGAACAGCACGGGCAACGGCAGCAGCCCGGCGATCAGCGCGCACATCAGGGCGAAGGTCAGGGCACCGTTGAACCAGATCAGCTTCGGACGACGGGCGTCGGGGTACTGCGAGACGCTGATTTCACTGTGATCCATCTCATCGCCCGCCAGGTGCAGTTCGCCCAGGCGTGCACGCTCACGTTTGCCGTACAGATAGGCGATCGCCAGGATCGCCACCACGCCGGCCAGCATGGCTGGGATCATCGGCACGAAAATGTCCGACGGGTCCACGTGCAAAGCGCTGGCGGCGCGGGCGGTCGGGCCGCCCCAGGGGGTCATGTTCATCACCCCGCCGGCGAGGATGATCAGGCCCGCCATGATCCGCGGGCTCATGCCAATGCGGCTGTACAACGGCAGCATGGCGGCCACGCAGATCATGTAGGTGGTGGCGCCGTCACCGTCCAGGGACACCACCAGGGCCAGCACGGCGGTGCCGACCGAGACCTTCAGCGGGTCGCCCTTGACCAGCTTGAGGATCTTGCGCACCGCCGGGTCGAACAGGCCGGAGTCGATCATCAGGGCGAAATACAGAATGGCGAACATCAGCATCACGCCGGTGGGCGCCAGCTTGGTGATGCCTTCAAGCATCATGGGACCGATCTTCGGTGCGAAACCGCCGAACAGGGCGAACAGGATCGGCACGATGATCAGGGCGATCAGCGCGGACAGGCGCTTGGTCATGATCAGGAACATGAACGTGATGACCATGGCAAAGCCAAGGAAAGTCAGCATGGGAATACTCCAGGCGTAGCGCGGCTAGGGAATGGCGAACCGGGTGGGATCAGCGCAGAACGGCAAGCACGAGGCGTACGGGAGGAGTCGAAGCGAACAGGCGGGTACGAGCGGACATCAGAATCACCATTGTTGTTGTTAATAGGGCCGGGAGCGCCAGAAACGCCCGCTGTGGCCAACCGGTCTTTTGCCGGTAGTGGAGGCGATCCTAATCGGGGAAGCTTTCAGCCAGCTTTCGGCATTGAAAGGAAACGGTGGATGTTGCGGCAGGCGACCAGCGGCATAAAGTGACGGGCATGGGCCAAAAAGAGGAATGCACATGAGTGAGTTGCACACCGGCGGCTGCCACTGCGGGCGGCTGCGCTACCAGTTCAGCGGGCCACTGCGGGATATCGCCCACTGTCATTGCTCGATCTGCCGCCGGGTCAGCGGCGGTCTGGTGACCACCTGGATCACTTTGCCCGCCCGGGCTTTCAAGTGGCTGGAAGGCGTTCCCGCGCGCTACGACTCATCTGCAAGTTGTGCGCGCTATTTCTGCGCTGACTGTGGTGCTCACTTGGCACTGGTTACCCACCTGAGCCCGGACAGCATCGATGTCACCATTGCCACTCTGGATCACCCGGAACGGGCGCCTGCGGACCGGCATATCTGGACCGACAGCCGGCTACCCTGGCTGCACCTGGACGAGCAACTGCCGGAAGAACCCGAGGAAACTCTGTAGGAACCGGCTTGCCGGCGAAGCTTTCAAGGTAGCTCCAACCCACCCGCGGCCTTGTGCAGAGCCCGCAGATGCTCGCCCACCTGTTTCAGGTTGGCCTCGTTGGCGGCGATCTCGGCGGCCCGGGCTGGTTCGAGCAACGCCCGTACTTCCTTGTCCAGTTCGCCGGTCAGCGATTGCAGCTGTTTCTGCCGCTCGCTGCTTTCGGACTCCAGGCGCTGCCATTCACCGGGCTGGGGCAAGCCATAGCCGCTGCTGCCCAGCAGTTCCGCCGGTCGGCTGAGAAAGCCGCTGTTGGCGAGAATTTCCTGCAGGGTCTTGTTGGCTTTTTCCATGCCGCCATTCTTCAGTTCCCGGGCGCCCAGGTAGCGCTGCTTGACCTCGTCCTGAGCCAGCAACAGTTGCCGGCGATAGCTGGCCTGCTCCAGGAGCAGCAAGGCCGCGCTGGTTCGCAGGTCGGCCCGGTCGAACCACTGGCGGCGTTGCGCAGCGCTCAATGACAGCCAGTCTTCGACGCTGGCCTGTTTGATCGGCAGGTGCTTTTTGATCACTTCGAACATGGCCTGGTAGCGGTCGCGGAAGGAGTCGAAGCGATAGCCCAGGCGCAGCGCTTCCCGGGGATCGCCGAGCACGCTGGTGTCCGCCAGTCCCCTGCCCTTGAGCACTTCCAGCAAGCCGTTGGGCATGATGCTGTCGAGGCCGATCAGTTGTTTGTTGTTGCTGCCGCTGCGCAGCAGCTTGAGGCTCTCCACTGCGCAGTTGTTGGACAGGAAGTAATAGTTGCCGTCGTAGCTCCAGTGCATCTCGGCGGCGTGCTCCACCACTTCCTCGATCTCTCTGCGTGACAGCTTCAAGGGCACGGATGCCAGGCTGCGCAGTTCGGTCTTGGTGTATTCATCGATGACTTGCGACAGCGGCAGGACGAACAACCGCGAAGGGTACTTGCCCACCAGGCCATCCCAACTGGACAGCTGTACGTCGCCGACAAAGGCGCGGTAGGACAGCACCAGGTGTTGGTCCAGGTCCAGGCGGCAATCCGGGCCTCGGGGGCGGCCCGGAGCACAGATCACCAGGCGCAGCATGCTGTGGCCCCAGCGGCTGACCCAGTTCTGGTTGGCCTCGGCCAGCAGGTAGTCCACCGCGTAGACCCGTTCCGGGTCGACCTTGCCCAGGGGCGTCTTGGCGAAGTCGTTGCCGGCGTTGAGGAAGGCAAAGGACTGGGCACAATTGTCCTTGGCGGCAGGGGCCCAGGCGAAATGTTCCTGGTAGTAGCGATACAGCGCCGGGCGGCGGCAGGCGTAGCTCGGATCGAGGAGGAAATACTCCATGTTCACCGCTACGAACTCTTTCGGGTTGGTGATCTCGTAGAGGTCCGGACTGCGGGCAACCTGCCGGTTGTGCTGTTCCCGCTCTCCGCGGCGACCGACATATTGCGGCCAGCCGGCCAGGTCCAGCAGCCGCGGGTCGTCGCTGAGGGTAAAGCGGCGATCGTTCTGGCCCCGGCACTCATCCGGCAGGCCGATCAGGCCGGAAGTACCGGTCTTGCGGGTGCAGCGCTGGATCAGGCTGCGTTCGGCGCTGGGCCATAAACGCGCACGATCATAAATGTGGGTCAGTTCATGAAGTACGGTAGCGAGCAGTTCCCGGCGCACGGTGCCATGGGGGCGACTGGTCTTCTGCGTCGCAGCCGAGCCATCGGCCAGGCTGGGCAACAGGGCACGATTGAGGTCCAGTTCCGCAACCAGGGATGCCGCGCCATAGGCATTGTCGGGCATCTGGTCGGTCCAGCCGACATCAATGGTGCGATCCAGTTGCTGGATGAAGCGCGGCGGCAGTGCCTGCATCGCTTCATCCAGCAGCGCCTGGCTGGCGCGTTGTTGCGCCGGGCTCAAACCATCGGTCTTGAGGCGCAATTGCAGGTCGGCTTGGGCGGTGCCACAGAGCAGCCCCAGGGTCCCGGCCAGCAGCCAGGCGAAAACTGGCTTCACAGAGCGAGGATAGCTTCGGCGAGGACCTGATCGCTGGCGTTACGGGCTTCCGGCAATTGGGTGCGCAGTGCCGTGAAGGCGGCTTCCAGTTGTGCGCCACGGATATCGCCATTGCTGGCGACAAAGCTGGCGGCATCGTCATGGGCTTCGCGCACGACTTTGGAGTCACGGATCGAGGTGGTGGTGTCCGAGGTGAAATCGATCGTGCGGCCAGAGGCGCGGACGATGATATTACTGGTGGCCACCAGGGTTTGTGCCTGGGCCACGTCGGCCAACAACAGCAGGCCAAGGGTGGCGGCAATCAGCGGGCTACGCATGGAACGACTCCGGAATAACAGGGATGGCTATTGGACGAGAATTGCCTGCGCCAGTTCAAGGTCGCTGGCATGAAGTTTTGCCTGGTGTTGCCGCAGATACTTCAGTGCGGACTCCAGGCGTGCCCCACGCAGTTGGCCGTCGGTCGCAATGAAGGCGGCGGCGTCATCCTGGGCGGCGAGCAGCAGTTTATGGTCGAAGGGCGCCGAGGTCACCTGGCTTGTAGCGTAAGCCGTGATGACCGAGCTCTGGGTCGTCAGGTCAAATGCCTGCACCGAGGAGGCCCAACAGACAGCGATCAATAGTGGAGCGAAAAGCGAAATTCGGAACAAACCCAATAGTCTCGACAGCTGAAAACCAGCGCCAAGGCTAGCGCAATGGCCCGGGCAGGGCCAGTGCAGAGGGTTTCAGGTGCGTACACGCACCTGAAGCGGCAGGTCAGATCGCCAGGATTGCCTGAGCCAGTTGTGTATCAGTGGCCTGCAGTTGAGGGGCTTGTTGGCGGATGTGGGCGAAGGCACTTTCCAGTTTTACCCCGCGAATTGCGCCGTCGGTGGCGACGAAGCTGGCGGCGTCATCCCGGGCAGCGCGGACAATCTTGTTGTCGCGCAGGGAGGAGGTGACGTCGGAAGTTGCATCGGTCGTGGCCTTGAGGGCGCCGACAATGGCATCAGTGGTCACGATCAGGCTGGTGGCGTGGGCATTGGTAGCCAGGGCCAGCAGTGCGGCAGTGCTGAGCAGGCGAAGACGGGACATGGGTAGCTCCTGTGAATGAACAGACAATTTAAGGGCGCTGAGTGAGACGCCGGGCAGCCACTGCGAGGTGCTGTGTCTGATGGATCTGACGCAACTCGGAAGAAAGTCGTTACGTCACTTCAGATATTAGGCTGAGCTGTTCTATTCGCACAGATCTGTGTCAGGGGTGGAGGCTGCCGCCCATGAATTCATGACGCCGTCCTCGTCGAGACGTCGAACGATTGGCTTGCAGCATCAAGCTATTGGGTTTCTCGGCGAAGAGACAGACAGGCTAGGGCTTGAACTGTACCTATTGTTTTTTGTTTCGGTATAACTGTACCTGTCGTTGTCTGATGCAGACGATCCTTCACCTCAGAACGTTTGCCATCGGCCCAGAACGACAAAACCCGTCGCAGTTTCCTGCGACGGGTTTTGTGTGTGCAATTCGGGGTGCTGGCGGTGGACCCGGAGGGTCAGGGCCAGCGACGCTGAGTTAGCGCCAGAACGGCTTGCTCAGCTCTTCGTAGCGTTGTGCTTCGCTGATCCCGGCATCGGCCAGCAGGCGCGAATCCAGACGAGCCAGTTGATGGCGGCTGGAGATGCGGCGCTGCCACAGCATCAGGTTGGCAATAACGCGCAGAGGCAGGGAAGCCTGGGTTTTTTCAGCTTTGTCTTCGAAGAACAGTTCGGAACTGAGTGTACGTTCCATGGTTGACATCCTTCCGCTTGTGGCGGGATCAGGTAGTGGTTTAACTGGTGCCCATGATCCTCTTCCCGCGCAAGACTCTGTAGATACAGTTCATCTGTATTGTGAAGGACCAGTTAACTGTTTATAGAGGCTGTACTGTTCGTAAATGGCGCAACTGTACCTGTCAGCACCTTTTTGGTGCGTTTAGGCGGTTTTTGATTGGAAGTTAACGGTTTTAGGCGAGGAAAAGACCGGTACAGCAGTACAGTTTTTGTCGAGCTTTGGTGGGGAGCTGGCGAGCTGACGAAACTGTGTTTGCGTCAGCTGCCAACTGTATCAATCACTCGGCGAGCATTTTCCCGGTTTCTTCCAGATTGATGTGCCAGCTCAGGGCATCACGCAGTATGTGTGGTGTGTGACCACCCAGGGCGCAGGCCTTGGTGAAGTAGTCATTCAGCGCGTCGCGGTAGGACGGATGCACACAGTTGTCGATGATCACCCGGGCCCGCTCACGTGGCGCCAGGCCACGCAAGTCTGCCAGGCCGATCTCGGTCACCAGGATGTCGACGTCATGCTCGGTGTGGTCCACGTGGCTGACCATGGGCACCACGCTGGAAATCGCCCCGCCCTTGGCAATCGACTTGGTGACGAAGATCGCCAGGTGCGCGTTGCGAGCGAAGTCGCCGGAGCCGCCGATGCCGTTCATCATCCGCGTGCCGCAGACGTGGGTGGAGTTGACGTTGCCGTAGATGTCGAACTCCAGAGCGGTGTTGATGCCGATGATGCCCAGGCGGCGCACCACTTCCGGGTGGTTGGAGATCTCCTGGGGGCGCAGAACCAGCTTGTCCTTGTAGCGTTCCAGATTGCCGAACACGTCGGCGTTGCGCCGGCTCGACAGGGTGATGGAACTGCCCGAGGCGAAGCTGAGCTTGCCGGCGTCGATCAGGTCGAAGGTCGAGTCCTGCAGCACCTCGGAGTACATGGTCAGGTTCTCGAACGGCGACTCGATCAGGCCGCACATCACCGCGTTGGCGATGTTGCCGATGCCCGCCTGCAGCGGGCCGAGCTTGTTGCTCATGCGTCCGGCATCCACTTCCTGCTTGAGGAAGTCGATCAGGTGATTGGCGATGCCTTGTGTTTCGCTGTCCGGGGTGGAGACGGTGGATGGCGAATCGGCCTGATTGGTGATGACAATGGCGACGATCTTTTCCGCAGGAATCGGAATGGCCGTGCTGCCGATGCGATCATCGACTTTGACCAGGGGAATAGGCGTGCGGGTCGGGCGATAAGTCGGGATGTAGATGTCGTGCAGGCCTTCCAGGTTTGGGTTGTGCGCCAGGTTGATCTCGACGATCACCTGCTTGGCGAAAATCGCAAAGCTGGCGGAGTTGCCCACCGAAGTGGTCGGCACGATATGGCCCTGCTCAGTGATGGCGACAGCCTCGATCACTGCAATGTCCGGCAGCTTGAGCTGCTGGTTGCGCAGTTGCTCGACGGTTTCCGACAAGTGCTGGTCGATGAACATCACTTCGCCGGCGTTGATCGCCTTGCGCAGGGTGCTGTCCACCTGGAACGGCATGCGCCGGGCCAGGACGCCGGCTTCGGTGAGTTGCTTGTCCAGGTCGTTGCCCAGGCTGGCACCGGTCATGAGGCTGATTTTCAGCGGGGTCACCTTGGCCCGTTCGGCCAGGGCATGGGGCACGGCCTTGGCTTCACCGGCGCGGGTGAAGCCGCTCATGCCGACGGTCATGCCGTCCTCAATCAGGGCGGCAGCGTCGGCGGCGCTCATCACCTTATCCAACAACGAAGGCAAGCGGATACGATCACGGTACATGGATTGTTATCTCGGGCAACGGAAGCAAGAAGCGCAGTCTAGTGATTTCAAAAAAAAACGCCCCGCGACAAAGGTCGAATGAAAGGCCCTGATCTAGAGCCTTCTGTCGGCTTTATGGTGTAAATAAAAAACCCCAGCCTACTAAAGGCTGAGGTTTGGGTTATTGCGCTAAAGCAGCTTTATTCGACGGCTTTGACCATGTCTTCGATGACTTTCTTGGCGTCGCCGAAGACCATCATGGTCTTGTCCAGGTAAAACAGTTCGTTGTCCAGGCCGGCATAACCACTGGCCATGGAGCGCTTGTTGACGATGATGGTCTTGGCCTTGAAAGCCTCGAGGATCGGCATGCCGGCGATCGGCGATTTCGGATCGTTCTTCGCCGCCGGGTTGACCACGTCGTTGGCACCCAGGACCAGCACCACGTCGGCCTGGCCGAACTCGGAGTTGATGTCTTCCATCTCGAACACCTGGTCGTAAGGCACTTCGGCTTCGGCCAGCAATACGTTCATGTGGCCGGGCATGCGCCCTGCTACCGGGTGGATCGCGTACTTCACGGTCACGCCGCGGTGGGTCAGCTTCTCGGTCAGCTCTTTCAGCGCGTGCTGGGCCCGCGCTACCGCCAGGCCGTAGCCGGGAACGATGATCACGGTGTCCGCGTTGGTCAGCAGGAAGGTCGCATCGTCAGCCGAGCCGGATTTCACCGGACGGGCTTCCTGTGCACCGGCCGGGCCGCCCGCATCGGCGCTGTTGCCGAAACCGCCCAGCAGCACGTTGAAGAACGAACGGTTCATCGCCTTGCACATGATGTACGAAAGGATCGCGCCGCTGGAGCCCACCAGGGAGCCGGCGATGATCAGCATCGAGTTGTTCAGGGAGAAACCGATCCCTGCCGCTGCCCAGCCCGAATAGCTGTTGAGCATCGATACCACCACTGGCATGTCGGCGCCGCCGATCGGGATGATGATCAGCACACCCATGACGAAGGCCAGGGCCAGCATGAGGGCAAAGGCGCCCAGGTTGCCGGTGGCCATGAAGGTCACGCCCAGGCCGAGGGTGGCCAGGCCCAGCACCAGGTTGAGTTTGTGCTGGCCGGCGAACTGTACCGGTGCGCCCTGGAACAGGCGGAACTTGTACTTGCCCGACAGCTTGCCGAAGGCGATCACCGAGCCGGAGAAAGTGATGGCACCGATGGCCGCGCCGAGGAACAGTTCCAGGCGGTTACCAGCGGGGATCGCATCGCCCAGGTGTTTGACGATGCCCAGAGACTGCGGTTCGACCACGGCGGCAATGGCGATGAACACCGCGGCCAGACCGATCATGCTGTGCATGAAGGCCACCAGCTCCGGCATCTTGGTCATCTCGACGCGCTTGGCCATGATCGAACCGGCGGTGCCGCCGATCAGCAGGCCCACGATGACGTAGCCGATGCCGGCGGTGGCCAGTTCTGCGCCGAGCTTATAGATGAGGCCAATGGTGGTCAGTACCGCCAGGGCCATGCCCAGCATGCCGAACAGGTTGCCGCGTCGGGACGTGGTCGGGTGCGAAAGCCCCTTGAGCGCCTGGATAAAGCACACCGAGGCAATCAGATAGAGGGTTGTTACCAGGTTCATACTCATTACTTCTGCACCTCTTCTTTCACGGCTTTGGGCGCTTTCTTCTTGAACATTTCCAACATGCGGCGGGTCACCAGGAAGCCACCGAACACGTTGACCGCGGCCAGGGCAACGGCCAGGGTGCCCATGGTCTTGCCCAGCGGGGTCACGGTCAGGGCGGCAGCCAGCATGGCGCCGACGATGACGATGGCGGAAATGGCGTTGGTCACCGCCATCAGCGGCGTATGCAGTGCGGGTGTGACGTTCCAGACCACGTGGTAACCGACATAGATCGCCAGCACGAAGATGATCAGGTTGTAGATACCGGGGGAGATAAGCTCTTCCATCGTCTGAATCCCTGCTTAGGCGTTTTTGCGGATGACTTGGCCGTCGCGGCACATCAGGCACGCGGCGACGATGTCGTCTTCGAGGTTGACTTCGAACTGCCCTTCTTTAGTGAAGACAAGCTTCAGGAAGTCCAGCAGGTTGCGGGCGTACAGCGCCGAGGCATCTGCAGCTACCGCGCCGGCCAGGTTGGTCGGGCCGACGATGGTTACACCGTTTTCGACCACGACCTGATCCGCTACGGTCAGCGGGCAGTTGCCGCCCTGTGCTGCTGCCAGGTCGATGACCACCGAGCCGGGTTTCATCTGGGCGACGGTCTCGGCGCTCAGCAGCGTCGGTGCCTTGCGACCTGGGATCAGCGCGGTGGTGATGACGATATCGGACTGCTTTGCACGCTCGTGGACCGCCTGGGCCTGGCGCTGCATCCAGCTGGCCGGCATGGGACGGGCGTAGCCACCGACACCTACAGCGCACTCGCGCTCTTCGTCGGTCTCGTAAGGCACGTCGACGAACTTGGCCCCCAGGGACTCGATCTGCTCCTTCACCGCTGGGCGCACGTCCGATGCCTCGATCACAGCGCCCAGGCGCTTGGCCGTGGCGATGGCCTGCAGCCCTGCTACACCGGCGCCGAGGATCAGTACGCGGGCTGCTTTGACGGTGCCAGCGGCGGTCATCAGCATTGGCATGAAGCGCGGATAGTAGTGGGCGGCCAGCAGCACAGCCTTGTAGCCGGCAATGTTGGCCTGGGACGACAACACGTCCAGGCTCTGGGCCCGGGAAGTGCGTGGTGCCGCCTCGAGGGCGAAGGCAGTAATGCCACGTTCGGCCAGCTTGGCGATGGTTTCATTGCTGAACGGATTGAGCATGCCCACCAACACGGTGCCGCTCTTGATCAGAGCCAGCTCGCTGTCACTGGGGGCCACTACCTTGAGGATCAGTTCGGCGCCAAAGGCATCGTTGGCGTTGCCAATGGTTGCCCCTGCCGCTTCATAGGCACTGTCGACCACGCTGGCGTTAATGCCGGCGCCGCTTTGCACAGTGACTTTATGACCCTGGCCGATCAGCTTCTTGATGGTTTCCGGGGTTGCAGCAACCCGTGTTTCACCCGTCTGGGTTTCGAGAGGAACACCAATGTGCACGTCAAATCTCCTGCTTGATCTTATTGCTTTCGATCTTTCTTAGAAGGCCAGCGCACTGAGGAGGGTGCGGCTGGGGCGGCCGATCAGCACGATCCCGCTGAAATCACAGCGGGGCGCGGCATTTTGCAGGCGAACTTTGAGGCCTTCAAGGGATTCTGACTAGTGACGGAAAATTAACTACAAGTCACCCCGTGACCGAATGTCGCAACGTACAGACTTAAACCCTTGTAAGCCGCGCCTTTCAAGGCTTTAGACATGAAATTAAGATTTTTCTCATCGGTGGTGTGAATAGTCTTACATCGCCTCTAAATAAACCCTACAAGCCGCGTGGTTAGGCGCTTGTAGAACGATTGTTCAAGGTGTCGGTACAGTCTGTCTAAATGCGACAAATAGTTATATCTGTAGGGCTTTTAATTAGTTGACTACGGGGTCAGCTATTGGCGTGTAGCCTTTATTTTCCAAGGTTGTAGCTGTTCGCCTGGTTTACTAGCCAGTCGCGAAATGCCCGTAAAGAGGCTGATTCAACCTTGCGCTCAGGAATCATCAGGTAGTACGCCTTGATGCTCGTGAGTGCTTGAGGGTTGGCAATCACCAGGCGTTTTTCCGCCAGTTCGCGCTGAATGAGAAAGGCTGGAATCAGGGCGATGCCCATGTCGTGCATGGCTGCCTGGGCGAGCATGGAGAATAGCTCGTAGCGTGGCCCTGTCATGTCGCGGGGGATGCTCATTTGTTGTGAGTTGAACCACTGTCGCCAGGCGTAGGGACGTGTGGTCTGCTGCAACAGGGGCAGCTCGGCAATGGTTTCGGCATTCAGTTGCTGGTGGTTGCCCAGTATGGTCGGGCTGCACACCGGCACTGGATGCTCGCCCATCAGGCGATGGGACTGAGTGCCGGACCAGTCGGCGTCACCGAAGTAGATGGCCGCGTCGAAGGAGGTGTCGGCGAAGAGGAAGGGGCGTGTGCGGTTGGTCAGGTTGACGGTGACTTCGGGGTGTTGTTTCTGGAAGTCCTTGAGGCGTGGTAGCAGCCATTGAGTGCCGAAGGTCGGTACCACTGCCAGTTCGATGACATTGGCGCCTTGCTGACCCATCACGGAAAGGGTGTCGCGCTCTACGGCATCCAGTTGAGTTGCGATCCGTCGACTGTAGGAAAGGCCGGCTTCAGTCAGTTTGACCCCCCGCCGCGAGCGTCGGAAGAGTTCTACGCTGAGGAACTCCTCTAGGCTGGCGATCTGTCGGCAGACGGCGCCCTGGGTCAGGGAAAGCTCCTGCGCCGCCTTGGTAAAGCTCTCGTGACGGGCGGCGGCCTCGAAGCTGATCAGGGCGGCGGTACTGGGGATCTTTCTGCGCATGTACGGCTATCTCACTAATGGTGGCTGTAGATGGCACTTTTTGCCGTCACGAAGTGAGAAATTAGCACAACAGTATGCAAAATCCTCGTTTGCCGGGAGGCTCCTGCTGGGCCTAGGATCAGCCCACGATAGTTGACCTACTTCACGAGGATTCACTCATGGGCGGCAAAGCAAGCTTCAACTGGATCGATCCCCTTCTGCTGGACCAGCAACTGACTGAAGAAGAGCGCATGGTCCGCGACAGTGCCGAGCAGTTCGCTCAGGACAAGCTGGCACCACGGGTTCTGGAAGCTTTCCGCCATGAAAAGACCGACCCGGCCATCTTCCGTGAAATGGGTGAAGTCGGCCTCCTGGGCGCGACCATTCCCGAGCAGTACGGCGGCAGTGGCCTGAACTATGTGTGCTATGGCCTGATCGCTCGTGAAGTGGAGCGCGTGGACTCGGGTTACCGCTCCATGATGAGTGTGCAGTCGTCCCTGGTGATGGTGCCGATCAACGAGTTCGGCACCGAAGCGCAAAAGCAGAAGTACCTGCCGAAATTGGCCTCTGGCGAGTGGATTGGCTGCTTTGGTCTGACCGAGCCGAACCATGGCTCTGACCCGGGCGCGATGATTACTCGTGCGCGCAAGGTCGAAGGTGGCTACAGCCTGACCGGTAGCAAGATGTGGATCACCAACAGTCCGATCGCGGATGTGTTTGTGGTCTGGGCCAAGGATGACGCTGGTGATATCCGTGGCTTCGTTCTGGAGAAAGGATGGAAAGGTCTGAGCGCTCCAGCCATTCATGGCAAGGTGGGCCTGCGGGCGTCGATCACTGGCGAGATCGTCATGGATAACGTTTTTGTCCCGGAAGAGAACATCTTCCCGGATGTGCGTGGTCTGAAAGGTCCTTTCACTTGCTTGAACTCGGCACGCTACGGCATCTCCTGGGGCGCGCTTGGCGCGGCGGAATTCTGCTGGCACACCGCGCGTCAATACACCCTTGATCGTCAGCAGTTCGGTCGTCCTCTGGCCGCGACTCAGTTGATCCAGAAAAAGCTGGCAGACATGCAGACCGAAATTACTCTCGCCCTTCAGGGCTGCCTGCGTCTGGGGCGGATGAAGGATGAAGGGACCGCGGCGGTGGAGATCACCTCGATCATGAAGCGCAACTCCTGCGGCAAGTCTCTGGATATCGCGCGGATGGCTCGTGACATGTTGGGTGGCAACGGTATCTCCGATGAGTTTGGTATCGCCCGTCACCTGGTGAACCTGGAGGTGGTCAATACCTACGAAGGCACTCACGACGTGCATGCGCTGATTCTCGGACGTGCACAAACCGGTATCCAGGCGTTCTATTAATAGGAGGGCGACCATGGGCGCGTTATCGCATCTGCGGGTACTGGATTTATCGCGGGTACTGGCCGGGCCTTGGTCCGGGCAGATCCTTGCGGACCTGGGGGCCGAGGTCATCAAGGTTGAGCGTCCGGGCAATGGTGACGATACACGCGCCTGGGGGCCGCCCTTCCTTAAAGATGCTTATGGCGAGAACACCACGGAGGCTGCTTATTACCTGTCGGCCAACCGTAACAAGCAGTCAGTGACCATCGATTTCACTCGTCCCGAGGGGCAGCAGTTGGTGCGTGAGCTGGCTGCCAAGTCGGACATTGTCATCGAGAACTTCAAGGTTGGTGGGCTGGCTGCATATGGCTTGGACTATGAATCGCTCAAGGCAATCAATCCGAGGCTGATCTATTGCTCGATCACCGGGTTTGGTCAGACCGGTCCCTATGCCAAGCGGGCGGGTTATGACTTCATGATTCAGGGGTTGGGTGGGCTGATGAGCCTGACCGGACGCCCTGAGGGGGATGAGGGGGCTGGGCCGGTGAAGGTCGGTGTAGCGTTGACCGATATTCTGACCGGGCTGTACTCGACGGTGGCGATTCTGGCGGCCTTGGCTCATCGGGATCAGGGCGGCGGCGGCCAGCACATCGATATGGCGTTGCTGGATGTACAGGTGGCCTGTCTGGCTAATCAGGCCATGAACTATCTGACCACGGGAGCTGCTCCCAAGCGCTTGGGCAATGCGCACCCTAATATAGTGCCTTATCAGGATTTTCCGACCGCGGACGGAGACTTTATCCTCACCGTGGGTAATGACGGGCAGTTTCGTAAGTTTGCTGAGGTAGCGGGTCAGCCGCAGTGGGCAGATGATCCTCGGTTTGCTACTAACAAGCTGCGGGTGGCTAATCGGGCGCTGTTGATTCCATTGATTCGCCAAGCGACGGTATTCAAGACTACTGCTGAGTGGGTAAGTCAGTTGGAGAAGGCAGGAGTGCCGTGTGGGCCGATTAATGATCTGGCCCAGGTATTTGCCGATCCGCAGGTTGTGTTTCGTGGGCTGGCTGTTGAGCTGCCCCATGCGTTGGCGGGGGTTGTGCCTCAGGTCGCCAGCCCGATTCGCCTCTCCGAGACGCCCGTGGAGTACCGTAATGCCCCTCCTCTATTGGGTGAACACACTGCGCAGGTCCTGCAGCGAGTATTGGGAATGCAGGTCGAGGCTGTTGAGGCTTTGACGCGTTCGGGAGTGCTTTAAGGCTTCTCTTCTATATAGAGGGGCGTAATGCCCCTCTATGCGGCTAGCCAAAACCCTCTTCTGAGAGTGTTTTTGAGTTTATTCATAGAAAATGCAAAT